>CANJPU010000117.1 GCA_947476285.1 Comamonadaceae bacterium | reverse complement strand
GTGTGGTGTTTCACACAATGCAGCACGTAATAAAACCGATGGATTTGTCGTCCTGGCTAGGCGCAAACCACAGCGATGCCCAGTGGCATCGCGCGGATTTGCAACGACGCCAGGGCGGCAAAGACGCGGTTTTATGTGCTGCATAGAGTGAAACACCACACTAGGCAGGGGACAGGCCCAGTTGAGTCAAACGCATAAGAGATGAACGCATGAACATTTCCGCAAACATGTTGCTCAAGCTTGAGCTGCGCGACTTTTACGAGGAATACAACTGTTGCCTTGACGAGTCCGAATTTCACCGCTGGCCCGACTTCTTCACCGAAGATGCGCTCTACCGCATCACCGGATATGAGAACGTGCAGGCCGGGCTGGCCTACGGGCCGATCAACTGCTTTGGGATTGGCATGATCCGCGACCGCGCACTCACAATTCGCGAAACCACTGTGTATGAGCCCCGCAGGATGCGGCGCTTCGTGTCGAATGTGCGGGTGCTGGACGCAGGGCCAGAGGTGATTGCCGCGCAGACGAGCTTTGCGGTTTTTGAAACCCTGCTCGATCGCGACCCACGTGTGTATATGGTCGGATACACCATGGACAAGCTGGTGCGCCGCAACGATGCCTTGCTGTTGAAGGAGCGCATTTGCGTATACGACAACGACTGCATTTTGCAGGGACTGGTCCTGCCAATCTAAGGGCACACACAATGGGGAGTCAAGCATGCAAGCGCCATTGACAGACATGCGTTCGAGTCGGCAGAGCGCAAGGGACACCGCGTCATTGAGGTGGCCCGGCGATGCGCAGTCGCGCGTGCCAGCCTGGATCTATTCTGACCCGGAGATCTTCGCGCGCGAAATGCAAGTTTTCCACCACGGGCCCACCTGGAATCTTGTCGCTGCCGAATGCGAACTTCCTGTAGCGGGGAGTTGGAAGCGCTCATCGATTGCCGACAAATCGGTGCTGGTGACGCGTGATCAAAACGGCGAAATCCATGTGATGGAAAACCGGTGCACACACCGCGGCATCGCCTTATGCTGGAAGCATCGGGGTCAAAGTAGAAGCATCGTTTGCCCCTACCACAACTGGACCTTCGACCTCAAGGGCGCGCTCAAGGGCGTGCCTTTCGAGCACGGCACGAAAGGCGCCGGCGGCATGCCGGAGAGTTTCGACAAGGCCCAGCATGGGCTGCGAAAACTCGCGGTTACGGTGCGCGGCGCTGCGGTGTGGGCCAGCTTCTCTGACAACCCGCCAGCGTTTGAAGACTATGTAGGCCCGGTGCTGCCGGTGATGGATCGCATCACCACCAACCGCCGGCCCAAGTTGCTGGGCACGAGCCGCCAAGTGATCGACTGCAACTGGAAGCTGTGGATGGAAAACGCCCGCGATGGCTACCACGCGACCTTGCTTCACACCTTCTTGCCGGCATTTGGTTTGCTTCAGCCCGACACCCCGATGGGCCAGATCACGCCGCATGAGGGGCACGTCATCACAGGCCAGTATCTTCCGGTGCGTGACAAGACCGCCGCCGATCCCACGGCGGCTGCGCGTCCCGCAGGCTCGCGATTCTTGCTCAATGACATGGACGTCGTTACCACCGCGCACGATGAATTCGGCGACAACCAGAATATTGGTTTTCAACTCTTTCCGGGTGCGATGTACCGTCAGCACCTGAACATTCCCAGTTATCGCCAGATCATCCCTAGGGGTCCGAGGCGAACCGAAGTGCAGTGGACTATTTTTGGCGATGAGAGCGACGACGAAGAGATGACTCTGCTGCGCCTGAAACAGGCCAATCTGGTGGGCCCAGCCGGCTTTGTGCTGGTCGAAGACAGCGAAGTGCTCGCCAAGATTCAGGCCAGCGTTGAAAGCTACCCCGAATCAGTGCAAGTGACCGAAATGGGCGGCAGCGATGCCGGCAAGACGCAGCGCCTGGTGGCCGAAAACGGTATACGAGCCTTCTACACCTATTACCGCGCGGCGATGGGGCTTTGAACCCGTGCACCGCGCTTGATCATCGTGCCGGGTACTTCTGAAACCACTTGGCGAATGTCCCGGTGGCGCGCATCAGCGCGTCATTGGCCGCTGCGGCATAGGCGGTGTTACTGGTTTGCGCAGCATGCTCCGATTTGCCGCGGACGGCGCCGCCGGCGTTAGCCAGACCCGCAAAGGCCCCAAGCGCATTGGCAATGCCTACAGGCGCCTTGTTGTCACTTGATGCCACTTCCTTCATGTCGCCAAAGCTCATTTCACTGGCGATGACGCCATTCATGCTTGCCGCCGCCTCGTCCCCCTTCATGAGCATGTTGTTGCGGAATTCTTCGGTTCGCAGCCAATGGGTGGAGAACGCACCCACATGCATCGACATGGTTGCGCCGGTTTCGGCGCTGCGCGCGAGCAGGCCCGATTGGTTGCCGCTGCTGGACATGCGCGCGAAGTTCACCACGATAAGTGGCGCAATCACGGTGGCGTTCAGTTTTAGCGAATACTCGCCCATCGCCTTGTAGTTCTTTTGGTCAAACATCCCGCGATCACTCCAGGGCCGCTCCCAATGGGTGAACCACAGTGGCAGGCCAGTTGGGGAGAACGCCATGGCCTTCTGCGACCCTTCTTCCTTCGCGAACGGATTGCCCGGCCCACTGGGCGCAGAGTCGATGGCAGCGCGAAACTCCTTCAGCTCCTCATGGGGCACGATCTCGCGGCCGGCCAGGCGCATCTGGGCAAGAAAACTTTCGTAGGCCCGATCAGTGATCAGTTGCATGGTTGCGGCATCGACGCCGGTCAGATCCACCTTCAGCGTGGAACTTGCACCGCTGGTGTCGCGCCCGGGCAGGTAGCTGCCGCGCACCTGCGCCGAGACGGTGTTGCTGGTGATGAACAGTGATCTTGCCCCCGAAAAACGTACTCCATAGCTGATGTGAAAATTCAGCAATTGGAGATCGAAGATGAGCAAGAGAAAAGACGGACAGGCCCGGGGCAAATACACCCTGGAATTCAAGCTGGAGGCGGTTCGCCTGGTCAAAGGGGG
>CANJPU010000116.1 GCA_947476285.1 Comamonadaceae bacterium | reverse complement strand
GCATGAGGGCCAGCGCAAGACAGCGCGCCGTGCTGCACAGTTGCTTCGGGCTACGCCCTTCACAACTCTGCAGCACGGCGCAATCCAGATCGATAAAAAGCGGACAATCTACTTGCTACCAAACCGGACAGTTCTATTTACTGCTGACACGCTCGCAAATCATCTTGACGACCGCCGGCGTTGGGAAGGACGATGAATGCCGTGCACGGCATTCATGTGCAAGGAGATTTGGCAATGACGACAAGACGAGTGATTCTTCGCGACGGCCTGCGCGCCATGGTCGCGCTACCCATGATGGGCAGCATGTCCGCACGGGCCGCCGACTTTCCCAATCGGCCCGTGACCGTGGTGTACCCGCTCGCCGCGGGTGGCATCGGCGACGCATCGGCGCGTGTCAGCGCCGATGGCCTGAAGAAATACCTGAACGGCACCGTCGTGGTGGAGAACCGCCCCGGCGCGGGTGGTGCCATCGGCGCCATGTTCGTGAAGCAGGCCAAGCCCGATGGCTACACCCTGCTGGCGGGCGGGGCCTCGGCGCTGGTGTACACGCCCATCCTGCAAGACACGCCCTACGACCCCTTGCGCGACTTCCGCATCATTGCCCTCACCGACAGCTATGGCCAGGTGATGGTCACGGGCAAGGCCAGCGGCTACACCACGGTGAAGTCGGTGGTCGATGCCGCCAAGGCCGGCAGCAAGCCCATGCTGTACGGCTCCGCGGGCGCCGGCACATCGCCCGCGCTCGCGGCGCAGTGGTTCGCGAAGATCAACAACCTTCAGATGGAAGCGGTCAACTACAAGGGCAACGCACCCGCGATCCCCGACGTGATCTCCGGTCGCATCCCCTTCATGTTCATGAGCCTGCAGACGGCGTCCGCGCACATCGGCAGCGGCGCCATGGTCGGCCTCGCGATCACTACGACCACGCGGCTGAAGGAGTTTCCCAACCTGCCCACCTTCTCCGAGGCAGGCTTTGCGGATTTCAACAAGCTGGACTGGGCTCAGTGGAACGCGGTCTTCGCCCCGGTGGGCGTGCCGCGCGACGAAATGCAGGCGCTCAGCGAAGCGCTGCAGAAGACGGTGAGCGATCCGGAATTCCAGACGCGCTACATACGCATCGGCTCGTCGCCCTACCGGCCCATGACGCTGGACCAGGCCAATGAGACCTACCGCACGAGCTATGCGCAGTGGCAGGCAGCGATCAAGGAATTGAGCAAGTAGGGGCTCCCGCCCCTGCGCCCGAACGCCTGACGTTCGGCGAAGCGCTTTCCTTCTGGCTGAAGCTTGGCTTCATCAGCTTCGGGGGGCCCGCGGGGCAGATTGCCATCATGCATGAGGAGCTCGTGGAGCGCCGGCGCTGGATTTCCGAGAACCGGTTCCTGCACGCCCTCAACTACTGCATGCTCCTGCCCGGCCCGGAGGCGCAGCAACTCGCCACCTACATCGGCTGGCTGCTCCACCATATTGGAGACGCTGCTGGCCGATCGCGGCAGCGGCGCCGTGCTGTTCATGCATGCGCCCACGGCCATCGTGCGCAGCGAAGACATCGCTCGCGCCTGCGCGCCGATTGTCAAACAGACGCCCGGCCGCGTGATGGCATGCTGGCTGGGCGACGACGCGGTGGCCGATGCGCGGCGAACCTTTGAGGAGGCCGGGGTACCCGACTACGGCACCCCGGAGGAAGCCGTGCGCGCCTTCGGCATGCTGGCCACCTACCGCGCCAACCAGGCCTTGCTGCTGGAAGCACCGACCGCCAGCGAGAACGGCCCGGCCGATGTGGCCACAGCGCGTGTCCACATCGAGTTCCATCAGGCGCTGGGCCATGAACTGCACCATCTGGCGCAGCACGTCGATGTCGGCTCCCTTCTCGGCGAGCTCGGCAGGTGCGATAGTAGCGGTGGTCATCGTGATTTCCTTTGAGGATCAGGTTGTTGGGTCGCACCTCAACCATATCCGGAACCACGATGGCCACCCCGCCTTGGGCCGCCACCCGATGCTCTCCAAGCGCTACGGGCTGCGCCCTTCGCGCATTGAAAACATTAAAAACTTACACCACGCCCGGGGACATCAACTGTTGGGGAGGTCCTACTCTGCCCTGACCCGCGAGGTCGAGGGCATCAACGCCTAGGCGGCCAGACCCATCTCGTGGACCCCCTGTAGCATCTGCCGAAATCCTGCATCTGGAAGTACGCACATAGTTCGATACGTGCGCAGGAAGGGGAGCCAGATAAAGACTAGAAAGCCTGCTATCTATTTGGTAGCGGCCTTTTTCTCTTTTGACCACTTACAGACGTTTTACAGACTGCGGTACACAGATTCGTACCGTTGGAACGTGTTCCCGACGAAGAAAAACCCGCACACGGCGGGCTTTGAATTATGGGGCGGTGATTAGCCTCCATGTGGTCACAAAGCGAGGGGCGCCAATCTGGACGGCCCTATCGACTAGTGCGGCCCCTTGCACGGGCCTCCGTCTCAATGCACGCTTTGTCACGACTCGTGAGGCGAGGTGTCACATGATTGTTGACGCCGAGGGGATAGTTTCCACAAAACTATCCCCTCGGCGTCAACACGTTCACTGAGCAGGAAAATTATTGATGTGGTGCCGGCTTTGGAAGCAGCGTCAAAGCTGGCGGCCAACAGTGTGCCCGTCGAGCGTCGCATTGTTGATGCGGCGCGGAGCGAGGCAGTCCCCGACCAGATGGATTTTCACTCCCGCCTTTCGCAATGGCGTGGCGAGTTCGTCCACTGCCTTCTTTCCCGCGTAATACACGACGACATCGGCCGGCAGCACAAGCTCCTGCAGCTGACCTCTCGAGGTGCCGGCCATAGCATCGAACGCAGTGGTTGCCCCAGGCTCGATCCACGCGACGCGGTGCATGGGAAGCAGCGTCACATCAAGTTTGCGAAGGCGCTGCAGCAGGGGTGGCGCAGCTTCAAATGGAACGTTCTCGGCAAGAGTGCGCGTCGGGCTCAGATACGAAACTGATCTTGCCCCCGAAAAACGTACTCCATAGCTGATGTGAAAATTCAGCAATTGGAGATCGAAGATGAGCAAGAGAAAAGACGGACAGGCCCGGGGCAAATACACCCTGGAATTCAAGCTGGAGGCGGTTCGCCTGGTCAAAGGGGGG
>CANJPU010000115.1 GCA_947476285.1 Comamonadaceae bacterium | reverse complement strand
TTGAAGGCCGCATAATAAAGTGGCTAAGCGGTACGTCAAACAGGGGCAGGTTCAATCAAGTCACCCGTCCTAATCTCACGACCGCTGAGACTGCCTATTACCTAAACCGCCGCCCGCAAACTTTGAGGGGCTGGGCTTGCCTTGAGAATGGCCCGCTTCGCCCTACTCGCATTGGTGGCCTGCTGGCTTGGAACACTGAAACCGTCAAGGCATTGGCCGGGGTGACAGCATGAGAGCCGCACCCCGCCAACCCCTGACCAGCGCAAGCGCCGCCCTCAAGTCTCTCCGCCTCCCAGCCAACTATGGGGCCACCTTGGGTGTCAAAAAAATGCTCACCCTGGTGCCCGTTGGCAAGCCCAAAAAATCGCAGTTCTTCCGCACGCACGCCGCGCCTGAAATGATTTTTGCCGCCATGCTGCTCGAGCAAAAGGAATCCCGCGAAAGCTATGTCGTCATGCCCGATGTGGCGCAAGAAATCAGCGGACTGGTGCGCCCTGTGCAGTTGCACGCCGCCATCGACCGCCAAAACAACGTCTTCCTGATCCCCGTGCCCCTACCCAGCGAGGACGGCACACGCAACCCCTGGCACGAGTCGCTGGCACAAGCCGTGGAGCACGCCAAACTAAAGTGGCTGCGCATCACCGCCAACATGCACGCCGGCGGCTATGACGTGTACGAAGCCGAAGGCGCGCTGCCGGAGCCCGAATGGCCCGCAGACGACATTGACAGGCTGGTCGAGGTGGCTTTTCGCGGCAAGATCATCGCCAGCCTGGACCACCCGGTCATCCAGACCCTGCGGGGCAAAATCTAATGCACGCCGCCAGCTTCACCGACGGCATCTACCTGGTGGACTTCGAGTTCCACCCGGCAGGGGGCCGAGAGGGCAACCCACCCGTGCCCGTCTGCGTGGTGGTGCGTGAATGGCCGTCAGGGCGCACCCAGCGCCACTGGCAGGCCGATCTACAGCGCATGGCCATAGCACCCTTCCCAACCGGCGACAAGGCGCTCTGCGTGGCCTATTACGCCTCGGCTGAAATGGATTGCTTCCACGCCCTTGGCTGGCCGCAGCCCGTGCATGTGCTCGATCTGTTCACCGAATTTCGCTGCCTGACCAATGGCCTGCGCCTCGCCCATGGCAGCGGCCTGCTCGGTGCGCTGCTGCACTACGGCCTGCCCAGCATCGGTGGCGAGCAAAAGGACGCTATGCGCGATCTGATCCTGACCGGCGGCCCGTGGAGTTCAGCAGAGGAATTGGCGATTCTGGACTACTGTGAAACCGATGTGGTGGCGCTCGACAACCTGCTCACGGCTATGCAAGACCAGATCGACTGGCCGCGTGCCCTGCTGCGGGGCAGCTACATGAAGGCCGTGTCATGCATCCAGATGAACGGCACCCCCATCGACACAGAGGCGCTCAACCTGCTGCAAGCCCAATGGGGTGCCATACAGGATCAACTGATTGCCGATGTGGACAGCGACTACGGCATTTATGACGGGCGCACCTTCAAGGCCAGTCGCTGGGAGGAATATCTGGTGGCGAACGACATACCCTGGCCGCGACTGGAAAGCGGACGGCTCGACATGTGCGACGCCACGTTCCGGGAAATGGCGCGCGCCCATCTGCAAGTGGCGCCGATTCGCGAGCTGCGCTCTGCCCTGTCAGAAATGCGGCTGGCGAGTCTGCATGTGGGTGCCGATGGCCGCAACCGCTGCTTGTTGTCCCCGTTTCGCTCGCGCACCGGGCGCAACCAGCCGTCCAACTCCAAATTCATCTTCGGCCCGTCGGTCTGGCTGCGCGGCCTGATACGCCCAAAGTCGGGCTGGGGGCTGGCCTATGTGGATTGGAGTCAGCAGGAGTTCGGTATTGCCGCCGCCCTGTCCGGCGATCCGGCGATGATGGCGGCCTACCGCAGCGGCGATCCTTACCTGGCGTTTGCCATACAAGCCGGGGCGGTGCCCGCGACAGCCACCAAGAAAACCCATGAAACCGAGCGCGAACAGTTCAAAGCCTGCGTGCTCGCCGTCCAATACGGCATGGGTGAAGCCAGCCTGGCGCTGCGCATCAACCAGCCAGTGGCGCGTGCCCGCCAACTGCTGGAACTGCACCGGCGCACCTACCGGCGCTTCTGGCAGTGGTCAGACAGCGCTGTAGATGAAGCCGTGTTGGGTGGCCGCCTGTGGGCGGGCTTTGGCTGGCAAATCCACACCCGCGACGAACCCAACGACCGCAGTTTTCGCAATTTCCCTATGCAGGCCAACGGTGCTGAAATGCTGCGCATTGCCAGCATCCTGCTCACCGAGGCGGGCATCCGCGTCTGTGCCCCGGTACACGACGCGCTCCTGATTGAAGCCCCGCTGGACGAACTAGACGAGGCCATCACCACCACCAAAGCGATGATGCAAGAAGCCAGCCGCATCGTGCTGGACGGCTTTGAGCTGGGCAGCGACGTGAAGGAAGTTCGTTACCCCGACCGCTACATGGACAAGCGCGGCGTGGTCATGTGGAACAAGGTCATGCACCTGTTGGGGCAGCCCACACTGGCCTGACCTGCGGCACCACGCAGCACCCACCTGCGGCGCGCCACCGCACCCGTACATTCTTATTAATTATTCTCTATGGTTATCACCACTAACCCAGACCGTGACGTACCGGTCAAGCGGCTGCAACTTGATGCCCGCACCCGCAAGCTGGTCGAATCCCCCCAAGCCCCGCTCTTCCTGCGTGGCCCCATCCCCTTGGACTGGTTGGGCACTGCCGCCACGTTACCGGGTAAGACATTGGCCGTGGGCATTGCGCTGTGGTGGCTGCGCGGCATGGCCAAAGGCAAGCCCTTCAAGCTGACGCAAAAAGCCCTAAAAACCCTGAACATCGAACGTGATGCCGCCAGTGCTGCGCTTGGGCGACTGGCGCTGATTGGGCTTATTCGGGTGGTGAAGCAACCCGGTCAGCGGCCTACGATTTCCATCGTCGTCGGTGGTGCCAGTGGCGAGTGCCGGATTTACGGGGGGGGGGCACTTGAATAGCGCGAACTTTCGAAAGGAATCGTATGCAATCTGAACTAACTCAAATCATCAACGCCCAGGCAAACGCTCTGGCCGCCTACGTCGTTCGCTGTGATTCGCTTGCGGCTGCGGAAACAGGCTCGCGGGGGGGGGGGGCTA
>CANJPU010000114.1 GCA_947476285.1 Comamonadaceae bacterium | reverse complement strand
GGGAAGGAAATCAGCCACGACCCTGGGGTTTCCGAGGGGTTCGTTCGTGTATTTTATTTTCGCGCTCATATATCTGTTTTCCTTTTCGCCAATAGCCTGCGCCGAATATGCGAATCACGTCGCCCCGGTAAGTGAAGCGCACTGTAAGGATCCCCTGTCCGACCTCGCCAAAGCAGAAGTGCCGCGCTTCCGTCGAACTGTGGGTCTGGTCTTCGGCAATGACGCGCTTGGAATCCGCAAATGCGAGCTGTGCTTTCGCAAAAGAAATCCCGTGCTTCTCAATGTTCTCGCGGTCTTTGCGCGAATCCCATTTGAACCGAGCCTTGGCCATGCGGAAAGCCTAGCATGTGTCTGGCTAAATAGCCATACGTATATATGGGTCTGAGGGCGGAAGAGGACGACCTCTAACGTCTAATACTCAGCACAAGCGCCGGTTAAATAGAGTGCAAACCCGGCGTCGGTGACGATAACCGGCCCTAATTCAATCATTTGTGATTCTCCGCATTGGTTCTGCTCCGTCAAACCCAGCGCGGTTCAGAATACACCCGGCACTCGCGCCGGGTATACGGGGACAAAGCTGGCAGTTCCCCAATAAACCTGCATGGAATCATTGCCTTTGACTGTATGGAATATTCAGTCCCCGAGAAAGCCGGCGTCAACTCCCGCGGGATATCGAAACTCATTGGAAATCTTGAGTCACCGTTGCAATTGCGTTGATGCTTCACGATTCCGGAATCTGTGGGACTACGGGGCCCAGGAAGAGCCGCCATGGAATAAACTTTGTGTCAGTTTTTATCGAATTTATGTCCGAGTGACATATTTATATAGACAAACTTGGCAGTATTTATCCACAGGGGATGGGTGCCGGGCCCCGTTGGGGACGCCGAGAAGCGCAGGACGCTTCGGGGCCGTCGGCGAGCACTGTGTGAGGGAGCGCAGCGACCGAGTTGCGCAGCCGCCGAAGCGTTCGAGCATCGCAGGGAAGTTTCGGTGCACAGCACCGAAACCGTCACCTCCGGGGTCGCCTTCTTTGGGACACCTTTCTTGGCGAGACAAGAAAGGTGTCTCGCCGTCAGGCGAAAAGACTTTCCGAAAAGCAACGAAACAACTTCCCCCTACAACTCCACCCTCTCCAACGCCGGCTTGCCAAGAATCATGTCGGATGCCTTCTCCGCAATCATCAGCGTCGGCGCATAGGTGTTGCCGGAAGGCTCGGTTGGCATCACCGAGGCATCGGCCACCCACAGGCTCTCCACGCCATGCACCTTGAGGTCGGGGCCCACGACGGTGCTCGAGTCGCTGGCCGGCCCCATGCGGCAGCTTCCGGTGAGGTGATAGGTGCCCGAGCCGAATTGGCGCGCAAAGTCGAGCAGTTCATCGTCGCTCTCCACGCCCGGTCCCGGCAGCACATTGTCGACCACGAAGCGCGACAGCGGCTCGGCCGCGAAGATCCTGCGCACGAGGCGCAGGCCGGCCAGCATGCCATCGCGGTCGGCCTTCTCCGACAGGTAGTTCGGATTGATGAAAGGCATCGCCCGCGGATCGGCCGAGGTGATGCGCACGCTGCCGTAGCTGTCGGCACGATGCTTCCACACGCCGCAGGTCATGCCGGGGAAATCGTCCAGCAGGCCGATGGTGCCGGCCTTCATGCTGGCCGGCGCGAACGTGAGCTGCAGGTCGGCATCGGGCAGCTCGGGCCGGCTCTTGGCGAATGCAAAGCAGTTCCCCGGCGGAATCTCCAGGATGCTGGGCAGGCCGAGCAGCCAGCGCATGACCTGCCAGGCCAGCGGCAGCCCGCTCGACACGTCATTCAGGCTGCGCGCGTCACGAATGCGATAGACATGCCGCGCCGTGTAGTGGTCGCGCAGGTTGTCACCCACCGAGTTCCGCGCATGCACCACTGGAATGCCGTACTGCTTGAGCAGGTCGGCCGGACCCACGCCCGACAGTTGCAGGAGCTTGGGCGAATTGATGCTGCCGGCGGCGAGGATCACGCCCCGCGTTGCGGCCACCGACTGCGTCTTGCCGTCGCCATCGATGTAGTCCACGCCCACCGCACGCCGGCCTTCGAAGCGGATGCGGTTGGACAGGGCGCGTGTACGCAGGTTCACATGGCCACGGCGAATCGCCGGATGCAGGAAGGCATCGGCCGCAGTGACACGGCGGCGCTTGTGGATCAGCGTCTGGTAACGCCCGGTGCCAAACTGCACCGGGCCGTTGTAATCGGGCGTGCTCGGCACGCCGCACGCCTCGGCGCTCTTGACGAAGGCATCGCAAAGCACGTCGTTGAACCGGTAGTCGGACACCGGCAATGCCCCCTCGCGACCGCGCACGCGGTCATCCCCCGGGCCATGGCGCCGCTCGGTGCGCTTGAAGTAGGGCAGCACCTCGGCATAGCTCCAGCCCGGGTTGCCGGCGGCCGCCCAGGCGTCGAAGTCCTGCTTCTGGCCGCGCACGTACAGCATGCCGTTGACCGCGCTGCCGCCGCCGACGGTGCGTCCCTGCACCACCGTCACCGGGCGCGCTGCGGTGCCCTCGATCGGTTCGGTCTGGTACTGGTAGGTGACGGCCGGATCGAAGATGGTCTTCATGAAACCGGCGGGAATGCGGATCCACGGGCTGGTGTCGGGCGGCCCGCCTTCCAGCACGCACACCGAATGTTTGCCGCCTTCCGAAAGGCGCCCGGCCAGCAGCGAGCCCGCAGCGCCGCTGCCCACGATGACGTAGTCGAATGTATCCATGTGATTTCCTCCTCGCTGCCTAGGCGCTAATGATGGTTCAGAGCACCGCTGGCGGTAGTGCGGCTTTGCCCAGAATGATGTCCGATGCCTTCTCCGCCACCACCATGGTGGATGCATAGGTGTTGGCCGAGGACATGGTCGGCATGACCGACGCATCGACCACATGCAGCCCCTCGACGCCGTGCACTTTCAGGTCCGGGCCCACCGTGGTGCTCGCGTCGCTCGCCGGGCCCATGCGGCAACTGCCCATCATGTGCCAGGAGCTCGAGCCCATGCGCCGTGCAAAATCCAGCCACTCGTCGTCCGACTGCACCTGCGGCCCCGGCTGCGTTTCCGCCACCACGTAGCGCGCCATCGGCTCGGCAGTGAAGACGGAGCGCAATATCTTGAGCGCCTTGACCAGCGTCACCTGGTCGCGCTCATCGGACAGGTAGCGCGGGTTGAACTCGGGGGCCTGGCGTGGATCGCCCGAGGTGATGCGCACGTAACCGGTGCTGTCCGGGCGCTGCTTCCATGCGCCGCAGGTCATGCCGGGGTAGTCGTCCATGCGGCCGAAGAAGCCCGCCTTCATGCTGGCCGGGCCGAACAGCATGGTGAAGTCCGGTTCGTT
>CANJPU010000113.1 GCA_947476285.1 Comamonadaceae bacterium | reverse complement strand
GCATGAGGGCCAGCGCAAGACAGCGCGCCGTGCTGCACAGTTGCTTCGGGCTACGCCCTTCACAACTCTGCAGCACGGCGCAATCCAGATCGATAAAAAGCGGACAATCTACTTGCTACCAAACCGGACAGTTCTATTTACTGCTGACATGACCAGTGCTCGCGCTTGTCTTCGAAGAGTGCTTGTCCTAGAATGAAATCGCTCGAATGCTGCCCGCACCCTGCAGTGCAGGCGCGCAACCTACCACATAACAAAAAGGATTCACGTGCTGGACCTGGTCATCAGGAATGGGCTCGTCGTTGATGGGTCCGGCAGTGCGGGCATCCGCGCCGATGTGGGGATCGACAAGGGCAAGATCACCGCCATCGGGCGCATCACCGAATCTGCCCGAGACACCCTTGACGCTGACGGTCACGTTGTGGCCCCGGGCTTCATCGACTCGCACACCCACATGGACGCCCAGATGCACTGGGACCCGCTGGGCAGCAACTCGTGCTGGCATGGCGTCACCAGCGTGGTGATGGGCAATTGCGGCTTCACGCTGGCACCCTCGCGCTCGCATCAGCGCGAATTCATCGTGCGCAATTTCGAGCGCTCGGAGGACATCCCCGGCGCTGCCATGATGGCCGGAATCAAATGGGATTGGGAGACCTTTCCCGAGTACATCGATGTCATCGACCGGCTGCCCAAGGGCATCAACTACGCCACCAACATCGGGCACTCGGCACTGCGCACCTGGGCCATGGGCGAGGCGGGCTTCGAGCGCGAGGCCAACGCGGACGAAATCTCCCGCATGAAGGCGCAGTTGCGCGAGGCGCTGCGAGCCGGTGCGATTGGCTTGAGCACCTCGCGCCAGCACCACGCCACACCCGACGGCAGCCCCGTCGCCTCGCGCCTGGCTTCCTGGGACGAAGTGCGTCAGTTGGTCAACACCATGGCCGAGATGGGGGCGGGAATTTTCCAGATCGCCATCGAACAGGTGGCCCGTGTGGCTGACCCGGCGCTGCGTGCGGAGTTCTTCTCGCGCATGCGCAGCTTGGCGGTTCAGAGCAAGGTGCCCTTCACCTTTGGCATCGTGCCCATGGGGCAGACGCGCGGCGCCTGGGAAGACCAGCTCGCGCTGTTGGACAGCACGGCGGCTGCAGGCGGGCGCATGTTCGGCCAGTGCCACAGCCGCGGCGTGACGGTGCTGCTGTCGTTTCGCACTGCTTTGCCATTCGATCGCTTGCCCGATTGGCGGCCGATCCGTGCCTTGCCCCTGGAGGAGCAGGCGCGACTGCTGCGCGACCCCGTGGTGCGACAGCGCCTGGTGCAGGCCGCGCACCACGGCGACTACGGCAAGTCCATCGGCACGGAGGCCTTCAAGCCAAATTACGATCACCTGCGAGTGTTCAGCGGGCCGTATCCGCCTTACCTCACAGTGGCTGAAGCTGCCCGCAGGCGCGGTGTCGATCCAGTGGAGTTGATGATCGACCTGGCGCTGGAGAGCAACTTCGAGCAGTTCTTTCTTCAGCCCGCGGGCGGCGACGAATTCAGCGATGCGGACGTGCTGCAGATCATGAAGCATCCGCGCACCATGATGACCTTCTCCGATTCCGGCGCTCACGTCAGTCAGATTGCCGACTCGTCGATCCAGACCCACCTGCTGGGTTACTGGACCCGCCAGCGCCAAGTCTTTACCTTGGAGGAAGCCGTTCACATGATGACCCAGGAGCCAGCCCAGGCATGGGGCTTTGAGGGCCGCGGCCTGCTGCGCGAAGGCATGGTGGCGGACATCGCCGTGTTTGATTTCGAACGGCTTGCGCCAAGCATGCCTGAGGTGGTGTTCGATCTTCCGACAGGTGCCAGGCGGCTGGTGCAGAAATCGACCGGCTATCTGGCGTCCATCGTCGGCGGCCAGATCATGCTGCGCGAAGGCCGGCACACCGGGGCGCTGCCCGGCGTACTGCTGCGTGGCCCATTGGCGCGCGCCGCACAGGGCAGGGCGTCTTGAACAAGGTCATGCTGGTCACGGGTGCGAGCCGTGGCATCGGGGCCGAAGTGGCACTGCTGGCCGGGCGCTCGGGCTATCGCGTTGGCGTCAACTACTTGCACAGCGAAGCGGCGGCCATGAAAGTGGTCGAGACCATCCGCAAAGAAGGCTCGCAGGCCATCGCCATCAAGGCCGACGTCGGCAAGCTGGAGCAGGTGGTGGCCATGTTCGAGCAGCTCGACGCGGCCTTTGGTCAGATCGACGTGCTGGTGAACAACGCGGGGCGCTTGTCCAACTTTCGCGTTGATGCGGTGGACGAGCGGAATCTGCTGGACATCTTCAGCGGCAATTTGTTCGGCGCCTTCTATTGCGCCCGCGAAGCCATCCGCCGCATGTCAACAGCGCACGGCGGCAAGGGCGGCGTCATCGTCAACATGTCGTCGATCGGAGCGCGGCTGGGCGGCGTGGCAGGCGGTGCGGCCTACACATCGTCTAAGGGTGCCATGGATGCTTTCAATCTTGCCCTGGCCAAGGAAGTCGGCCCCGAGGGCATTCGCGTCAACGCCATTCGGCCCGGACTGATCTCCACCGAGATCCACGAGTTGCACGGCGGTGCGGCCAAGATGGAACAGATGGTCAAGGCCAGTGTGCCGCTGGGCCGCGCGGGCCAGGCCAGCGAGGTGGCGCAAGTGGCGCTGTGGCTGGCATCGGAGAGTTCTTCGTATGTTCACGGCACGGTGGTTGATGTGGCCGGTGGCCGCTGACGACTGATGCAGGTTTGCTAATAAGAAAAGGAGACTGCCTTGAAAACCCGACGCCTGTTACTTGCCTTGCTTGCCGGCACGCCATTCTCATTCGGCGCCCGCGCACAGAGCTACCCAAGCCGACCTGTCACCTTCGTCGTGCCCTTTGGCGCCGCAGCGCCGGCCGACATACTGGCCCGCGCCCTGGCGCAAGGCGTGGCCGAGGAATCAGGCCAAGCCGTGGTGGTGGACAACAAGGCCGGCGCCAACGGCTTCATCGGTGCCCAGTTCGTTGCCAATGCGCCGCCCGATGGCTATACGGTGCTGATAAGCGCGAATTCAACACAGATCCTCAACAACCTCTTGTTCAAGAAGGTGCCCTATGACGGCATCAAGGATTTCGTTCCCCTCGCGCCGGTGTGCGGTGGCGCGCTGGTGTTGACCGTGAGCGCCAAATCGCAATTCAGGACCATGGCGGAACTGATAGATTTCGCCCGGAAAAATCCCGGCAAGCTCACGGTTGGCAGCCACAGTCCGGCGACCCGTCTGGCCGGAGAGCTGTTTCAGCAACTTGCCGGTATCAAGATGCTGCACGTGCCTTACAAAGCGCTTGGCCCCGGTGTGACGGACCAGATGGGTGGCCAGATCGATGTGCTGTTTCCGCCGCCAGACTTTATCGCCCCCCATCTGAAGGCGGGCAACCTGCGGGCGCTGGGCGTCACTGGCAAGCAGCGCATGGTCTCACTGATGCCCGAGGTGCCAACCATCGAGGAAGCGGGCTTGGCCAACTACGAATTGACCTACTGGTACGGCGCCTGGATGCCCAAAGGCACGCCGCCGGCGGTAGCGCAGCGCATGCGCGAGCTCATCACACGCGCGGTCGCCAAGCCCCAGGTTCTCAAGTTCTTCGCAGCCAATGCCTTCGAGCCGATGCAGATGAACCGCGAAGAGTTTGCGCGCTTCCAGGAGAGCGAAGTGGACAAATGGGGTACCGTGATGAAGAAGGCCGGCATTGTGGCGGAGTAGGCCGGTCCAAGGCAGCCTAAGGCGCGGGTCAGCCAGGGTGCCGCGCATCGAGCGGCGGCAAGGGCGTGG
>CANJPU010000112.1 GCA_947476285.1 Comamonadaceae bacterium | reverse complement strand
GAAGTCCGGGTCAAACAGGTAGTGGCTGCACATGGCGGCAAACCGCGCATTGATCACTCGAGCCTTGCCCTTGTTGACCTTGTCCACGGCGGTCTTCATGTTGTCGTAGATGCCGCGCCGGGCCACCCCGCCCAGCGCAGCGAACGATCGGGTGTGCGCGTCAAATAGCATCTCGTGACCCTGGCTGGGGTAGGCGACCAGCCAGAAGGCGCGGCTGGCGCACAGCTTCAGGTGCGACACCTGCATCCGGTAGTAGATGCCGCCCACCACCAGGCCTTCTTCGCTCCAGTCGAACTGGAACGCCTCGCCCAGCTCGAAGGCCAGCGGCACGAAGGCAGTGGTCGCCGCCGACTGGCCCGCGCCGCGCCGCCACGCCCGAACGAAGTCGGTGACCCGCGTGTAGCCGCCCTCGTAGCCCTCGGCCTTGATCTGCACGTGCAGCGCCCGCGCGGTGCGCCTCTCGTGGCGCGGTCGGTGCGAGTCCGTCTTGAGCGCTTGCACCAGTGCCTCGTGAAATGCGGTGAGCTTCTTGGGCTGCTCGCCGCGCCGGTACTTCGGCCCGCCGGCCAGCGGCCCGTGCAGCCACTTGGCCACCGTGTTGCGCGACAGCCCCGTAGTGCGCGCAATCTCGCGCTCCGACTTCTTGCCCCGGCTGTACATCCGCCGGATCCTGCCAATCATGTCCATGGTGATCACTCCTTTTTCCCTGCTGCTTAAGAAAGCAGCAGGGTAGGTGGAACACCCGGCTCAGTTTTGGGTCGGCATAACCCTTAAAAGTGGCTCAGTTTTCGGTCAGCGCCAACACCCATCTGCTTGGCCAGTTCGTCGGTCATGGCCCGGGCCATGGTGTCGGACGCCGTCCCGGCGGAATAGGCCACCACGATGCGAATCGGACGCGAGGGGTAGTCTCGGCCGGCCGCCTGTGCAAAAGCAGCTGGCGCGACGGCCAGCAGTTGCGCGAAAGCGGCCATGGCAAGCGTCAACTTGGCGATGCGCCGGGCGATGGCTTGCTGGGGGTTATCTTTCATGCCGGTCCGATCTGTTATTCGAAAATAAGAAAACAATTGTTATTTACCGAAAATACTCTACCTTAGGGCGCTACTTCGCGGCATGCGCGTTTTCCCCATCAGCTCTTTGGTGCGGGCTTGGATGTGCCTGCGCACCGCAAGCCGCTTTGCCTTGTGTAGCTCATGTTCAATCGCGCCAGGTCCACCGGCTCCACCGCATGGGCGCCGCCGCCAAATGCTTCAGCCGCGTGCTCAAGCAGTTGCCGCTTCCATTCAACGATCTGCGTGGGGTGCAACTCGAAATGCTTTGCCAACTCGGCCAGCGTTCTGACTTCGCGCAAAGCGGCCACGGCCACTTGGGCTTTGAACGCCGGCGTGTGGGTGCCGCGAGTGCGCCGCGCTGATTTCTTCACCATCAAAAACTCCTTCTCGCTAGACCGTCCTCGGCCCAGCTTCATGCCCGGAGTTTCCACTTATAGCGCTGTTCAGATTTGCGGGGCCACTTCCGCCAGCATGTTGGAGCTCGTGGCTGACATTGTGCGACGCACCGGCGGGTTGGAAAGTGCCATGCATTCAGCGGCTCGCGAAATTGACCGGGCGCTGGCGCAAGCGCTCCCGCTGCCACCGGGCGTTCACACCGACACCTTGATAAACCTGGCGACCGGTTCGCTGGCGCGCAACAAATCGCCCCTCAAATTTCCACGTGGCCGCCGATCTCGATGGCGTGGTCATAGGGAATCTTGAAGTATTCGGTGGGGCTTTGCATGGTGCGGTGCAGGTAAATAAAAGGCGCCATCCACAAGGCCGACGAGGCCTTGGACACCACGCGCTCCTTGCCTACGAAAAATGAGATTTCCATCAAACTGAACTGAAACTCGCGCGCGCTCAGCAGCGCCACAGCGCGCATGATGTGCGGTTCTTCCATATAACCATGGCGCACGCAGACCGAGTGAAAATTGTGGCTCAGGTGCTCGATGGTGAGACGCTCCTCGTCCGGCACATAGGGCATATTGGCTGTCTCGACGTTCATCAAAATCACCCGCGAGTGCAGAACCTGGTTGTGCTTGAGGTTGTGCAACAGAGAAACCGGGGCGATATTTTTGTGAGGAACCATAAAAATAGCGGTTCCTGAAACGCGGTGCGGCTCACTCACATCCAGCGTTTGAAGAAATTCCGGCAAGGGAATCGAACTGGCCCAGCGCGTCTTGAGCAAGCGTTCGCGCCCCGTAATCCAGCAAATCATCACCAGCAGCAGCACGCCGGCCACGCTTACCGGCAACCAGCCGCCTTCAAAGAACTTGAATAGATTGGCGCCCAAGAAGACGCAATCAAGCGCAAACAGCAGGCCAAACAGCGGCAGAAACAAAAGCTTGCTCCAGCCTTTGACAAACACCATGAAATAGGCCGCCAAAATCGTGTCAATCGCCATGGCGCCCGTCACCGATACGCCGTAAGCGGAGGCAAGATTTTCAGAACTGCGAAAGCCCAGCACCAAAATCACCACGCCCACCAGAAGGAAAATGTTGATCTTGGAAACGTAGACTTGTCCGATTTCTTCGGCTGAAGTGTGTTTGACCAAAATACGTGGGATGAAGCCCAGCTGAACCGCCTGGGTGGTAATGGAAAACGCACCCGAAATCACCGCCTGTGAGGCAATGATGGTGGCCATGGCCGCCAAACACAGCATGGGAATCAGGGCCCACGTTGGCGCCAGACGGAAAAAGGGGTTGTCCAGCGCAGACGGATCGCGCAGCAGCAAGGCACCCTGACCAAAGTAATTGAGTAGCAGGCAGGGAAAGGCCAAAAACAGCCATGCTTTCTGGATCGGGCCGCGGCCAAAGTGCCCCATGTCGGCATACAAGGCCTCGCCGCCTGTGACAGCGAGAACGACCGAGCCGAAGATGGCAATCGCAAGCCCTGAGTGGGCAAGCAAAAAGGAAATGCCGGTCAAAGGATTGAGTGCGGCAAAAATACCCGGAGAGTGGATCAACTCGGCCAGACCAATAGCGCCCAGAGAAAGAAACCAGACCAGCATCACCGGGCCGAACACCTTGCCGATCACCGCCGTGCCAAAACGCTCTACGGCAAAGAGACCGGTAATCAAGCCCAGCGAAATCATGATCACGTATTTCTCTAGGTCAGGCGATAAGACCTTGAGGCCTTCTACCGCGCTGAGCACCGAGATCGCAGGCGTAATCATGCTGTCGCCAAAAAACAAGGCCGCGCCTAGTGCGCCGGCAATGGTGACGGGCCAGCGGTAGGCCGAGTCTTTTTTCAGGTGCTGCAGGACCAGCGCAGTGAGCGCAAAGATGCCACCCTCACCCCGGTTATCCGCGCGCATGATGATGAACACGTACTTGACCGTCACTACCAGAATCAGCGCCCAGGTGATCAGCGACAGAATGCCAAATACCGCTTGCACGATTTCGGGGCCGCCTTTTGCGCCAGAGGCATCGACGGATACTTTCAAGGCATAAAGGGGCGAGGTGCCGATATCGCCAAATACAACGCCCAGGGCGCCGACGATCAGTGCCGCAGTTGCTCCGGCGGACGCCTTGTTCGCATGGTGTGAAGACATAGAAGTTCCAGCGATTAACTATTAAATACTCACCTTGCCCCTGGAATCCGTATCCCATAACCGAGATCATGAGTTGGCTTGCTTGGGCTGATTGGCAAGCCAGTTCTGCTCGAACCGCACCGGGCTGACATAGGTCCGCGTCGAATGCAGCCGAGTCCAGTTATACCAAAGAAGCCAGGCAATCGTTTCATCCTTGGCCTCCCGCCGAGTCTTAAACCTCTGCCCGTATAACCGTTCTACCTTCAATGATCCAAACAGCGTCTCGCTGCAGGCGTTGTCCCAGCGGTTGCCGCGTCGGCTCATGGAGCTGGTAATGCCGTACTCCTTGAGGACATCCCGGAAGTCCTTGCTGGCGTACTGCCGCGGTCACGATGGAACATCACGCCCGCCGGCTTGCCCGGATGCCGTTTGAACCATGCCATGCGCAATGCGTCGATGACGATGTCACGCGTCATGTCCTCTCGTAACGACCAGCCCACCACCTGGCGACTGAACAGGTCAATCACCACGGCTAGAAACAGCCAGCCTTCGTCCGTGGCGATGTACGTGATATCACCCACCCAGACCT
>CANJPU010000111.1 GCA_947476285.1 Comamonadaceae bacterium | reverse complement strand
TCGTCGTCGTTCCCTACAAGGGCGCCACGCAGGCCGTTGCCGACGTCATCGGCGGGCAGATCGATGCCGCCTTCGCCGACGTGGGCGTCGCGCGCAATCTCATCCGCGCCGGCACGGTCAAGGCGCTGGGCGTCAACAGCCGCACCCGCCTGGAATCATTTCCGACGGTGCCGGCGATCTCGGAGATGATCCCAGGCTTTGACCTGCCGGGCTGGTTCGGGCTGATGGGACCGGCGGGCATGGACAAGGCAATGGCGCAGCGCTTCACCGAGGCCGTGCAGAAGGCACTGGCCGCAGGCGAGTTGCGCGATCGCCTCACCTCCGATGGCTTTACTGTCGTAGGCAGCAACGGCGAACAGTTCGGGCAATTCCTCGACCAGCAGATCGCCCTGTACCGCAAGATCATCAAGGCGACAGACGCCAAGCGTGAATAACAAGGCGCTGGAGACGCCTGCGGCACGCTATGCCTAGCCTGCCGTTTCTAGGTTTAAACCCACGACGTTGCCCCTGGTTGGGGTGTCCAACAGCCTGAATAAGACGCCCAGCGCCATGAGCTTCTCGGCCAGCCAGGCCTGCGCGTTGGTACAGGGGGTGCGAGAGTTAGACGCCTTCGCCCATTGGGCCAGTTCGCTTGTGTTCTCAACTCAAGCAACCGGTATTGATATGTACTGAATCTCTTTCAATGGCGGTGGTGCGATCGCTAGCCGCTCCCATCTTGATGAAGGAGACGACTTCGATGAACCATGTGTTGGGTAGCGCACGGACGCTGTGGCGACGTTTCAATAAAGTGGTCGCTGGATAAAAACTTTTCCCTTTTTTAAACACGAAGGCGCTAGCGGCTATGAACACAAACGACGGCAGGAATCATTTATACGATTTAGTGAATGACTTTGATGTGGCGATGCTGGTGACGCACACGGCCAACGCGATCCACGCGCGGCCGATGGCCATTGCGCGCATGGACGATGGCATAGGCGCTTACCTCGTGACCGATATCAACTCGCTCAAGATCGACGAAATCACCGTCAATCCACACGCAGTACTCACTTTTCAAAGTTCCAGAAAATTTGCTTCGGTACGCGGCGAGTTGAAGGTATTGCGCGACCGGCAGCTGATTGAGAAGATGTGGAAAGAATCCTGGAAGGTCCTGAACCGTTTGATGATTCTGAATTCTTTTTCAAATAGGCAATTAATTCTCTGCGTGGGTCAGGTGGTGGTGTCCCTTTTCGAGAGTTCCAAAGAATCGATCCCCCCTACCGTGCGCGGGCTGACGTTGAGCATGTCGGCTGCGTCGGAGCGGCTAACTTCAAGGTGCAAATTTGCATCTTGATGTTTGCGATTGCCACCGTGGGTGATATTCGCCAGCTTCGCCGCAACCATCGCTGTAACCTTGCTGTCCTTGACCTTGACGGCTTCGCCGAGGTTGCCGAGATTGACAACCTCGGTGAGCAGAATAAGTTGCATGTCGGTGGCCCCAGACATGCGGTGCTGACCTAGTCAATGGCCGTCGCAACACAGATCTTCAGGTCGTGTAGAACATCCCGTTCCCAATAATGCCGATTAGGGCGGCTTGGTTCTCTGGAGACTCAGAGAATCCGACCAACACGTCGGCGCGAGCCATTCCAGCAGTCAGGTTGTTGACGTGAAAAGCAAACACCGCCGCTATACTACTAACTTCTTTTTCAGATCGATTCACTTCTCGCCCATCTTCAACTTCTCCAGGCTCATACCTGAATTGGAAAATACTGTGCCGGAAGCCAGGCTCCGTTTTATAGCGGCCGAACCATCGTAACCGTCCAACCAACGAAAGTGAGATAAGTCATGCTTCCCATCACCGCCTCGCCCTACACCCGACCTGAGATGTTTCACGCCGACATCTTAACGGTCAACAATAAATGGACGGAGCTGTCAAAACACGGCAAGGTGCTACCGCTGCTGTTCGACGTTACAAATGGCGGCTGGATCAGCATTCTGAAGTCGGAGACCGTAGGTCGAATCCAGCGCCACCGGCACGCTGCGGCCGTGACAGCGTTGACTCTTGAAGGCGTTTGGGGTTATGAGGAACATGACTGGGTGGCCCGTGCCGGTAGCTTCGTCTACGAACCCGCCGGCCACATCCACACGCTGTACGTCCACCCCGAGATGAGCAAGATGACCACCGTCTTCCATGTCTACGGGCCCGTCATCCACTTGAACGATAAGGGCGAGGTATCTGAAGTCGAGGACGTGTTTACCAGGTTAGACAAGTATGCGGCCCACTGCAAAAAGGTCGGCCTTAGTGACGAGTACTTCCGCTCCCTGATTCGTTGAGGTATCTGACCAACCCGACGCCTCCAGCGTCGCCCGCAACCTTTTCATGGGGCGCTTAAGGCGCAAAACGCTTGTGAACTTCCACACCAAAACTCTCCTGTCCGCGGCCATGATCCTGATGACGGTACTGTGCGCACCCGCGGCAGTTGCGCAGACTTATCCAAACCGGCCTGTCAAGATCGTCGTGCCTTTGTCTACCGGCACTGGAACAGATATCCTTGCGCGGAGACTCGCGATCAGGCTCTCCGAGATGTGGGGCCAACCGGTCGTTGTAGAGAACATGCCAGGCGCTGGTGGCAACATTGGCGCTGCCGCTGTAGCAAAAGCACCAGCTGACGGCTATACGCTGGTGATGCTCGCAGTGAACCATGCGATCAATGCGGCTCTTTACAAGGACCTCACCTACGATCTTCAGCGTGACTTCAAGCCCATCGCCCGGTTAGCGATAACTCCGCTTGCTATCGTCGCGAGTCCGCAGTTCCCGGCCAACACTATCCCCGAGTTGATCGCTTTGGCAAAGGCCCAGCCAGGCCGAATCGTCTATGGATCAGGGGGCAGCGGCAGCAGCACACATCTCGCTATCGAACTTTTGAGCTCACAGACTGGCATCCGACTGAGCCATGTTCCGTACAAGAGCATCGCGCCTATGCTGACAGACTTGATGGGAAACCACATCTCGCTGGGGGCGCCTGCGGCGGCGAGCGTTGTGGGGCAAGTCAAGTCGGGCAAGCTGAAAATCTTGGGCATGGCGAGCGACAAGCGCTCGTCCGTTTTTCCGAACGTGCCGACGGTTGCTGAGGCCGGGGTACCTGGGTACGACGTGTCCACATGGCTTGGCCTCGCCGCACCTGCCGGTACACCTGACGCGATCCTCGAGAAGGTTTCTGCCGATGCGATCAGGGTGGCGGGCTCGGATGATTTTTCCGGGCAAATGCGGGAGCAGGGCATGGAAGTGCAGATTCTGGACCCGACGGCCTTTCGCCAGTTCATCGGCGTCCAGCTGACCACGTGGGCGAAGCTCGTCAAGGAAAGCGGCGCAAAGGTTGATTGACAGATTTCGGAAGCTTATAAGTCACCTTTCGGCCCCTTCCGATCCGGCACGGTTTTCCTGACCGTATCGATCCAGCATCTCAACCACCAACACGCAAAGTAAGCCAACCATGCCTCGTACCACCACCTACCAAGATACCCGGCCAGAGACATTTTCTGTCGCTGTTCCACGGCATCGAGCCGAATCTATGTCGAAGAGCAGCCAGGCAGGGGCGCACGAATGTGATCTGGTACGCCGTGGCGCAGTAGCCCGAATCGCCGCGACGGCACTAGGAGGACTCTTGGCAGGCACGAGCATGGCCGCAACCCCTTATCCGACCAAGCCGATCCTCACGAACGGTTGATCGGTTGACGCCAAGCTGGGCAGCAAGCTTTTCTTCTGACGGGAGCGCTTCGCCCGGAGCCAGTATTGGCAGACGCCGCTAATTTCGACTAACAATCACACACTCCAAGAAGCTCGTCAAATGACAGGCGAGCCTATCACAGCACTGACAACGGCATATGGTTCAATTTCACGTTGATACCAATAGGCACCTACATAAAGCCAACCGGCCTAAACAGCACGAAGAAAATCGCAAGGCTCAGAGCTGCCAGAAAGTACTTGCGTTTGATCCCAAAGTAGACGGCCAAGAACACGGCCAGCAGAGTGACCAGCATGGTTTGCATCGTTGGTTTTCCATCGTGTTGTGCATTGCTTCAGGTCGCAAATGATCCGAGTGATCTTGCCCCCGAAAAACGTACTCCATAGCTGATGTGAAAATTCAGCAATTGGAGATCGAAGATGAGCAAGAGAAAAGACGGACAGGCCCGGGGCAAATACACCCTGGAATTCAAGCTGGAGGCGGTTCGCCTGGTCAAAGGGGG
>CANJPU010000110.1 GCA_947476285.1 Comamonadaceae bacterium | reverse complement strand
ATTTCTACAACCATACAAGATTGCACTCGACGCTGGGCTACGTCAGCCCGATGACGTTCGAGCAACGCTGGATCGCGGCCCAGCAGCAAGACAGGAAGTCCGCATAATGGGCAGCCTATGGAGTGCGGTAAACAGGGGCAAGGTCAACCATCAATTTCTTGAGCGCCGAGTCAGAGCCCAATGATTCGAGTAGGTGTTGCTTCACCGATCCAAGTCTCATACTGGAAACACCATCCTGTGGCACCACATGAGTCGCGCGCCGTGAACGTAAATTGGTTTGTTTCCCGCCGATAGCAAACGCCGGTTTGATGATGTCGGCTGTAGTTGGACAAAGACCGTTCATGAGGAATCTCCTTGAAGTCAAGCAACGTTGAGCTCCCCCAGCTAACGCAAGCGGTGGCTGGCGGGAGGTACTGCAAAGTGAGAAAACCAACAACAAGCCCCACAGGGGCGCATCTTTTTGGATGGCCGAGTGAGCGCGCCTAAAACAGCGGGCTCTTCGAATGCCCAACTGCTCGAGGGCATTCAAGACGGCATCCCAACAGCGGAAAAGATGCGACGGGGACGCGCGTAATGTATCAGTGAGCAGGTGGTGGTTTCACTGCATTTTCACGGGTGACGAAAAATGCCAACAGTCTTAGCTGCGTCATTGATTTGTCGCGTGTGACTGACTCACACAGCTACGCTCACAGATTCCTGCTCCAAATCGTGGGCGCCCCCACCGAGAAAGCTCAACGGCAAGGCGGGATCTCGCCCTCGCCGCCATCGCCTTTCGAACGTCTTCAGCTAATTGCAAGCTTTGTTGCATGTGTCCTGTCCGCATGCCCGCCTCACCACCATTCATTCAACCGCCGCACCAGACCATGCCCTTTGCCATCCCCGGCCTTTCCCCAGCGCTGGCGCGCGCCGCCCACCAACTCGGCTTTGAGCAGGCCACGCCCATCCAGGCACAGGCCATCCCGCTTGCCATTGGCGGAGCCGACGTGCTGGCTTGCGCGCAGACCGGCTCGAGCAAAACCGCTGCATTTGCCCTGCCCCTGCTGCAACGCCTGCAAGAAGGCCATCCACACACGCCACGGCGCACGCGCGCGCTGGTGCTGGTGCCTACGCACGAACTGGCGGCGCAGGTGGGAGAAGTCATTCGCAGTCTGGGCCAGCAACTGGAGCGCAGGCCCAAGGTAGCCGTGCTGTTTGGTGCCATCAAAGGCAAACGCCCCAGCAAGAAGGACAAGCTTCGCGCGCAGGCCGCACGCAAGGCTGATTGAGGGGTGATGGATTGAGCGGTGAGTCCGCTACCCATCATCTACGCATCGAGAATGTCCGGCTCTGGCGCCTGCCCAGGATCGCGCGGCTTGCGCTTGCCCGGCTTGGCGAGCAGCTCGACGTAGAAAGAATTCGCACCTGATTTCGCAGCCTCGTCGATCTGGGCGATGAGATTGCCCAAGTGGCTTGGGGCAGCAGTGTCACGCGCCAGGCCGAAGCCGCAATCGAAATCCCAGAAGTCAGCCCCCGCCGGCAGCTCACGCCAGCGCTCACGCTTGATGTACTTGCGGATTTCGTGCTTGACGGCATCAAGAACGCGGTCTGGCTGCTTGCCTTCAACCTGGAGCTGGAATGTCTTTCTCATGCGCGATGGTAACTTGCCGCTACACGCCTGCGGCCTGAACGTCGATGTGATAGAGCGCCCAGGGGCAGAACGCAAAGCGCTGGTCCACTGGTTTGGCTGCCATGTCGGGGAAGCGGTCGGCGTCATACACGGCCCACAAGGGGCCCAGGCCGCCAAGTGGCATGGGCTTGCCGTCCAGGTGGGTGGCCACGATGAAGCGGTACTTGCGCATGTCGGCCATGCTCAGCGCGGGCGAATAGCCATCGACTGCGCGCATGGCCAGCTTGCCCGAATCAGCTGTGACACCAGCAGCCTTGAGCACGTCTGCCAACAAAGGGCCGCGTAGCTGGTGCGGCTTCTTGTCGTACTCCAGCGTGGGCTTGATCGTTACCGGCGTCATCGCTGCGAGCATGCCGAAGTCAAACGCATGGGCTTTGTCGAAACTGATCTTCTGCTTGGCCATCATCTGGTCCAGCACGGGATCGAGCGGCCCGCGATTGGGCTTGGAGATGGCGCCTGTCACTGTGAGCAAAGCGGGTGAGTTTGTGCTTTGCCCCTGGGCGCTCGCCGGGCCAGTAAATGGAAGTGCGGCACTGCCAAGGGCGGTGGCCAGGAAACTGCGTTTGTCCATTGAATTCTCCTCTGACTGATCTTCTCACTTGCATTGCACAAGCCATCTTCGCGCTTGGGTACGGATGATATGCGATGGGTTGAAGCCTTTCGGCCGATGCGAACCACTGCGTGTAGCGGCTCCGTAGTATTGCGCCGCGATCTGCCAGGCTCTATGCTCCGCCATGGAATTGCGTCCTGTTCCCTCGACAGGTGAAATGCTTCCCGTCATCGGCTGCGGCACGTGGCGAGGTTTCGATGTGGGCGACCAGCCGGGGCAACTACCCAGGCGCGCCCAGGTACTCAGCACATTGATCGCGGCCAATGGCTGCGTAGTGGACTCATCACCCATGTACGGCACCGCAGAGCAAGTGGTGGGCGATGCGCTCAAAGCCTCCAACTCGCGTGAGATGGCCTTCATCGCCACGAAAGTCTGGACCCAAGGTCGTGAGCAGGGCATTGCGCAAATGGAGCGATCCATGGCTTTGCTGTACACCTCGCACATTGAGCTGATGCAGATTCACAATCTGCTGGATTGGCGCACACACTTGCGTACGCTGACCGAATGGAAAGAAGCGGGGCGGATTTCATACATTGGCGCGACGCACTACGCCGAAGAGGGCCATGCGGCTCTGGAAGAAATCATGCGCACCCAGCCGATCGACTTCGTGCAGTTCAATTACTCGGTGGCCAGTCGCCAAGCCGAGCGGCGCCTGTTGGCGCTTGCAACTGAGCGCGGCATCGCGGTGATCATCAACCTGCCCTTTGGCGGCGGCCGCCTGCTGCAAACACTGCACAAACGACGGCTACCAGAATGGGCAGCCCAGATTGGCTGCACAAGCTGGGGGCAATTGATGTTGAAATTCGTGCTGTCTCAGCCTGCGGTCACTTGCGTCATTCCAGGCACTTCCAGCCCCGATCACATGAGCGAGAATGCCGCCGCTGGTTGGGGTGTGCCGCCAGAGCCCGACTTCTGGAAAAACCGAATGAATGTGTTCGCCGTGTAGTTGGGTTTCAAACCTGCTTGGCCGCATGACCCATTGACAGCAGCGCTTGCGTGATGCGCTCGCGGTGATCGCCCTGCACTTCGATCACCCCGTCCTTGACGGTTCCGCCCGAGCCGCAGGCGGACCTGAGCTTCTGGCCCAAGGCGAGCAAGGCTGCCGGCTCAAGCGCGAGGCCCTTGACCAGCGTCACACACTTGCCGCCACGCCCTTTGGTCTCGCGCCAGACCCGCACCGGCCCAGGGGCCGGCGGCGCAGCCCGAGCGCGCGTGCACTGACACTGCACAAGGGCTTTGCGGCAGACCGGACACATGCGGCCTGCGTCGGTGGAATACACCAGCCCGCCTGTCGCGGACCTGCTCTTCATGCCAGCCATCTCGCCGTCTGCTCCTGGCCGAGCCGTTCTCAGGTTGCAGCAGGCGCCAACGTGCGGCGCAACTCGCCGCTGTCAATCAGCGCACGCAAGTCAGTGAAGCCGCCCACCAGCACACCCTTGACGAAAACCATGGGCAGCGTGGGCCAGCCGGTCCACATCTTGAGTGCGCCACGCCGACGCCACTCGCTCATGTAGCTGCCGTATTCAAGGTATTTGTAGGCCTGCCCGATGTCATCGAGCGCCTTGCATGCCTTCTTGGGAAACGGGTTCAGGCGCATGCCCACGACCACCACGTCGTTGGCAGCCACAGCAGCCATGACTTCCTGGACGATCTCCTGACCGTGGTTTGCCACTCGCTCGCGAATGGCGGAGTGGATGTGGTCTTCATCAACAATCGGGCGGGGCATGCAAACTCCTTGGGGGGGGGTGACTCAGGTGCGGCGCTTGAGCGGCTTCCAGCCGGCAAACTCGGGAACATGGCGGGCAACAACCGGCCCGTCAAAATCCCAGCTCATGCATTTGCCCAGATGGTAGGGCGGCTTGTCGGGGTGAGGGTCGGGCTGGCCGGCCTGCTTTCGCACGCGGCGCTGGTGCGGCGGAATCGTCTGGAATGCAGCCGTCGCCATGTTGAAGAGTAATTCACGCAGGTGGGTGCAGCCCCGTATGCCGCCCATAGCCCTTTCGATGGCGCCGCGCCACCCAGGACCAATGGTCACTCCCACCATGCCTTTGAACGGCTCGTTCGCCTTCTCGCATTCATCGAAAGGTATGTGATCGGTCGAGCTGACGATCTCGTGGATGGTCATTGCATCATCCACAGTGGCGCGAATGGACAGCCCATGCACCGGAGCGCCGGGCGGCAGAACAGGGCGCATGGACCGCTCCCACGGCAAAGCCTTGGTGTCGGTCATTTCCCCTTCGATGTCCCAGAGGCCATCTTCACGAAGGTAGCCCCGGTAAACAACGGTGCGGGTATGGAGGTGTTGTCGGGCTTGGGGTTCTGGCAGTGGCATAGGTTTAACCTAGTGTAGTGTTTCACTCTATGCAGCACATAAAACCGCGTCTTTGCCGCCCTGGCGTCGTTGCAAATCCGCGCGATGCCACTGGGCATCGCTGTGGTTTGCGCCTAGCCAGGACGACAAATCCATCGGTTTTATTAAGTGCT
>CANJPU010000109.1 GCA_947476285.1 Comamonadaceae bacterium | reverse complement strand
GGCGGCTGGGATTTGCGGCCTGAATAGGGGTAGGGAAGGCGCAAGCCTCCCCTCCCTCCGCACCGTGCATGCAGTTCTCCCGCACACGGCGCTCCAGTCGATGAAGTCCTCATCGGGGTTGGCTCGCTAGACGCCGGGCTGTGCTCATGGTGAACAGTCCCTGCGCCGCGAAGTAGGCATTGGGCCAGCGGCGTGAGTCCGCTTCGCATCTTCCGTGACCAGGTCGCTTTTCGCGCCGCCGCAGTAGCGCCCGCAGGCGCCTGCGCACGAAGCCGTCGAACAGAGCAAACGGCCCTGCCAGTGCATGCTTGAAGTAGGCAAACCACCCCTTCAACACCGCATTGAGTTCGATCACGATGGCGCGTAGCGACCCGCTACGGGTGCGGCCGGTTCGCTTCCGGATCGCATCCCTGAACTTCATCACGCTCTTCTTTCGGACATGGCGTTCTCCAGCCTCGAATCGGTACCCGAGGAATTCAAAGCCCTGCCCCTTTTGGAGGCAGTCGCCGATGTGGGTCTTGTCCATGTTCAGCTCCAGCCCGTTGTCGCTCACCCATTGCTGGACCTCGGCCAATGCCTGCTGCGCCTCGTGAGCGCTTTGGCACAGGACCACGAAGTCGTCCGCGTAGCGCACCATCTTGTAGCCCCGTGCCAGCATGTGCTGGTCCAGCGGATGCAAGTAGATGTTGGCCAACAGCGGACTGATCACCGCACCCTGCGGCGTGCCGCCGGTGGGCGTCCAGCGCTTGAGGTCGTGAACGATGTCTTGTTTGAGCCAGCCGTCGATCAACTCCAGGACTCGCCCGTCGCTGATTCGCTCGGACACTCGGGCCTTCAGCCGTTCATGGGGGATGCTGTCGAAGTAGCGCTTGAGGTCGGCGTCCACCACATGGGTGTAGCCTTGTTTCAGCCAGCCATCGACCGCTCGCAACGCGTCCTTGCAGCCTCTGCCCGGTCGGAACCCGTAACTCGTATCGCAGAACCGGCTCTCGAAGATCGGCTCGATCACGCGCTTGACCGCTGCCTGGACCACACGGTCCCCGACGGTGGGGATGCCCAGCGGTCGGTTGCCACCGCCCGTTTTGGGTATCTCCACGCGGCGCACGGCTTGCGCGCGATATTGCCCTGTCTTGAGTTGTTCCGCGATCTCGCCCAGGTACTTCGGGGCGTTGGCCTCAAAGCGCGCGATGCTTGTGCCATCGATGCCCGAGGCGCCTCGCCTGCTTTTGACTTGTTGCCAAGCCGCCTGCAGGGTCGAGTCGCGCCAGACCTTGTCGATCAGGCTGAACCATTTGCTTTGCTTGCCTTCTTTGCCTTCCTCTGACGCCGTTACCAGCGCCGCCAACATGCGTTCCGTCCAGATGTCGCGGTCTACCCATTCCCACGCGTGGCTTTCCCTCACAGGCGCGCAGCCTGTGGCGGCGGGGTCCGACGCAGCTTGTGTAGCCGTTGCCGGCACTGGCGCTGCTGTTTCCTGGTCGCTCAATCTGTCCTTCATACATTCACCTTCCTGCCCACCTTCCCTCGACCCGGTTTATGTTGCCCGGGCCTGTGGCCGCCTTGCGGCAGCCTCGGTACTACGAGGGCTCTGACTCCTGCGCCCGTCACCCCGGTGCGCAGGTCTCCCCGCTTGTCTCGTTCACACCTCCCAACGTTCCGCCTCCAACCACAGGGGTAGTTCACAAGTCGCTTTAGCCGCCAGGCCAGCGCTTGCAATGTGTTCCAGGCTTCGCCAACCGACCGTGGGCTCGCCACCACTCCCCGCCGAATCGAGTTCGTCATCCTGCGGACCGCCAGTTCGCCTCCGGTTGCTCCCCACCCCGCCTCGCGGCGACGCAGTTACCTTCGGCTACGGGGTTCTGGCTTTCCCCGACAAGGACTTTCACCTTGCTGTGTGAACGCCTCCACGGGCGTACGGTCGGGCGCGAAGCGCTTCAATTCATGCTCGGTGTGCTTGTCTGAGCGAAGCGGCCGAAGGGCGAGTAGCGAGTTGCACACCGCCGACCTCAGGCCGCAAATCCCAGCGAAGTCGAAGCGAAGCGTAGACCGCCACAGTGAGCGCCTGCCGGGCATCGCCTGACGCGACGCGCAGAACAAGCAGGCAATCAACCGGCGCCGCGCCAACACCGGGACAGGATGGCTGGCACCCCGGTGACATTTCAAATTTGGGCTGACATCACTTCTCGGTACGTGCTGCCAACATCAACACGATGCCACCCGCGTGCTCGCACTGGCATGCAGACAGATCGCTGCAGCGCAGGCCACGTTGAGCGACTCTTCTCCACCCGGCTGGGCAATGCGCACCGCCAGGCTCGCGCGTTGCGCGATCTGTGGGTCCACCCCCTGCCCTTCATGGCCCAGCACCCACGCGCAGGGCCAGGGCAGGGTCTGCTTGTGCAGGTACTCGCCTTCATGCGAGCTGGTCACGATCAGGGGCACGGTCAGATCATCCAGCACCGAGGCGTCGAGCGACTCGATCAAGCTTAGCCCGAAATGCGCACCCATGCCGGCGCGCAGCACCTTGGGGCTCCACAACGCGGCACTGCCCTTGATACTGAGCACTTGGTGAAAACCAAAAGCACCTGCGCTGCGCAGGATGGCGCCGACATTGCCGGCGTCTTGCACCCGATCGAGCACCACGCAAGCCTGCCCCGGCGCAATGGTCGCAGGCGCCGGCAAGTCCAGCACGAAGGCCATGTGTCCCGGGGACTCCAGCCCGCTCAAGCCTGCAAAGAGGGCATCGGTGGTGACCAGATTCTTGTCTGCATGTGCCGCCCAGCCTATGCCAAACGAGTCCCAGGCGGTTTGCGAATACAGGGCCAGCGCTGCACGCACACCGCGCCGCACCGCCGCCTCGCACAGGTGCTCACCCTCCAACCAAACGCGGCCTTGCTTGCGATAGGCGCTGCTGTCGTGCGCCAGTCGGCGCAACTCGCGCAGCGTCGGGTTGGCCGCCGAGTTGATAAAGAGCGGCTGCACAGGGGTCACGAGAGGGCGGCGGACACAGTCACGCCGGAGGTTTGTGCGAGCGCGGCCGCCACGGGGCTGAAGAACCTGCGGTGGTGCGGGCAGGCGCCGTGCAAGCGCAGTGCCTGCAAATGCTCGGGCGTGCCATAGCCTTTATGCGAGGCAAAGCCATACTGCGGAAATTCCTGGTGCAATTCATCGCAGAGCCGGTCGCGATGGACCTTGGCCAGGATGGACGCGGCAGAGATTGACTGCACTTTTGCATCGCCGCCCACCACGGCCTCGGCCAACATGTCCAACTGAGGAATGCGGTTGCCATCGACCAGCACCTTGGCCGGCTTGAGCCGCAGGCCTTCGACTGCGCGTTTCATAGCGAGCATGGTGGCGTGAAGAATGTTGAGCGTGTTGATTTCCTCCACGCTGGCCTGCGCCACCGAAAAGCAAAGCGCCTTCTCGAAGATCTGCTGGCAAAGCCGCTCGCGCTGCAAAGCGGTAAGGGTCTTGGAATCGGCCAGGCCGCTGATGCGCCGGGTGTCGTCCAGTATGACGGCCGCCGCCACAACCGGCCCGGCCAGGGGCCCGCGGCCGGCCTCGTCCACCCCGGCGATCAGGCCAATGGGGTCCCAGTTCAAGTGGGTTTGCTCAGGTCGAGATGATTTTTTCGATGGCATCGGTTGCAAGTGTCGCAGTGTCTCGCCGCAGGCTTTCATGCAGCGCGATGAATTTCTCTTTTGCGGCTGCCATTCTGGCTGGATCGGCCAGCCATTCCAGCACAGCCCGCTCCAGCGATTGGGCGGTGGCCTCATCCTGCAGCAACTCGGGCACCACGAATTCGCGACACAGAATGTTGGGCAGCCCCAACCAGGGCTGCAACTGCTGGGGCCGCATGATGCGGTGGGTCAGCCAGTTCACCCGGTAGGAGATCACCATCGGCCGCTTGAAGAGCGCGGCCTCCAGGGTGGCGGTGCCACTGGCAATGAGTGTCAAGTCGCATGCAGCCAGCACCTCGTGTGAGCGGCCCGAGACGATCTGCACATGGCCCATCAGGCCGGCTGCTTGCGCGGCCTGTTCGATTTGCGCCTGCAATGCCGGGATAGCCGGCACCACCAGCCGGATGCCGGGCCGCGCTGCGCGTATGCGTGCCGCTGCGGCAAAGAAAAGCGGCGCCATGTAGTGAATCTCGGATGCGCGGCTGCCGGGCAGAATCGCCAGCACTTCGTCGTCTTCCCGCAGTCCCAGAGCCAGGCGCGCGGCGCGCTTGTCGGGCACCATGGGGATGACACTGGCCAACGGATGACCCACGTAAGTGGATGAGATCCCGTGACTGGCCAGCAAGGCAGGTTCGAACGGAAAAATGCACAGCACATGATCGACGCTACGGCGGATCTTTTCGACCCGATGGGGACGCCATGCCCAGATGGACGGGCAGATGAAATGCACGGTCTTGATGCCGGCAGCCTTGAGCGCTGCTTCGAGGTCCAGATTGAAATCGGGCGCATCGACACCGATGAAAGCGTCGGGCGCATCACGAAGCAGCCGCTCTTTGAGTCGGCTGCGGATGCCGACGATCTCGCGGTAGTGGCGAAGCACCTCGACATAGCCGCGCACCGCCAGCTTCTCATGCGGCCACCAGGCTTCGAAACCCTGGTCGGCCATACAGGGGCCGCCAATGCCGGCCGCCTGCAGATCGGCCCAGCGCGATCGCATGCCCTGCAAGAGCAAGCCGGCCAGCAAGTCGCCGGACGCCTCGCCCGCGACCATGGCAAAGCGGTGGCCGCCAGCGCTTGTCACATCCTGGCTAGTGTAGTGTTTCACTCTATGCAGCACATAAAACCGCGTCTTTGCCGCCCTGGCGTCGTTGCAAATCCGCGCGATGCCACTGGGCATCGCTGTGGTTTGCGCCTAGCCAGGACGACAAATCCATCGG
>CANJPU010000108.1 GCA_947476285.1 Comamonadaceae bacterium | reverse complement strand
TGCCGCCCTGGCGTCGTTGCAAATCCGCGCGATGCCACTGGGCATCGCTGTGGTTTGCGCCTAGCCAGGACGACAAATCCATCGGTTTTATTAAGTGCTGCATAGCGTGAAACACTACACTAGGTTGAACCTGAAAGCGGAGTTGACCGCTCATTTTCGGAAGGGAGCGCTCGTGGACATTGAGTTGTTTGGCCTTGAAGCTCCCCGCCCATTGGGTGAGAGCGCGCGAGATTTGCGACGCTCTTCGAGTACGGCCTGATCCTTGGCTATGGCGGCGTCGTGGGACAGGCGGGGCTTTTCGTCAGGTGCGCCAAGATGTTCCTTTCTCACGCTCCAGCTTACGCAGCAGCGCCTTCCACTCCAGCTTTCCGCATTCGGCGAATCCGCCCTTGGCCAGTATCTTGGCGCCTTGCGCTGCTGTGTGCTTCACCGTCGGGGGTTGCAGCCAATTCAAGTCCCGGCCACCGGCCAACGCGTCGATCTGGTACTTGCATGCGATGTCCAGCCGGTACATGTAGCAAAACGCTTCGGCGCAGGTAGCGCCCACCGTCAAGGCCCCGTGATTGCGCAGGAACATCGCGCGCCCGGTGGGCCCGAGCGATTGCACGATCCGTTCGCGCTCGTCCATGTTGAGTGCCGCACCTTCGAAGTCGTGATAGCGCACGAGGTCCCACATCAGCAGTGCCTTCTGACTGATGGGCAGTAGTCCGTCTTTCTGCATGCCGACGGCGGTGACCGAGCGCAGATGGCTGTGCATGACGCACACCAGTTCGGGGCACGCCACATGGACCGCGCTGTGGATCACGAATCCCGCTGGGTTCAGTTCCTCCGGATTGCCTGGGCCGACCAATTGGCCCTTCAGATCAACCTTGATGAGTGAGGAGGCAGTGATCTCGTCGAAGAACATGCCGAACGGATTGAGCAGGAAATGATGTTCCGGCCCCGGCACGCGCGCCGAGATGTGGGAACCGGCCATGTCGGAAAACCCGTACATGTCGCTTAGCTGGTAGACCGCGGCAAGATCGCAACGCAGCGCCCATTCGTCGGCGGACATTCCTTGCGGGACCTGGCCGGTCTTGTTTTGGATTGCTGTGACTGACATTGTGTGCTCCTGGTGAATGGGGTGCTCTTGCTTGCTCACTCGGGTGTGATCTCGGCGTCTTTCACCGCCTTGGCAAAACGGGTGACCTCCCCTTTGATGAACTCGCCGAACTCCTCCGGCGATGCACTGGCCCGTACGTCCTGCCCACTGGCGCGCAGGCGCTCGACCATGGCAGGCGTGATCGCTTTCGTGATGGCCGCGTGCAGCTTGACTCGAATGTCGCGCGGTGTGCCAGCGGGTGCAACTAGGCCGGAGAAGGCCTCGGCGACAAAGTTGGGGTAGCCTTGTTCTGCGAAGGTGGGGACATTTGGCAAGACCGGCGATCGGGCCTTGGCCGCCACGCCCAGCGCCTGTAGCCGCCCACCTCTGAGGTGTTCGCTGGTCGAGATCACGGCGTCCATCACCATCGTGAGGTGGCCGCCCATCACGTCGACGATGGCCGGCGCATTGCCCTTGTAAGGCACGTGCACAGCTTTGGGCGCACCGGCCTCGCGGAAGAACATCAGCGGAAACAGGTGCGAGGTCGAACCGCGGCCGGCGGACCCGTAAGTCACCTCGTCAGGCTTGCTGCTGGCGTGCGCGACCAGGCTGCTCAGTGAAGTCAGCAGCGACTGGGGCCGCACCACGATGACCAATGGCGATGAGTTGATGATGGTGATGGGGTCGAAATCCTTGATGGGGTCGTAGCCGGGGTTGAGCACCACGCTGGGCGCCACAGTGAAGGTGTTCGACATGGCCAGCAAGGTATAGCCGTCGGGCCGCGCCTTCGCGACGAATCGGGTCCCCACCAGCAAACTGGCACCGGGCTTGTTCTCGATGATGATGGGCTGCCCGAGCAAGACCGAGACCTCGCGCATCATGGCTCGGGTGGAGGTGTCGAGATTGCCTCCCGGTGCCGCAGGCACAACCACGGTGATCGGCTTGTTGGGGTAGCTGGGGTCTGCCAAGGCCCCAGGTGCGAAGCAGGTGGCTGCAATGCCGAGCAGGCCGGCAGCGAACAGTCGCCGAGGTGGTGGATATGCCATGAGGATCTCTCCGTGAAGCAATTACAGATGCCATCTTCCGCCTTTTCGCCGGCGGAGGCCGATTCGTTGGTATATGCGATCGTGCCCGATCGTCTTTCAGGGTTTCCCCTAGCCCGCATATTTCATCAGGGACGCGGGATGGCTGTGGGTCAGTGAGTTCGGCCCGGCTTCAGGCCCGGAGTTTTCACTTCTAGCGCCGTTCAAATTTGCGCTGCCACTTCTCACGCGGCCTGCCACAAGCTTTCAAGCAGGTGGATGTGCTGTCGAACATCCGACTTGCGTGCGTGCATGAAACCTTCCTGACGCTTGGCTTCGGGAAAAGGATGCCGAATGATCTCGGCCGCATCTTCGATCCGGTCAAAAAGGTAACCCGCCGCACCGACATACTCTTGGAGATCTGGCCGAATGTTCTGCATGCACACGCCGACGCCCGATGCTTGCGCCTCGGCGACGGCCATCGGCCAGCCAACCGTTCGCTCCTTATGCGACGCCGTATAGACCAGCCATTCGTGTTTTTTGTACTCGGCCGGCATGTCCTCGGGCTGTAGCCCTTCAAAGACGTGGATCGGGCTGCCCAGCTGCTCGTTGAGCGCTCGGATCTTCCCTACGCCATAGCCCATCGCGTACAGAGCAAGTTCCCGCTCCCTGGCGAGCTCGCCAAGGTGGAGATAGGACTCCATGTTCTTTTTCGGAATGCACGCACCGACGTTCATCACGGCCTTGCCGTTGGGACCTTCGTCGTGAAAGCGGGAGAAATCCACGACTGGCCAGCAATCGTGAATGATTTCGTCTCTCACGCCGATACGCGTGAAGGTGTCGCGGGTGAACGGGAAGGTGAGAATGCCGATGCAGCGTCGATCGGTCAACGCCGGGGCGTGACGCCTGACGCCCTCGATCATCGGGCCGAGCACATCGAACGAGTGGGCACGCAGGGTAAAGGGGCGATCGACCAATTGCGCTGAGAAGGCCAGGACGTCCGCCAGCACGGTGTAGTGGCCGTGGATCACATCCGGCCGGAAAGCCCGAACCTCCTTGGCTAACTGTTCCTTGGTTTCGACACGGGTGTGCGCGAAATGTGAGCGAGAACCGAGATTGGGCGGCTGGAGTGACAAGATTCTGAGGTCGTAGCGCGCCACGAGCTGTCGGATCTCGTTCTCGATATAGGTCTCAGATATCTGCGGGTAGCGATCCAGAATGTAGAGCACTCGCTTCTTACTCATGGCGGCGCTCCTGGTCCGGTGGTGAGGGGATCGGCTGAAGCGACTACAAAAGCGACGATCAGTTCAAGGAGATTGCTATGGCTCATTTCAAAATCCAGCATCCACAAGCGACTGGGGGCCGCCAAATTTTCTGGTCTCGGGAGATATCAACGATTCTCTCTCAAACGCGTCAATCGCAGCCTTCAGGAACTTGTATTCCACCGAGTTGTTGAAATAAGCATTTGACGCCAACGCAGCCTCGATCTTCTCGTCCAGGTTTGGGCAGAACTTGAAGTGGGCTAGAAACCCTTTTAGCTCCGTCCTTGGCCGAACATTGATGTTGTGATCACTGACGTAATGGATCCCATGCCCATTTTTCACCAGAGGAACCTTGTGCAGCGATGCAACGATGGGATGGTCACCGTAGATTTTTCTTGCAGCTTCCTGATCGTGCTCGTAAAGCTTTCTCAGGAGGCGAACTCTCACACCTCTGCCGAGGAACCGAGGACTGAGCGCGTCCGACTCCGCAGGCCATTCATAGTAGGGGCCTGCGTCGAAATAGGGGGCGCCCTCGAATGGATCCAAGGTAATCGGGAAACTCCTGTCAAGAAGCCGGCTCGGGTAGAAGTCCACCATCGGCGCAGTAAGGTAGAACTGCCCAGACTCTTCAAGAGAAATCACCAGGTCGTCTATTGACTTGAACGTGCTCGGTAACACAAGAAATTCGTCAGCATCCACCGTCAATACCCAGCCGTTCTTGGCCAGCATGGAAGGAATCGTGAGCTTCAGAGACGGACCGAAACGCAGGGGAGTTCCATTCGACTGCGTTCCAATCACATCAGAAAAATTGCCTTCCGATGTGAGTATCAGACAATCGTCCCTATCGCGAAGCATGTCTCTTGTTGAGTCAGTCGACTTGTCATCGTAGATGACAAATTTTCGGATGCCCAGGCCCTCGTAGTGTTTCAGGAAGTGAGGAAGTATGTAGTGCTCATTCTTGACAATGACGAAGAGGATTGGCCCTTCTGATCCATCGAATCCGGCCTTTCTCGGAATCTTTACGTCGATCGAAACCACTGCGAAGCTCTCCTTGAGCGATCTATGAGGTGGCCTTGCACCTGTTGTCCGCACTCCATAGTGCTACCAATTATGCGGACTTCCTGTCTTGCTGCTGGGCTGCGATGCGACGTATTGCGAAAAACAAAAACGCCACCGCGAAAGGTGGCGAACTTGCGTTTGGTCGCTGGCGGGGATCACAAACCGGGCTGTGGCCCGCATAAAGTAAAGGTTTTCTAAAGAATTTATTTTGACATACCGTCAAAAATACCGCAAATTGTTATCAAAGGCAGTTGACAGGCCTGTTAAAGCGCTTTTGAGCACCCACGAGGTCGCCCATAAAAAATTATTTTCAATTTGCACGAGCAAAAATCTGTGCAGGCGCACGCATCTCTGGCCATGGGCCGTAGAGATTCCTACCCCCTACCTGGCCTTGCTATCGCCCATGCTTGGTAGCTCGTGGTCAATAGAAATTTGATTCATTCGGGTTAGCGCGACTTTATCGCCCGTACTCTATCGACCAGCCACCACAGATATCAGGTGACTTGTCCGATAGCCTTTTTCAAGTCACCGCCCAGCTCGCAGCCAACGGTTGTTGCCCTCGAAACGAACATCGTCGCGAACAATTACAGGCGAAACCGTGGAGGCGTCAGCTCCAGTCATGGCAGAAGATTTCGGCCCGCACCAGCGTTCAGGATCTTCAATCATCCCAATTGCAAAATCGTGTTTTCCCAATATGGCTGGGGGCGGCACTGCCAAAACTGACGTAAGTCTCAAAATATGTGTTTCGTCAGTTTTGGCTGTACCGATCCGGCCGTTTTGTGCGGTTGCTGCCTTTGCGCGTTCTGCCCAGGTAATCACCGCTCCACCCCCTTGATTTGAGGGTTGATGTCATAGCGGACAGTCGGCCTGCCCAGCGTGTTGATGCCGTCTTGGCTTTGCACATGGCCGTTTTCCTCCAGAATGGCCAAGGCGGTTTCGGCCTGCAGGGTGGTGATGACGCCGGACCATTGCTTGCGCACCAGATCCCGCACGGTAAAGCCGTCACTCAGCTTCCCTTCGGCCAGTCGACGGCTGACCATGCGGGCCGTGGTCACTTTGGCGGCCTCCACCAGCCCATAAATGCGTCGTGCATGGCCGGTCAGATACTCGCACCAGGCGGCTGCACGCAATGCGCTG
>CANJPU010000107.1 GCA_947476285.1 Comamonadaceae bacterium | reverse complement strand
GCAGGGATCGCCCGCAGTGCGGACTTTGTGAGAGACTTCATTTCGGTGGTTCCTTTCTTTGCTTGCTAGGCACCCGCATGTTCACATGCGGGCGAAAGGAGCCGCCACCCTCAGCTCATCTGTTCAACAAGTTCTGGGACATCGCCGCGAGCGACCCTTGGAAGGTTTGTTTCAGGTCAACGAGAGTGTGCTCAATGGTCTGACAGACGAAGCATTCCTCGAACTGCGCAAGACAGGTGCACTGGCACTTGCCTATGCGCAACTACTGTCCTTGCAGAAGTTGCCGCTGCTGGGCGAGATGGCCGCACTGCGGGCCGCCGAAGATGCCCGTCAGCGCAGTGCTCTGGAACCTTTTGGAGGAGTTGACCTGTCTATGTTGGACAAGGATGGCACATTTGGATTCGAAGCACTTCGCTAGACCGCCATCACATCAATCAATTGGCGATGGGTAAGGGTGGCGTGGCGCACACTGAGTTTTGGCTTCGAAGTACATCGGCTCAGGCACTCCCAACGGCGTTTTCGTGATGGAATTGATCTCTCAAATGAACACTCTTGAAGCCGAGGCCATTCAAATCTTCCGCGAAGCGGTGGCAGGCGCCCGCAATCCGGTCATGATGTACTCGATCGGTAAGGACTCGTCAGTGATGCTTCATTTGGCGCGCAAGGCGTTCTACCCAGCACCGCCTCCTTTCCCCCTCCTCCATATCGATACAGGGTGGAAGTTCCAGGCGATGTATGCCCACCGGGCCCGAATGGTTGCCGAGACGGGCATGAAGCTCATCACCCACACTAACCCGGAAGGGCTGGCTGCAGGCGTAGGCCCTTTCACGCACGGAAGTAGCTATCACACCGACGTGATGAAAACCCAGGCCTTGAAGCAGGCACTGGACGCGTTTGGCTTTGATCTGGTGTTTGGTGGCGCGCGCCGCGACGAAGAAAAATCCCGCGCGAAGGAGCGGGTTTTCTCCTTTCGCGCGCACGGCCACCGCTGGGACCCCAAGGCACAGCGCCCGGAACTCTGGGACCTCTACAACACCCGCATCAATCCGGACGAGACCATTCGCGTGTTTCCCATCAGCAATTGGACGGAACTCGATATCTGGCAGTACATCCATCAGGAGAAAATTCCCATCGTGCCGCTTTATCTGGCGGCCGACCGGCCGGTAGTCAAACGCGGCGGTCAGTGGCTCATGGTGGATGACGACCGATTTCCCTTCCAGCCGGGCGAAAAGCCTGAGATGCGCAAAGTGCGATTCCGCACGCTAGGTTGCTGGCCGCTCACCGCTGCCATCGAGAGCGAGGCAGACACACTTGAGGCCGTCATTGCCGAAACCTTCAATGCCCGCAGTTCCGAACGCCAAGGCAGATTGATCGACAGCGACGTGCCGGGTTCAATGGAAAAGAAAAAGCACGAGGGCTACTTCTGATGAGCACCTTGCACGCAAGCGATATTACGGCGTTTCTCGAAGGGCAGGGCAACAAGGAGACGCTGCGTTTCATCACATGCGGCAGCGTTGACGATGGCAAGAGCACCTTGATTGGACGTCTGCTGTTTGAGAGCAAAGCCATCTTCGATGATCAATTGCAGTCTCTCGCGAGCGACTCGCGTCAATATGGCACGCAGGGTGAGAAGGTTGATCTGGCCTTGCTCGTCGATGGCTTGCAGGCCGAGCGTGAACAGGGCATCACCATCGACGTAGCCTATCGCTTCTTCGCCACCGACAAGCGCCGTTTTATTGTGGCCGATACGCCTGGCCATGAGCAATACACGCGAAACATGGCCACCGGTGCGTCCACAGCCGATCTCGCTGTGATTCTCATAGATGCCCGCAAAGGCGTTTTGACCCAAACCCGTCGCCACAGCCGGATCGTCGCCATGATGGGGATTCGTCATGTTGTTCTGGCAGTGAACAAAATGGATCTGGTGGAGTTTGGCCAGGAGACCTTCAATCGCATCGTGGCCGATTACCAGGCATTCGCCGCCGGATTTGAGTTCGCCAAAATCGAGGCCATTCCTCTTTCGGGGCTGGATGGCGACAACGTGCTGCAGGCAAGCGCGAGAACTCCATGGTATGGCGGCCCTACTCTCATGGCCTACCTCGACACGGTGAATGTGCGCGAGCAAAACGCACGTGATGTGTTGCGCATGCCGGTGCAGTGGGTCAATCGGCCCAATCTTGACTTTCGCGGTTTCTGTGGCCGCATCGCCGAAGGTGTGGTGCGCCCTGGTCAAGCAGTCCGGGTGCTGCCCTCAGGTGTGCAGAGCACGGTGAAATCGGTGATCGCGGGCTTTGGCGAAGTCGATGTGGCCAGCAAGGGTGACTCCATTACCCTGACGCTGACCGACGAGGTCGACGTCAGCCGAGGCGATGTGCTTGTGGCGGCCGATTCGCCGCCTGAGGTGGCGGACCAGTTCGATGCCAGATTGCTTTGGATGAGCGAGCACGCCATGGCGCCGGGCCGACAGTACCTGATGAAGCTGGCCTGCAAGGAAGTGACGGCCACAGTCACCGATATAAAGTACCGCGAAGATGTGACCACCGGTGCCCACCTTGCCGCCAAATCACTGGGCCTCAATGAAATGGCCACGGTGAACCTCTCGACAAGCGCGCCCTTGGTGTTTGAGCCTTATGGCGTGAATCGAACCCTGGGTGGCTTCATCCTTATCGACAAGCTCACGTTCGAGACAGTGGGCGCAGGCATGCTCGATTTTGCATTGCGTCGGGCGAGCAATATCCACTGGCAGGCCTTGGAGCTGAACAAGAACACCCGCGCCGCCCAAAAGCACCAAACTCCTCGGTGCATCTGGTTCACCGGCTTGTCAGGCTCTGGCAAGTCGACCATTGCAAATCTATTGGACAAGCGGCTGCATGCCGAAGGCAAACACACGTATCTGCTCGATGGCGACAACGTGCGCCATGGCCTCAATCGCGATCTGGGTTTCACTGAGGCCGACCGGGTGGAAAACGTCCGACGCGTTGCGGAAGTGGCCAAGCTGATGGTCGATGCTGGGCTGATCGTGATGGTGAGCTTCATTTCGCCGTTCAGTTCGGAACGCCGAATGGCCAGAGAGCTTTTTGCCGATGGTGAATTCCTTGAGGTGTTCGTGGATACGCCTATCGAAGAGTGCGAGCGCCGTGACGCCAAGGGCCTTTACGCCAAGGCGCGCAAAGGCGAGTTGAAGAATTTCACCGGAATTGACAGCCCGTACGAAGCGCCTGAAAACCCTGAGCTGCGCCTGCAGACCGCACAACAAGATCCTGAGGCCTGCGTCGAGCAGTTGCTTGCCGCTTTAGCACGCATCCATTGAGGTCTATTGAGTCAGTCAGAATCTATGCCGAAAGATCGCATGAAAATCGCCATCGCCGGAACCGGCTACGTCGGCCTGTCCAATGCCATTCTCTTGGCGCAGCATCATGAGGTCGTGGCGCTGGACATCGACGCAGGCAAGATTGCCAAGCTCAATCAAAAGCAGTCGCCAATTGACGACGCGGACATCGAGCAATACCTGCAGAACAAGCCGCTGAATTTCCGGGCCACCCTGGACAAACGCGATGCTTATGAGGGCGCGACCTTCGTCATCGTTGCCACGCCCACCGACTACGATCCGCAGACCAATTATTTCAACACCAAGTCGGTTGAGTCAGTGATACGCGATGTGATCGCCATTAATCCGAAGGCGGTGATGGTCATCAAGTCCACCGTGCCAGTGGGTTTCACCGCCAAGGTCAGAGAGCAGTTCCAATGCGAGAACATCATGTTCTCACCGGAGTTTCTGCGCGAAGGCAGGGCCTTGCACGACAACCTCCACCCATCGCGCATTGTGGTGGGCGAGCGCAGCGAGCGCGGTCGTTTGTTTGCCAGCCTGCTGCAAGAAGGCGCCATCAAGCAAGACGTGCCGGTGCTGTGCACCGAATCCACCGAGGCTGAGGCCATCAAACTCTTTGCCAACACTTACCTGGCCATGCGCGTGGCCTACTTCAACGAGCTGGACACTTACGCAGAGACCCATGGCCTGGATACCCGGCAGATCATCGACGGCGTTTGCCTGGACCCGCGTATAGGCAACCAATACAACAATCCGTCATTTGGCTACGGCGGCTACTGCCTGCCGAAAGATACCAAGCAGTTGCTGGCCAACTATCACACTGTGCCGCAGAATCTGATTCACGCCATCGTGGAGTCGAACACCACCCGCAAGGATTTCGTGGCCGATTGCATCATCCGCAAGAACCCGAAGGTTGTGGGCATCTATCGGCTCATCATGAAGACGGGCTCAGACAACTTCCGTGCATCCAGCATCCAGGGCATCATGAAACGGATCAAGGCCAAGGGGATCGAGGTGATCGTCTATGAGCCGGCCGTGAAGGAGAACGAGTTTTTCCGGTCGCGCGTGGTCAACGATCTGGAGGCCTTTAAGCGCGAATCCGATGTAATCGTTGCCAACCGCATCAGGGACGATATTCGCGATGTGTCGCACAAGATCTACAGCCGTGATCTCTTCGGGAGCGATTGATTGAAAATCCTGCTTACTGGTGCGGCAGGCTTCATCGGAATGCATGTGGCCCAGTTGCTGCTGGCCCGCGGCGACGAAGTGCTGGGCATCGACAATCTCAACGACTACTATGACCCGGCGCTGAAGCAGGCGCGGCTTGCTCAGCTTCTGCCGCATAAGGCATTTCGTTTTGTTCGCATGGACATTGCCGATGCACAGGCGCTTGCTGATCTTTTCGCGCGAGAAAAGCCCCAGCGCGTGATCCATCTGGCCGCACAGGCAGGCGTGCGCTACTCGCTGCAAAACCCCGGTGTGTACCTGCAGACCAACCTGGTGGGCTTTGGCAACATCCTGGAAGGCTGCCGCCATCATGATGTGGAGCACCTTGTTTACGCCAGCAGTTCCAGCGTGTACGGGTCCAACACCAAAATGCCTTTTTCGGTGCACGACAACGCGGACCATCCGGTTAGCCTCTACGGTGCGACCAAGAAAGCCAACGAGTTGATGGCACACAGCTATAGCCACTTGTTCGGCTTACCTACTACCGGCCTGCGCTACTTCACGGTGTACGGCCCCTGGGGGCGGCCCGACATGGCGCTGTGGCTGTTTACTTCGGCCATCATGGAGGGGCGCAGCATTGATGTGTTCAACCACGGGAAGATGCAGCGCGACTTCACCTACATCGATGACATCGCGCAGGGCACGGTGCGTGTGTCTGATCGTGTGCCTGCTGCAAACCCCAGTTATGACAGCGCGGCACCGGACGCCAGCAGCAGTCATGCCCCCTACCGCGTCTACAACATCGGCAATCATCAACCCGTGGCCTTGATGACGCTCATCGAGACCATCGAAGACGCACTGGGCGTCAAGGCCACGAAGAACTATCTGCCGATGCAAAGCGGAGATGTGTTGGCCACCTTTGCAGATGTGGCTGATCTCAAACGGGATGTAGGTTTTGAGCCCGGCACGCCATTGCATGTCGGAGTCGCCAATTGGGCGCACTGGTACCAGTCTTACGCAGCCCTGAAGGTTTGAGCGAGAGGGGGCCGGAAGGCCGGTGCCAGCACAGGCGTCACCGCAGTGAACAAGCCGCTCTTGCCTTTGCTGAAGTGTTCAAAATGGAAAAGGCCCCTCGGCTGACCGAGGGGCCTTTTCTTTTGATCCGAGCTCAGATGATCGCGATCATCTGAGCTGAGTTGGCCGACTTCAAGTACTCATCGGCCAACTTGACCAGGTGGAGTGCCTCCACCGGAATTTCCCCCGTTGCCACTCCCCGGATTACCCGGGCCGGTGTTACCGATGCCGTTCCCGTTATTGCCCGGCGGCGGCGGTGGCGGTGGCGGCGGCGGCGGCGGTGGCGGTG
>CANJPU010000106.1 GCA_947476285.1 Comamonadaceae bacterium | reverse complement strand
CAACTCGTTGCGCGCCCTACGGCCGCTCCACTCAAACAGGCACACCGAGCATGACAACGTGTCGCGCTGCGCGCGATCCGACCCCAGAGCCCAAATCACAGCCGCCCCAGAATGAGCCCTGGCCGCCTTGCGCCTGCCGCGACAGGCAACTTGGTAGGCGCGCGAAGGTTTCAGGCGGAGTGATCACTACACCCACCACTGTCATCCCGGACTCGAGCCGGGATCCACTTATTGATCTTCTCCAAACTCATGCCACCTACATACCCCGTTCGCCCTGAGCTTGTCGAAGGGCCTCTACCGATACGTTGCCGGCGCGCCAACAAGGCTTCGACAGGCTCAGCCCGAACGGGTGAGTTGTCGTGCATTATGAGAACCTCAATAACTTGCGCAAACTTGCTGGCCGGCATGAGATGGATTGCGGGTCAAGCCCGCAATGACAAAAGGCGTCTGGGCTGCGCATAGTGGAACCTGCACGCGCGAGATGTCTTGACCGCAACGCGCGCCAACCCAAGCAGGCGATCAACCGCCGCCTTGCCAATGCCAGAACCGGCCAGATTGATCGCGCGAGGGGACATTTCTAATTTGCGTTGACAGCCGCAGTCGTGTGCCATGCCTTTGCGTATAATCCCTTTCAACAACACCCCCCACGCCTCTCCACGATGCGCACCAGGGGGGTTACTTTTTTGGGCTTTTGCCGCGCGCGTAAGCCCGCCCCGATATCCACACCAAGACCCGCCACGCTGTACATTGGCGCGCCCTGCCGATGAACCAGTACTGCAAACCGGCTCTGACCACCGACCAACAAGTCGACCTGCTCATCCGACGCGGCATGCGCATTGCCGATCGCGCACAGGCACAGCAGCACCTTACCCACATCAGTTACTACCGCCTTCGCGCCTACTGGCTGCCTTTCGAGCAAGCCGCCGCCAACGGCGATGACCACGCCTTTACCGCCGGGGTCGACTTCGCCACCGTGCTGACTATGTACGACTTCGACCGCGAACTGCGCCTGCTGCTGATCGACGCCATTGAGCGCGTGGAAATTTCCCTGCGCACCCGGTTGGCCAACGTCCTCACTCTTCACTACGGCCCCTTCGCTCACGAAGACCGAAACCATTTCGCCAAGGCGCATTTGTGGCACCAAAGCCGCCAAGAACTTACCAAGGAATACGCCCGAAGCCGCGAAACCTTTGCCGAGCACTACCGAGGCCAGTACCCGCAGCTGCCTAGCCCGCCGCTGTGGGTGGCTTGCGAGCTGATGACCTTGGGCCACCTGTCGCGCTGGCTGCAAAACCTGCGCATTCCCAAAGACCGGCAAACCATTGCCGATGCATACGGGCTGGATGAGAAAGTGCTGGTGTCCTTTGCTCACCACCTGACCATCGTGCGCAACCACTGCGCCCACCATGGTCGGGTGTGGAACCGCAAGCTGTCACTGAAGATGCAGATCCCCGGCAAGAAGCCCGCTGGGCTGTCGGCGCAGTTCAACCCGGCACAAGACCGGCGCCTCTACAACACGCTGACCATGCTCGCGTACCTGATGAGCGTGATCAGTCCGGCTTCTACCTGGCGGGGGCGGCTCAAGGCGCTGATTCAGGCCACGGCGCAGATCGATGTGGTGGATATGGGCTTTCCGGTAGGCTGGGAACAGATGTCGATTTGGCAACTAGAGACGGCATGAAACACGCCGCGTACACCGACCACAAGACCAGCCCGATGACGCAGCTCGACCCATTGCAAACCCCCTGGAGCGCCGCTTCACTTCGCTGCACATCAAAGCGCTATCTGGAGCCCCCCGGCTTTCCTCGGGAAAGTTCTAATCAGCCTTGATCTTCGCCGTGCTGATCACCTGAGCCCATTTTCTGCGTTCACCCATCAGGTAAGTTCGAAACTCATCGCTTGATCCGCCTACGGGCTCTACGCCCATGGTGGTGAGACGCTCGCGCATCTCTGGTGCCTGCAGTGCTGCGGCAAAGGCGGCATGCAGGCGCGAGACCACCGCGGCCGGTGTGCCTGCGGGTAGCAGCGCGCCATACCAGCCATTGCCATCGACATCGTTGATGCCCATGTCGCCCAGGCTGGGTACATCCGGTGCCAGCGCGGCACGCTTGGGTGCAAGCACTGCAAGTGCCTTCACATTGCCGGATCGGATCAAATCGACCAGACCGCCCAAGCCATCGACACCCAACGGAATATGGCCGCCCAGCAGATCGGTCTTGAGTGGGCCGGAGCCCTTGTAGGGGACGTGCCTGATGTCAACGGCCGTGCGCTGATCGAGCAGCTCCATGGCCAGGTGCGAATTGGACCCCGTGCCAGCAGAGCCAAACGTTAATGCACCGGGCGAGGCCTTGGCGCGGGCGATCAATTGTTCGACGCTGGCGATCTGCGCATTGGGTGCGGCGACCAGCACGTTCGCGTAGCGCACCAAGTGAATCAGGGGGATGAAATCATCAAAGCGCCATGGCAGCTTGTCGTACAAAGCCTCGCTGGTGGTGAAGTTTGGCGCGGTGATCAACACCGTGTAGCCGTCAGCCGGCGCGCGGGCGACGAATTCAGTGCCGATGTTGGCCGACGCGCCGGGTTTGTTCTCAACCACCACCGACTGGCCGAACGCGGCTGACAAGCGCACCGCCATCAGCCGCGCCACGGTGTCGGTGCCGCCGCCAGGGCTATAGGGCACCACGATACGAATGGGCTTGTTGGGGTAGTCTTGCGCGGCTACGGATGTCACCGTCAGCATCGCGATCAGAATCAGTCTGCCAATGAATTTCATGCTCGTCTCCATGTTCAATCAACTTTGATGTTCGCGGAGCGAACCACGTCGGCCCAACGCGCGATGTCGGCGGCAAGCATGGCGGTGTAGTCTGCGCGGCTCATGCGGTTGGGCTCGGCGCCCAGATCGCGCAGGCGCTCGGCCAGTTGCGGTGTGTTGAGTGCGGCAAGCAGCGCGGCATTCAAGCGGTCAGCGATCGGCCCGGGAATGCCGGCCGGCCCCGAAATACCAAACCAGTTGCTGGCCACCAAAGGCGCAAGGCCGAGTTCACGCACGCTGGGCACATCGGGCCAACGCGCGGCGCGAGAATCGGTGGTGATGGCCAGCAGACGCAAACTCTGGTTTCGACCCACATCGGGCACGGCGGCAATCAGGCCATCGATGTGCCCGCCAACCAAATCAGCCGTGGCGGGCGCCGAGCCCTTGTAGGGCACATGCGTGATGTCCACCTTTGCCGCGCGGTTGAGAATGGCCAGCTTGACATGCGAAGAAGTGCCGTTGCCGTTGGAGCCAAAGCGCAAGGCGCCGGGTGCGGAGCGGGCCTTGTCCAGCAGCGCGGCCAGCGTGGGGAAGGGGCTGTTCGCGGCGACGGCAATGCCGCTGGGCACAGCCGCTATCAGACCAATGTGCGTGAAATCTTTCAGCGCGTCGTAAGGCATCTTTGCGTACACAGCCGGGCCGATGGCGTGCGAGGCCACATTCGACAGCACCAGCGTGTAGCCGTCAGGCGCTGATTTGGCAGCCGCCTCGCTGCCAATGGCGCCGCCAGCGCCCACGCGGTTTTCAACAACCACAGCCTGCCCCAGGGCGGACTCCATCTCCTTGGCCGCAAGCCGGCCCAGCAGATCGCCCGTGCCCCCGGGCGGGAAGGGCACGATGAGTTTGACAGGGCGGGTGGGCCAGGTCTGTGCCTGCGTGCTCATGGAAGCCGCAGCGGCCAGGGCGAGCACAGCGACTGCAAGGACGCGATGGATGCGCATTTTTTGTTTCCCCTCGGGGACGAAGAGTTCAAAGTAGGTTCAATGGCAAGACAAGGCCGCTTGTCTGATCGGTCTTCCCCGCCATCGGCATGTCAGTGCGCAAGCACGATAACATGTGAACAGCCCAGCACCTGCGCCGCCCTGGCCCGCCCCCAGGGCGAGCGGGGCCGGATGCGGTAAGCACGGCTACACACTTGAACACGAAAGCCGACTGGACCGCGAGCCGAACGCAGCGGAAAATGCATGCCCATCGTCAAGTAGCCCCCTTAGATCCGAAGCAAGCCATGAAAAGACGCACATTCATCCAGACCCCTGCCGCAGCCATCGCCAGCACAATCCTGTGCCCGGCTGTGCTCGCGCAAGAAGCCTTCCCAACCAAGCCAGTGCGCTTTGTCATCCCCAGCGCGCCCGGCGGCGTGAGCGATGCAGTCGCCCGCGCGTATGGCGAGCGCATGGCAAAGTCTCTCAAGCAGCCCATGCTCATCGAGAACATGCCCGGTGCGGGCACCCTGCTGGCCGTGCGCAATGTGCTGAAGGCACCGGCCGACGGCTACTCGATGATTGTGTCGGCCAACACCATCGTGACCCTTCCGCATGTGGACAAGGGCGCTGGCTACATGCCAAACGATTTCACTGGCGTGGCGTATCTATCCAAGATGCCGATGGCGCTGGTCGTGGGCGCCGACTCGCCCTACAAGACCCTCGCCGACCTCATCACCGCAGCCAAGAACGCGCCCGGCACCCTCAGCTTCGCATCGGTGGGCATCGGCACCACATCGCACCTGCCCGTCGAACTCCTGGCGCAAAGCGCCGCCATAAAGCTGCAACTGATCCCCTACAAAGGCATCCCTCTGGCCATTCCGGATGTATCGGCCGGGCGCGTCACCCTGATGATGGGCACCGCGCCTTCGGTGGCCGAGTTGATCAAGGCCGGCAAGCTGCGGGCACTGGCAGTCACATCGGAAACCCGTTCGCCATCGTTCCCCAACGTCCCGAGTTTCTCCGAGCTGGGCCATGAAGAAGCGACCTACGAACTCTTCCTGGGATTCATGGCACCCGCCCGGCTGCCTGCATCCGTGCGCAAGATACTGGCCGACGCAGTGGAAGAGGCCAAGAAGGACCCCGACTTGCGCAAGCGCCTGGAAGGCTTGGGGCAGGAGTTGCCGACTCAGGCGACGCCTGAGCAGTTCAATGCGTTTTTGCGGCGTGAGGAGGAGAAGATGAAGAAGGTCGTCCAGCAGGCGAATATTCAGATCGCGCCGCGGTGAGGGGAGGGGCAGCGCGGGTGGGTTTGGGCTCGCCCCGTGGGCTCAGTTGATGTAGCAGGAGCTGCGTTGTGTGACTGAGCAGTGAGGCGTGCATGCGGACAAGGCGCCGTTTCCGCAGGCGCGCTCAAAGCGAGTGGCTCCGTTTCGAACTTGTCTTGCTAAGATTTTTCATGAATCTGGATTCGTTGATCTGGCTCCAATCGCAAGGCGAGGCGCTACAGCTAGGTCAATTCCAAATAATCGCTCGCAAGCCGGCGGCAACTATTCTGACGCAGGCGGGGGTAGACTGCAACGATGGGGTGCGTGGTTTAATGCCAAATTTATACCTGCATGGGAATACAGCACATAGGCGTGAAACTCAATGTACAAGGCGTTCTTGTTGGATTCTAATGGCCAGATTAATACGCAGGGCAATGTCCCGATCACTGTTGAACGCTGCCGGGTGACGGCTCCTCTGACGTGATACTACGCGGCTTTTCTTTCGCTGGCCTGCACGGCGGTTTGCCGAGACTCCAAGACCGTCATCAGGAAGTTCATATCCCGATGCCCGCGCAGCTTGCGCAAGCGACCCTTGGCATCGCTCAAAGCCCCGGCCACCCAGCGCAATGTCATCGCCCCGTCCTTCCATCTTTTGACGTTACGAGTGACGTGAGCGATCGTGCCCTCAAACGCCGAGGCCTGAAGAACCAGTTTCAGGGTGCCTCTCGAACTTGTGTGGTTTGTGATGAGGCGCGGGTTGTCGCTTACTACGCACTGGCTTGACCTTGCCCCTGTTTACCGCACTCCATAGGCTGCCCATTATGCGGACTTCCTGTCTTGCTGCTGGGCCGCGATCCAGCGTTGCTCGAACGTCAT
>CANJPU010000105.1 GCA_947476285.1 Comamonadaceae bacterium | reverse complement strand
CGGCCGGCTTTATGCACCTCGCCTCCGGTCGCGCTCGCATTGATCAGTGCGGTGCCCGTGTTGCCGGCGGTGGCATCCGGATTGATCGCCCACGAGGCCGGCAGGATTTCGTGTGTAGGATTGGACAACACCAGATTATCGGGGCGCAAAGCAAAGCTGTCGTTGGAGCAACCGTAACGCGTCACCGCACCGACAGTGGGGAAACTCACGCGCACTTTGAGGTTCGGGTAGGCCAGCGCATTGATCTGCGGAATCGTGCTCAGATTGACGCGTCCGCCGCTGACCGCCTGATTCGCCAACGTCGCCACCACCGGCCACGCCGCATTACAACCGCTGGTATCGAGTGCACCGCCCGCCGCGGCATTGAGCACTTCGACCTTGACCGTATTGTTGAAGCTGTTATCGATCACGCCAGCCGACAACGCGACGATGGCGAGGTTGCCGGTGGTGGTATCAAACCGCCGGCCCGCAGTTTTGGTCTTGATGTAGCCGGCAACGGACCCGGCCGGCGTGCTCGATTCAAACACGTTGAAGCCGCCCAGCGTCGCGCCGGTGATCGGACACAGGTGCGTTTCGCGCGCGAGGATGTCGAGCGTCGTTTGCGGCACCGCACCGCTTAAGACTTTGACTTCATCAATGTTGCCGAAGAATTTTAAACTGCTCTCGCTCGAAGCGCTGGTCTCGCCGCCGATCGAAGCGGCGCCGGCATCGGTGCCCCATGCGCCGGTGAACGTCGACGTTGCACTGGTCAACAATGCACCCGAGGCATCGTAGACGTAAATAGTTTTGCGGCCACCAGCAATATCCGCCACAGCGGCAACAAAATACCAAAGATTGTTTTGAATGACCGCCGTGGTGTCGAGTATCACCGGCGCGGAGGCGCGGCTGTAAAACCGCAGCATTCCGGCACCGCCGTCACCCAGACTGAAACCATAGCCGCCGCTGTTGGTTTCATCGTCGACCAGGATGCGTTGGCCCGCGCGCGTTCTGTTCTGCGTATTGATCCACGCCGTGATAGTGAAACTCTGCGTCATGTTCGGAAATGACGCAGGCAGCAGCACGTGGTCATTAATGCCGTCGAATACACCGTAACGGCAGGTGCCCGGATTCACCGCAATGGCCGGCGCGGTGCTTGAAGTCACAGCACCGTTGACGGCCTGCGCGTTTCGACCATTGCCCGAACTGTCGACGACTTCACCGGCCGCCCCCGTCCAGGTCAACTCATCCATGCGCCATTCGCCCAGCTTGACCGGCGCCGGATAAAAACGGATTGCGCTGTACGCAAGGGTACCGAAACCGGAATAATTGTAGATATCGTAGTCAGCGGCAGAGACTTCCCAGCCGATCTGCGCGTGGCCCGTCGTCAAGTTGACCGTGTCTTTGTATTGATACACGAACTCACCGTTCTCGCGCAGGATGATCTGCATGTTGAAAAAGCTGCCCGGGCTGTTCCACTCCGTGACGTTGAACCAGGTCACGGTGAAAGTGCGGTTCGGTGCAATGCCCGCGGTCGCGTAGTAAACGCGACCGGTCGGCGCGCTCGCGCTCGGATCGAAATCGGCGCCGTAAATGCGCATCATGCGCACCACGTTGCCGCCGAGCGGATTGCCGGTCGGAAAATCGTACGGATAAGTCGGCGGCGGACCGACGCCATTGGTGCCATAGCCGCAATAACTGTTGTTGAACTGCAGACGGCCGTTGGTCATGATCTGCAACTGGTTGTAGGTGGTGCCGCCGAAATTGAAATTGAAGCCGATCGGCAGCTGCGTGGTGATGTCGTCGTCGGCCGGCGCATTGACATAGGTGCCGCCGGTGCAGCTCGCGCCATTGGTCCACATCGCCACGGCGTGCCCGCCGGCCACCGGATCAATCCAGCTGAACGTGGTCGGCGTGTTGCCGTAATAAGCCGCGTGCGCAGCCACCGGCGACAACCCCAGCAGCGCCAGGCACCAGCAAAATGCACGCAATACAGTTATGGGCATGGTGCTGCTCCGCAATTTCCGACAACGATGCTTATTTGGCGTTCGGCATAACCCGCGCCCGGCGCCGGATTCGGACACGCAGGCTGGTTACAGGCGGTCGCCATGATGGTATCGATATTCACGGTTGTGCCGGCCTCGTTATGCGTGGTGCGCGTGCAGGTAACCGTGGCGGTGTATGCGCCCAGCGTGCCGCCAAGGGCTACTGCTGTCGCGGGAGCGCAGGTATTGTTGCGCAATGAATTGAAAGCGCCCCACTCGACTCCACCGCGTGCCGCCTGATAGGCGCGCGCGCCTTCGGTATCGAGCATGGACCCGGTCTGCTGAGTGCGCACGAGCGACACGATTGCCGCCGCCAGCGCCGCGAGCGCGACGATGATAAAAACCGCGGTGACGATCGCAAAGCCGGACTGGCGCGGACGCATGATTGAACGGTTTTTCATGGCGCGTTGTTCACCAGCATCTGCTGATAGAGGTTGACGCGCGCGCCGCTGGCATCGGTCAGTTGCAGCCAGATCGAGACCACGCCGGTGCGCTGATTGCCGGCGGCAAACGTGATCGTGCAATTGCTGACATTCTGCGCCAGCAAATTGGCCGCCACGCCGGGCGGCGTCGGCTGGGCATTGGCGATCGGATATCCCGTATACCGGTTAACAACACCGGTGGTCGGATTGCATTCGAAGGTCACCGGCCCCGATACCACGTGAAAGCGGCTGCCCGGCGACTCAAGCTGGAAATTATTGGCGGTCAGCGTAAACCGGTTTTCATTGCCGGCCGACGCCGCAAAGGCAGTGATCAGGCTTTTGTTACCGCCGCTCACGGCGCCGCCGGCGTACGCATCGGCATTGGTGAATCCCGGGCCCAGGTTGTAGATCACCAAATAATCCGCATTCGGCACCACCGCGCCATAGGTCGGCGAAATCGGCACCGCGCCGATGGTGCGGAAACAGGTTTCCGCGACACCGAACGACATCGTGTCCTCGTCGGCAAAGCCGTTGACATTGGTATCAGGGCAGGTATTGGCGCCGGTCGCCAGCTGCGGCGCCACCGATTGATCGGGCGCGCTACGGTATCGGCCACCGGTGCGCGTTTGCAGAAACTCCAGGTAAAACACGCCGCCGACGTTGGTTACGCGCACGCTGTTGGGCAGCGCCGATTGCAATTCACGGCCGATGCGGCGCAGCGAAGTCTCGGCGTTGTCGGTCAGGCGCGCTCGGCTTTCAGCATCGACATAGGCCTGCACCGGCGCACGGATAAACGAAGCAAGCCCGGCCGAAATCACGCCGAGCACGGCAACGACGACGACCGCCTCCATCAGCGTGAAGCCGGCGGCACGGCGCAGTCGATAGATGGATGTGCGCAGGCTCATGTCAGGGCACCGCATTCGGCGCGTATTGTGTACGGTAACCCTCGACCACCACCAGCGTATTGCGCGGGCCGGTGACGCTGACGCTGACCAGCAGCGCGGTGGCACCATTCAGCACCGCCGGCGTGATCGCCACCGTTGCCGTGTAACCGCCGAGGCCGGTGATCGCTGCGTTCGACAGATCGACGATCGGGTTCATGCTGAAACCGTTGTAGTCATTGACGTTGTCGAACGGCGTGACGTTACTGTAGCGCGTTTCGCCGGCCTCCGGCCCCATTGCCTCAGCAACCGTGCAGGCCGCTGCATTGGCCGCCGTCGCCGCCAGCGGATCATCCGGGTCACAATAGGTATAGGGCATCGAACCGACTTCCTCTAGCAGGGATTCGGCAATGGCGAGCGCCTGCTTGCGGATTACCGGATCAACGCTGTCACGCGTGGCGGTGTTGATCGCCAGCAACACACCGCTCAGTCCGACGCCGAGCACAGCGATAAACACCACTGCTTCGATCAGGGAGAATCCTAGCTGTCGGATTGCGCTGCGATCAATAAACATAGCCGGTCTGGGCAACAACATTGATGGCGCGCACCGGATCATTAGCCACGGCGCTGGTAAATGTTATCACCGCGCCGGCACTCGGCTGCCCCAGTCCGTTGAAGTTGAAATTCGCGGTGCTCATGGCAATGCGACCCGGATCGAGTTTCCAGCGCGCCTCGGTGGAATCGGTGTGTGCGCCCTGCGCATCGGCCGCATCCACCGGGCTCGGCACCCGCGTGGCACAAGCGGCATCGTAGCAGGCCTCGACGCGTGTCGCCGTGACATTGACGAAGACCTGCCGGCGCTGCGCGATGGCAACCTTCTGCGCGTAACGGATGATGCTTCTCGATTCGTCGAAAAAACTACGCGACGAAAAGGCGTCGCCGCTGACCAAGCGCGGAATGGCGACCGCGGCAAGGATGCCAATCACGACCAGCGTGACGATCATCTCGACGAGGGTAAAGCCGCTGCTGCCGGCGCGCGCACCCATAGTCAGGCCTTTGAAATCACGAAGCCCCGATTAGCCGAAAACATACGGCTGGCGGGGCTTCGATACCAGAACCAGCGCACGACGCATTTGCGCCGTGTCGACTTTGGTGACTAGCTACAGTTCGAGACGACAGCCGCGACCGTGCCGGTAGTCGAATCATAAGTCGCCTGACAGGTTGCGCTGCCGCCTGACGGCGTGAAAGTCGAAGACCCTGAAAACTCGGCCGTCATTCCTTGACACGCGCCGGCACCGGCGACGCAACTGCTCATCGCATTGCCGATCCCGCCAACCGCACCGGTCGGCAGACCTGTGCCTGCAGTGACTGCCACCACCGTGGCATCGGCCATGGTGACCGTAGTCGCCGTCAAAGTGCCGGTCGCAAAATAACGCCCCTGCACGACTGCCACCGCCGAACGCAAACCGCCTGCGGCACCGTTAACGGCGGCAATCCGCGCGTCGGTCGAAACGTTGATAAATCGCGGCAACGCTGTCGCGGCAAGAATGCCGAGAATCACGATCACCACGACCAGTTCAACCAGCGTAAAACCTGCTTGTTTCATGTTCATAACTTCTCCCTTAGATATCCAGGTTGTGCTAATTCATACGAATCGCGTGAGGCTAGCCCGATATGCAGCACATTCCGTGCCAGCTACTGTCAGGAACAACCTGTGGTAACCGGCGCGCCGTAAACCGCCGGTGCGGTTAACGCGCCAGCCGCTGATGTTGCCGCCGTATAAGTAAAGCTGCAGTTGGCCGGCGTCGTACCGCCGAGCACCTGAATCGTAAGCACCGCGCCAGCACCGGCGCCGCCGCCGGTCGTGGCAAAACCTTCATTCACGTTGATGGTGATACCCGCCGCACTGACGATACCCGCCGCGTCTGCTGTTGGATACTGGTTGATCAGCGTCACGTTGACGCCTTCCATCGACAAGTTGATGGCCGCCAAGGTGCAGCTCGCGACACCGCTGCCAGCCAGACAGGCCCCGTGGGCAATCGCAGCCGCGCCCTTGACCGCGCCGAGCGCGCCATTGAGTTTGGCAATTCGCGCTTGCGTCTGCAGCGCCGCATAACGCGGCAGCGCCATTGCAGCCAGAATGCCCAGAATTACGATCACCACGATCAATTCAATCAGGGTGAAACCTTTTTGTCGTAATTTCATAGCGTCCTCACTTGTGAATTTAGTCACGAAGTTGATTTAAGTAACTGGTCTAACCGGCGAAATCCAAACGACTCTTATTGAATATTAACATATTATCGCCGTATGCCCTTCAAAACCACCGGTAACCTCTGGTCGAGACGAGGGTCAGTCCAACGATAGCTCCACTGGTTCCCGACGGCTCAATCTGATAACGCAGCGCAACCCGAAACCGTAGCTCCTTATCCTTGTTTAGACCAGTATCGAGATAAGACGTGCTGCTCGGCATGTACACAAGCTCGTTTTTCGGGGTTGCGTAGTACCAACTTCCGGGCTTGACGGGCGCCGCATACTCGCCGGCATAACCGGTTGGCGGTTCTTCCAT
>CANJPU010000104.1 GCA_947476285.1 Comamonadaceae bacterium | reverse complement strand
TATGCAGCACATAAAACCGCGTCTTTGCCGCCCTGGCGTCGTTGCAAATCCGCGCGATGCCACTGGGCATCGCTGTGGTTTGCGCCTAGCCAGGACGACAAATCCATCGGTTTTATTAAGTGCTGCATAGAGTGAAACACTACACTAGCTGCGCTTACTGCTTCTTGCTGGCGGCAACCACTTTTTCCCAGCGTGCCAGCTCGGTTTGTATGCTGCGCGCGACGTCTTCGCTGCTGCCGGTCTTGGGCTGCACACCCAGCGAGGCCAAGCGCTCGACCGTGCGCGGGTGGGTGATTGCGGCGTTGATTTCGCGATTGAGCCGCGCGACGATTGCCGGTGGCGTGCCTTTGGGCAAGAGGAACATATAGACCGCGTCCAGGCTAAGGGCGTCCAATCCGGATTCCTTCATCGTCGGCACGTCGGGGGCAGGGGGGATGCGCGCTTCTGAGGTGATGGCGAGCACGCGCACTCGGCCGCTCTTGGCGACATTGATTGCCGTGGCAGCCGGCGTGATCCAGATCGGCACGCGCCCGGCGATCACGTCAACTTGGCTCTCGGGGGTGGATTTATAGGGCACGGCCACCAGTTGGATGCCGGCAGTGGCGCTGAGAATCTCGCCGATGAATTGCGGCAGCCCACCGAGCAGGCTGGAGTAGTTGATCTGGTTGGGCTTGGCTTTGGCGATGGCGATCAGTTCGGCCATGTTGCGGGCCGGGAAGTCGGTCGGCACGGCAATGGCATAGGGCTGAGCACCCGCGAAGGCGACCGGCTCAAAGTCGCGGGCAACCTTGGTGCGCGTGGCCGTGGTCACCTCGTTGATGATGCCCGAGGTCGACAAGATCAGCATGGTGTAGCCGTCGGGACTGGAACGGGCCACGTAATCGTTGGCCAGCGCGCTGTTAGCGCCAATCTTGTTCTCGACCACCACGCTGGTGCGCAGGGTTTCGGCGATGCGCCCGGCCACTTCGCGGGCGAGCACGTCGATGCCACTGCCGGCAGCGTAGCCGACGATGATGGAGATCGAGCGGCCGGCCGGGTAGTCCTGGGCCTGCGCCGGCGCGGGCACCAGCAGAGTGAGCGGCACGAGGATGGCCCCGAAGATGCTTGCAGCCAACTGAGCTGCGCGACGCTGCAAGGTGTGAATCATGTTTGCCTCATTGATTGTGGAACGGCGACGATGGGGGCTGACTTCTTGTTCTTCTTGTGATGACCTGTCGGCGAACGGACAGTGTGCGGGTGTCCAAGCGCTGACGCACCGGCGAGGCGATCATATCGACGCGCCGCGCCAGCGTCAATCGGGGCTTGCGCCCCTTCGCCTTCACCCGCACTTGCAGGCCTTCCGGCCGAAACCCCATCAAAACCAACTGACGTTAAACCTGTATCATCGTCTCGTGCAACTCACCCATTCAGCTCGGCACTAAGACGTAGAGCGACGTAGAGCGACGTAGAGCGGGTCGAGTTCGCAGCCGATCCGCCCCCCATTGGCTGGGCGACCATCAAGGAGATGAGCGAACCTATGGCCCCACCCAACCGGCACAGTGCCACCCGCCTGCGCGTTGCGTTCGATGTCGGCGGCACGTTTACTGACGTGGTGATTTCCGTCAGTACCGGCCAGGTGTTGAGGTACAAGGTACTGACATTGCCCGACTCCATTGGAAGCATCGTGGCGCAGTGCGTTCAGCAGGCACTCGATGAGACCCAGGCCGAAGGTGTGAGCGGCATTGTGCACGGCACCACGGTGTGCTCCAACGCTGTGCTGGAAGGCAAGGGCGCGGTCACCGGCTTGATCACCACACGAGGCTTTCGTGACGAACTGGAAATGCGCAGACTCGCGCGGCCTGGCGTGTACGACATTGAATGGAAGCGCACCCCGCCGCTCATCCCCCGCCGGCGGCGCATGGAAGTGACCGAACGTGTGCTGTCGACCGGTGAGGTGGATCAACCCCTTGATGAAGTTGAATTGAAACAGGCGATCGAACGCCTGCGCCAATCGGACGTGGAGTCGGTGGCGATTTGCTTTCTTCATTCGTTCACCAACCCCGTACACGAGGAACGGGCAGCAGCCCTCCTGCGCGAACAGCTTCCAAAGGTGAAGGTCTCCGTCTCGCACGAGGTGTTGCCGCAGGCGCGAGAATACGAACGCGCCTCGACCACCGCGCTCAATGCCTACCTGATGCCGGTGGTGCAAAAGTATCTGGACCAGTTGGAAGGTGAACTGCGTCGCTTTAACGATCACCTGCTCGTGATGCAGTCCAATGGTGGCCTGATGAGTGGGCAGCATGCACGGCAGCGGCCCATTCATATGATCGAATCCGGTCCTGCCGCGGGGGCGCTGGCGGCAGCCAAGCTGTCGCGCGCCATGGGCCTGGAGCGCGTGGTGGCGTTTGACATGGGCGGCACCACGGCCAAGGCTTGCCTCATCGAAGATGGCCAAGTCTCGGAATCGGCCGACTACGAAGTCGGCGCCGGCATCAACGCGGGTGGTTTGGTCAAAGGCGCTGGGTACGCATTGTCGGTGTCAGCCTTCGAAATCGCCGAAGTGGGTGCGGGTGGCGGGAGCATCGCTTGGCTGGACGAGGGCGGTGCGCTGCGCGTGGGACCGCAAAGCGCCGGGGCCGTGCCCGGCCCAGCCTGTTATGGCAGAGGCGGCGTGCAGCCGACGATCACGGACGCCAACCTCGTCCTGGGCTACTTGAACGCAACTGCCATCGCAGGCGGATCCGTACCCATGAACTTCGAATCCGCACAGGCGGCATTGACGCCGCTGTCTGAGAGCGCTGGCATTGCGCTGCAGGAACTCGCCTATGGCATTCACGAAATCGGCAACGCAACAATGGCCCGTGCCCTGCGCGCGGTTACCAGCGAGCGCGGCCGCGATCCGCGCGACTGTGTCATGGTTTCCTTCGGCGGCTCTGGCGGCATTCACGCGGCCAATCTGGCCGCCAGCATCGGCATCCGCAAGGTTTATGTTCCGCTGCTGCCAGGCTTGTTTTGTGCGTTGGGCCTGCTTCTGGCCAACATGCGCCGTGACGTCGTGCGAAGCCATCCGACGCGATTGGTGGAGACCGATCCAGTGGAGGTGGCGGGTCTGTTCGAGGGCATGGAGGCTGCTTTGGGCAGCGAGATTGTCACTGCCGAAGTGCCGCGCGAGCACTGGCAATTGCAGCGCCTGATTGACCTGCGCTACGAGGGCCAGTCTTTCGAGATGACCTTGCCATTGTCCGAGGGGCAGGACCCAGACCTCTTCGTGGCGCAGTTGAGCGAGCGCTTTCATGCCGAGCATGAACGCAACTACGGCTACCGGCGCGAACAGGAGCCCGTGTGGGTGGTGAACCTGCGTGTGCGTGCCCAAGCCACCACCACGAGTCTGGACATCCAGGCGATGGCCGATGATTTTCACGCCCAGCGACGCACGCGGCAGGCCTCACCGGTCGCAACGCGCACGGCCTACTTTGGCCCGGACCACGGCAGTCTGCCGGCGACCATCTGCCTGCGCGACACGCTGGATTCACCGGTGGACGGACCGGCGGTGTTCGATGAGTTCGACACCACCGTGCTGGTGCCACCAGGCTGGCAGGCTAGCCTGGATTCTTTTGGCAATATCGTTCTAACGATGATGGGAGATACTGAGTGAGCAGCACACGCACCAGGGATCTTGACCCCATCTTGATCGAAGTGATGAAGAACGAGCTGATCTCCATCGGCGAGAACATGGGCATCACTCTCAAACGTACGGCGCGCTCACTGGCGGCGCAGGTGGGCGATTTTTCCACCAGCATCGTGGATGAAGAGGGCCGCATTCTGGCGCAGGGTTTCGCCATCGGTCTACAGATCGGCTACGTCACCGGCGTCATGCCGCTGTTCTTGAATAAATTCCGAGACAAGCTGGCAGAAGGCGACATCGTTATCTCGAACGATCCGTATGGTGGTGCTTCGCACTTGCCGGACATCATTCTGGTGGCGCCCATCTTCTGGCAGGGCAGGGTGGAGGGCTATGTCGTCACAGTGCTGCACCACTCCGACATCGGCGGCCGTTTTCCTGGCGGTACGGGCATCAGTTGTACCGAGATCTTCGAGGAAGGCTTGCGCCTACCCACGGTGCGCTTGTACCGCGAAGGCGTGCCTGACGAAACCGTGTACGACATCGTGCGCGCCAATGTGCGCACGCCCGAAGAAGTGGTTGGCGATCTGCAGGCACAGGCCGCAGCCTGCCAGCGCGGCGTGCTGGAGTTCCAGCGATTGCTGAAAAAATACGGCGCCGAGCGCGTTCGCCAGTGCAACGAGCAACTGCGCAATTACAGCGAGGCCATCATCCGCAAGGGCATTGCCGAATTGCCCGATGGCCAATACAGCGCAGAGGAAGTTTTTGAAGACGACGGCATGGGAGGCCCTGGCATCGCGCTGAAGGCCACGGTCTGTATTGAGGGCGACTCGGTGTCGGTCGATTTCAAAGGCTCGGCACCTCAGGTGAAGATTGCGGTCAATGTGCCCTTTAACCTGGCGGCGGCGTGTGCCTACATTTCTCTCATTTCGGTGTTTGCCGGGCATGCACCTATCAATGCAGGCCTGCTGCGCGCCATGAAGGTCACGGCAGAGCCAGGTTCGATCGTCCATCCACTGTTCCCTGCCGCCGTGGGGGCGCGTGGCATGGTGATGTGGCGGATCATCGATCTCATCTACGCTGCGCTGGCCAAGGCCGCACCTCACCGGGTGTTTGCTGGCGGAGACGGCGGTGCAAATACGCTGCTGTTCCAGCCTGACAAGCGCGAAGGTGCGCGCAAGATGAACACACGAGACATCTTCGCCAGCGGGTGGGGGGCACGTCCAACACAAGATGGTGTGGAGGGCGTCGTACCCATGGCCCTCGGGGGATTGTTTCGCAGCGTTTCGGCGGAGGTCCTGGAGCTGGTCTCGCCAGTGGTCCTGGAAGGTACAGGTTTTGTGCCCGATACCGGCGGCGCCGGAAAATTTCGCGGTGCGTTGTCAGTTTATCGGCGCTATCGCTTTCTCAGCGACGGCTTACTCATCGTTCGCAATTGTCGTGTCACGTCCCTGCCCAAGGGGCTGCAGGGCGGCCATGACGGCACGCGCAGCAGAGTCACGCTGATCTCCGATGGGAAAGAGACCGAGCTGCCCCTGAGGAGCACGGTGGATATGCGAGTCAAAGCCGGCGACCGGCTCATGTACATCCAACCCGGCGCCGCAGGCTACGGCGAGCCGTCGCAGCGCGATCCGCAGGCGGTGCGCGAAGATGTCCTGGACGAAAAACTAAGTGCTGACTATGTACGACACGTCTATGGAGTCAGCTCTTAGTCTTGCTGTGTGATCAGCGAAGGTTCTTGCGTGCCCTGGCCGACGCCGTCAGCGTCGAGCAAAAGAGCCTGCTGCAAAGGCCTCAGTTACCGATAGAGGATCGGTAACTGTTTGCGTAGTTGCTCCAGCTTGGGCATGTCGTTGAAAACAATGTAGGGCTGGTCGGGATGCAAAGCCAAATAGTTCTGGTGATACTCTTCAGCTCGATAGAACTGTTGCAAGGGCACGATTTCCGTGACGATAGGTTTGGAGAACTTGTGTGCGCCTGTTAGCTGCCGCACATAGGCTTTCGCCATCTTGTCCTGATCAGAGCTGGTGTAAAAGATGGCAGAGCGATATTGACTTCCCACATCGGGGCCTTGCCGGTTAAGTTGGGTAGGATCGTGGGCCACGCTAAAGAATACTTGCAGCAGTTGTTGATAAGAAACCTGTGATGGATCAAAGCGCACGCGCACTGCCTCGGCATGTCCGGTGTCACCTCGGTTGACCTGGTCGTACTTTGCAGTGCTCGGACGCCCTCCGGCGTAGCCGGACTCGACGTCAGACACACCTTTGACGTGCCTGAACACAGCGTCCACGCCCCAGAAACAGCCGCCAGCGAAGACGGCAGTTTGCCAATTGCCTGCCGCTTCTGCCGGCGCGCTGCCTTTGTTGTCCTGGAGGGCCGAGCCGGGCCTGGCATAAGCAAGGACCAAGAACACCAGCGTAGTGACCGCAGCCAACTTCACGATCCGGCTTGTGACAGATATGCCAAACATGACAATGCCCTCCTTCATTTAGCAGAACAATACGCCCGAGCGAAAGTTCTCGGGAAGAATCAAAGCCCAAGGGACACGGCTACTTTTTCATTTCGTCTTTGCCCATGGCATCCTTCTTCATGGAGTCCTTGGCCATTCCGTCCTTCTTCATGCCATCCTTGGCCATACTGGCTTTCGTCATCGGGCCCTTTGCCTGACCTTGCCCCTGTTTACCGCACTCCATAGGCTGCCCATTATGCGGACTTCCTGTCTTGCTGCTGGGCCGCGATCCAGCGTTGCTCGAACGTCATCGGGCTGACGTAGCCCAGCGTCGAGTGCAATCTTGTATGGTTGTAGAAAT
>CANJPU010000103.1 GCA_947476285.1 Comamonadaceae bacterium | reverse complement strand
GCTGCGCGGGCATCGGGATATGAACTTCCTGATGACGGTCTTGGAGGCTCGGCAAACCGCCGTGCAGGCCAGCGAAAGAAAAGCCGCGTAGTATCACGTCAGAGGAGCCGTCACCCGGCAGCGTTCAACAGTGATCGGGACATTGCCCTTATTCGACAAATCTGCGCGATAACTTTAAGGAGCCGGGCGAAACCTAGACGGGTGTCGGCATGTGCCCGTGAAAGTAAAAGAGGGCTCCGGTATCGCTCATGCTGTTGACGTGGTTGCAGCCGGCAGGAGCCACTTGGTAGTCGTCCGGCCTGAGCAAAATATCTCCCAGAAACAGATCGCCCTGCAGCATCAGGCAGTCTTCATCCAGCATGTGGCCATGGTCCACTACCTGGGCACCAGGCGCAATCCGGGCCAGGGTTGACATGACGCCACCCACACCGCGCAAAACCTTGATTTCGACGCCTTCCGAGAGAGTCTCCCATGCCGAGGCCTGCGCGGGTTCGGTCGCGTACCACCAGTTCTTTTCAATTTCCGGGAGTTCTTCAGGCACGGTGAGCTGACGGACGTACAAACGCGCCCCGGCAGACCCTGCCACCAACGACTGGCTAAGCTCACTGCGCAGGCAAAGCGAGTGCACAGCCATGGCATCGTTCAAGCCCTCATTCAATGCGCCCTCTGTTACCAGGACTTCCTGCGCGACGACACCATCCGGCCAGTTCAGACTGGCGCCGGGCTCCAGCCTAAGCAAATCAATCCGCACGCCTTTGCCATGCCTGAGGGTATGGCTGCGCACTCCTGCACTTACAGTTGTATAGACCCGGTCTTCCCGGCGCAAAGTGACAAATTCACGGTGGGCCTGTGCGCTGCGACGCGCACGCTGCAACAGCCCGGATGCAATCGCGGCATCGCGCTGCGCTGGCGGCCGTGTAACGGATAGCTGCGCAGCAATAACCCCGGCCAATTGGTCCAGGCTCTCGCTGTCCAGTTCGGTTGCATTGGCTTGCGGCTGCATCGTTGAGTACCCGCCTGTGTTCGTGAATATGAATGAAGACATTTTGCCTGAGATAGTCGTTGCTGTCATTCCGCTGAAACATGCCTCATGGATGCAAAACCCGTAAAGCGCCGCAAAGGCTCGGCTTTTGCATCCGAGAGGCGACTTGCGGCGTATCTGATACAGCCGGGCATGTCGCCCGGTTGCACCCAAGCTTGAAACGACTACTAATTAGCCCGGCACCAGTACTTCGCGAGCACCGTCTGTGTTACAAACCTTGTCATGCGCACCGTCCCGGTCAGCACCTTCCTTTCAAAGGTTTGAGATGTCAGCAACCCATCCGCAGACCGAGAAGCCGGAGGAGCTCGACGAGCCGCTGGACACGCCAGCGCCAGGCAGTGACCAGGATGCATGGGATGCGGAGTCCGGCCAGGCGATAGCAACTTTGAACACCACCGACCCCCTGGCAGCTGATTCGCTCCCAGCCCTCATAACAAAAGTCATGCACCAGAATGAGCAGGCCCTTGCGTCGCTCTATGCCCGTTTGGGGGGTGCCGTTTTCTCGCTGGCGTTGCAGATTACACGCAACACCGCCAGCGCCGAAGAGGTGCTGCAGGATGTTTTCTGGCAGGTCTGGCGGCAAGCGCCGCGCTTCGACGGCGCGCGGGGCTCGGTGCCGGCGTGGGTGCTGACCATCGCGCGGTCGCGGGCGCTGGATGCGGCACGCAGCCATATGCGTACGCCGCAGTCCCACAATCAGGCATCTGACACATTGGACGACTGTATTGCCAGTGAAGATGCCGGCCCACACGACCTGCTCGTTGCTGCACAGCAGGACAGTGCGTTGCAGGCGGCACTTGAGCAGTTGGACCCATTGCGACGGCAGCTGGTATCGCTCAGCTTTTACCGAGGGCTAACCCATCAGGAAATTGCGGAGCAGATAGGACTGCCACTAGGCACAGTCAAGTCCCATCTGCGGCGCAGTTTGCTCACGCTGCGGGACTCGTTAGGCACCGACGTTGCGCCGGCGGCGCAATGAGGCCTCGCAAATGCACATCGAAACCATTCCCGGCCCAGCGACTGGCCAACCGCAAACATCAGGCGAGGCACAGGCTTATCTGGATGCGCATCGCGAACGCCTCCATACCGAATTGATGGCGCGACTGCGGGCTAGTGTCCATGCCCATCGGTGCTACACCACCTCACGCCGGGATGATCCTCTCCCGGTTGACCCGCAGGCGTCGATGCAGACAAGAATTCTGCGTAAGAACCAGCACTTTTCAGTCGAATTATGGACGCTGATGACGGGGCAATGTATGCCATGGCCAGCGGGTACATTAGCAATGGAAGTGCTGGTCGTGCACGGAGAGCTACGCCATTGCACTGCCCCGGAATTGCCAAGCGTGGGAGAACATGGATATCTGGTGTGCGACCAGGCATTGAACGAGCAGGCTTGGGTGACAGCCGCCCCGACCACCGTCTATGTTCGCCGTCGGTTGGCACCACTGCAGGACCTCGCCCCTTTAGAAGCGCATTGGTGGCAATTGGCCGCTGTGCAACGCGCCGCCATGAAGCCAAAGCGCTGGGTACCCACAACGCCCGGCGTCAGTGTCACGGCTTTGTGTGGCGATTCGCAGGTTGTCTCTATGCTGGTGCGTTTTGAGCCCGCGGCTTCGGTAGTCGACCATCACCACGCCATTGACGAAGATTGCCTGGTGCTGGAGGGCGACATGTATCTGGGGGATATCCTGCTTCGCACAGGCGACTTTCAGCTGGCACCGGCGGGTAGCTCCCATGTTGGGGAGATGAGTGACGGGGGCGTTACTTTTTACTTTCACGGCGCGTTAGATCCCGTTTTTGTTGGGACGTCGCTCAGGGTTTGGCCGCCGGAACGGGCATCAGGCCCATCAGCTTCTGGCTGAGACCTCCGTCAACCAGTAGGTCCTGGCCGGTAACGTAGTTTGCACGTTCGCTTGCCAGGAACATCACGGCCTGGCTGATCTGCTCAGGATCGGACACGTGGCCCAGCGGAACCATCGCGGTGCGCCGGGCAAGCACATCGGGGTCCTGGTAGAGGCGCTCGCTCAATGGCGTGCGCACCATGGCCGGGCTGACCACGTTGCTGCGGATGTTGTAGGCCCCCCATTCAAGGGCCATCACGCGTGACAGCATCGCCACGCCGGCCTTGCAGGTGCTGTAGGCCCCACTGTTGGGCTGTGGAAATTGGCCTGCCAGCGAGCCCACATGAACGATGCTGCCACCGCCGGCGTCGCGCATCTGGTGCGCAAACACCTGAGCCGTGGAGAAGTAGCTGGTGAGGTTGACGTCGATCTGGCGTTGCCATTTGGCCAGGTCAAGGTCGATCAGCGCGTCGGGCCGGCCGGAGATGGCAATGGTGCTAATCAGCACACGAGCCGCGCCGAATGCCGCGGCGCTTTGGGCCGCAGCCTCTTGCAGTGCGGCGCGGTTGGTGAGGTCCAGCACGGCGGCCTCACAGCTCGCGCCCATCGACTGCGCCTCTTGGCGGGTGGCCTGGCAGCGTTCCTCACTGGCATCGAGCAGCATCAGCTTCGCGCCGGCTCGCGCCAGGTCCAGGCTGATGCGCCGGCCGATGCCACCACCCGCGCCGGTGACCACGCATGTCATACCTTTGAATTCAGGCCATTGCACTGGGTCTTCTCCTCTATTGCTCGCGCAAGTAGATTTGAATTTTAGTCCGCCATTTCGCTTTCAAATTCAGGCCCTTCATCAATTCCACTGTGACTTTGTTAATCAATGCCAAAACACAAACGGTTGGTACGGGATTACCCGAAACTGCAGATATGAGTCACTCGATATGATGCATTTCATAAGGGGACGGGACAAGCACGGCAAGTGCTCCTCGCATCCTGCCCCTGCGCACCTCGCCACTGATAAGTATCAGAAGCAAATAGGGGAAGCTTGAAATGAAAACACATCTTTGCACCAGGCGCTGGCTGGTCCTCGTCGCATTCCTGTGCTGCGCTTGGGCAGGCGTCGCCAACGCGGCGTGGCCAGAAAAGGCGATCCGTATGGTCATTCCATTTCCGCCGGGCAACGCGATCGACATCCTGGCGCGGGCGGTGGCTATACAACTGGGCGAACGCCTGGGACAGCCGATCGTGGTCGAAAACAAGGCTGGTGGGGGCTCCAATATTGGCAATGAATTCGTCGCGCGGGCGACGCCAGATGGGTACACCTTGTTGATTGCCGGTAGTGCGATGGCCGTGAACCACACGCTCTACCGAAAACTCAACTACGACGCCCGCAAGAATCTCGTTGGCGTATCCATGCTGGGAAAGGTGGACTTGGTTTTCCTGGCGACGCCGGCTTCGGGCATCACATCGATTCAAGATCTCATCAGGCAATCGAAGGCAAACCCAGGCAAGCTCAACTACGCAACCGGCGGGCTGGGTGGCCTGCAGCAGTTGTCGGGCGAAATGTTCAAGGCCGTGACCGGCGCGGACATCACCGTCATTCCCTACAAGGGCAGTGCCCCCGCCCAGGCCGATTTCATCGGCAACCAAGTGCCGCTGTTGGTGGACACGATTGTCTCGACGCTGCCGCTCATTCAAGGCAAGCGCGCAGTGCCACTGGCCGTCACCTCCATCGTCCGCTCGTCACAATTGCCCGACGTGCCCACGATGCGCGAAACCGGTATCCCCGCACTGCAAAGCTACGAGGCCGTCGCATGGATTGGTCTCATGGCGCCGGCCGGCACGCCGTCCGACATTGTCAATCGCCTGCAGCGCGAGGTGTCCGACATCGTCAAAAGCGATGCCATGGTCCGCTATTTTCGCGACCGCGGAGCAGAGCCGTTCACGACGACCGGCCCTGAGATGGATCGCTTCGTCACCGCAGAAATCGCCAAATGGGAACCGGTTGTGAAATCCACCGGACTGACCCTGGATTGAACCTGGGTTGAAGCCACGCAGCCACCTGCACCACGCACACGGGAATCATATGACCAATGCAATCGAACAGAACCCAGCGCCAGCCGCCACCATGAAACTCGCGCTGGACTATGCCAGCCAAGCGAAGATGGTGCCGGGTCGCCGCAGCTTCTTTCATTACCGCGACCTCGGCGTGAAAGCCGCTAGCGCGGGCCGGATGCGCGTCACCGAAACCAGGGCAATCGCTGGCATGACGGAGTCGACCGGCTGGCACTACCACACCTGCGAAATGCAGTTCGTGTACATGATGGCGGGCGAGGAGATCCTTGAGTTCGAGGACGGCACCGTGGCATATTTCGGCCCGGGCGACGCGTTCTTCATTCCTGGTGGCGTGAAGCACAACGAGCTCTACGTGTCTGCGGACAAGTTTTCCATCGAGGTCGTGGTCCCAGGTGAAATGGGTACGGTGGAATGCGAGCGGCCGCAGGGCATGCCTGCGCAGTTGCAGCCGGTGGGCCTTTCAGCCGAGCTGATCCAGCAGAAGTTGGCTGATGTCGCGCGATCTGCGGCGCAATCCAAAAGCTCAGGCACCAGCGTTTCCCCTTAACCCAAAGAACGCCATGGATTTGGGACTGGCGGGGCGTACCGCTTTGATCACCGGTGGTTCGCAGGGCATCGGCGCTGCGACTGCAACGGTGCTGGCTGCGGAAGGCGTCAACCTGATCCTGGTGGCCAGAAATGCAGCCCGGCTGGAGCAGACACGCCAAGCGATCCTGGACGAATTCAAGGTTGACGTTTGTGTCGCCGCGCACGATCTGTCCAAGAGCGAAGAGATCGCCACGCTGGCCAGTCGCTATCGCAACGTCGACATTCTGGTGAACAACGCCGGCTCTATTCCCAGTGGCAGCCTGTTTGAGATCTCTGAGGCGCGCTGGCGGGAGGGATGGGATTCCAAGGTCTTCGCCTACATCAATATGTGCCGCACCTTCTATCCGATCATCAAGGAACGCGGTGGCGGCGTGATCGTGAATGTGCTTGGCACCGGCTCCTTGAGGAAGGACCCAGGCTATTGCTGCGGCGGAATGGGAAACGCGGCCCTCGATTTTTTTACCCAGACGCTGGGCGCAAGCAGCCCGCGGGACAACATCCGGGTAGTTGGAATATCGCCAGGTTCGACGGATACGCAGCGCCATCGCAAGCTTGCCGATGCCGCAGGCACCGCTGTGAGCGAGAAGGCGGCATTGCCATTCCAAAGGCTTGCCCAGCCGCAGGAAATCGGCTTTGCAATCGCATTTGCGGCATCGCAGAAATCGGCCTACACCTCCGGAGCGATTCTCGTGGTCGACGGCGGGAAATCCGTTAGCAACAAGATATTTTGAAAGTTTGCAAGAGTCGAAAAGCCGATTGGCTCAATCAATTTATCTTTTCCTAATTCATGACATCTACCTACCCCGTTCGCCCTGAGCTTGTCAGCCTGAAACAGGCTCCTAGTGCCCCAACACAGAAGAATCGAAACATGAAAGTGCGTCTTCGCACCCATGGCGTCGTTGCAAATCCTCGCCATAGCTATGGCTATGTCTGCGGTTTGCGCCTAGCCCTGGGCGCGAATCCATCACTTTCATTCTGTTTCGATT
>CANJPU010000102.1 GCA_947476285.1 Comamonadaceae bacterium | reverse complement strand
GACTTTGTGAGAGACTTCATTTCGGTGGTTCCTTTCTTTGCTTGCTAGGCACCCGCATGTTCACATGCGGGCGAAAGGAGCCGCCACCCTCAGCTCATCTGTTCAACAAGTTCTGGGACATCGCCGGGATTGATTCAAGAGGGCGTGCGCATCAATCCGCATTACCGAAAGATCACGCCCATGGTGGCCGATGAGCTGGCCCGATGGGGTGAATGGCGAAATGCAACCTGGATCTGGGAGAGCGTGCTGGCGTCGCGTCCTCATGTGGTGGCGCTGCTGACCAATGCCGCGCGTGGCCACATCACCATGGGCGACACCGCGCGGGCCGCGCAATTGCTCGACCGCGCCATCAAGCTGCAACCGCGCGCGCCTTCGGTGCGTTCACTTGAAATCATCGTACTGGGTCGGCTGGGCCAGGAAGAGCGCGCATTGCAGCGAGCCCACCAATCGATTGACGAGGGCATCTATGACAACGACCTGGTAACAGGCGCATTCATCCTCGGGTGGCGTGCGGGTCAGTTCGAATTCGCGGCGCGGGCCATGGCGCTGCGTATGCAACTGGCGCCGACATCCAAAGCCACCGACTATGCACAACTGGGCAAGATGTACGCCATCGCCGCAAAAGACGATGCGAAAGCCATGGCCGCATTTCGTGAGGCCTTGTCGCTTGCCAACGAAACCCAGCGCCCTGTTGTTCTGAACCAGATACCGTCTGACTTCAGAGCCAGACTGGGCCTGCCCGCCATGCCATCTACGCCAGCTAGCGCAACTCAGACATCGGCCAGCAAGGGGTAGGGCGCGGGCTCAACGGTCAGGGCCGGGCCTTGGGCGCTCTGCGCCGTGAGCACGCCGCCCTGTGTGGCTGAAGTTTGAACGGAGATGATTGCATCCCAGCCGCCGCCTGGCGCCTGCGCGGCCTGTGCTACCAGGCCGCAGGGTTGGCTGGTGTCGGAATCATGGAAGATCTCTTGTCCGGCCTGCAGCGCCTGCGTCGAGTGGGCGAGGTAGGCGCGACGCTTCAAGATGCCTCGAAACTGGCTGCGTGCGACGATCTCCTGGCCGGGGTAGCAGCCCTTCTTGAAGTTCACGCCACCCACTGATTCGTAGTTGAGCATCTGAGGCACGAAGGCTTCGACAATTGGGGCGGTGATGCTGGCGATGCCACTTTGAACCTCGCCCCACTGCCAGTCTTCAAGCGTCAGAGTCGGGCCTTGCGGTACTGCTGCGCCTGCTGGGGCTATGCACAAGGCCCGGGCAGAACCTTGTGCGGGATACAGACCGATGAAAGTGGAGCCGTCTCGATCGAGTCGACTCCACGGCGCAAGCACCGCGCCTTGCAGCGCGTTGCCGGCCAAGCCATACAGGGAAAACTCGTCGCTGGCGTCGCGCAGCTTGGCTTTGGCGCGCAGCACGAACATGGACAGGCGCTTGAGAGTGGCGGGCAGGATGTCACGGCTGATCAGCAGGACAAAGTCGCCCGGTGCACGCCGCAAGCCAATGAAACTGGCTTGCATGCGCCCCTTGGCCGTGCAGTAGGCGGCCAAGCGTGCCTGCGACACCTCAAGCAGCGCAAAGTCTTGCGTGAGTTGGCCCTGCAGAAAGCTGGCCGCGTCGTCGCCTTGCACGCCGATCACGCCCAGGTGGGGCAGGGGGCTGACACCGTTCAATGGATAGTTCATGCGTGAATTATCATCCTCGCTTCATTCCACTTCATGGCATAGGGGCAGCAGTCGGTGCGTCGTTTTTTCTTGACTGTGTTTCTGCTCGGTGGCCTGGCGGTGCTCGGCGCGGGCGGCTGGGCCTTGTGGTGGGTTCATCTGCCCATGCGCATGGGTGCGCCCACGCTGGACTTGTCAATCGAACCGGGCTCGCTGCCGCGCGGGGTGGCCCAGTCTGTCAAGGATGCCGGCGTGGATGTGAATCCGCGCTTGCTCTACTTCTGGTTCCGGTTTTCCGGACAAGCCCGCGACATCAAGGCTGGCAGCTACGAGCTGGAACTGGGCATCACGCCCCGGCGCTTGCTGGCCAAACTGGCACGCGGCGAGGAAAGCCTCAGAGCCGTGACCCTGGTGGAGGGATGGAACATTCGGCAAGTTCGCGCTGCCTTGGCCAGGGAAGCACAGCTCAAGCCCGACAGCCGCGACTTGTCGGACACAGACTTGATGCTGCTGCTGGGCAGGCCCGGCCAACACCCGGAGGGCCGCTTCTATCCCGACACCTACACCTATGCCAAAGGCAGCAGCGACGTGGCGGTGCTCAGGCGCGCTTTGCGGGCGATGGACCGGCGTCTGGCCGATGCCTGGGCGCTTCGATCACCACTGGCCATGGCCAAGACTGCCGATGATGCGCTGATCTTGGCCAGCATCATTGAGAAGGAAACCGGCAAGGCAGCCGACAGAAGCATGATCTCAGGCGTGTTCAACAACCGTCTGCGAGTCGGGATGCCCCTGCAGACCGACCCGACGGTGATCTATGGGATGGGTAGTGCATTTGACGGCAATCTGCGCAAGAGAGACTTGCTGGCCGATACACCCTGGAACACCTACAGGCGCACTGGGCTGCCGCCCACGCCCATTGCCATGCCGGGCAAGCCTTCATTGATGGCGGCGGTGCAACCTGCGCAGACCAAGGCCTTGTATTTTGTGGCGCGGGGCGATGGCAGCAGCCAGTTCAGCCCCAGCCTGGAAGAGCACAATCGCGCGGTCAACAAGTTTCAGCGCAAGCAATGAGCCAGCGCACAATAGCCCGATGGCAGACATGGGAGCAGGTGTGTTCATCAGTTTCGAAGGCATAGACGGGGCCGGAAAATCCAGCCACGTCGAGAGCTTGGCCGCAGCCTTGCGCGCGGCAGGAAGATCCGTGACCGTCACCCGCGAGCCCGGCGGAACCGTGCTGGCGGAGAAGCTGCGCGCGCTGGCGCTCAACGAGCCCATGGACGCCTTGACTGAGGCGCTTCTGATGTTCGCGGCCCGCAGAGATCACCTGCTGCAGGTGATCGAGCCGGCGCTGGCGCGCGGCGATGTGGTGCTGTGCGACCGCTTCACCGACGCGACATTCGCATATCAGGGCGGTGGCAGGGGCTTCGATTGGGAGGTGCTGGGCCAGCTTGAACGCTGGGTGCAAAATACCAGCGCCTCAGCCTTGCGCCAGCCAGAGCTGACCTTGCTGTTCGAGCTCGAACCATCGGTGGCAGCCGCGCGGCTTGCGGGCGCGCGGGTGCCGGACAAGTTTGAATCTCAGCCGGTTGAGTTTTTCAATCGAGTCGCAGCAGGCTATGCCAGGCGCGTGGCCCAAGACCCGCAACGCTTCGCCCGCATTCATGCAGATCTGCCGCGCGAAGCGGTATGGGATGAAGTGGTGGCTGCGGTGCGGGCCAAAGGACTGCCAGCATGAGCGCCTTGGCACCGTGGCTGTCTGCGCAACTGCGCGAGTTGCTGGCCCTGCGTGGCCACGCCTGGCTGCTGCACGGCCCGTCTGGCCTTGGCCAATACGACCTTGCGATGGCGCTGGCCAGGGCTTGGCTGTGCGACGAGCCCACTGCGCAGGGCGCGTGCGGAACTTGCAAGAGCTGTCACGCAATCGACGTGCGGGCGCATACCGATTTATGTGTGCTCATGCCCGAGACCATCATGCTGGAGCTGGATTGGCCCCTGGGCGAAATGGCTCAGAAGGAAATCGACGGCAAGGAGCGCAAGCCCAGCAAGGAAATACGGGTGGACGCCATGCGCGATGCGGTGGAATTTTCACAGCGCACCAGCGGGCGTGGCCGCGGCAAGGTGGTGATGGTCTACCCCGCTGAACGCATGAACCACGTGACGGCCAATGCGCTGCTCAAGACCCTGGAAGAGCCGCCCGGCGATGTGCGCTTTGTGCTGGCTAGCGAAGCGGCCCACCAACTGCTGCCCACCATTCGAAGCCGATGCATCGGTCATGCCTTGGTGTGGCCAAAGGAAGATGAGGCCGGGCAATGGCTTGCAGAGCAGGGCGTGAAGGCGTCCGAGATCAGCGCCGTTCTCAAGGCGGCTGGGGGCAGACCCGACGATGCCCTGGCCTTCGCGCGCTCGGATCGCGATACGGCGGCATGGGCAGCCCTGCCCAGAGCGGTCGCGCGGGGTGATGGCGCAGGCTTGGCCCAGTTGTCGCCTGCGCAGGCGGTGGATGCGCTGCTCAAGCTGTGCCACGATCTGATGGCCCTAAAGGCGGGGGCGAGCCCGCGTTACTTTGATACCGCCGACCTGCCACCCCCCGCCTCTTACACAGCCTTGGGCGAATGGTCACGCGAGCTGTTGCGAACGGCCAGGACGGTGGAACACCCATTCAATTCCGGCCTGATGCTGGAATCCCTTGTGGCCCGGGCCCGCTCGGCCCTAAACTGCGCGGTGTGAGCATCCTTAAATGAGTAATTCCGCCCCCTCGCCATCCAAAGTCCGCCCCAGCGTCATCCAGTTGGCCATCAAGGAAAAGGCTGCGCTCTACGCGGCCTATATTCCGCTGTTCGCAGACGGCGGCATCTTCATTCCGACCACGCGCGACTACATGTTGGGCGACGATGTATATGTGCTGCTCACTCTGCCGGACGATCCGCAGCGTTATCCGATTGCCGGCAAGGTGGCCTGGATGACGCCGCCGCGCGCCGCAGTCAACCGGACCCAGGGCGTCGGAATTCGGTTCCCTTCTGACGAAAAATCACTCCTGCTGAAGGTGAGAATCGAGGAAATCCTCGGTGCGCACCTGGCTTCGGAGCGGCCAACGCAGACCATCTGACTCACCCACGGCCATGCGCGCAAGCCGTATGGGATGGGATGCGCCACCTGTTGCTTCTTGTTTGATCCGATGTTCGTTGATTCACACTGTCATTTGACTTTCCCTGACTTGGCCGGCCGCGTGGCAGAAATCCGCGAGGCCATGGCCCAAGCCCAGGTTGACCGGGCCCTGTGCATCTGCACCACGCTGGAAGAGTTTGAGTCTGTGCATGCGCTGGCAACTGCCTATGACAACTTCTGGGCCAGCGTTGGCGTGCACCCGGACAATGAAGGCATTGCCGAGCCCAGCATCGACGACCTGGTAGAGCGCTCAAGACTGCCCAAGGTGGTGGCCATCGGTGAGACCGGCCTGGACTACTACCAGATGCAGGAGCGAAAGGGCGGGCGCGCAGTTTCCGACATGGAGTGGCAACGCGAACGCTTTCGAACGCATATTCGCGCAGCGCGGCGTGTGGGCAAACCTCTGATCATTCACACCCGGGCCGCTTCGGCTGACACCTTGGCCATACTGAAGGAGGAGGGCGAAGACGGCTCAGCGGGTTCCGCGGGTGGCGTATTTCACTGCTTCACTGAAACGGCCGAGGTCGCGCGGGCAGCCCTCGATATGGGTTTTTACATCTCGTTTTCCGGCATCGTGACATTCAAAAGCGCGCAAGATCTGCGCGACGTGGCCGCCTTTGTGCCGCAGGAGCGACTGCTTATCGAGACCGACAGCCCCTATTTGGCGCCAGTGCCGCATCGGGGGAAGATCAATAATCCCTCGTATGTGCCGCATGTGGCGCAGCAGTTGGCACTGGTGCGTCAAGTCCCCGTGCAGGCCATCGCCAACTTGACCAGCGACAATTTCGAGCGGCTGTTTTTGCCTCAGTTCAAATGAGAAATTGCTTTAAGTCATCTATATATCTAGTTGCTTTAATTGGATATTCACTTGTTTACGCAGGGTCGTATGAGGATTTCTTTACAGCCATCAAACGAGATGATTCTGAAGCCGTGCAAACCTTGCTCAGACGGGGGTTTGATCCGAACACGCTCGATCCCCAGCGAATCCCGGGTCTTTATCTGGCCTTGAGAGAGCCTTCGCCCAAGGTGGCTGGGGTACTGATCGACTGGCCGCAGACCCGGATCGAAATTCGCACCGAGCAGGACGAGAGCCCCTTGATGATCGCGAGCTTGAAGGGTCAGTTGGATATGGTCAAGAAGCTCATCGCGCGCGGTGCCGACATCAACAAAACCGGCTGGACGCCCCTGCATTACGCCGCGACCAGTGGCCACATCGCGATCATGGAACTGTTGTTGGAGCAACACGCCTACATCGACGCGGAGTCTCCCAACGGAACGACTCCGCTCATGATGGCGGCCAATTACGGCACACTTGAGGCCGTGAAATTGCTGCTGCGAGAGGGCGCTGACCCAGCGCTGAAGAATCAGTTGGGCTTGAGCGCGATAGACTTCGCGTTTCAAGTCAGCCGCAAGGAAGTGGCTGATCTGATCGCCGCATCGATGCGATCATCTCGGACAAAAGGCAAATGGTGACAAGTGCTTGCGCCCGTTAGTTAAAGTCAATAAAGGAGAATATCATCGACGATTGGACTTCAGGCTATGTGGCCGACATCGGCTACACCTACGGCTATTACCGCGAACTCAACTGAACTTGCCCCTGTTGGACGTACCTCTTAGCTGCTCGACTATGCGGCCTTCAGCAGCTGTGCCTCGTGCCAGCTTTTCTCAAACTGCATCGGACTGACGTAGCCCAACGTCGAATGAATTCTGCGGTGGTTGTAGAACGTCATCCAGT
>CANJPU010000101.1 GCA_947476285.1 Comamonadaceae bacterium | reverse complement strand
TTCTACAACCATACAAGATTGCACTCGACGCTGGGCTACGTCAGCCCGATGACGTTCGAGCAACGCTGGATCGCGGCCCAGCAGCAAGACAGGAAGTCCGCATAATGGGCAGCCTATGGAGTGCGGTAAACAGGGGCAAGGTCACAACTGGCAAGTGCTTCGTCCGGTCGCTTGAGATCAAGCAGCACATTGCCTCGGTTGTTGTGGGCTTGCGCGTAATCGGCCTGCTGCGTCAGCGCCTTGTCATAACTGGCCAGCGCCTCTTCCAGCCGCCTGAGTTCCTGCAAGACAATGCCTCGGCCGTTGCGAGCCTGCGGGTAGTCGGGTTTGATTGACAAGGCTTTGTCATAAGCGGTCAGCGCTTCATCCAGCCGCTTGAGATCGAGCAGCGCATTGCCTCGGTTGTAGTGAGCTTGCGCGTAGTCAGGCTCCAGCGACAGCGCCTTGTCGTAACTTGCCAGTGCGTCGTCGAGTCGCTTGAGATCTAAAAGCGCCGTGCCTCGGTTGCTCCAGGCCTGTGCATAGTCAGGCTTGATCGACAAAGCCTTGTCATAACTTGCCAGTGCGTCGTCCAATCGCTGCAGATCACTCAGTGCATTGCCTCGGTTGTTCCAGGCTTGCGCATAGTCGGGCTTGATCGACAACGCCTGGTCGTAGCTGGCCAGTGCGTCGTCCAGTCGTTTCAAATCCTTTTGCGCATTACCCCGGTTGTTATAGGCCTGCGCGTAGCCGGGCATGACCGACAGCGCCTTGTCGTAGCTGGCCACTGCCTCTTCCAGTCTCTTGAGATCCTTCAGCGCGATGCCGCGGTTATTGTGTGCTTCTGCGTAGTCGGGCTTGCGCAACAAGGCGTTATCGAAACTGGCCACCGCCTCCTCCAGTCGGCCAAGTTGTTGCAACACAAGGCCAAGATTTGAGTGAGGAGTCGCTTGCTCTGGGCTGCGCCTGATGGCCTCGGAGATGAGCTTGACGCCCTGGGCCAACTCACCCGTCTGATAGGCAATCACACCCGCCAGATGCAGGCTATCAAAGTGCCCGGGCTGAGCCTTCAGTATCTCTTCATAAATGAGCTTGGCTTGACCGAGCTGACCTTGTTGGTGAAGCGCCAGAGCCTGCTGAAACCTAGATTGTTGTTGTGGTGATAGTGCGTTCTGAACTGGCTTTCTCTGGGGCGCGCCACGTTTGTGTTTGCTCATATGTGCAATTTTACGGACCTACCCTTTTCGGTTCGGCGTTGGCGATGACAGACCAATCGCCGCCGGCGGTTTGACCCGGACTTAGAACTCAGGCGACCGCGCGCAGCCGTGGCCCGGCCAACTCGGGCTGCAATTGCAGGCGCTGCGGCGCGCTGTAGCAAAGGAAGTGCCTGTTGGTGGCGCGCCCGATCACGCACAGGCCAAGCTGCTTGGCGATCGCGTGGCCCATCTGCGTGATGCCGCTGCGCGAAACCACAATGGGCACACCCATCTGAGCGGATTTGATCACCATCTCGCTGGTCAGGCGGCCGGTGGTGTAGAAGACCGGCGCTGCCAGCGCATCCGGCGCAGGCATGGCTGCGCCGTGCATCCACATCCAGCCGGCAATTGTGTCGATCGCGTTGTGGCGCCCCACGTCTTCGACGAAGAGCAGCATGTCTTGCCCGCGAAAGTAGGCGCAGCCGTGCACAGAGCCTGCTGATTTGTAGACGCTCTCCTGCAGCCTGATGGCGTTGACGATGGCGTAGAGCTGCGACTGCGTGATCGACGCCTCGGGCAAAGTGACTGCATCAAGCTCGTCCATCAGGCCGCCAAACAAACTGCCTTGCCCGCAACCTGTGGTGACCACGCGGTGCTCGGTGCGCTTGGCAATGTCCGCGATGCCGCTGCGGGTCTTGACGGCAGCCGAGCCCACATCCCAATCCACGGTGATGGATTCGACCTCGTCCACCTTGCGCACCAGCCGCTGATTGCGCAGGTAGCCCAACACGAGCCACTCAGGCCGCGCACCCAGGGTCATGAGCGTGACGAGTTCTCTCTTGTCCACATACACGGTCAGCGGCCTTTCGGCGGGAATGGAGACGAGGCTGCGCTCCCCGTGCTGATTGACGGTTTCGATTTCCTGCGTCAGCGGTGCGCGTGCTTCAGTGAGAAATGGGAAGTGCATGAACGGAAGGCTACAGCATGCGGGGCGGCAGCCCAGGTGACCCGCCCCATATCAGGAACGTGAGCAGGGCCTCGACCCGGACGGTGCGACTACTTCTTGGCAGGCATCGCCGGTGCGGGCGCGGGTGCGGCCGCTGCCTGCACTGGTGCTTGCCCCGGCGCCGTGTAGACAAAGGGGCCTGGGTCAGCGCAGGCTGGCAGCCCCGGCGTTGCGGCCGGCTGCGCCGGCGCACCCTTGACCGCAGCCACCGGCTTGGGCGCCATCTTCCCGTATTTCGAGGCCACCTTGTCCTGCGCCTTGCAAAGCTGGTAGCCATCCACCTTGCCCTGCCAGGCTGCCTTGGCTGCGGCCTCGGCGGCTTTCTCCTTGGCCGCGTCGTCCAGCGGCGGCAGCTTGGCCAAAGCCATGCTGCTGGCCACGATGATGATTGAGGAAACCAGAATGTGCTTCACCATAGTTCTCCTGCTGCGTCAGGCAGTCTTGACTTGTTCGGCCGGGGCTGCGGGGCTGCTGCGCTGGGCGGGGATCTTGCCTGCCACGACGTCGTCGTACCAGTATTCGTGATGCTCCTTGGCCCAGGCTGCGTCCACATGGCCGGTGCGCATGCCCTGGTAGGCACCGCGCATGCCGATGGTGCCCAGGTAGATGTGAAGCGCAAACACGCACATCATCAGCAGGGCAGACACCGAATGAATCATGTGCGCAATCTGCATCGTCTGGCGCGGATACGTCAGGCTGGGCACGAGCTGGTCCATGACCAAGCCAGAGGAAACCGAAATCGCCCCGAGTAAGAACACGCCGAACCAGAAGACGACCTTTTCGCCGGCATTGAAGCGGTGCGAAGGCGGCTCATAACCGGTCTTGCTGAACACGCCCCCGGCTTTGAGCAGCCAGCCCAGATCGCCGCGCTGCGGAAAGTTGTCGCGCACAAAGGTAAGAAAGACAATGACCAGCGAAACTGCGAACACCGGGCCTGCAAAATTGTGCAGGCTCTTGAGCACATAGGTCAGAGCGCCAAACAATGTGAGGCCCAACGCCGGCAGTAGGAAAAATTTGCCGAAGGCCATGACGATGCCCGAAACGGCAAGTATCACGAAGGTGATGGCATTGGTCCAGTGGGCCGAACGCTCGAATGGCGTGAAGCGCTCGATCTTGCCGCCGCCGTGCGCGCCATGGCCCAGCGGGCCGCGCGTGAAGTAAAAGATCGCCAGGGCACCCAGCGCAATCAGAAACAAGGCGCCGCCGTACGGGATGATCCAGTTGTTGCGAACCTGCCTCCAGGCCTCGCCCGCCGTGGTCATGCGTGAGCCCGGATACTGCACCTGCGCCTGAATCAGCACGCCTGCCTCGGGCGCCTGGCTCTTGGGCAGGCTGCTGTAGCCCTCTGCGCCAGCGGCAATGCCGCGCCACATGGGCGCATTGTTGCCGGGTTGCACGCGGCCTCGCTCGGCGTTGGTCTGCTTGGCGTAGTTGGGGTCCGAACTCGCGTCGGGTTTGACCTCGGGCTTGACCTCCAGGATGTTCTGGCTCTGGATGCCGCCCTTGGCCGCAGCCGCAGAGTCTTGCGGCGCAGGGGTCTGCGCCGCAGCGGACAGGCCCAGTGCCAGCAGAAAGGTCATCAGCAAGTAACGCTTTGACATAGGGCGTCCTCTTTCAGTTCACGACCTGGTTGTATTCGTTCTGGCCCTGTTGGGTGCGCGTCTTCAGGTGCTGCTCCCAACTGGTCTTGTCACCGGGCTTCCAGCCGGGCGATGTGTAGGCCGCGCCAGCGCCACTGAAGGCTTGCGCGTCCAGCTTGCTGCCCGGCTGCAGCGCCTGGGGTTTTTCGGTGCATGCGGACAAGGCGACCGCTGAAGCGACCGCGCACGACAGATACAGCGTGCGTTTCATGATTTCGCTCCGCCGGGCTGACCCGCTTGCTTGGAACCATAGGCGGTGCCCCAGCCCCAGGCCTCAGCGCCCTTGCCGCGCTGGACCACGCGATTGCGGAAGATGTCGGCCACCACATCGCCGTCGCCGGCCAGCAGAGCCTTGGTCGAGCACATCTCGGCGCAGGCGGGCAGTTTGCCCTCGGCCAGGCGGTTGCGCCCGTATTTTTCGAACTCGGCCTGCGAGCCGTTTTCCTCGGGGCCACCGGCGCAGAAGGTGCATTTGTCCATCTTGCCACGCACGCCGAAAGTGCCTGCCGATGGAAACTGCGGCGCACCAAAGGGGCAGGCATAGCTGCAGTAGCCGCAGCCTATGCACACATCCTTGTCGTGCAGCACCACGCCTTCGTCGGTGCGGTAGAAACAATTGACCGGACACACCGCCATGCAGGGCGCGTCCGAGCAGTGCATGCAGGCCACCGAGATCGATTTCTCGCCGGGCACGCCGTCGTTGAGCGTGACGACGCGGCGGCGGTTCACACCCCAAGGCACCTCATTCTCGTTCTTGCAGGCGGTGACGCAACCGTTGCATTCGATGCAGCGCTCAGCGTCGCAGACAAATTTCATTCGTGCCATATCGTCTCCTTGCTCAAGCCGCGCGTTCGATGTTGCAGATCGTGGTCTTGGTTTCCTGCATCATGGTCACGCTGTCGTAGCCGTAAGTGGTTGCCGTGTTCACCGCCTCGCCGCGCACGATGGGCGCGGCGCCGCTGGGGTAGTAGGCCAGCATGTCAGCGCCCTGCCAACGGCCCGAGAAGTGGAAGGGCATCCACACCGTGTCTGGGCCAACCCGCTCGGTCACCATGGCCTGCACATTCAGGCGGGCACCGGTCGGCGAGGCAAGCCAGACGCGCTCGCCATTGCGAATGCCGCGTGCGGCCGCAGTCTTGGGGTTGATCTCGACGAAGGCCTCTTGCTGCAATTCGGCCAGCCAGGGGTTGGCGCGGGTTTCTTCGCCGCCGCCTTCGTATTCTGTCAGGCGGCCCGAGGTAAGGATGAGCGGGAATTTCTCTGCCAACTTGTCGGTCACATTCTTCTGTTGGATGGTTTTGAACAGGGTGGGCAGGCGCCAGAAGGCCCTCCTGTCATCGTGCGAGGGGTACTTGGCCACCAGATCAGGCCGAGTGCTGTAGAGCGCTTCGCGGTGCTGTGGAATCGGGTCGGGGAAGTTCCAGACCACGGCGCGTGCCTTGGCGTTGCCGAACACATGGCAGCCGTGGTTCTTCATGGTCACGCGGATGATGCCGCCTGAGGGGTCGGTCTTCCAGTTCTTGCCCTCGGCGGCGGCCTTCTCGGCGTCGGTGAGCTCATCCCACCAGCCGAGTTTCTTGAGCAACATGTGGTCGAACTCGGGGTAGCCGGTCTGGATGTCCGCACCCTTGGAGGCCGAGCCGTCTTCGGCCAGCAGGTTCTTGCCCTCGCGCTCCACGCCAAAGTTGGCGCGGAAGTTTCCGCCGCCGTCCATCACGTGCTTGGAGGTGTCGTAGAGGTTGGGCGAACCCGGGTGCTTGAGCTCGGGGTTGCCCCAGCAAGGCCAGGGCAGGCCAAAGTAATCGCCGCTCAGGTCGTAGCCGGTCTGCTTGTCGATGCCACCCTTTGATTTGAGCGTCTTGACGTCGAAGTTGGCCATGTTGCGCATGTGGGCCTTGAGCCGCTCGGGGCTCTGACCGGTGTAGCCAATGGTCCAGACGCTCTTGTTGATTTCGCGCAGGATGTCCTCGGGCACCGGCTCGTCCATGCCCTTGACCTTTTGCATCTTGAAGTTCTTGGACAGCTCTTTGCCAAAGCCCAGCTTGTCGGCGAACTGCTGCATGATCATGTGGTCGCTGCGGCTCTCCCACAGCGGCTCAATCACTTTCTCGCGCCACTGGATGGAGCGGTTGGACGCGGTGACCGATCCGCTGGTCTCGAATTGCGTGGCGGCCGGCAGCAGGTACACAGCGCGGTTGGCGTTCAGGTCTTCGGGCTTGCCCGGCATCGCAGCCATGGCAGCGGTGGCCGAAGGGTACGGGTCTATCACCACCAGCAGGTCCAGCTTGTCCATGGCCCGCTTCATTTCCAGTCCGCGGGTTTGCGAGTTAGGCGCATGGCCCCAGAACACCACGCCGCGCAGGTTGGAATCTTGGTCGATGAGTTCGTTTTTCTCCATCACGCCGTCGATCCAGCGCGAGACGGTGATGCCGGGCTTGCTCATCATGCCGGCGTTGGCGAAGCGGCTCTTGATCCAGTCGAACTCAACGCCCCAGGTCTTGGCGAAATGCCGCCAGGCGCCTTCGACGATGCCGTAGTAGCCGGGCAGCGAATCGGGATTGGGGCCGACGTCGGTGGCGCCTTGCACGTTGTCATGGCCACGGAAGATGTTGGCGCCACCACCTGAGACACCGATATTGCCCAGCGCCAGTTGCAGAATGCAAGATGCGCGCACTATGGCGTTGCCGATGGTGTGCTGGGTCTGGCCCATGCACCAGACGATGGTGGAGGGGCGGTTCCTGGCCATCATCTCGGCCACCTTCAAGACCTGGGCCTCGGGCACGCCGCAGGCTTCTTCCACCTTGTCGGGCGTCCACTTGGCCATCACTTCTTCCTTGACCTTGTCCATGCCATAGACGCGGTCGTTGATGTACTTCTGGTCTTCCCAGCCGTTCTTGAAGATGTGATAGAGCACCCCGAACAAAAAGGGAATGTCCGAGCCCGAGCGGATGCGCACGTATTCGTCGGCCTTGGCCGCGGTGCGGGTGAAGCGCGGATCGACCACGATCATCTGGGTGCCGGTCTCCTTGGCATGCAGCATGTGCAGCATGCTCACCGGGTGCGCCTCGGCCGCGTTGGATCCGATGTACAACGCGCACTTGCTGTTTTGCATGTCGTTGTACGAGTTGGTCATGGCGCCATAGCCCCAGGTATTGGCCACACCAGCCACCGTGGTGGAGTGGCAAATACGCGCCTGGTGGTCGCAGTTGTTGGT
>CANJPU010000100.1 GCA_947476285.1 Comamonadaceae bacterium | reverse complement strand
GCCCCCCTTTGACCAGGCGAACCGCCTCCAGCTTGAATTCCAGGGTGTATTTGCCCCGGGCCTGTCCGTCTTTTCTCTTGCTCATCTTCGATCTCCAATTGCTGAATTTTCACATCAGCTATGGAGTACGTTTTTCGGGGGCAAGATCAATTGCCTTGCGGTAGCTATCGACCGCCGCCGCCAACTGATTGAGTTTGTGCTGCACCACCCCACGCGCGCAGTACGCAGCGGCGAAGGATGGATCGATCTCTATCACACGATTGTGGCTGGCCAAGGCCTCTTCATGGCGACGCAGCGCCTCAAGTGACTTGCCACGGTCGTAGTGCGCCGCCGCCACGCCTGGCTCGATCGCGATGGCCTTGTCGTAGCTGGCAATCGCATCTTCGTGTCGCTGCAGTTGCCGCAGTACCATGCCGCGTTTGTAGTGGACTTGTACCAGCCCGTGATCGATCGACAAGACCTTGTCGTAGCTCGCCACGGCGGCCTGCAGTTGACCGCTTTCCTTTTGCATGGCGGCCAGATTGAGGTACACGTTCACATTGGCAGGTCCGATCTGCAGCGCCCGGCTCACCAACACATTTGCGCGGTTGACATGCCTGGCGAATATGCCGGGCTCCAGCTCCACGGCACGGTCGTAGTCGGACAGTGCCGCTTCGAGTTGTTTCAGATCGCGCAAGGCCGCGCCACGCAATGCGTAGGCTTTGGCAAAGTCGGGCTTCAGAGCGATGGCCCGGCTGAAGCTTGTGCAGGCCTCCTTGAGCTGCCCAAGCTTGCTTTGCGCCGCACCTTGGTTGAAATGGGCCTGTGCGTCGTCGGGGGTGCCTAACCGATGCTGGCCTGACTGAAGTGCCGCCACCACCTGCCTCATCACGCCATCCCAATCCCCCGGGCTGGTCTGGTTGAAGATGCGCATGGACTGATACCAAGGCGAGTCTTGCCGGTCCACCAGCCAGCGCCAGCAGGAGTCGAAGCGGTTGAGCATCCACACCGGTTTGCCCAGCGCGCCTGCCAGATGGGCGACTGAGGTGTCCACTGCGATCACCAAGTCAAGCGACGCGATCAATGCCGCAGTGTCTGAGAAGTCTTTGAGTTCATCGACTCGGTTCACAATGTCTGGACCGTCCCAGCCTTGTTGTTGCAGTTGCTTGAACTCCACCTCGGCTGGGTCGCCTTTTTGCAGGCTGATGAATTGGCAGTCAAGGCCTTTGAGGGCGGCGAGGTGACGCACCGGCATGTTGCGCCGCTCGTTGACGGCCCACGCTTCCGGTTGATTGGCGCGAAAGCCACCGTTCCACACCAGACCTACACGGGGCCTGATTCTGGCACCCAGGCTTTGATCCCAGTACGCACGCTTTTCCTCATCGGCTGTGAGATAGCGATCTGCGAATGGAATCGTCGCCAGCGTGGTCTTGAAGGCCAGTGGCAGTGACATCATCGGGCAGTGAAGATCAAACGCAGGAAGGACTGCGCCGGGCTCGATCACAGCAGAAACGACCTCCTGGCCACGCAGCAAGGCCGCCAGCGGCCTCGGCACTGCAAGCACCACCCGCGCACCCGCCTGTGCCACCAGGCTCGCGTAGCGGCAGAACTGAAGCGTGTCGCCGAGGCCTTGCTCGTGATGCAGCAAGACGGTCTTGCCTGACAGCGGCTCATCCCCCAGCCAAGACGGCTGCGCAAATGGCTTGGCCAATGAGAGAGCACCATCGAGCTTCCAGCGCCATTCAAACTCCGCCCATAGTCGGCCTGCAAGGCAATCACAGCGTCAAAGCTCTTGCACGCCTGTATCAATTGCCCATGCGCCACCTGTGCCAGGCCCAGGTTGAAACGTGCATTGGCGTCGCCGGGCGTGATTTGCAAAGCCTTGCCAATCAGCTCGATGGCGCGCGCATAGTCTTTGTTCTGGTGGGCAATGACGCCCTGCATGTGGAGCGCACCGCCATGCTCTGGCTCAGCCATGAGCATGTCGTCATAGATCCGACTCGCCTCATCCAAATGCCCATTTTTGTGCAGTGTCAGAGCTTCCTGGAATTTGACTTCGACCTGCTTCAGCGACTCGGAGCTGGCGGATTCGGACCTGGATGTTACATCTGAGATTGGCGCCATCTTTCGAAATTCGGACTACGGCCAACTGGCTCGACCATCAACGGTGAGAGCGACATTGCCCCAGCACTGGAACAAACCTCAAGACAGGGAACGAAACACCGAAATAAGGGAACCAAGTGCCATTTTTTAGGAACGAAGTGAGGAATATTGGCTTGGCGCTGCCCAATCGCTCAGGCCACCCACTTGACCGCACCGCTCCAGGCGGTGACCAGAACCACGACGCCAAAGACAATGCGGTACCAGGCAAAGGGCACGAAGCTGTGGCTGGAGATGTAGCGCAGCAGCCAACGCACGCACAGCCAGGCGCTCATGAATGAGAACAAAAGGCCCACGCTGAACATGGGCAGGTCGGCCAAACTCAGCAGCGCGCGCTCTTTGTACAGGCTGTAGGCACCCGCCCCCACCAGTGTGGGAATGGCCAGGTAGAAAGAGAAATCGGTGGCCGCCTTGCGTGACAAACCCAGCAGCATGCCGCCGATGATGGTGGCGCCGCTGCGACTGGTGCCCGGAATCATGGCCAGGCACTGCACCAGCCCGACCTTCAGTGCGTCTTGCCAACTCATGTCGTCGGCCTCATGCACGCGCACAGTCGAGGGCGGGCGCTTTTCCGCCCACAGAATGACCAAGCCGCCCAGGATGAAGGTGGTGGCCACTACCGCCGGCGTGAACAGGTTGGCCTTGATGGCCTTGCCAAATAGCAGGCCCAGCACCACCGCCGGCAGGAAGGCGATCAGCACGTTCAGTGAAAACTTTTGCGCCGACTTCTCGGTCGGCAGTGCCGTCAAAGTGCTGCGGATCTTTTGCCAGTAAACAATGATGACCGCGAGGATGGCACCGGTCTGGATGGCAATGTCGAAGACCTTGGCCTTCTCGTCGTCAAAGCCCAGCAGCGCACCGGCCAGAATCAGATGCCCGGTGCTGGAAATCGGCAAGAACTCGGTCAGGCCCTCCACCACACCCATGATGGCGGCCTTGACCAGCAAAACAATGTCCACGTGTGCTCCAGGCAAAAGGGCGGATTATGGCAGCAGGCTCACTCGTACCTGAGTGCCTGTATCGGCAGCAGTTTTGATGCGCGCCGGGCCGGATAAAACCCGAAGAAGATGCCCACAAAGGCCGAGAACCCAGCCGCCAGCACGATGGAGGCAGCCGTCATGCTCACCTGCCAGCCCGCAAACTGACCCACAGCCCAAGTGGAGATACCGCCCAGCACCACGCCGATGGCGCCGCCAATCAGGCTGAGGGTCACGGCCTCGATCAAAAACTGAGTCAGGATGTCCCTGCCGCGTGCGCCCACCGCCATGCGCAGGCCGATTTCGCGGGTGCGCTCGGTCACGCTCACCAACATGATGTTCATGATGCCGATGCCGCCGATGATCAGGCTGATGCCAGCCACGGCCGCCAGCAGCAGCGTCATCACCTGGCTTGACGCCTCTTGCGCCTGCAAAATCTCGGTGAGGTTGCGGATGGAAAACGGATCGTCCGCGCCGGGCTGCACCTTGAAGCGTTGACGCAAGAGCTCCTTGATACCCTCTTCGGCCGCTTTCATGCTCTGGCCTTCGCGCACCTTCACGCTGATGGCCGAGACACGCTTCAAACGCCCCGCGCCGCCGCCCTGAATGCGATTGCGATAGGTAGAGATGGGCACCAGCACCACATCGTCCTGGTCCTGGCCCATTGAATTTTGACCCTTCTTCTCAAGAATGCCGACGATCGTGACGGGCACTTTCTTGACACGAATCACCTGGTCCAGTGGATCGGCATCGCCGAACAACTGATCGGCCACCGTCTGGCCAATGATGGCCACTTTGGCCGAACCCTGCATCTCGGCCGCCTCGAACAGTCGCCCCGCCGACAGCGGCCAATCACGCGCTTCCAGATGATCGTTGGTGGTGCCGAAAATGGAGGTGCTCCAGTTGGTATTGCCCACCACCACCTGCGCCGCCGTGCGCATGGAGGGCGCGGCCACCTGCACCTCGGGGATTTCGCGGGCGATGGCCACCACGTCTTCTTCGGTCAGGGCCTGACCGGTTTGCGCGCCCAGGCGCACACCGCCCTGGGTGACACCGCCGGGCAGCACCAGCATGATGTTGGAACCCAGCCCCTTCATCTGCGCCTGCACTCGCTCGGTAGCGCCACGCCCCACCGCGATCATGGTGATGACGGCGCCCACGCCGATGATGATGCCCAGCATGGTCAGAATGCTGCGCAACTTGTTGGCGGCAAGTGCGCGCAAGGCGGAGCGCAAGGCGGCCAGAGAGTTCATGCGGACGCCACCGGGTTCTCGTCGGCGTGGGCGCTGCGTTGCACCGCATCCTCCACGATGTGCCCATCGCGAAACACGATCTTGCGGCGGGCCCAGGCGGCGATGTCGGCCTCGTGGGTGACGATCACCACCGTCATGCCCTGCGCGTTCAAGTCGGTCAGCAAACGCATGATGTCTTCAGATGTCTGCGAATCCAGCGCGCCAGTGGGTTCGTCGGCCAGGATCAACTGCGGGTTGTTAACCAGTGCCCGCGCGATGGCCACCCGCTGCTGCTGACCGCCAGAGAGTTCCGAGGGCGTGTGACTGAAACGCTCGCCCAGCCCCACCCGGCTGAGCGCGGCCATGGCCCGCTCACGCCGAAGCGCCGCCTTGATGCCCGAATACACCATGGGCAACTCGACGTTCTCCACCGCACTGGTGCGTGGCAACAGATTGAACTGCTGGAAGACAAAGCCAATGCGTCGATTGCGGATGGACGCCAATTGATCGGGCTGCATGCCATCGACCGCTTCATCCGCCAGCCTGTAGTGGCCAGCCGTAGGCAAGTCCAGGCAGCCCAGAATGTTCATCAAGGTGGATTTGCCAGAGCCCGAAGCGCCCATGATGGCAACGAATTCGCCTTCGGCGATGTCCAGAGAGACGCCGCGCAAGGCATGCACGGTCTGGTCGCCCATGGTGTAGACCTTGGTGACTTCGCGTGCTTCTATGAGTGCCATGACGGTCTATCCGGTGGCATCAGAAGGGCATGCGGGGGCCAGAGGGCCGCACCTGCGCCCCCGCCGCACCTGACGCGGCCACACCGGTGATGACCAGCGCGCCTTCCTTGAGCCAAGCCGCATCGGGCGAGTTGGGCCCCACCATCAACTCGGTGCTGGTGCCATCGGTGATGCCCAGGCGCACATTGAAGGCCTTGGGCTTGCCGTCCGCGCCCATCAAGTAAATGCGCCCGCGTATGTTGGCACGACCGGCTGCTTCGGCCAGCATGACGGCGTATTTTGCTTTTTGTAGAGGCGTGAGCAGATCGCCAATGCGCGCCCGCACATCAGCCGAGATGCGCTCGCGCGCCTTGGGCCGCTCTTCAGCAGGCAGCTCGCGAAGTTGCCCGAAGCGCGGGCGCACATCGGCATAGATGGCATCGACTTTTTCGATCTGCGAGGGGGTGAGCTGCAGCTCAGTCACCAGCCGGGCGCGGAAGTCGGCGGCTGGACCGCCAGCGCTTGGCGCGCCCACTGGCGCACTGCCCGGCGTTGTGGTCGCACCCTGGGAGGCACCGGCCACTGGGGCGCGCCGGCCCGAGGCTGCCTGCGCCGCGCTGGGTGGTGAACCTGCCGCCTGCCGGGAAGCATTGCCAGCACCCCCGCCCGTCTGCGCCACCAACTGCGCATACTTGATCTTTTGCTCCGGCGTGAGCATTGCCGCAATCTTGCCCCGCATCTCAGCCTGGACCTTATCGCGCGCGGCCTGACGCTGATCTTCCGGTAAGTCGCGCAGTGCCGTGAAGCGCGGTCGCATCTCAGCGCTGATGGAATCGAGGCTGGCCTGCTGTTCGCTACTCAGACCCAGTGCCGCTGTGAGGCGCTCGCGCATGGCGGCGCCGCCGCCGCCGCCACCGCCCGCAGGCTGCGCCCAGGCCTGTGACACCCAGGCCCACCCCCGTGCGTCGCCAGTGGTGGTGGCAGAGGCAGCACTGGCCGGCGCACTGGCCGGTGCCGCAGCAGGCTCCACACCCGCAATGCGCACCCGCAGCGCGGCGTTGGGAATCTTGAGCACGCTCTCGCGCGACTCGGTCACCACCCGCACATTGGCCGTCATGCCTGGCAGCAAGCGGCCGGCCGTGTTGGAAAAACCCACCACTGCGACATAGGTCACCACATTGGCCACGGTCTGCGCGGCCTTGCGCACCTGGCGAATCTCGCCCTCGAAAGTCTGGCCGGGGAAGGCATCGACCGTGAAAGTGGCACGCTGCCCGGTACGAATGCGCCCGACGTCGCTCTCATCGATGCTGGCGTCGACCTGCATGTCCTGCAGGTTTTGCGCAATGACGAACAGCTCGGGCGACTGCAAACTGGCCGCGACGGTCTGACCCTTTTCAATGGCACGCTTGATCACGATGCCATTGACCGGCGATGTGATGCGGGTGCGCTCCAGGTCCACCCGCGCCTGCAAGAGCGCAGCTTCACGCTGGGCCACGTTGGCCTGCGCACTCTTGATCTGGGCTTCGGTGACAGCGACTTGCGCCTGCGCTGATTTGAGTGATTCGACGGAAGTGTTCACCAGGGCGCTGGCCTTGTCGGCTTCGCTCTGCGCGATGAACTGCTTGTCCACCAGCATCTTCTTGCGCTCGTAGTCGCGGCGCGCTTCGGTCAGGTCCACCTGAACCCGCGACACTGCGGCGCGGCTGGCCGCCGCATTGGCCTGTGCAGTAAGCACCGCCGCCTGGGCAGAATCCACATCGGCCTGCGACTGGCGCACCCGGTATTCGAAAGTTTCAGGATCGATCTGAGCGATCAGTTGCCCGGCCTTGACCTCTGAGTTGAAGTCAACGAACAACTCCTTGATCTGGCCCGACACCTGCGTTCCCACCGACACCTGGGTCACCGGATTGACCGCGCCAGAGGCCGACACAGTGGCTTGCAGCGGCCCACGCTCTATCTTGGCAGTGCGGTACACCAGATCGGGCGCGCGGCTTTGCAACCACCACCAAACCCCGCCGCCTGCCAGAGCAGTCAGCACCGCCAAACCCACAATCCAGCGCGCCCATGAATTCTTGTTCATGCGTCGATTGTAGAAAGCCGCCCGGAAAATCTCTCATCGGCTCTGTATAGGCCGGGTAAAGGGCGGGCAAACCCAGATGATCCTCGGATGATTCCTAGGGACAGGGGCTTCCCAAGCAGGCCCTGATCGGGTCTAAAATGGTGCCGCCTCCCCCCGAGTTCTTCATGCCGCAACTCAGACCCGACGAAATCGAACGCCTCGCGCACAAACGCGCCGGCGCCAAGCTCGGCTGGTTCGTGCATGCCTGTGTCTACCTGGTGGTCAACCTCTTCATCTACGGCCTGTCGCACTGGGGCGCGGTCAGCCGCAGCTGGACCGCCCTGCCCCTACTGGCCTGGGGCCTGGGTCTTGCCCTGCACGGCATCGCCGTGTTTCTGCTGGGCGCCGGCAGTGGGCTGGGTGAGCGCCTGGTGCAGAAAGAGCGCGACCGGCTGCAGCGCCAGCATGATGGCACTTGAGGGCGGGCCGCGAGTCGATACCTAGTGCCCCAACACAGAAGAATCGAAACATGAAAGTGCGTCTTCGCACCCATGGCGTCGTTGCAAATCCTCGCCATAGCTATGGCTATGTCTGCGGTTTGCGCCTAGCCTGAAGTTCCTCCCCCAAAAACCCGAGTTTTCCCAATGACGCCTACGGTAATTTTGGTTCCACGTTCTGACTACATTTTGATCTGACCGATCAGTTCAAGCGCCCGCTTTTGCTTATCGCTTGGTGT
>CANJPU010000099.1 GCA_947476285.1 Comamonadaceae bacterium | reverse complement strand
TTGCACTCGACGCTGGGCTACGTCAGCCCGATGACGTTCGAGCAACGCTGGATCGCGGCCCAGCAGCAAGACAGGAAGTCCGCATAATGGGCAGCCTATGGAGTGCGGTAAACAGGGGCAAGGTCACATAAAGAATTAACTGCAAAAGTGACTCTTGGTAAACGATGCCTTTAAGGGTACAAGCGTCAGCCACCTCTTGCATCACAAAGTCAAAAATTTTTTTACCGTCGGCGACGCTCTTTTGCTGAAGCGCATGCAATGCGGCCAAGCCTGAAATCAAGGGCTGTCTTGGGTGATTGCTTTTCATGCTACCCACCGCAGTCACGCCACACCTCGTATCGGAATCACCTCTGCGCCCGCGCGAAGTTTGTCCAAATAGTCGGCCCATTCAACCATCATCTTCCGACGTTGATCCATGAATTCTGCCCGGTCGTATGCACTGCCAAGGGGGCCTGACTTGCCATGCGCCAGTTGCGCTTCAATCACGTCGGCAGAGACCCCCGGCAAACGTTCAATCATCAAGGTCCGCGCTGTCGCTCGGAATCCGTGTGCAGTCATCTCGGAATTGGTGTACCCCATGCGTCTAAGTGCGGAATTTACAGTGTTGTCGGACATCGGCCGTTCACCTGTAAGTAGGCTGGGAAATACGTAGCGGCCATGCCCTGAAAGGGGCTGCATCTCTTGCAAGGCAGTCAGTGCTTGGGGTGCAAGCGGCACAAAGTGCGGTCTGCCATTGACCTTCTGATGCTTGCGCCGCTTCATATCCTGCGACGGGATAGTCAACATGGCATTGTCAAAATTTACCCATGCCCACTCCATCTGTCTGATGTTTCCGGGTCTCTGAAAAAGTAGCGCCGACACCATCAACGCAACTCTGGTCATCGGCTGGCCGGTGTAACTTGCGATGGAACGCATCAATTCACCGACTTTAACCGGCTCAAGGATTGCCGCCATATGCTTTGTATTGACTGGCTTCAAAGCGCCCTGAAGGTCTGCGGCCGGACTGCTCACACATCTTCCCGTCTGGATGCCATACCGAAAAACTTGCCCTGCGGTCTGACGCAAGGTGTGCGCCGATTCAATAGCCCCCCGCTTTTCGCATTTACGAAGTGCATCAAGCAACATGGGCGCCGAGATCGACGCAAGCGGCAATGATCCAATGTAGGGGAACAAATCCTTGGACATCCCTCGGAGCCACTTGGCAGCGTACATCGGGGTCCAAGCATCTGTCTTGGTGACTAAGAACTCACGTGCAACCAACTCAAAAGTGTTGGCGGCGGCAACGACCTGAGCCTGCTTTTCGACCTGTTTCGCTTTGCTGGGGTCAATGCCATCAGCGAACAACTCACGAGCCTTATCGCGCCGCTGTCTGGCCTTGGCAAGCGGCACCGCTGGGTAGACGCCAATTGCCAGAGTCTTTTGTTTACCCGCAAAGCGGTAATTCATGCGCCAGTACTTACCCGTAGCCTTGATAAGCAAGTACAAGCCCTGACCGTCAGTGTGTTTTTCACCAGCGGGTGCGCCAGCCCATTTCAAATTCTTGATGAAAGTGTCAGTCAGTGCCATCCCAAACCCCTGTTTTGATGGTACCTAAATCCGCCATTTAGGCTGGTACCATCACAGATACCATGAAATTGATGGTATGTAATGCTACACCCTGAACCACGCTAACACAATAAAACTATGCTCTTGCCTCGTAAATTAAGGGGATTGAGACGAGTTGAGACTATCTGACGTGCTTAATTGGTCTGCCCGGAGGGAATCGAACCCCCGACAACCGGCTTAGAAGGCCGGTGCTCTATCCAACTGAGCTACGGGCAGAATTTGGAGTGCGCGCGAATGATACCCGGTCCTGTGCGGACATCATCCGCAGGCATCATTCGCCGCCCTGCCCTGCAGCCCGTCTTGCGCGCTCACCGCGTCAGGCAGCCACCTTGCCAGCCTGCCAGGCATCGAGCTTGGTGCGCGCGCCGTTGGTGGCCGGGTTCATGGCGCTGTCGTGGCCTTCTAGCTTGCTGGTGAGTTCGATCACATAGCCGTTGGGGTCGCGAAAGTAGATGCTGTGTATGAAGCCGTGCTCCGACACACCGCGCGTGTCGATGCCGCGGCTCTTGCCCTTGGCCAGCATGGCGTGCAGGTCTGCCTCTTGCACTTCAAGTGCGATGTGCAGATCAAAATCATGCTGGGCCTTGAATTCGAAGGGCATGTCCGGCGCCTCGAAGAAGGCCAGATACGAGCCATCGTCAAGGCCGTAGAAAGTGTGCAGGGTGCCGGTCTTGCGGCCGCTCTTGGTCTCTGTTATTTCCAGCGTGCCCGCCAGCGGCAGGCCGAGGAAATCTTCGTAGAACCGGCGCGTCTCTTCTGAGTCGCGGCAGCGGTAGGCATTGTGGTGCAGCTTCTTGATCATGGCTCGGCCCTCATGCAGGCTGTTGGCTCAGACAACTTCAAACGATTTGTCTTTAAGCGATGCGGCAAAGCCGTCGATGGCTTCGTTGACCTTCTTCCAGTTCTTCAGGCTCTTCATGTTGTTCATCCAGCGGCTGACGTTGGGGTAGGCTGAATAGTTGCAGCGGGTCACGTCGCCCAGGCCGACAAAGGCCGCGCCAAAGTAATCCGCGATGGTGATCTTGTCGCCGGTGAGGAAGGCCTTGTTCGGCCCCAAGAGGGATGCGTCCAGAACCTTGAGCCACTTCTTGGTGCCCTCGCGCGCCCTGGCGAGCGTGCTGGCCTGCACCTTGTCGTCTTCGCGCTTGTGGTTGGGGAAAATCTGCGGGTACACCAGCCCATAGGCCATCTCGCGGCAGAACTGCGTGTTGAACCAGTCCATCAGCTCATTGACTCGGGCCCGCTGCTTGAGGTCTTTCGGATAGGTGGGTGAGTCGATCTTGTCGGCCAGGTATTTGAGAATGGCGGAGCTCTCGGTCAGTCTGAAATCGCCGTCTTCCATTGCGGGCACCAACTGGCTGGGGTTGATGCCGGCATAGGGCTCTTGCAGATGCTCACCGGTGAACAAATCAACCACCACAAACTGGGCGTCAAGCCCCTGCTCTGCTGCAAAAAGCGCAATCGGGCGGCTGGTGGTGGATGCGGGGTGGTAGTAAATTTTCATTTGATGGCTCCTGGCAGATAGAGGTGCAGTTATAGACCAGATTTCAGGGCGGTGCACGACTGCCCGCATGACGAAAAAACTCCGCTGATTTTGCGAAAAACCTCTCTGCTTGAACGCGCTGGGCAAAGCTGTCTATTTCCGCATATCCGGAAATTGAACGCCATCCGGGATTGCCCTCAAGCTAACACAGCGGGCGCACATCAATGATCGCATCATCAACCAGGGGATGCAGATGGATCAACTCATGCGCGCCACCGCCGTGGCCATAGCAATATTGGCCAGCGCCTTGCCGTCGCTGGCCCAGCAGGCCCGGCAGGCCCAGCAGGCCAAGCCACTTCAAGGCAGCATCACCGTCGCGTTCGCGCTGGAGGGCAAGACGCTGGACCCGGCCAAATACTCTGGCGGGCCCGACCGCTTCTACCTGAGCCAGATCTACGAAACCCTGATCCGGCCTGACCCGAAGATGAAGAGCACCAACTGGCTGGCCGAGTCTTGGTCGGTGTCGGAAGTGCAGGGCAAGCCGGTGATCGATGTGCGTCTGCGCAAAGGCGTGAAGTTTCACAATGGCTACCCGCTGACCGCAGCCGACCTGGAGTTCTCGTTCAACCGAATGCGCGACCCCAAGGTGTCACGCATATCGTATGCACAGCAGTCGGTGGAAAAATTCGAGGTGGTGGACCCATTCCATTTCCGTCTGCACTTCAACAAGGGCGACGCCGAATACATCGCCGAGAACCTGACCCTGTGGGCGATGTCCAGGCGCTATTTCGAGGAGGTCGGCGAAGACGAGTTCGGCAAAAATCCGATCGGCACCGGGCCCTGGAAATTCGTGTCGCGGCAAATCGGAACCGAGCTCAAGCTTGAAGCCTTTGAAGAGTACTGGAACAAGCAGCACCGGCCCGGCGTCAAAAACCTGACCATCAAGATCATCCCCGAGGACACAACCCGGTTGGCCGCATTCACCACCGGCGCGGTGGACTGGATTGATGTGGTGCCGGTGCAGGCGATCGAGCAGCTCAAGAAGATGCCGGGCGTCAAGACCGTGACCATGCGTGCAGGCACCAATGTCATGCTCACACTGAACACGCACATGCAGAACTCGCCCTTTCGCGACCGGCGGGTGCGCGAGGCCGTGGCCCGAGGCATTGACTGGAAGGCCATCATCGACAAGGTATTGCTAGGCCAGGGCGAGCAGTACGCGCAGATCGGGCCCGACGACTTCGGCTACGACCCCACGCTCAAGCCCTACCCCTACGACGCACGCCGTGCCAGCGCGCTCTTGCGCGAGGCCGGCTACCCCACAGGCTTTGACATTCCCTGCTACAACTTTGGCACCCAGCGTGAGCCCAACATCAAAGAGGCGCACGAGGCGGCGTTTGCCTATCTGGCCGCGATCGGCATTCGCTGCAAGACACGGGCGCTGGAGTATTCGGCCTGGCTGAGCATGGCGCGCCGCGCACGCGCACCGGGGCAGCCTGAGATGGACGGCATTCTGGCTTTCACCTGGGGCGTGGGCGTGCCCGGCGACCCTTCCAGGCCCTGGGCCGGCCATCTGCACAGCTATGTGGAAGGCACCGGCTACGGCCAATACTCCACCGCCAATGAGCCAGAGATGGACGCACTGGTCAAGGAGCAAAACGCCACCATGGACCGGGCCAAGCGCCTGGCACTTGTCAAGAAGATCGCGCGACTCAAACACGAGCAACTGGTGGGTGGCATACCCACTTATCTCTCGCGCGTGACCTTCGCGTGGCGCGGCGACAAAATCAACTACACACCGTGGCCGTGGATGGGCAATTGGCGCGAGATGCTTGAAATCGGCGTGAAGCAATAAGCAACAGGCCCTCGTGCAATCAGGCGATCCGATTCTGAGCTGGCCTTGCCGCAAGCCCTCCTCTGAAGGCGGGCGACTATGCTGACCTACCTGGTGCGGCGCATCTTGCTCGGGTGCGTCAGTATCCTGGGCGCCAGCCTGGTGATCTTCATCATCACGCGCCTGAGCGGCGACCCGGTTCGCCTGATGCTGCCAGTGGATGCCCCTGCCAGCCTGGTCGCTTCCACACGCATCGCCATGGGCCTGGAAAAGCCGATCTGGGAGCAGTACCTGATCTATCTGTACAACGCGTTGCAGGGCGACTTCGGCCGCTCGTTCAAATGGAACGAGCCTGCCATCGGCGTGATCATGGATCGCATTCCCGCCACGATTGAGTTGGCCTTGGCCGCGCTGATGGTCTCTGCGCTCATCTCCATCCCCCTGGGCGTGCTGTCGGCTGTCCATCGTGGTGGCTGGCTCGACAGCCTGGTCAAGACCTTCGCGATGCTCGGGCAAGCCATGCCGGCCTTCTGGGTCGGGCTGATGTTCATCGTGGTGTTCGCGGTGCAGCTTGGCTGGCTTCCGGCTTTCGGGCGCGGGGGCCTTAGTCACCTGATCATGCCCGCCCTGGCACTCGGCTGGTATCCGGTGGCCGCCATGACGCGCGTGCTGCGCTCGGCCATGCTCGATGTGCTGGACAGCGACTACATTCGCGTCGCCCGCGGTCTGGGTATTTCCGAGAAAAAGTTGATCTGGAAATACGCGCTGCGCAATGCGGCCAGCCCCTTGATGACGCTCTTGGGCGTGTATTTCGCGGCCATGCTCAGTGGTGCGTTCGTGATCGAGGTGGTGTTTGCCTGGCCAGGGCTTGGCAGCGCTGTGGTCGAGGCGGTCTTTGCACGCGACTATCCGGTGGTGCAGGCCGGCGTGCTGTTCACATCCATCATGTTCGTTTGCACCAACCTGTTGGTCGATCTGAGCTATGGGCTTCTTGATCCCAGGATTCGCAATGGCAGCCGAGCTTGAGCCCGCGACACTCGCGCCAGCCCCGGTGCGTCAATCGGGTTGGCGGGCGGGCCTGCCCAGAATATCCTTGCTGCTGATGGCTGTGGTCGTGGTGGCCGGCCTGGGCGGCGCGGTGCTCACGCCGCATGACCCACAAGCCCTGGACTTGTCCATTTCCTTGAAGCCACCTGCATGGCTGGCTGGGGGCAGCCTGGCCTATCCACTGGGCACCGATAACCTGGGGCGCGATGTGCTCAGCCGCATCATTGCCGGGGCCAAGGTCTCGCTCATCGTTGCGTTCTACGGCATTTTGCTGTCGGGCGCGCTGGGCTCGGTCATCGGCATGGTGTCGGGCTACTTCGGTGGCGTGGTTGATTCCATCCTGATGCGCATTGTGGACATCAAGATGTCGATTCCCTCTCTGGCACTGGCCTTGATGATGACCGCCATGCTGGACCCAGGGCTTAACTCAGTCATCATCGTCATCGTGGTGAGCTACTGGGCTTGGTATGCGCGCATTGTGCGCGGCGAGATCTTGTCGCTGCGAGAGCGCGACTACATTGCGCTGGCCCGTGTGGCCGGCGTCAGCACCCCGATGATTTTCGTGCGGCACTTGCTGCCCAATATTCTCAACCTGCTGCTGGTACTTGCCACGCTGCAGATTGGCCAGGTCATCATCTTCGAGGCCGGCCTGAGCTTTCTGGGCCTGGGCATACAGACCCCCGATGTAAGCTGGGGCCTGATGCTCGCCGATGGCCGCAACAACATCAGCGCGGGCTGGTGGCTCACCGCGTTTCCGGGCATGGCGATCATGATCACATGCCTGTCATCCAACCTGATCGGCGACTGGCTGCGCGATACCTTCGATCCCCGGCGGAGACAGATGTGAGCGCGCCGCTGCTTGAGGTCACCAATCTGCGTGCCTGGCTGGAGCTGCGCCGCGGCACGGTCAAGGCAGTCGATGGCATCAGCTTCACACTCAGAGAAGGCGAAACACTGGGCATCGTGGGCGAATCGGGATCGGGCAAGACCATGACGGCACTGTCGCTGCTGCGCCTGCTGCCAAAGCCCGCAGGGCGCATCGTCGAAGGCAGCAGCATTCGCCTGGATGGCACCGAGCTGTTGGACCTGGACGAGGCCGGCATGCAAAGCTGGCGCGGCAGCCGCATCTCCATGGTTTCGCAAGATCCCCAGAGCTCGCTCAACCCGGTGTTCTCGATTGGCGACCAGGTGGCAGCGCCGATACGCGAGCACACCAAAGGGCTGACCCGCAATGCCATTCGCCAGGCCTCGATCGATGTGTTGCGCCGTCTGTCGATTCCATCGCCAGAAGAGCGGCTGGGAAATTATCCGCACCAGTTTTCAGGTGGCATGCGCCAGCGGGTGGTTGCGGCCATGGCCATCGCATGTTCGCCGCGCCTCCTGATCGCCGATGAGCCGACCAGCAATCTGGATGTGACGATACAAGTGCAGATCATGGAGCTGTTTCGAGAGATCCAGCGAGAGACCAAGGTGGGCATCATCCTGGTCACGCACGATCTGGGCGTGGCCGCCGGCATCTGCCATCAGATCGCGGTGATGTATGCCGGCCGCCTGGTTGAAATCGGCGACGTGCGCACCATCTTTCGCGCACCACGCCATCCTTACACCAAGGCATTGCTCAACACCGTGCCGCGTCTGGGCGAATCCAGAAAGCGACTGTTCGCCATTGAAGGCCAGCCACCAAGCCTGATGAATCTGCCCCAAGGCTGCCGCTTTGCAGCGCGCTGCCCCGACCGCATGCCCAAGTGCGACATCGCAAGCCCGCCGGATTTCGAGCGCGAGCCCGGGCACAAGGTGGCATGCTGGCTAGTGTAGTGTTTCACTCTATGCAGCACTTAATAAAACCGATGGATTTGTCGTCCTGGCTAGGCGCAAACCACAGCGATGCCCAGTGGCATCGCGCGGATTTGCAACGACGCCAGGGCGGCAAAGA
>CANJPU010000098.1 GCA_947476285.1 Comamonadaceae bacterium | reverse complement strand
TCTGGATGACGATGCGTCAGGCATCGGCGCATTGCTCGACTCGGTGTCGAATGAGCACCATCGCACCCTGCGCGCCAAGGCGCAGCAGAACATCATTTCGGTCACCGAGGCCGTGCCGACGCACACCAGCCTCGCCCCCCACCTGCAGGAAATTGTGGGTGCGTTGTGGCTGCGTTCGATTGCCGTGGGCAATCTTGCCGGGGCGGAACCCGCCACTCTTCAGGCCGACATCACGCGAGACAAGGCCATCGACGACAACGCCTTTCAGGTTGAGTTGGCCACCGTCATCGAGAACAGCTTCAATATCCATCAAGACGGCCATCGCCTGGTCTTCCGCGAAGATGAAAACCCGCAGGCCAAACTGATGGCGTGTGCGCGCAACGACAGATTGTTCTCTGACGGTGCCGACCTCGCTCAGCTCGCCAAAGAGGTTCGCTACGTCATCGGCGGTACCGAAGATGTTGCCAGGACCTTCCGCGTGATTGCCCTGCCGAAATCGTGGGCGACAGACCCGTGGGGCTCACTCGACGAATCAGAACATCCCGACCGTTGGGACGACCGACTTCCTATCCTCGTGTTGCCCGAGGAACCAGAAAAACTCGGTGCGTCGCTTGGCCGCTGGCTCAAAGATCACCTTCAGAAGCGCCGCAACACCGTCCGCTTCCTGCTGCCACGTTCTGATTCATCGAATGCATTTCAGGATCGCGATCTGCGGATCCTTGCTCGCGCCGAAATGAAGGCTTTGGAATGGAGTAGCCAGAGCCCTGAATACAAAAAATTGCACACCAAGTACCAGGGCGAGCTCCGCGACATTCTGAAGATACGTTTCGACCGCTTCGCCGTTTTGCACCGCTGGAATTTCACCGACCCGAGCCAGTGCGAATTCAGTGTCGAAAGCCTGAAGAAGCAAGGTGCGCAAATCCCTGAAGGTATCGAGGAAGCGCTGATCAACGATCTGTTCGTACCCGAGGACTTCGAAGACCTCGTGCAGGAGGCCGCTAGCGAGAACTCGGCGGTTGGAAAATTGCTGCGTGAACTGCAAGAGCCGCGTCCCGCCGGTCAAGACTGCATTCCGTGGCTGGGCGAAACCTCAATGAAGGAGCGCATTCTGCGCCTGTGTGCGCGGGGCAAGATCGCCATCAATGTGCGTGGAAGGGATTTATTGCAAGCGCAGCCGGGCGAGGATGAGGAAACTTCATGGATGCGCCTACGTCCAAAGCTGCCCTACACCGGACGTCAACTTGACGAGGTTTTCGTGATGGAGCCCTCGGCCGTACCCGCTACGGGTGGTGCTACCCCGCCGCCAGTAATAGCCCCCGGCGGTGGCGGCCTTTTTGGTGGTGCCGCTACGCCACCTACCGGTGGCGACACTCCTGGCGGTGGAATCACCACATCCCCACCGAGCGGCGGCGGGATTTTTGGTGGCGAACCCGGTGGCACCAAAAGCAAGCCGCGCATCGCACTGAACAATCCGGCCACCTCGGCATTGAACCTCATCGGCAAGCTCGAAGTCTGGGGCATTGGCCCGGCCACGCCGGTCGCAGAAGTCTCGATCAAGGTATCAGCCGCAACCGGTGCCCAGATCAAGGAACTACTCAGGAAGTTGCCCGACGGCATGACCTTCGAACTGACCCTCGAGAAGGATGACAACTGATGGGACTCGACGCGGGCGTTCTGCACAGTCTGACCAAGGGCACGCCTGGGGATGCGTGGCGCGTCATCATCGATAATGCGGTTGAGATCGCATCCAAGCCGCTGGCAGCGGGCAATGCGCCCAGCGAGGTTACCAAGCGCGACCGTGAGATCGGCGTGCTGGATCACTTTCTGTCGTCTGGCGGATGGGATCTATGGCAGGCATTCGGCAGCACGGTGGAGCGCACCTCGGACAGGCTCGCACGTTGGTGGGTCGAGCCCGGCTATGGCGGCAGCGGCGCCAAAGCGGTGCTAATCCTCGATGGGCTGTCGCTGCGCGAACTGCCTTGGCTATTGCAGGGGGCGAAAGAACGGGGCTTTACCTTGCACGAGGTCACCGCCAATGCATCCGAACTGCCCGGCGAAACCAATGAATTTGCCAGAGCGCTGGGCTTTAGTAGCCGCAGCCAATTGCAAAACAACGGCGCTGGTCAGGGACACCGGCTGCAACCGGCCACCACAGAGTCTGTCGATATGCCTTGGCAAGACTGCGCAGGACTGGTCGACGCATCGCCCAACTGGGTGTTCTGGCATCACTGGCCAGACAGCAAACTGCACGATGGTGCAGGCGCAGGCCAAGGCCTCGACACGCTGACCCGTGACGTCGCCGATCAACTCAACAGCGATGACTTTTGGGCTTTTGTCGAGCAATTGGCCACCGGGCGGCGATTGGTCATCACCTCAGACCACGGCTACGCTGCCACGGGCTACTTCCCCGACGCTGATGGCGAGGTCGGCCACTTCCTCAAGAAAACCTTCGCCAGCGGGCGCAGCGCCAAGGGCACCGGTGAGACCGGCCCCTTCGTGCCACCCGTGGCGCTCCAGATCAATAGCCCCCACGGCCCTCACCTTGTGGCTGTTGGCCGCTGGAAGTGGAAGAGCCAGGGCGGCTACCCAACGTTGACGCACGGCGGCCTCTCGCTGCTTGAGGTTCTATCCCCATTCGTAGAGTTGAGCAAATGACGAAGGTTTTAGATGCTGCCAATGCACCTCCAGCAAGCGACGCTAGTCGGGCGTTGATCAATGTCCTGCAAGATGGGATTTGTGCCGACATTCAGTTCGTCCTAAAGCACGGTCGGAATCGTGCTGCACTTGTTCTGATCTATTCAGGCATCGACGCAATAGCGTCACTCGAGAAGCCCAAAGCTCCTGGAAAAGTTCAGGAGCACTTCGTGGATTGGGTCGAAACCTACATGGAATTTAAAAATGGACGAGTGACAGGTGTCGAACTTTTCGCTGCTCGTTGCGGGATGCTGCATGCCTATAGCCCAATTTCAGATCTTTCCAAAAAAGGGAAGGCTCGTTTAATTGGCTATACCGTCGACGGAGGGCCTGACGTCTTGGAATCGCCGGGTGTCAAAGATCTGGTGCTTCTCTCCGTCGAAGGACTTGCATTCGCATTCTTTCGTGGAATCGTCAATTACCTTGAAATTTTGAAAACAGACACGGAGAAGAGATCTGCCATAGCGCCGCGTTTGCTCCTCATGTTTCAAGAGCTGGATCTCAACACCGAATTGATAACAGCGCCAAATTTAGAGCAACCATTTGGCTAAGGATATCTGATGGCAACCAAAAAAGAACAATTAGCGAGTGAAGTCGCCAAGGCCGTTGGCGCAGGCAAGTCCGTCGCAATGGAGACGGTAGATTTCAACGACCCGCACCGCCCGAAGACTTGCCTCGAGGTTGACTTTCCGATCCTGCCCGTCAATCAGGTGGCGATCATTGAAGGCAATGCGGGCAAGCCGATTTACCAGATGTCGAAATGGTGGGCGCGGCGGCGTTCCAGTGTGTTCCGCTCGATGTTGATCGCGGCCGCGACCAAAGCTCCCGAGGACAAGTCGCATGCCGCCAAGCTGGTCTGGGACAACTACTACGCCAATCACCAGAAGAAGGGGGCGTTCAAGCATCTGAAGGTGGCCGACATCTTCATGGGCGGCGGCACCACGCTCGTTGAAGGCTCGCGCCTCGGGATGCAGATGGTCGGCAACGACTTGAATCCGGTGGCTTGGTTCGTCGTCAAGCAGGAGCTCGCCAACGTCGACCTCGACGAAGTTAAGCGCCTGCTCGCAGACATCGAGGCCGAGGTCAAGCCGCAGATCATGCCGTACTACTACTGCGACGGTCCGGAACGTGAGAAAGGTACGTGGACGTACCTGCCGACCAAAAAGGTGATGACCGCGAATTTCGATCCGCTAGCCATCCCGCGCGACGAACGCAAGGATTACCGCTACGAAGGCCCGGAGATCATCTACACCTTCTGGGCCAAGCACGGTCCCTGTCAGGTGACGGGCTGCGGCCATCGTACCCCAATTATGAGCAGCCCGGTGATGGCGGTGAAGACCATCAGCGTGAAGCATTGGGAGCATTTGTGCAGCAAGTGCGGCGGCGAGTTCCACGTCGAGGATGACGCCGCGCGCATGGCCCCGGATGTGCCTCTATACGTCGCGCCGGATGAACATCCGTTCTCCGTCCTAGATCGCAAGAAAGGCGTGATCTGCCCGCAGTGCGGCCATACGGAGATGGTCAACCTCGGCAAGCCGAATAAACCGAATAAGAAGGTCGATCTGAGCCTCCTCGTGCATCCACAGTGGCTGGCCGGTTCGCCCAAACAAGATACGAATGGCCAGCCCTACGGCGGTTCGGCGCAGGACGATGTGGCCGCGAGCACGCGATGGGACAGTGAGCGAGCATCCAAGGTTCGCCTGCTGGAGGTTCGTGGCACGTTGCCGATGGAAGTGAGTTGCCCGGAAACGAAGGTCTCTTTTACTCCCGAAAACGGCACGGTCCCGAAGAAATCCCACTACGCCTGCGCGGCCTGCGGCACGGTGCAGGATGTGCTGACCACCGTAAAGGCAACCGGCAAGACCGGGCCGATGGCTGCCTATGCTGTGCAGGGCTATGCGCCCAAGCGCGATGCTGCGGACAAACCCTACAGCGGTCGTTTCTTCGCTGCTTACGATGTAGCGTTTGCACGTCAGTACGACGAGGCTCTTACAGAATGGGAGATGCGCAAAGAAAGTGATCTAAAGGATTATTGGCCGCGCAGCTTGCTTTCGGAGGGTTGGAAGACGCACGGGTGGGCTATTCCGGAGCATGGACTGACCCACTACTGGACGATGTTCAACCCACGTCAATTGCTGGTTCACTCACAACTGCTGAAGGCTATCGCTACGGTCGGGAACTACGAATGGAAGGTGCGGGAGTATGTACTCGGGGCCTTTCAACAGTATTTGCGGAATAATTGTTCCTTTAGCTTTTGGAATATTCAACGAGATACTCCTGAGCCGCACTTCTCGAACAATAACTACCACCCGAAGTCATTGCCTGTCGAGAACTGTGTTTTCGCTACTCTCGGGCGAGGGAATTGGGCATCTAGCGTAGAGGGAATTGTTGAAGGGCGAGACTGGGCGATTCAGCCATGGGAGGCCGTGAGTGCCGAAGGATTGAAGCGCAAGGATGCCGTGCTCGCTGAAGGCATCAGTGGCAAAAGTGAAAAAGTATTCCCAGGGGATGCCGTGAATGGCGCGGAAGTGTTTTGTGGCTCTTCCACGGAATTGACGCAACTTGCCGATAGCAGCCTCGATCTGGTCATCACCGATCCGCCGTTCGGCGAATTGATGCAGTACGCTGAATTAGCAGATTTTTTCTATGTCTGGCTGCGCTTGCTGCTGAAAGATAAATACCCATCGGTTTATGAGACAGAGCACACTCCAAAGTCGATGGAGGCCGTGGCTAACCCGTACAGAGAGCCAGACAATCCAGATGGCTTTTATCAGCGTCTTTTGACTGGGTGTTGGCGTGAAGCTCATCGCTTGCTCAAGCCCAGTGGCATCCTCGCCTTCACCTTCCATCATAGTGAGGACGAGCCTTGGGTCGCGGTCCTGGAATCCCTGTTCGACGCGGGCTACTACCTCGAAGCCACCTATCCGATCCGCTCTGATGAGACCAAGGGTGAAGGCCAATTTGGCTCACAAAAGGTCGAGTACGACATCATCCACGTGTGCCGCAAGCGCACCGAAGAGCCCAAGGCGGTGAGCTGGGGCCGGATGCGCCGCGAGGTGATGGCCGATGTGCGTCAGTTGCAGGGGATGCTTGAGAACCATGCCAAGGAAGGCCTGCCAGCGGCGGACATTCAAGTCATCCGGCGCGGCAAGGCGCTGGAGTATTTCTCGCGCCATTACGGCAAGGTGTACGTGGACGAGGGCCGTGCGATCAGTGTCAAGGATGCGCTGGTCGGCATCAACCAGCTCATCGACGAAGACGCCGACAAAGGCAAGGAGTCGCCCCCCGTCAATGCCGAGCCGATGACGCGCCAGTTTCTACGCACCTTTGACGGCAGGGCTGAAATCGCCCGCGATCAATTGCAGAAGTTTCTCAAGGGCTCGATCACCACGCCGGATGAATTCGTGCAGCGCGGCTGGTGCAGCGAGAAGAGCAAAATTTTCACGGTGGTCGACCCGCTCGATTTCGCGCGCGATTGGCACGGCAAGCACAAGCACAAGCTCACGTCGGACTTGGATCAGGCGCTGGTGCTGATCGGGGCTTGCTATGACGGCAGCGGCATCAATGCCTCAGACACGCTCAAGAATGAAAACTTCAAACCCCATGTGGCTTTAAAGCCGCTACTGGAATGGCTGTCACGTCGCGCCGTCAATACGCCTGCGCGCAATGCTGCCTCAAGGGCGGTGTCGATCTTCAATACCTGGGCCGCCACCCAGGCTCCCAAGCCGAAGCAGGGCACGCTGTTTGAGGAGTACGAGGTATGAAGCAGCTACGCGACACCGTGTGGAAGCGGCACGGCACCAGTTGGTTGTGGGATGCCGAGGCGCTGGCCCAGGTCAGCACCGCCAGCGAGGTGTGGAGCTTGCGTCAGTTCGTGCAGGCCAGCGTACATTGGCCGGAAGACCTGCCGAGTAATGACAGCAACACCTTGGTGGTCGCGGGGCTTGATGGCTGCCTGGATTTGCTCTCGCCAACAGATGCCGAAGGCTGGTTGGCTTCGGCAATGAAAGACGCCATTCTGTCCTTTCAGGAGTTTTACGACGGGCAGGCTGCGCTGGTGTTCTGGCTGCCATCTTGCGCGGGTCGCATCACCATCAATTCAGCCACCGATGCCGTGAGCTGGCGCTGTGCTCACCCGAACGCTCAAGAAAACATCGATTTTGGCCGAGTGTTGTGGGGTGAGGCGCATGAGTATCCACAAGAGATCGTGCTGCGCGCTGGCGCAAAGGCTGCTGGCCTCTTTCATCTGCGAATCACTTGAGGCCTTTTGATGACGGATCAGCCTCAATTCATCCCCGGAGAACGGATCACACACTCTGAGTTTGGCCAGGGTGTTGTCCTTGATGTTGCGCGCGATGGCTACCTTCGCGCGTTTTTTAGCGTCGGCGAGCGTCGGGTGCCGTTGGCCTCGATTCGTCGCGAGGTATCGCGTACCGAACGCATCCTTCGGGCCGTCGACGGCGGTGCAGATCGGGCACGCAAAGCGTGGCTATCTTATGAGGCGCACGCGTTGCCGGTGATGGAAAGCGCCTCGGCGCTCACGTCGGCCAAGATTGACCTGCTGCCGCACCAGGTGGTGCTGACCCATCGGATTGCCACCGCATCGCCGCGCCGCTACTTAATCGCGGACGAGGTCGGTTTGGGCAAAACCATTGAAACTGCGCTCATCCTGCGCGAACTGGCGAGCCGGGGTGAACTGATACGGGCGCTGATGGTGGTGCCTGCGGGCCTCGTGAATAATTGGCATCGTGAACTGAACGATGTATTCAATCTCGATTTCGAGGTGTTTGGGTCCGAGGGTGACATCACCGACCGCAAGACCAATGCATTCGCCAAGCACGATCGGCTCATCGCAAGCATAGACACCCTGAAGCGCCCGGCTCGAATCAAACGACTTCTGGCCGCACCGCGTTGGGATCTTGTGGTGTTCGACGAGGCGCATCACCTGACGGCCTACCGCACCGGTGGCAAGATCAGGAAGACTGAAAACTACAAGCTGGCGGAGGCGCTGAAAGACCATTCGCGCGACCTCTTATTGCTTTCAGCTACGCCACACCAAGGCAATCATTTTCAGTTTTGGATGCTGGCGCAGTTGCTGAACCCTACGCTATTTGGTAGCCCAGAAGAAATGCTGGAAAACCGCCACCGATTGAACACGGTGATGTACCGGCGCACTAAGGCAGATGCGTGCCAGCCGGATGGATCGCCGCTGTTCGCCCGGCGATGGGTGCATACCGAATCGTTCGTGATGGGCGAGGAGGAACGGCGCTTTTACGAGAAACTGCGCGAGTATCTGGAAGACGGATTCAATCTTGCGCGCCGTCAGGGAGGCAAAGGCCAAGCTCTCGGTTTCCTGATGGCGATCTTCCAGAAAATTGCAGCATCGAGCTTCGCAGCCGTGCGACGCACGTTGAAGAGACGGCTATTAATGCTGACTTTGCACGAGGCTTTTCTGCGCGACAAGGATTTGGACATAGAGGGCCGCGAGCGCTTGACGGATGAAGCCCGCGAGCTGATCCACCAAGAGTTCAACCTATCACGCG
>CANJPU010000097.1 GCA_947476285.1 Comamonadaceae bacterium | reverse complement strand
GGTGTATTTGCCCCGGGCCTGTCCGTCTTTTCTCTTGCTCATCTTCGATCTCCAATTGCTGAATTTTCACATCAGCTATGGAGTACGTTTTTCGGGGGCAAGATCACCGCCCTGCACATTGGCGCCGTGGCCTTCATCCACCGATTCGGCTCCAGTCTGAACGGGCATGTGCATTTCCATGTTTGTGTGGTCGACGGAGTGTCTGAGCAAGTGGCGCACGATGTTGCTGTCGACGCTGATGACACAGTGGCTTCTGAGTCGATGCCGGGGTGCGCATTGAAGCGCACGACCGTGCAGCCCTGGAGCGGCTGCTTCGGTATTGCGCGCGCCCACCATGAGTTGCTCCTCACGCCGCTGGGGCTGATCGACCGCATTGCGGCGCTGGTGCCCCCGCCGCGCACCCACCGGCATCGCTACTTTGGTGTGCTCGCGCCGAACTCGCCGCTGCGCGCAGCAGGCACGATATCCGGCATATCCTGGGTCGCATCGGGATGGAGTGGATTGCGAAGTCGATCAGCGCGTCAATTGGTGAGAGTTCGCGACGGCGCTTCAGATGCGCTAAGGGGTAGGTCGCGCGCCAGGCGGACCCCAGGTCAACTTTTCCCAGTGGGCCAGGCACTGGACCACAGCGAACACTCAAACTGCACCTGGCAACGCCGTTTTGAAGCCCAAAAGCCATGCCATGCCGGGCTTCATGCGGTTGAATTTCCTGTCCGCTTTTTATGTGAGGTGCACCTAAACCTCAAGCCCGGCAAGCCAAGTAGCCGCGTCTCTGATCTGCAATCCGCCCATGTCCGCTTCAGCCTTGCATTCGCGCACCAGTTGAATAGCTTGCGCTTGTTCAAACTGCTCGGCAAAGCGAACCAACGTGTGGTGGGGTTTGGTGTCTGACAGTTTGCACTCCACCAAGTGTGTGAGGGTGTCGCCCTCGCTCAGGCAAAAGTCCACTTCGGCACCGTCTTTGGTGCGGATGTAGTGCAGGTCTGCGGCTTGGCCGCGAGTGTCTTGCTGCCACTGCACATTTTTTAGCAAGTGGGCGGCCACCATGTTCTCGAACCGTGCACCCTCATCGCCCTGCACCAGCCCGGTGTCGTAAAAATAGACCTTGGGGGACTGCAGGGTGGCGCGGGCAATGTTGCGGTGCCAAGGGCGCACCACAAACACGATGAACAGCGCCTCCAAGATAGCCAGGTATTTGGCCAGTGTGGCGGGCGATAGATGCAGGTCACGCGCCATAGACGCGAGCGACAGCGGCGAGCCCACGCGCGATCGCAGCATGTCGGCAAACAAGCGCATGGCGTTGACCTCTTGCAGGCGCGAAAACTCCAGCACGTCTTCGCGCACCATGCCGCTGAAGTATTCGGTGCGCCAGCGTGCGGCGTCGGTGTCAGCGGCGGCCAGCGTGGGTTCGGGAAAGCCGCCACGTGCTAGCAGGTGCGTGAGCGCGGCGTGTGGGGATGCGGAAGTAGCGTCGCACCACTCGCGCACCGACAAGGGGTGCAAACGCAGTTTGAAGAAGCGCCCAGCCAGCGATTCGCCGGTTTGCTGGAAGGTGTCCATGCGCGCGCTGCCGGTCACCAATATTTGCTGCTCTGGTGCGCGGCCATCAAACACGCCTTTGAGCCAGCTTTTCCAGCCCGCCATTTTGTGAATTTCATCCAACACCAGCAGCGGTGCGCTTTGCTTCCAGCTCTGGGCAAGTATCACGGCGCGGTGCGCGGGCACATCAAAGTTGAAATACTGCGCGCTGGGCTGTTCGACCAACAATTGCTGGCTGAGGGTGGTTTTTCCCACCTGGCGCGGGCCCGTGAGTAGCACCATTTTTTGGCGCAAATCGCTGCGAACCCGATCGTCTAAGTAGCGTTTCATGCGACTATTTTATAGTATGTTGCAATAAAGTCGCGACTTTTTTGCAACATGCTTCAATTTAGTCGATTAATTAGGCGCCTGCTACTGAAAGCGCTGGGGGTCGGTGCGTCACACGCTGCCGTGGTTGCTGCCGTGTGATCGCGGTGCCGACGTCGGGTGCTGGACGGTTCGGCGCTGCGTGACGCCGAGCCGGCGCTGTCGTCGATTTACAGCCGAAGCGTGCGCATGGAATCGCCCCGGGAATTGAGGAGGCTCGAATCTTTGGCGGCTCCTTGGACCCGCTGGCACGCGAGCCACGAAGGGCAGTTTTCGCTGGCCTTGATGACGCCCGGCGCGGCGGCAAAGTGGACCGGCCGCCCGCTGAGAAAGTCGTCGACGGCTGCTCTGGGTCGTCCAGAGACATCGATCGCTCTCAGCCAGTTGTCGGCTGCACGGCGCATTGCTGACCTTCGGAGCCACGATGGCATCGGCACGCATGCTGCCGATCTTCGCGCATCGCCAGAGGCCATGTTCAGTGCTGCGGCTGGCGCCGCGGCCGCCTGGCCCGCTCACGCCGCCGGCAGTCAAACCCAAGCTCTACAAGCCGCGTCACCCCGAGCGCACGCTGCTCTACCAAACCATAGCCGAGCACTATGAGACCTGGTTTGAGCTATCGCCCCGGCTCCGTGCGCTGGTAGCGCTTGCGCAATGTGTCCCACTCTTCGAAGCCGCGCCGGGTATTGAACTGTGCCATGGTCTGGTCATTCGGAAATCGGGGGTGGCGGTCGGTCCTCTTCAATTCTTCCAGCACCTGCTCGCACACGCCAATCACCGAGAAAGTCAGCAAGGTGGGCACGATGGCGATCTTGTAGCCCGCTTGCCGCACGTCCTTGAGATCGACATCGGGTGACTTCCCGCCGCGCACGACGTTCAACAGGCACGGCCCCTTCACCAGCTTGGGCACCGACATGATTTCTTCCAGCGTCTCGGGCGCTTCCAGGAAAGCCATGTCGGCGCCCGCATCCAAGGCGGCATTGGCGCGCCGCACGGCCTCTTCAAAGCCGAGAACAGAACGGCAATCGGTCCGGGCGATGATGAGGAAATCCGGATCGTCCTTTGCCTCCACTGCGGCGCGGATCTTGACAATGTAATCGTCCAGGGCAATCACCTCCTTGCCAGCGAGATGCCCGCATTTCTTGGGGAACACCTGATCCTCGATGTGGATCCCCGCGACGCCGACGCGTTCGAATTCGCGCACGGTGCGGATCACGTTGAGCTCGTTGCCAAAGCCCGTGTCGGCATCGGCGATCAGAGGAACCTTGAGGATTCCCGCGATGCGGCTGGCGTTCTGAACCATCTCGGTCATGGTCACGAGTCCGTAGTCGGGAAAGCCGTACCCGCCCGATGTGCCGCCACCGGTCATGTACACGCCCGGAAACCCCGCGCGCTCGACCAGGCGCGCAAGCACGCAGTCGTATGCACCTGGCATGACGAGCATGTCCTGGGTCTTCAATAGATTTCTCAAGGCAGCGCGTTGGTTCACGATGGTCTCCCTCATGCTTGGTTCGGGCGCCCGTTGGGATGTGGGCCGGTGATTTGAAAACCCCTTGTCAGAGGACGGCAATCAGAACGGCTCAAGAGGTCTTCGCTCGTCCCGCCAGGACTCTCTTAATGATGGGCCTGAACTGTTCGATCTCGGTGTTGACCGTCTTGTCCGCTTCTTCGGGACTCATTCTGGGCAAGACACGCAGCCCCATCTTGTCGAAGGTTTCCCTCAATCTGGGATCGGTGCTCGCGTCGTACAGCGCGTGGTTCAAGGTCTCGACGATCTGACTGGGCACGCCGATCGGCGCCTGCGCGCCGTACCAAAGCTCCCACGATGCGGCGGCCATCATCTCGGGGAATCCGGCTTCGGCCATGGTCGGAATGTTCATTCCGGCCAGCCTTTCATTGGTAAGGGAAGCAAGGCCTAACAATTTGCCGCTCTGTATGAGTTGCTTGACGTTGTCCAGGGAATTGAACATGAACCCGATATGCCCGCCCATGAGCGCGTTCAGGGCAGGCGCACTGCCTGAGTACGGGATGGCGATGCCCTTTCCATTTGCCAGCTCATTAAATGCAGTCGCTGCAATATTGACGGTCGTGATCAAGCCAGCATTACCCCAAGGCACCGACTCTCTTCTGATCAGGGTCAACAGATCCTTGATCGAGCCGACGCCCAGGCTGGGGGATGCCACCAGAATCAGATCGAAAGCCAGCAGCCGCGCAAGCATGCGGAACTCACGCGATGGATCGAATGGCCATACTTCTCCCAGCGGCGCAAATATGCTGAAACTCGTCGAGGACCACAACAAGGTGTAGCCATCTGGGCGCGCGCTCTTCACCGCCCTCGCCGCGATCTGGCCGCTCGCACCGGGCAGGTTTTCCACGACGACCGTGCTCTTGAATATCTGGGACAGCTTGTCAGCGTAAAGCCGCGCCGTGCCGTCGATCCCGCCGCCGGCAGCCACTGGCACGACGATCTTGATGGGCCGGTTGGGGTACGGGGCGTTCTGGGCTTGTGCGGGCAGCTGGCCGACACCTGCAGCAGCGGCTGGCGCCAGGAGGACCTTGCGCCGGGTCCATAGAGGTGATGTCATGTCGAGGTACTCCCGTGTATCTGCTCTATTGAGCTGGCCCCTGGTGTCCATCCGTCATAAGCCGACCATTATGCGGTTTTCCTGGTGCGTTGCTGGCGTTGCAGACCTGATGCGCTTGGTCAATCCAAGTCGGCAGGGAATAAAAACGGCGTTGGCGGCAACACAGGGGCCACATGCATCAACGCAGACGCGGCTCGGGCAGCCCGGGCACATCGACCTCTAGGCTGAAGATGCCACCAGTCAGGGGATAGGCCTCGAGCTCAGCGGGTGACTTCAGCATCAGGCGCGCGGTGGTGACAAACAGCGTCTTCAGGTCCACCCCACCAAATGCAAGCATCGTCGGAGTGGGGACCGGCGTGGCGATTTCGCGCAGTAGCACTCCGTCGGGTGCGTAGCGTGCCACCTTACCGGTTGTGACCTGCGCGCTCCAATAGCAGCCCTCTGAGTCGACGGCCGCTCCATCCGGGAATACACCTTCGGGAACGCGAGCGAAGGTGCGCTGCTTGCTCACGGTGCCGGTTGCAACATCAAAATCCATCGCCAGTATGTGCCAATGGATGCGGTCCGCGATGTACATGGTGCGATCGTCGGGTGACCACGCGATGCCGTTCGCCACGGTAACACCATCGATCGCGCGCACCAGCCCGTTTTTATCGAGGCGCCAGAACGCACCTCGCCCTGGTGGCTCGTCGGACTCGGGGCGTCGCAGTGTGCCCACCCAGAAGCGCCCTGCGCGGTCGACGCGCCCGTCGTTGAAGCGGTAATGCTTGACGTCGTAAGGCGCGTCGTGCAGTTTGGCCAGAGCGCCGTTGTCAAACTCAAGCCTATGAATGCCGTCGGCCAGGGCGACCACGCAGGAGCGCAAATCGGCGGCCAAACCGTAGCTGCCGATGGCGCACGGCATCCTCCAGGTTTGATTGACTCCGCAGCTCAAGTCGAGTCGGTTCATCGAGGGCGCCAATGCATCCACCCAGTACAAGGAGTTGTTTTCGGGTGCCCAAATAGGGCACTCACCCACTTGCGACTGGGCCTTCAGAACGCATTTCCATTGCGGTGTCTCGTTCATTGTCTTCCCTTGAAGATTTCGCAGTCAAAAGCTCAATCTCAGACCGGCCAAGTCTCACGCCAGGTGCTCCTCAATGCCCGTCACACACGACACTTTTCGGCTGTCATCTGCCCGTTCTACAGCGACTGCTTCCGGTCCTGCCTCGGACTCAAGCGCCGCATATGCATCACTCGGCCAAAGCAGTCCGGATGAACCCAGCCTGCTCGCGCAGGGCGATCGCGATGCGCTGGAGCCGGTTGTCCGCATAGGGTCCGTCGGCACTCACGAAGCACAGGGAGGCAAAGGGCTCGCCGTGCGCATCGCGCACGGCCACGGCTACCGCTACCAGACCGTGCGCCACCTTGCCGTCGCTCAGGCCGAAACCAAACTGGCGAGAGCGCCGCAACATCCTGCGCCGTTCCTCGATACGGTCGTCGCCTGCGGCCTGGAGGCGGCGCAAGTACTCCTTGACGAGACTGTCCGCCTCGGCGCGCCGCATCTCGACCAGCATCGCGATGCCGGCGGCCAGCGATGCGATTGGCTTGCGCGTACCGGGCTGCGCCCATGCGCTGGCAATGGTCACATGGTCGTGGCGGGCGAGGCAGGTCGCATCCGCGCCGCTGCGCACATACACGAAGGCCGCGCCCTGCAGGCGGCGCGCAAGCTCTTCCATCGGCGCTCGGCAAGCGTCCAGCAGGCAGCGGTAGGAAGGGGCGGTGAGGCCGAGTTCGAAAAGCAAAGGTCCAGGTAAGTAGCGACGGTCCGTGTCACGTTGATTCAGCATGCGTTCACGCACCAGGCAGGCGAGGATGCGGCGTGTTGTCCCCATATCGAGCTCACAGCGCTGGGCCAGGTCGGTCAGGCGCGCACCGCTTTCGTGGCGCGCCGCGACTTCACGAAGCACGCGGATCGCGCGCTCGACGCTTTGCGTGCCCGATCGCGGCTGTGCTTGTGCTTGTGCTTGTGATCTTGATTGCATGATCTAAACAGTCACATTGTAAAAGAACAGGCCTGTGCAGTCATTTTCAACTGCAATCTCGCATGCTACTGTTCACACCGTGACGAGTGCCTGGAGACAACTTTGAAAAATGCACCGCTTCAAGTTCATGCTGAGTCGAGGTCCGCATGACCCAACGGCTGGACCCACAGCCCATCCCGGGCGCACCCTTTGGTGTGATGCTTGGTTTCGATCCCACCAAGCCGCTTGACGCGCAGGCACAGCAGCAGCTCAAGCGGCTGTTCTACGAAAAGCACCTGCTCCTGATCCGCGGCGGTCTGATGGAGACCGCCGACCAGATCCGCATTGCGCGTTACATCGCGCCAGTGCTGATGGACGAGCGCAAGCGCTACGTGTCCAACAGCCGCCCCGACGGCATCCTGGGCGAGCGCGAATTGGCCTGGCATGCCGACATCATCTTCGCGCCCGATCCCTTCATCGGGCTGGGTCTCTATGCGTTGGAGATTCCGCAGTCAGGCGCCAGCACGTGTTTCGCTAGCGCGGCGAGCGCGGCGCGCACGCTGCCGGCGCCACTGCGTGAACGGGTGCAGGGGCGCAAGGCAGTGTCTGTCTATCGCTTCGAGCTGGACACGCGCGGACCATGGCACAGCCACGATGTCCTATGGACGCAGCCAGAAACCGGCGAGCAGTGCCTCTTTGTTGACCCCTACCACACAGCCCGCGTTGAGGGCTTGCCGCAGGAGGAAAGCCGGGCGCTGCTTTCGGACCTGTTCGCACACTTCTATCGCCCGCAGAACGTCTACGAACACGCTTGGCGTTTGGGTGACCTCGTCATCTGGAACAACCATGCGGTGCAGCATTCGCGCGGCCCGGCACTGCGAAGCCAGGTGGGTAACCGGACGCTCCGACGTGTAGAGATAGGCCTTAAGTCCATCGAGGAACAGTTTCCCGGATATATCGCCGAGTACAACCCGCCGACCGACTCACAGGCGAAACCGAAGGAGATGTCGCAATGACGACGGGCAACTGGACGCGGATCGAGGGATATGAGTTCGTGGAAATCGAGGTGGACCGCGAGGCAGGCGTCGGGTGGATGCGCCTTAACCGCCCGGACAAGCTCAACGCCTTCCACATCGCGATGTACGAGGAGATCGCCGCGGGAATGGTGGCATTGGACAAGCACCCAGACGTGCGCGCCATCCTGATATCGGGCAATGGCCGGGCCTTTTGCACGGGCCGCGACTTCAAGTTCAGTGCCGAACTGCAATCGCAGGGTGACCCGTCGGCATGGCGAAAGGCGTTCCGCACCTTCTTCCCGTACACCACGCAACTGTCTACCCCCACCGTCTCTGCGGTGCAGGGCTATGCGCTCGGCGGCGGATCCAGCCTCGCACTGGGCGCGGACATCACGCTGGCCGCGCCTTCGGCCATCTTTGGCTATCCGGAGACACGGCACGGCATTGCGAGCAAGAGCATGTTGTGGGCTTGGTCGCTGGGCGCAAAGCTGTCCAAGGAAGTCGTGGCGACCGGCAGGCTGATCAAGGCGGTGGATGTGGAACACCTGAAGCTCGTGAGCGCAATAGTGCCGGAGGACCGCCTGCTTGAGGAAGGCGTGGCAGTCGCGCGTGAACTGGCCGCCATGCCCTTCGGCGTCACACAGACCGTGCGGCGCATGGTGGACTGGGTGGGGCGTGACATGGTGCGTGTGTCAACTCACGACCGTCTGTTTGACCACCAGACCGCCAGCTATGACGCGGCTGGCATCGAGCCTTCGCCATGGCTGATCGGGCTGCGTGATCAAGCAGAGAAGAGGTGGAATTCCGGTGGTATCGAAAAGGTGATCTTGCCCCCGAAAAACGTACTCCATAGCTGATGTGAAAATTCAGCAATTGGAGATCGAAGATGAGCAAGAGAAAAGACGGACAGGCCCGGGGCAAATACACCCTGGAATTCAAGCTGGAGG
>CANJPU010000096.1 GCA_947476285.1 Comamonadaceae bacterium | reverse complement strand
TGCGCGGGCATCGGGATATGAACTTCCTGATGACGGTCTTGGAGGCTCGGCAAACCGCCGTGCAGGCCAGCGAAAGAAAAGCCGCGTAGTATCACGTCAGAGGAGCCGTCACCCGGCAGCGTTCAACAGTGATCGGGACATTGCCCGCATGGTGTTCTCTCCTGGTTGCCGTGGGGCGCGTTACAGCGGGTTGAACCTAGAAACGGCAGTTGGACGCGCTCGAGTGGGTGTCTGGCAAGCCCGATGGCAAGGCGCGACGACGCCGCAGGCTGATGCCTGCAAGGCAGGAGCAACGCAGCCAGCGGGCTTGCCAGGCGCCCAATCGAGTGCGTAGCGCTCTCACTCAATGGGTGAGGAACTTCAAGGCCGAAAAAATCAATGTCCACGGGCACGTCCTGTTGAAAGTAAGCGGTCAACTGCTGTTTCTAGGTTCAATACTTGCATCGCAGTTAGCGTGCCATGACCAATGGGTCTTATAAAACCTAGACAAATCAAGCACTTAGAGATTGAGTCGGGAGAGATTGGGGCAATGGACCCAGCCCCAAAACCCAATCAGTGGGGCATATCCCCCAAAACCACACCCGCTAACCTATAGTCGATGCAGGGTTGAAGCCAGAGTCAAAACCAAGAGGAGCCACACCATGGCGCAAGAAGAACAAAGCCCGCAATTGCTCAACCTGAAGAGGCGATTTGCCATCACCAGCCTGAGCGTGATCACGGTCATTGCCCTGGGGCTGGGCTGGTTGCTGTCGAACATGCTGACTGCGCGCATGCTGCAGCGCGAGGGCGAAGTGACCATGGATTTCGTGCAGAACCTGTTCACCACCGACCGCTCCGGCGGCTTTCTTGCCAACCCACAGGATGCGGCATTGCGCACGCGTTTTCTTGCGTCGATGGAGCATGTCACTGCCATGCGCGAGCCGGTGCGGGCCAACGCCTATCAGCGCGACGGCACGGTGGCGTGGTCCACCGACAAGAGCCTGGTGGGCAAGCGCTTTCCGGTCAACGATGAACTCGATGATGCACTGGGCGGGCAACTGGTGGTGCACTCCGGTCGGTTCAAGGGCGACGCGATGGACAAGGCCGAACATGTAGGGCTGGCCGCGCTCGCGCCCTACTATGTGGAGAGCTATATCCCCGTGCGCGAGAGCGACTCCAACAAAGTCATCGGCGTGATGGAGTTCTACAAGGTGCCCACGCAACTCAACGAGTCGATTCGCAGTGCCGTGTTGCGTTTGTGGCTGGCCTGTGCGGCCTCAGGGGCAGGCTTGTTTCTGGCGCTTTACTGGATCGTCGCCCGCGCGGACCGTATCATGCGTGCGCAGCAAGCCCGGCTGGACGAGGCGCAGACTCTGGCCACTGCGGTCGAGTTGGCGGGTGCGGTGGCGCACAACTTGCGCAATCCGCTCGCATCGATTCGCGTCAGTGCCGAGATGCTGCAAGACGGCGCGCTGACCTCGCCCGCGCAGAACATGGAGCATTGCCAAGACATCACCTCGGCGGTGGACAGGGCGGACCGCTGGATCACCGAGCTTGTGCGCGTGTCGCAGGCCACGCAGTTGCAGGACGAGGCGCTGGCCCCGGTGCCGCTGCTGCGCGACTGCCTGGAGGAGATGGGCCCTGAGATGATGCGACGGAGCATTAGCTGGCGCGCGCCCGAGGGCGATGCGGGCGCGGTTCTGGCCCATCCGGCCATGCTGCGCCAGATTCTGCTGAGCATCATCGCCAACGCCGTCGACGCCATGCCGCAGGGCGGCGAGCTCACCACCAGCGTGCATCAATCGGGTGACCGCGTGGCCCTGTGCATCGCCGACACGGGCCACGGCATCACCGAAGATGTCCGCCAGCGATTGTTTCGTCCCTTCTTCAGCACCAAGAGCGGCGGTCTGGGCATAGGCCTGGCTCTGGCCAAGCGCATGGTGCGCCAATGGAATGGCGACGTGAACCTGAGCGCGAACACGCCGCAGGGCACGCGGGTTGAAATTCTCTTGCCGCGTGCAAGCTGAGAAAGCACGCCATGGCAATGATTCTTGTGATCGAAGACGAAGAAGTGCTGGCCAAGAACATGGCCCGCTATTTTGAAAAGCTGGGCCACACGGTGGAAGTCGCCCACACGGGACCAGCCGGCGTGGAAGCGGCCGGCCGCGCGATGCCCGACGTGGCCATCGTTGACTTTCAACTCCCCGGCATGGACGGACTTGAAGTGATACGGGCGCTGCGGCGCATGGATGCGCAAGTGAGCATCATCATGGTGACGGGCCATGCCAGCGTGCCCATGGCAGTCGATGCGATGAAGGCCGGCTCGATGGATTTACTGACCAAGCCAGTGTCGCTGGCCAACCTGAAGGCGGTGGTCGATCGGGCACTGGCTGAGCGCGGCACGCGGCTGGCGCTGGCTTACTATCAGAAGAAAGAGGCTGATCAATCCAGCCTGGAAGCATTGGCCGGAGAGTCGCCGCCGATGCGCGCGCTGCGTCAGTTGATTCAGACCCTCGCGGCCAGCGAGCCCAACGACGGCTCGCCGGTTGCGCCCATACTGGTGCTGGGCGAGACCGGCGCGGGCAAAGAGCTGGTGGCCCGGGCCTGCCACTATGCGGGCCCACGCGCGGGCGCACCTTTCGTTGAAATCAATTGCGCCGCGCTGCCTGCGCACCTGGTCGAAGGCGAATTGTTCGGGCATGAAAAGGGCGCGTTCACCGACGCGCAGGTACGCCGCATCGGGCTCATCGAATCGGCCGACGGCGGCACCTTGTTCCTGGACGAAATCGGCGAGTTGGATCTGGCCTTGCAAGCCAAGTTGCTGCGCGTCATCGAGAACCTGCGAGTGCGCAGGCTGGGCGCGGTGCAAGACCGGCAGGTTAATGTGCGCATCGTCGCGGCCACCAACCGCGACCTCGATTTGCTGGTTGAATCAGGGCGATTTCGCAGCGATCTGCTCTATCGCCTGCGCGTGCTGCAGATCAACATTGCGCCGCTGCGCGCCCGGGGCGACGATGTCCTGCTGCTGGCAAGACGCTTTGCCGCGCAGGTGGCGGCGCGTTATGGCAAGAAGCCGCTGGATCTGGATGCGCGCGCGCAGGCTGCCTTGCTGGCCCATGACTGGCCCGGCAATGTGCGCGAGCTGCGCAACGTGATGGAGCGCGCGGTGCTGCTGTGCCGTGGCGAGTTGCTGGGTGCGGATGACATCGGACTGGCCCCGGCGCGCACACAGCCGGCAGCGTCAGCCAGTGCATCGGACGAAGGCGGTTCGACATCGCTGGAAGCAATCGAACGCAGTCATCTGGTGCGGGCCCTTGAGCAAAGCCAATGGAACGTGACGCGCGCAGCCCGCATGCTGGACATCAGCCGCGACACCCTGCGTTACCGCATCGACAAACACGGCCTGCAACGGCCCGGGGGCATGGAGTCTTAGCCCGAGTTCTGCAACTGGACATGCATCGAGTACTTGAATGACTTTCCTGGGTGCACAGAGCGCGCCACCTCCAGCACCCGCTCTCCCTTGCCGATGTAGCGGCGGATGATCTCCAGGCCGGGGCCGTTGCGCGGCACGCCTAGCAGCTCGGCTTCCTCGCGGGTGAGCGAGGTGGCGGCGATGTCTTGGCGCACTTCGATGGGCGTCAAGTGAAAGCGCTTTTCTATCAGCGCAAAGACCGGCTGCTTGCCCTTGACTGCGTCGGCAATGACGGCGGACAGAGCCAGCGGGATGTGAATCTCAGAGTAGGCCAGCGGGGTCGTGCCCGAAGGCGGAAAACGCAGCGTGCGCATGCGCCACCAGCGCTCGCCCGGTTTGCAGCCAAACTGCTCGGCCTGCGCAGCAGTCACCTTGAATTCCTCGCTGTCGATGAGCTTGGGTTTGGTGGACGACGCATATTGCAGCAAGTCGGCCACCGAGTTGAACGAGTGCTGGTAGCGCGAGGTCAGCCGGTTCTTGTGCACCTTGGTGCCCACGCCCTGGTGGCTGACAACCAAGCCCAGATGGTGCAGGCTTTGCAAGGCGATGCGAACCGTGTGGCGGCTCACGCCGTGCGAGATGGCCAACTCCGCTTCCGACGGCAGCAGATCGCCGATCTTGTACTTGCCTGCCTGAATGTCGGTAGACAAGGCCGCTGCGATCAAGGCATGCTTGGACCTGGGTGGTTCAGCGATTCGTGTCGTCACTTCGTGCCCTTTGCATTTGGTTTGTCGTTGCGAATGCCGGCATTGTCACACCAGCACGCGCCCTGTCATTCCTCGAAGCGTGCAGTTCCCCCATTGAGCGCCACCACATTGCGCTCAAGCACCCGGGCGCGGAACACTGCCTGGCCAGCGCCGGTCTTCCACAGTTCGGTGCGCACCGTCTCGCCCGGATACACCGGAGATGAAAAGCGCACATTCATTTGCTTGAGGCCGGCAGGCATGCCATCGCACAGCATGTGCAACAGTGAATACGTGGCGATGCCAAACAGTGCAGCGCCGTGCAGTATGGGTTGCGCAAAGCCCACCGATCGGGCGACCTGCGGGTCGGCGTGCAAGGGGTTGTAGTCGCCAGAGAGCCGATAGATCAGCGCCGCCTGCGGCAATGTCTTCATGTCGAAGAACATATGTGGCGGTGTGTCGGGCACCGGGGCCGTCGGGCGGGGCGCCTGCATCGCCGGCCCGCCGAATCCGCCGTCGCCGCGGCACATGATGGTTTGAGTCACTTGGCACAGCAGTTGGCCCGATTGCGCATCCACCACGTCGCGGCTGGTGTAGACAAGGGCGCCCTTGTCCGCGCCTTTGTCGAATATCTCTTCCACCCGGTTGCGGCCGATCACATGGCCGCCGGTGGGCAGCGGGCGATGCATCACGATGCCTTGCTCGACGTTGAGCACCTTCGTCCAATCTACGCCGATGGCGGGGTCCCTGATCCAGAAGCCCGGATAGCCCATGACCAGTGCGAAGCTGGGCAGCACACAAAGGCCTTCTTCGTAAACAAACCGAAGCTGCGCTGGGTCCACTGGGTCGGCTCCGATGCCCACGCCCAGGGCATAGAGCATCACATCGCGCTGCGTGTAGTGGTGATCGATGTCGCCGATGCGCCAGTTCTTGAGAACTTCGTAGTCGATGGCCATTAGATTGGGTCCCAGCTGAAGACATCGGTGGTGCGGTCCAGCGCATAGAAGCCACTCTTGAAAGCGGGCAGCATGCGCTCGGCCAGCGACTGGGGCGTCCAGCCATCGCTGCTGTGTACCGAGCGAATCGGACGCGGTTGGCTGATCAGGAACATTTCGTTCTTGCGGGCCGCGAAAATCTGGCCGGTGACCTCGCGCGAGAGGTCGCTGGCCAGGAACACGGCCAGCGGCGCAACCTTGTCGGCCGTCATGGTCTTGATCTTGGCCACGCGGGCCTGCTGCTCGGGCGTGTCGGTGGGAATGGTGCCGATCAGGCGGCTCCATGCGAAAGGCGCGATGCAGTTGGAGCGCACATTGAAGCGCGACATGTCCAGCGCGATCGACTTGGACAGCCCGACCATGCCCAGCTTGGCCGCGGCATAGTTGGCCTGGCCGAAATTGCCGATCAGGCCCGATGTAGAGGTGAAGTGCACCATGCTGCCGCCGTTGCGCTCCTTGAAGTGCATGGCCGCCGCGCGCGACACATTGAAGGCGCCGCCCAGGTGAACGTTGATGACCTGGTTCCAGGCGTCGTGCGACATCTTGTGGAAGATCGAATCGCGCAGGATGCCAGCGTTGTTGATCACGCAGTCAAGCTGGCCAAAGGTGCTGATGCCTGCTTGTACCATGCGCTCGGCGCCAGCCGGGTCGGCCACACTGTCGCCGTTGACGATGGCGCGGCCGCCCTCGCTCTCGATCAGCGACACCACCTCTTGGGCCGGCCCCACGTCCGCGCCCGAGCCAGTGGGATCCACACCCAGATCATTGACGACCACCGCCGCGCCTTGGCGCGCTGCCAGCAGGGCGATTTCGCGGCCGATGCCGCGGCCCGCTCCGGTGACCAGGACGACTTTGCCTTGCAGGCACTTGGATGAATCGCTCATGAACTAGACCTTTCAATCAATGGAAAAAATACAAAACAAAACGGTGCAAAGACATCAGCCGTTTTTCCAGCGCGGCGCGCGCTTCTCATTGAACGCCGCCACGCCTTCGAGTCGGTCGTCGGATTTGACCAGCACGTTGTAGGCAGCGATGTCCATCGCATAGCCGGTGTGAAAATCGACCTCGCCGCCGCGGCTGGCGCTGAGCTTGACGTAGCGCACCGACATGGGCGCGCTCTTGATGATGCGCAGGGCGATCTCGACCGCTTTGGAAAGAGCTGCGCCGGCCGGACAGACCTCATTCACCACGCCCCAGCGGGCTGCGTCGGCCGCGTTGAAGCGATCGCCAGTGAACAGCAACTGCTTGGCGCGCGGCATGCCGGCGATTCGCGCGAGGTTTTGTACGCCGCCGCCGCCGGGCATGATGCCGCGCGTGACCTCGGGCAAGGAGAAGCTGGCAGTCTCGGACGCGATGATGAAATCGGTCATCAGCGCCAGCTCCAGACCGCCGCCGTGGGCATGGCCTTCCACTGCGGCAATCACCGGCAGCGGAAAATCCTTCACGGCAAGAAACGCTTCCTCGATCAACTGGTGCTGGCGCCGCCAGGTGTCGTCGCTCATGCCATTGCGCTCTTTCAGATCGCCCCCGGTGGAGAAGGCCTTGTCGCCTTCTCCGGTCAGTATGAGCACGCGCAAGCTGTCGTCATGGGCAAGCTGGTCCAGCACCTGGCGCAGCTCGATGAACATGCGGGTGTTCATCGCGTTGTACACCTGCGGCCGGTTCAGGCTGAGCACCTGGATGCCGTCTTCTGGCTGGGAGCCCGGCGCCGGTGCCAGGCGCAAGGTGTCAAACTGTTGCATTCGTGTTCTCCTGTGCGGGTGTGTCAGGCTACCACCGCGCTGCGGCGCAGTTGGGCAATGGCGACCTCATCGTAGCCATGATCGCGCAGCACCTGATCGGTGTCTGCGCCCAGCAGGGGTGGTGCGTCCATCCGGCTGCTGCGCTGGCCGTTGGCCGTGAGTGGCAGGGCGATCACCTGGTGCTGCGCTGCGCCTTCAACGGGTAGATCGGTCACCATCTGCGAGGCGATCACCTGCTCATGACGCAGCACCTGGCCGATGTCGTTGAGCTCGCTGCAGGGCGCGCCAGTCTTGCGCAGCCGCTGCACGGCGTCAGCGCAGCTAAGGGTTTGCGTCTGGCGCTCCATCAGCTCGTGCAGATCAGCGCGGTGGGTGAGCCGGTCGGTGTTGGTGGCAAAGCGCGGGTCGCTTGCGAGCTGCGCGCAGCCCAGGGCTTCGCAGACCTTGGCGAACAGCCGGTCGTTGCCAGCGGCGATGAAGACGCTGCCGTCGGCGGCCTTGAACAGCTCATAGGGCGCGGTCATGGCCATGGCCGATCCCATCTTCTGCGGCAGTTTGCCGCTGGCCAGGTAGCTGGCGACAAACACCGTCATCCAGGAAAGGCCGGTGTCCATCAGGCTGGCACGCACGTCCATGCCCTGGCCGCTTCGCATGCGATGGAGCACCGCGCCCACGATGCCCAGCGCAGCCCACAGGCCAGTGCCCATGTCGATCAGCGATACCGGTACGCGCACTGGGTCGTCATTGGGGTTGCCGGTGACGCTCATGATGCCGGTGAAGGCCTGCATCAGGGGATCGTAGCCGGGCATCTGGCGCAGCGGGCCGGCCTGGCCAAAGGCGCTGATCGCGCAGTAAACCAGATCGGCTTTGTCTTGTCGCAAGTCGTCCCAGCCAAAGCCGCGCGACTCGGCGCTGCCGGGCTTGAACGAGTGCACCACGATGTCCGCGCGGGCCGCCAGCTTGCGCAGCACAGCCACGCCCTCTGGCTGGTCCAGGTCGATGCAGATGCTTTGTTTATTGCGGTTGAGTGCCAGAAAGGTGGAAGACTTGCCGCCAATCTGCGGCGGCAACCAGGCGCGGGTGTCATCGCCGCTACCAGGGCGCTCGACCTTGAGCACGTCGGCGCCCATGTCGCCCAGTATCTGGGTGCAAAACGGCCCCGCGACGTTCTGCGTCAGGTCGATCACGCGCAGCCCGCGCAGGATGTGTTCAATCATGAATTGGGGGCCAAGATCTGGGCAAAATGCGGTCGCGCCAGACCTTGCCTTTGTTGTACGTACAAGAAGCCATCTTACGGTGGGGGGCTGAGCCATGTCAATGTGCTGGTCTTCACATGTGCTGGTCTTCACCTGTTCCTTTGCGTTGACGCAGGCTGCGGTTGATGGCCTGCTTGGTTTGCGCGTCGCGTCAGGCGATGCCCGGCATGCGCTCACTGTGGCGGTCTGCGCTTCGCGCAGACTTCGCTGGGATTTGCGGCCTGAGGTCGGCGGTGTGCAACTCGCTACTCGCCCTTCGGCCGATCCGCTCAGACAAGCACACCGAGCATGAATTGAAGCGCTTCGCGCCCGACCGTACGCCCGTGGAG
>CANJPU010000095.1 GCA_947476285.1 Comamonadaceae bacterium | reverse complement strand
CCGTGTGCGGGAGAACTGCATGCACGGTGCGGAGGGAGGGGAGGCTTGCGCCTTCCCTACCCCTATACAGGCCGCAAATCCCAGCCGCCCCAGAATGAGCGCCTGCCGGGCATCGCCTGCCGCGACGGGCAAGGTCTGAGCGTGCGTTGCGGTCAAGACATTTCGAGCGCATAGGTTCCACTGTGCGCAGCCCACACGCCTTCTGTCATTGCGGCATGGATTGCGGGTCAAGCCCGCAATGACAGGGGTGGGTGAGTGGTCAAGTTAGCGCTTATGGGATCGAGTCCGGGATGACAGTGGTGGGTGTAGTGATCACTCCGCCTGAAACCTTCGCGCGCAACCCAGTTGTCGGTCGCGGCAGGCGCAAGGCGGCCAGGGCTCATTCTGGGGCGGCTGTGATTTGTGCTCTGGGGTCGGATCGCGCGCAGCGCGACACGTTGTCATGCTCGGTGTGCCTGTTTGAACGTAGCGGCCGCAGGACGCGCAGAGAGTTGCACACCGCCGACCCCAGAGCACAAATCACAGCGGAGTCTGCGCGCAGCGTAGACCGCCACAGCATGAGCCCTGGGCGGCTTGCGCCTGACGCGACACGCGACACGTACCGCATGAAACGAAGCGCGACAGATGACCGCAGGGTACGAGCCCAGCAGAAAATTATGATCCACGGAAGGTAGCCTGCAAGGGCTAACCAGGGGACATTTCTAACTTGGGTTGACATCGCGTTGACGCAGGCGCAGCGATGGATAGAATGTCCTGCATGTCCGTACAACCTGCAGCAGCCCCAGCGCCGCGATTCAAACCCAAGCCCACGCCCGAGACCAGCCACTTCTGGGAAGGCAACAAAATCGGGCAGCTTCGGCTGCAGCGCTGCACTCAGTGCAGCCACACTTATTTTCCTCCGCGCCCGTTCTGCCCGCGGTGCGCCTGCCGAGATGTCGAGGTGTACCAGGCCAGCGGCAAGGCCACCCTGCACAGCTATGTCATCAGCCACATGCCCGCGCCCGGCTTCACCCCGCCGTATTCCATCGCGGTGGTGCAGCTGCAGGAGGGTCCGCGCATGATGACCAATGTCGTGGACTGCCCGCAGACACCCGAGGCGCTTGAACTGGACATGGCGCTGGAGGTGAAGTTCGAGCGGATCGACGATGAGATCACGCTGGCCTTGTTCCGGCCCGCCAAGGATGGCGCATGATGAAGTCCGGCTCCATTGCAATCGTTGGCGCAGCCGAGACCACTGAGCTGGGCAAGCTGCCGCACATCTCCGAGCTTCAACTGCAGGCAGATGCCTCGCTCAATGCCTTGAAGGATGCGGGCCTCAAGCCGACCGACATCGACGGCGTGGCCACCACCGGCGTACACCAGCCTACGGTGCTGGCCCACTACCTGGGCATCACGCCCACTTGGGTGGACGGCACCACAGTGGGCGGCTGCTCGTTCATGATCCATGTGCGGCACGCAGCCGCTGCCATTGAGGCGGGTTACTGCAAGACAGTGCTGGTGGTGCATGGCGAGAGCGGCCGCTCCGGCGTGGGCTTGGCGCGCGTGCCGGTGTCGCCCTACAGCCTGGCCGGACAGTTCGAATCACCATTTGGCACTGCGGGGCCGCCAACGCTGTTCACCATACCGGTGCTGCGCTACATGAAGACCTATGGCCTGACACATGAGCAGCTTGCCATGGTGGCGGTGGTGCAGCGCGAATGGGCCGCGATGAACCCGCGCGCCAGCATGCGCGAGCCGATCACGGTGGAGGAAGTGCTCAACTCCAAGATGATTGCCTACCCCTTCCGGGTACGCCAGTGTTGCCTGGTCACTGACGGCGGCGGCGCGCTCATTCTCACCACCGCCGATCGGGCCGCCGATTTTCCCAATCGTCCTGTCTATGTGCTGGGCACTGGCGAGAGCGTGGAGAGCACCATGATCAGCCAGATGGCTGACTTCACCTCCTCGCGTGCTTTCCGTATCTCGGGTGCCAACGCATTCGCGCAGGCAGGCATCACCCACAAGGATGTGGACCACCTCATGCTCTATGACGCGTTTGCCCATCTGCCCATCTACGGGCTGGAAGACCTGGGCTTTGTCGATCGCGGCGAAGCTGGTGCCTTCATTGCCGCGCGCAACACCGCGCCGGGCGGCAAGCTGCCGCTCAACACCAACGGCGGGGGTCTGAGCTACATGCATTCAGGCATGTACGGCATGTACGCGTTGCAAGAAAGCGTGCGCCAGATGCGCGGCCTTGCGCCGGCGCAGGTGGCAGGCGCGAAAATTTCGGTGTGCCACGGGGTTGGCGGCATGTTCTCCGCCAGCGGCACCATCATCATGGGCAATGAGCGGCCCTGAGCGGGGCGAATGGCGCGGCATGCGCGAACAACCGAGCGGACACGCAAACCTGGAGACAACATGAAAGCACCTATCGTCAGGGCCATGTCTGCTGCCTTGCTGCTGGCGGGCATCAGCCTGTCTGCTGCGGCGCAGCTTGCGGGCTATCCGAACCGGCCGGTCACCATTCAGTCGCCCGGCGCGGTCGGCGGCTTCACCGACACGGTGGCGCGGCTGGTGGCCGCAGGCCTGGCCGAGCTGTGGAAGTCACCGGTCGTGGTCGAGAACCGGGTGGGGGCGGGCGGCACCATAGGCGCAACTTACGCGATGTCGCAGCCGCCCGATGGCTACTATCTGCTCTTGTCCAATGTGGCCAGTGACGTGATCAGTCCGGCCATCTACAAGGGCCTCAAGTACGACTCGGTGAAAGACTTCGAGCCTGTGAGTCTGGTGGTCAAGACGCCGGTGGTGATCGCGGTCAACAATGATCTGCCAGTCAAGACGCTGGGCGAGCTGGTGGCGCTGGCCAAGGCCAAGCCAGGTGCAATGAACTTCGGTTATCCGGGCAATGGCTCCACCGGCCACTTCGCTGGCAGCCTGTTCAACATCGCCTACGGCGTCAAGCTCACGCCAGTGCCATACAAGGGCACGCCCGAGATCATGACCAGTCTGCTTGGCGGCGCGATTCAAGTGACCTTCGACAACGCTGGCCTGTGGGCGCCGCAGATCAGCGCAGGGCGGGTGCGCGCCCTGGCAGTGACCAGCCTCAAGCGCAACCCGCTCATGCCCGATGTGCCCACGCTCGTCGAATTGGGCGGCAATGGTTTCGAGGCCGTTACCTTCGCCGGCATCTCCGCACCGCGGGGCACCCCCAAAGATATCGTGGACAAGCTCAACCGCGACATCCAGACCGTGATTCACGGCAACGAGTTCAGATCAAAGATGAGCGGGGGCGAAGTCACTGCGACCACGCCGGACGAATACCGCAAGTTCATCACCTCCGAACAAGTGAAGTGGGGCAAGGTGGCGCGCGAGATCGGCCTGGCGGTCAACTGAAACTGCGCGAGGACAGCAAGAACACAGCATGAGAACAGCAGACACAGCCTGCCAACGCATCGCGGCCTTTGCGGTCAACCCAGCTTCAAGCTTGCCGCGCGAGTCTCGCCGCGTCGCATCGCGCATTGTGCTGGACAGCCTGGCTGTCACTCTGGCGGGCTGGCATGAGCCAGGGCCGCAGGCCTTGCAACGCGCGCTGCTGCCCAGTGGCGATGCGGCGGCAGTGAGGGTGCCCTGGAGCGGTGCGCGTTACTCGCCCGACGATGCCTGCCTGCTGTTTGGTATGTCTTCCCATGTACTCGATTACGACGACGTGAGCATGCTGTCGGTGTGCCATCCCAGCGTGCCGGTTTTCAGCGCGCTGTATGTGCTGGCGCAGCAGGTGCGGGTGAGCGGCGCCGATTTTCTTGACGCGCTGGCAGTGGGCACCGAGGTGCTGATACGCAGCGGTCAGGCCATGGGCTTTCGCCACTACGACCTGGGCTTTCATGCCACCGCCACGCTGGGCACGCTGGGCGTTGCCGCGGCCTGTGCGCGGGTGCTGGGCCTGTCGGTTGATGAGGCCACGCATGCGCTGGCCATCGCGGCCAGCAGCTCGGCTGGCGTGCGCACGAACTTCGGCACCATGGTGAAATCGCTTCATGTGGGGCAGGCCGCGTCAAGCGGTCTGCGTGCCGCCCGCTTCGCGCGGGCCGGCGTGCAGGGCGCCGCCGACGCGCTGGAGGGGCGCGGCTGGCTGCATGCCTTCTCCGGCGGCGAAGTCAGCCAATGGCCCGTCGGCCTCGCCTTGGGTCAGCCCTTCGCCATGGTCGATCCCGGCTTTGAGCAAAAGCGTTACCCCTGCTGCTACATGATGCACAAGATCATCCAGGCCACGCTGGATTTGCGGCGCGAGCATGGCCTGTCGCTCGAAGGCTTCGACCGCGCGCAGGTGCTGATGCCAAGTGGTGGCTGCGCACCCTTGATACACCCTATCCCCAGCGACGGCCTGTCTGCCAAATTCAGTGGTCCTTATGCGGTGGTGGGCGCCTTGCAGGATGGCCGGGTCAACTTGGCCAGCTTTGACGACAGCGCGGTGAGTCGCGCGGCTGTGCGCCGTGCAATTGGGCAGGTCGAGCTGACCGAATCCGCATCCGCAGCCCAGCACGGCAGCGATGTGGGCGGCGCACCTGTGAGCGTGACGCTGTGCTATGCCGATGGACGGCGCTATCAGAAGACCATCACTGCGTCGCCGGGCTCGGCCCAGGATCCTCTGACTGACCACGATTTGGCGGACAAGTGGCGCGACTGCGTCACGCGCGGCCTGCCTGGGATGGATGCGCGCCGCGTCGATGAGTTATTCGATGCCGGCCTGGCGTTCGCCAGCGTGGCGGACGCAGGTTCATGGCTGCTACAGTTCAGCCAGAACTAAACTCAACTGATGATTGTTGCGACCGCAGGTCATGTAGACCATGGAAAAACCACGCTGGTGCGCGTGCTCACCGGCATGGACTGCGACACCTTGCCGCAGGAGAAAGCGCGCGGCATCTCAATTGACCTGGGCTTCGCGCACTGGGACCACAGCCTCGGCCAAAGCATTGGCTTTGTCGATGTGCCAGGGCATGAGCGCTTTATCCGCAACATGCTGTGCGGCGTATGCGCGATCGATCATGTGCTGCTGGTGGTGGCCGCCGACGATGGCGTGATGCCGCAAACGCGCGAGCATGCGAGCATTCTGGATCTGCTGGGTGTGTCGCAGGCCACGGTGGCCATCACCAAGATCGACCGCTGCACGCCCGAGCGTGTGGCGCAAGTGACTGCCGAAGTATCCGCCCTGCTGCAAGCCACCTGCATGCAGGGCGCCGTCACCATTGCGGTGGCGGCCCTGCGCGGCGACGGCATGGACGCGCTGCGCGAGCGCCTGCTCGCAGCGCAGTCGCAGCTTGCACACGAAGAGCTCGCCGACGGGCAGCGGCCGCGCTATGTCATCGATCGCGTCTTCAGCAAGGCCGGCAGCGGCACGGTGGTCACCGGCACCGTGATCGCCGGTCGCATTGCGGTGGGCGATCACCTCATGGTCTCGCCGGCAGGAACCCCCGTGCGCATTCGCGCAATGCAGCAATACGGCAGGCCGGTGGACGAGGGCCGACGCGGCCAGCGCTGCGCCATCAATCTGGCGCACATCGAGTCGTCCGCAATTGGCCGTGGTGATTGGCTGCTTGCGCCGCAGGCGCATGCGCCCACCGATCGAATGGATGTGCATCTCAATGTGCTGGCCACCGAGAGCGCGCCGCTGCAGCACTGGACTCCCGTGCATCTGCACATCGGATCGGCTGACGTCAGTGCACGGGTGGCAATGCGCCGTGGTGCGTCCATTGCACCTGGTGCATCCGGCACGGCGCAGCTTCGGCTGGCTCGGCCGGTCTCGGCCATGCATGGCGACAGATTGATCTTGCGCGACCAATCGTCGCGCCGCACCCTGGGCGGCAGCATCGTGCTGGACCCGTTGGCGGCAAAGCGGCGCTCGTCGGCCGAACGCGCGCTCACGCTGGAGGCATTGGCGCTGCGCGACAGTGCGGCTGTGCTCGCGCATCTGCTGAACAACAGCCCGCGCGGCCTGGATCTGGAATGGTTCCAACAGGTTTTCAATCTCACCGAGCCGGCAGTCACTGCCATGCTGCCAGCCGATGCCCTGGTGCTGGCCGCGCCGCAGCGCACCGCGTTCTCGGCGCAGCGGCTACATGATCTGCGCGGGCGCATCATGGCAAGTCTGCACGCCTTTCACCGCGACAAGCCGGGCGTGCCGGGCCTGGAGATCGGTGCACTGGCACGCGAAGTGGCGCCCATGCTTGCGCCGGCGGCGTTCGCGCTGCTTCTCAAGCACTTTGCATCTGATCGGCAGATGGTGGTGCAGGGCGGTCTGGCGCACCTTCCTGGCAGCGAGTTAAACAACAGCCCGCGCGACATGCGCGTGTGGCAGCAACTGCAGCCTTTGCTGGTGCAGGCTGGCGTGCAGATTCCATCGGCGCGCGAGCTGGCGGCAGCGTCTGACCTGGCACTGCCCATGGTGCGTGATGTGCTCTATCGAATCAGCGCCAGCGGCCAGTTGGTTAAGATCACGCCAGAGCGGTTCGGCTTGCGCGAGACGCTGACGGCGCTGGCGGCCGATGCACATGAGACAGCCCGTGCGCAAGCCGATGGCGTGTTCACCGCAGCCCAGTACCGCGACCGCATTGGCGTTGGCCGCGGTCTGGCCATCGAGATTCTGGAATGTTTTGACCGGCTGGGCCTGACCCGCCGTGTTGGCAACGCCAGGCGATACACCGGCAGCATGCCGCCGGTGCTGCCCGGTCCCTCGCATCACAAGGAAGCACAGGAAAAGACATGAGTACGCAGCACGACATCATCGTCATTGGCGCAGGCATCGCGGGCCTTTGCGCGGCCAGGGAAGCCGCGCGTCAGGGGCTGAAGGTCTGCTTGTTCGAGCAGCTCATGTTCGGCGGCCTGGTGCTCAATGTGAACCACCTCGCGCCAGGGCTTGCGTCGGGGCCGACTTCAGGCGCTGATCTGGCGGCTGACCTGATGTCACAGCTAAGCGATCTGGGTGTGCACACGGTCTACGATGCGGCGAGCGCACTTGAGATCGGCCCCACCGTGCGGGTTGAATGCGGTGAAGGCGCGCAGCACGCGCGGGCACTCATCGTCGCCAGTGGCGCGCAGCTTCGCACTCTGGGCATTGCCGGCGAGGCGGAATTCGCGGGCCGCGGTGTGTCGCAGTGCGCCGATTGCGATGGCCCCATGTTCAGCGGCAAGACGGTGGTGGTGGTGGGCGGGGGCGACTCGGCGCTGCAGGAGGCTTTGGTGCTGGCGCAATTCTGTGCGCAGGTGCATCTGGTGCATCGCGCAGCATCATTCAGTGGGCGTCAGAAGTTCATCGACGAGGTCACTGCCGATGCGCGCATCGTGCTTCACATGAGCACGCAGGTTGAGGTTCTCAAGGGCGACGAAACCCTGCAAGCCGTGGTGCTGCGCGGGCCTGATGGCCAGGCGAGGGAAATTGCGTCCATGGGTTTCTTCGCCTACGTCGGGCTGGAGCCGTGCACTTCTTTCTTGCCCGCGCGGCTGGCGCGGGATGCAGGTGGGTATTTGCTGGTGGATGCGAACCTGCAGACTTCAGCGGCCAATGTGTTCGCTGTGGGTGCGGTGCGCTCTGGCTTTGCTGGCGAGCTGTCTCACGCCGAAGCAGACGCCGCGCTTGCTGTGGCCTGTGCCGTGCGTTTGCTGCGGTCCACAGCATGATCTGGCATGATTGAACTTGATTCGTTCTGAATTGGAAGGGACACGCTCCCGGTGGGGCGGCCGGACTTCAAACCCGGTTGAGGCTGACAACAGTCTTGTGTGGGTTCGACTCCCACTCTCTTCCGCCAAATTTTCACTCAGTTGCTGATTCCCAGCTTCTGAATCCACGACTTCCAGAACGCGATGTCGTCGTGGACGATGCTGGCGTATTCCTTGGCTGGCACAAACTTGGGTGTGAAGCCGGCGTTGCCCAGCACGCGCACGAAGTCGGGCGAGTCCATGCAGGCGCGGGTCCAGCGTTCGATCTCGTTGATCACCTCGGGCGGGCCGCCGGCCTTGGCGGTGATGCCGATGAAGGCGCTGCGGGCCATGCTCTTGTCGCCCAGTGCCTCCACCACGGTGGGTGCGTTGGGCAGCGAAGGCAGGCGCTCGTCCGCGAACACCATCAAGGGCACCATCTTGCCCGCGTCGATGTGCTGCTGCGCAGTGCCGATGATCAGCACGCTCAGCGGCATCTGATTGCCCAGCATGGCCGTTACCGCGCCCGCTTCGCCTTGGGTGGCAACCAATTCGGCCTTGATCTTGAGCTTGTCCACCACTGCCGCAGCCAGCATGCGGCCGGAGCCCGCCAGCGAAGGTGCCGCGATGTCAATGCCGCGCGAGCCGGCAGCGCTGGCGGCGGCGACCAGATCCCTGACGTTCTTGATGCCGGACTGCACGTTGGCCACCATCACCAGGTAGGTTCGACCGAACATCGCGCCGCCTTCGAATTCCTTCTCGGGGTCGTAGGGCAGGTTCTTGAAGGTGTAGGGCACGATGGTCATGTTCGACGAGCCGCCGATCATGAGGTTGTAGCCGTCATTGGCTTGCTGGCGCATGTAGTGGGCAGCAACGACGCCGTTGGCGCCGGGTTTGTTCTGCAACACGATGGGCTGACCAGCCATTTTGTCCTGCGAAGCGCAGGCCATCCAAGCGCGGGCGGCCACTTCGGTGCCGGTGCCCTGAGTGCCGTTGACCAGGTTGATGGGTTTGGATGGGTATTTCTGCGCCAGTGCATTGGAGGACAATGCCAGACACAGCAGAGCGGCCGACGTGAGCAAACTGCGGCGGGCCCAGGGGGCGGAGCGAATCATGGAGTCTCCAGTAGAGTACATGTACGTACAGGGAGGCATGTTACGCGCGGTCGTGTGCGGGTGTCAATCTGTTAGCCCAAGTTAGAAATGTCCTCTGGGGAAGCTTTGCAGGCTGCCCCTGTGGGCTGCAATTAGGTGGTGGTCTCGTACGCTGCTGTCCTGTGTCGCGCTTCGTTTCGTGCGGTATGTATCGCGTGTCGCGCGAGGCGCAAGCCGGCCAGGGCTCATGCTGTGGCGGTCTACGCTTCGCTTCGACTCCGCTGTGATTTGTGCTCTGGGGTCGGCGGTGTGCAACTCGTTGCGCGCCCTTCGGCCGCTCCACTCAAACAGGCACACCGAGCATGACAACGTGT
>CANJPU010000094.1 GCA_947476285.1 Comamonadaceae bacterium | reverse complement strand
GTCGTTGCAAATCCGCGCGATGCCACTGGGCATCGCTGTGGTTTGCGCCTAGCCAGGACGACAAATCCGTCGGTTTTATTAAGTGCTGCATAGAGTGAAACACTACACTAGACGCTGGCCGCAAAGTGGGCCTGGACGCGCCCGAGTTTGTCACAAACCTGAAAACCGGGCGGCGCGCCTGGCACCGGCTGGTCAGGCAGGGACAAGAGGGTCGCGCAAGAAAAATGGCAGCTCGGTTGCCCGGGCTGCCCATTTGTTCGTTTGAAGGCCTTGTATTCGAAGGGCCTTGACTGCCAGACTGCTTGGCGCTGGCTCAGGCCTTGGCGGCGTCTTCGGTCTTGGCGGGGGTCTTGCCAAACTTCTTGAAGAACTTGTCGACCCGCCCGCCCATGTCGTTCACTGACTTCTGTGTGCCAGTGTAGAAGGGGTGCGACTCGCTGGAGGTGTCCAGCTTGAAGAGCGGCAGCTCACGGCCGTCTTCGGTCTTGCCCATTTCCTTGGTGTTCGCGCAGGAACGGGTGACGAATTTGAAACCGTTGGAGAGGTCAACAAAAAGGACCTCGCGGTAGTTGGGGTGAATGCCGTCTTTCATGATTTGTCCTATCGGGTCGGTGCGGTAGCCGGCTCGGACCATCCGAGCTACTTTCCGCTTGAAAAGCCTGCGATTATAGCGTGCTTGCGGCTGGCCACATTCAGCCGACCCGAGAGCCGCCTTATCCGCCCCTGCGCATCATGTCGAAGAACTCGACGTTGCTCTTGGTGGCGCGCATGCTCTTGAGCACCATTTCCATGGCCTCGATCTCGTCCATGTTGTACATGAACTGGCGCAGGATGCGGGTTTTTTGCAGAATCTCGGGGGCCAGCAGAAGCTCTTCGCGGCGGGTGCCGCTGCGGTTGAGCTGGATGGATGGGAACACGCGCTTTTCGTAAAGGCGGCGGTCCAAGTGAATTTCACTGTTGCCGGTGCCCTTGAATTCTTCAAAGATCACTTCGTCCATGCGGCTACCAGTGTCGATCAGTGCGGTGGCGATGATGGTGAGCGAGCCGCCTTCTTCCACATTGCGCGCCGCGCCCAGAAAGCGCTTGGGGCGCTGCAGCGCGTTGGAATCCACGCCGCCAGTCAACACCTTGCCCGACGAGGGCACCACGTTGTTGTAGGCGCGGGCCAGCCGGGTGATGGAGTCCAGCAGGATCACCACGTCTTTCTTGAGCTCGACCAGACGTTTGGCGCGCTCGATCACCATCTCGGCCACGTGCACGTGGCGGGCGGCGGGCTCGTCGAAGGTGGAGGCGATGACCTCGCCCTTGACCGAGCGCTGCATTTCGGTGACTTCCTCGGGCCGCTCATCGACCAGCAACACCATCATGTGGATGTCGGGGTAATTGGCGGCGATGGCGTGGGCCATGTGCTGCATCATCACCGTCTTGCCGCTCTTGGGCGGGGCCACCAGCAGCGCGCGCTGGCCTTTGCCGATGGGGGCGATGATGTCGATGATGCGGCCGGTGATGTTCTCGTCGCCTTTGAAGTTTTCGCGCTCAAGCTTCATCTGCTCCTTGGGGAACAACGGCGTGAGATTCTCGAACATCACCTTGTGCTTGTTCTGCTCGGGCGGGCCGTCATTGACTTTATCAAGCTTGGTCAGTGCGAAGTAGCGCTCGCCGTCCTTGGGCGTGCGCACTTCGCCTTCGATCATGTCGCCGGTGTGCAGATTGAAGCGGCGCACCTGGCTTGGCGAGATGTAGATGTCGTCGGTGCTGGCGGTGAAGCTGGTGTCGGGGCTGCGCAAAAAACCGAAGCCGTCGGGCAAGATTTCAAGGACGCCGTCGGCGAAGACCTGCTCGCCGGCGCGGGCGCGCTTCTTGATGATGGCGAACATCAGCTCCTGCTTGCGCATGCGGCCGGTGTTTTCTATCTCAAGTTCTTCGGCTTGCTTGAGGACTTCAGACACATGCAGTGCCTTGAGTTCGTTTAAGTGCATGGAGGTACCCCTGGGCGGAGTTCTTGTTGGGAATCTGGGGGAGGTTGGGGGCGAGGCGCTGAAGATGCCTCACGAACCAGTAACTCGAACTGAGCGCCTTGCAAGTGGCGGATCAGCGAACTGGAATGATTATGACAGGAAAAAGGGAGAAGTTGTCATGCCGGGCGTGATGCCGGCATGACAGGCTGACACATCAGGCCAGTTGCTGGTCGATGAAGGCAGTGAGCTGGGCCTTGTTCAGGGCCCCGACCTTGGTGGCGGCGAGCTGGCCGTCTTTGAAGAGCATGAGCGTTGGAATGCCGCGAATGCCGAACTTGGCCGGAATGTCGCGGTTTTCGTCCACATTCATCTTGGCGATCTGCAGCTTGCCCTCGTAGGCGGCGGATACTTCGTCCAGGATGGGGGCGATCATCTTGCAGGGGCCGCACCACTCGGCCCAGTAGTCCACCAGTACTGGCTTGTCAGACTTGAGGACATCGGCCTCGAACGAGTCGTCGGAAATGTGCTTGATCAGGTCGCTGGCCATGATGATTCCTTTGAAGTTGGGCGGGTGCCGCGCTGCCGGTGCAGCCGGTACCAGTACAGTCGGGGAATTGTGACAGAAACCAAGTACCTTCATCGGATATCAGCCGGCCTTTGCACGCTATGAACGCCATAGCCCAAAACCATCACGCCACCATCGCCTTGCGAGAATTGATCCATCGCATCGGCCAGATCATGGGCGAGCGTGGGGCCCATGCGGCGCGCACGGTGGTACTGATGCCTTACATCCAGCTCGTCGCACTGGCCCAGAAACTGTGGGCCGAACAGGTGCCAGATGGCTTCGCACCACGATTTGAGACCAGCATGAACTGGGCCGGTAGCGCCGCTCACGCGCCCGGCGTGGACGATCTGGTGTTTGACATGGGGCGCGATTTGCTCACTGCGCGTTCGCTGCTTGAGCGCGCCGGCTTGGGTCAGCATGGCGAATTGCTCGCTGGCCGCCTGGTGGAAGCGGCCTGCCAGCTTGCCAGCGTGGCAGCGGCGGTTTTGCCTTCACAGCGCGCGGCCTGGGCCGCTCAGGCGCGCACAGTGATCGCATCAGGTATGGACGCAAGCGCGCTCGCGCTGGAAGCGGCGGTCGCCCGCATTGCACTCGAATGGGTGGCCGCCTCATCGTATGCTGGCGATCTGCTCCTTGAAGGCCCGCACATGCCCAGCATTGATCTGCTGGTGGTGGTGCAAGGCCTGCGCGACGAGCCGATGGCCGTTGCGCTCAAAGATCGTTGGGGTGGGACGGCGGTGGCCTTGCCGCTTCATGTACAGGCCCCGCGTGGCGACATCTTCCTGCATGAGGCTGCCGATCCGTCGGACGAGGCGCACAAGGCTGCTGCCTGCGTGCTGCGCCACATCGAGGCTGGCCGCACGCCGGTGGCATTGGCAGCCGTGGACCGCGTGCTGACGCGACGCGTGCGCGCGATGCTGGAGGGCCAAGGCGTGGCCCTGCGCGATGAGACCGGCTGGAAACTATCGACCACGCGCGCGGCGGCGCATCTCATGTTGGCAATGCGCGCCTGCGCGTGGGACTGTGGCAGCGACGCTGTGATCGACTGGCTCAAGCACGCCAGCGCATTGCCCGAGCGAAGTGTGCTGGAGATCGAACGCAGGGTGCGGCGAGCCGGCCTGCGCGACTGGCGTTCACTGAAAGGGCCTGACCTGGGCGAGCAGCCCGGCGTGCAGGAGTTGTTGGCGCAAATCAACGCTTGGCGCGAGCGCCTGCAAAAGTCGCGTCCGCTTGCGCAGTGGCTCTTGGCGGCACGCACACTGCTGCAAGAGAGCGGCCAGTGGCGCATGCTGGAGCGCGACGCGGCCGGCGCTGATTTGATCGCGGCGTTGCGGCTGGACGCAGCGTCGCAAACCGAGTTCCACGATCTGCCGCAGGCCGCACGCATGCTGAGCCTGGCCCAGTTCACAGCCTGGATAAGCGACACGCTGGAGGCGGCAAGCTTCATGCCGCCCAAGCCTGCGCATGAGCAAGTGGTGATTCTGCCCTTCAATCAAATCATGGGTCGGCCCTTTGCCGCCCTGGTGATCGCCGGTTGCGACGAGTCGCGGCTACAGGCCGCGCCAGAGCCAACAGGCGGGTGGACCTCAACGCAGCGCGCCGGCCTGGGCCTGCCTTCTCGCGAAGCACTGGAAGCCGAGGTGCGCAGCGGTTGGCACCATGCCTTGCTGACGCCGGTGTGCGATCTGCTGTGGCGCCGACTCGATGCAAGCGGCGAGCCCATGCTGCCCAGCGCACTGGTGCTGGCCTTGCGGCTTGAAGGCATTGGCCAGATGGCCGACGATCCGCGCGATGCGCGAGAGGTCGCGGCCGTTGCGACCGAGCGGCCCCAGGCTGTCGGTGCCTTGCTGCCTGTCGCGCGCTTGTCGGCCACTGCCTATGAGGACCTGCGCCGCTGCCCCTACCGTTTCTTTGCACTGCGACAGTTGGGGCTGCAAGAGGCCGATGAGATCGACGCCGAACTTGACAAGCGAGACTTCGGTGTTTGGCTGCACCGGGTGCTGCGCCGCTTTCATCAGGCTTTGCACGAATCGCCGCAGCCACCGGGCGCGCAGCGTGCGCGCCTGCTGGACGCCGCCGCCCAGGGCGTGACCGAATCGATGCGACTGGACGAGGGCGAGTTTCTGCCCTTCGCGGCGGCCTGGCCGCAGGTGCGCGAAGGCTACCTCCACTGGCTGGCCGAGCATGAGGCGAATGAGGCGGCCGTGTTTGCGCAGGCCGAAAGCGCACATGAGTTGGAGCTTGGGCCGGTCATGCTGGTTGGGCAGATCGACCGCATCGACCGGCTGCCCGACGGCCAGGCCATGGTGATGGACTACAAGACCGAGGCGCTCAGTGCCAGCAACAAGCGCGTCAAGCTGCCCAACGAAGACACGCAGTTGGCCTTCTACGCTGCACTGCTGCACGATGACACGCTGCGCGCGGCCTATGTCAATGTGGGTGAGGGCGGCAAGACAAACACTGTGGAGCAGCGCGAGGTGGTTGCCGCGCGCGACCACCTGGTTCACGGCGTGCTCGACGATCTGCGCCGCATCGGCGAGGGCGCGGTCATGGCTGCGCTGGGCGAAGGCAAGGCATGCGAATACTGCGCCGCGCGCGGCTTGTGCAGACGGGATTTCTGGAATGAGTGATGTGAACCTTGCGTCAACTGGCGGCCAGCAGGCCTATGAGATCAATGGCCAGCGGGCCAGCCGCGAGCGCTTCTATGCCGTGGCCTGTGATCCGCGCCGCAGCGTGGCAGTGCAGGCATGCGCCGGCGCGGGCAAGACCTGGATGCTGGTCTCGCGCATCCTGCGTGCGCTGATGAGCGGCGCGCAGGCACACGAGATACTGGCCATCACCTTCACCAAGAAGGCCGCTGGTGAGATGCGCCAGCGCCTGCACGAGTGGTTGGCGCAGTTTGCCCATGCGTCGCCCGAGGTGCTGACCCAACAACTGGCAATTCGTGGCTTGCCGTCGGCTATGCCGCAAGACATCGCTGCGCTGCGCGAGCTTTATCCCAGGCTGCTGGCGGCCGGCCGGCCGGTGCAGATTCGCACCTTTCATAGCTGGTTTGCGGCGCTGCTGCGCAATGCGCCGCTGGCGGTGCTGCAAGGTCTTGGCCTGCCCGCCCATCATGAGCTGATGGAAGACGACAGCGAGGCCATTGAACGCGTCTGGCCGCGCTTTCATGGCGCGGTGGCCGCCGATGCCGGTGCGCGTGCCGACTACGTTGCCAGCGTGGCTGCACACGGTCGATCACAAACGCAGAAGGCACTTAAGGCTGCACTGGACAAGCGGGTGGAGTTCGCCCTGGCGGATGAGCGTGGCGTGGTCGAGGCATCGGTCAGCCACTTTGCCGCGCTGTTTCCGGAGTGGGCCGAGTTGGCTCAGCCATCCGATGTGATCACACAGCCGGGCGCGGCCCGGCAATTGCTGGCCGATGCGGCGCGTCTGCTGGGCCGTGCGAGTGCGCCATCCTTCTCCATCAAGGGCGTTGAACTCGAAGCCGCGCTGGCCTCGGGCGAACTGCAGGCCGCACTGGGCGCCTTGCTCACCCAGAAGATGGAGCCACGCAAGTTCAACGAGAAGATCCAGGGCATTGAGCAGGTGCGACAGGCTCAGGCGCTTGCCCTGCGCCTTGAGCAAGCCAGCGCCCAGCATGAAGCCTGGCTGCACCATCAGCGCATGCGGCGGCTGGCACACCTGCTGATCGAAACCTTTGCCCAACATAGGCGAGAGCATGGCTGGGTCGACATGAACGATGTGGAGCGTGCGGCGCTGGTGATGCTGTCCGACCCGGTGCTCTCGGGCTGGGTGCAAGAGCGCTTGGACGCAAGGGTGCGCCATCTGTTGATCGACGAATTTCAAGACACCAACCCACTGCAGTGGCAGGCATTGCACGGCTGGCTCAGCGGCTATGCGGGCGCGGGCGGGCAGGCGCCCAGTGTGTTCATCGTGGGTGACCCCAGGCAAAGCATTTACCGCTTTCGAAGGGCCGAGCCCCAGGTGTTTCGTGCTGCCCAAGAGTTTGTGCAGCAGGGCTTGCAGGGCGATGTGCTCAGTTGCGATCACACGCACCGCAACGCGCCCGCCTTGATCGATGTGGTCAACCAGGTGATGGGCCAGGCCCAGGCGGCAAATGAGTACGATGAGTTCCGCCCGCACACCACCGAATCGCGACAAGCCGGCATGGTGTCATGCCTGCCTGCCATCGGGCGCGAACGAGGCGATGAAGACGATGCGGCTGCGAGCGACGCCGATGCGTGGCGCGACAGCCTCACCCAGGCGCGCGAGCTACCCGAGGAAAAACTGATCGCGCTGGAGTGCCGCCAAGCTGCGGCCTGGATCGCGCAGCAACTCGATGCTGGCCTGGCGCCCGGCGACATCATGGTGCTGGCGCGCAAGCGTGACCGCCTGACCGCGATGGAAGATGAGCTTCGCGCGCTGCACATTCCATCGCAGCAGCCCGACAAATCGGATTTGTGCGAGGCGCCTCAAGTGCAGGACATCGTTGCACTGCTCGATGCACTGGTATCGCCCACGCATGACTTGTCGCTGGCGCGGGCGCTGAAGTCGCCGCTCTTTGGGGTGCAAGACGATACGTTGGTGGCGCTGGCCGTGGCGGCGCGTCAGGCCCGGGCGCAGGGCCAACCGGTCACATGGTTCGAGCTGCTCGCGCGTGAAGACGAAGTTGCCACCGGGCTGGGCGCCATCGGCGCGCGCCTGCGCGAATGGCAAGCGGCGCTGCACCGCCTGCCGCCACATGATGCGCTGGAGCTGATCTATCAGCAGGGCGATGTGCTCGCCCGCTTTGCCGCAGCCGCCCCCGCGCAGTTTCGCCAGCAAACACAAAGCCGGCTGCGGGCACTGATTGGGGCCGCGCTGGAGGTAGGGGGTGGGCGCTACGCGTCGCCCTATGGCTTTGTGCGTGCGCTCAAGGCGGGCGGCATTGAAGCGCCACCGCTGTCGCAGACTGACGCAGTGCGCTTGTTGACAGTGCATGGCGCAAAGGGCCTGGAGGCACCGGTGGTGCTGATGCTGGACACCGACAGCGCGCCAGCACGGGCAGAGACCATGGGCGTGATTGCGCAGTGGCCCGGCCAGGAGAGCGCGCCCCTGCGCTTTGCCTTCATCGCCAGCGAAACCCGGCCGCCACCATGCAGCCTGGAGGCCATTGAAGTGGAGCGGGCCGCGCGTCAGCGCGAGGAGTTGAACGCGCTCTATGTCGCCATGACACGCGCGCGCAGCCGGCTGGTGCTGTCTTGTGTGCAGGCCAGCAAGAGCGCGGCCACGCCCAGTTGGTGGTCGCGTCTGTTGCCGCACGCCACGGTGCTGCCGCCCCCCGCGCCCGCGCAGGTGCGCCCTGATGCGGCGGGCCATGCACTGCGCTTTCCTTTGATGGAGCTTCCAGCCCTGGCAGCCAAGCTGCAGCCTGAGGTGGCAAGCCTTGATGAGGCCGACACCGAGCAGGCGCGTTTCGGCAAGGCAGTGCATCGCTTGCTGGAAGGCTGGGCGGGCGGCAAGGCAGACTTTGCCGCTCAACGCGTGCACCGGGTGCAGCGTGAATTTCGCTTGTCGCCGGCTCAAGCCGAAGAGTCCGCAGCCATGGCGCGGCGCATTCTTCAGGGCGAAGCCGCATGGGCCTGGGATGCAGCGCAAGTGAACTGGCAGGCCAATGAAGTGCCCCTGCACCACCAGGGCGAGCTGCTGCGGCTGGACCGGCTGGTGCGTCGCGCGCATGACGGGCAGTGGTGGGTACTCGATTACAAGACCGCGGCAAAGCCGCAGCAGCAGGAGGAATTGATGAATCAAATGCGCCGCTACAAACAGGCCGTGCAGGCCGCCAACCCGGGTGACGAAGTGCAGGCAGCGTTTATTACCGGGCAGGGAAAACTGGTGGCGGTGTCATGAATGCGCGGGTCACAGCATGAGCATTGCGATCATTGGTGCAGGCCCGGCCGGGCTCATGGCGGCTGAAGTCTTGTCGCGTGCCGGGCAGCCGGTGCATGTGTACGACAGCATGCCATCGGTAGGGCGCAAGTTTCTGCTGGCGGGCAAGGGCGGCCTCAACCTCACTCATTCAGAACTCCCTGAACTCTTTGCCTCACGCTACGGCGCGCACCGTGCGCAGGTCGAGCACTGGTTGGCTGCATTCGGGCCAGAGCAATTGCGCGAATGGGCGCAGGGCCTGGGCATCCAGACCTTCGTGGGCAGCTCAGGCAGGGTCTTTCCTGCCGAGATGAAAGCAGCGCCACTTCTGCGCGCGTGGCTGCATCGCCTGCGTGGGGCTGGTGTGAAGTTTCATATGCGCCATCGCTTCGTGGGTTGGGGTGACGATGGCGCTTTGCGATTCGACACGCCGCAGGGCCAGACGCTGGTGCAGGCGGATGCCACCGTGCTGACCCTGGGCGGTGCTAGCTGGCCAAGGCTGGGCAGTGATGCGGCCTGGGTGCCGCTGCTGGCGCAGCGCGGCGTCGCAGTGGCGCCGCTTGTGCCAGCCAATTGTGGCTTTGATGTGCGCAGTGGCTGGAGCGAGTATTTCGCCTCGCGCTTTGCCGGCCAGCCATTCAAGTCGGTGGCCATCACCTTTGGTGATTTCCATCGCAAAGGCGAATTCGTCGCCACGGCCACCGGTGTGGAAGGCAGCCTGATCTATGCCGCCAGCGCCGCGCTGCGCGATGAGATCGCGCAGCGCGGCAGCGCCACCTTCCACATCGACTTGCTACCGGCGCGAAGCCCGCAACAAGTATTGACCGAAGTGGCGCATCCGCGTGGCTCGCGCTCGCTTGCGAACCACCTCAAAAGCCGACTGTCCCTTGACGGCATCAAGCTGGCCATCCTGCATGAACTCCTGCCAAAGGAAGATCTGCACGACAGCGCGCGGCTGGCGGCCGGCATCAAGCACTTGCCCGTCACGCTGGTTGCGCCCAGGCCCGTGGCGGAAGCCATCAGCACCGCCGGTGGTGTGCAGTTCGACGCGCTCGATGATTGCTTGATGCTTCGGGACCTGCCGGGTGTGTTCTGTGCAGGAGAGATGATCGATTGGGAGGCGCCGACTGGGGGGTATCTGCTGACGGCTTGTTTTGCTTCGGGGGTGGTGGCGGGGGGTGGGGTGTTGGGGTTTCTGGGCGGTGCGAAGCACGTGTAGGAAGCAAGAGGGCGCTGATACCATGTGCGCCTTGTGGTCGCCGATAGGCCGCGTGCGGTACACCTTGATGCGTTAAGAAAGGAAGGGCAGATCGATGGCTAGAAAATTCAATGAACTGCGCGCCAAGATGTCGCCACAGGCACAGTCACGTGCTGCCGCGCGCGCCGAAGCCATGCTCGTGGAAATGCAGCTTCAAGAGCTGCGCAAGGCGCGCCATGTGACGCAGGTTGAAGTGGCAAAGGCAATGAACGTGGAGCAAGCTGCGGTCTCCAAGCTGGTGTAGTGTTTCACGCTATGCAGCCCATAAAACCGCGTCTTTGCCGCCCTGGCGTCGTTGCAAATCCGCGCGATGCCACTGGGCATCGCTGTGGTTTGCGCCTAGCCAGGACGACAAATCCATCGGTTTTATTAAGTGCTGCATAG
>CANJPU010000093.1 GCA_947476285.1 Comamonadaceae bacterium | reverse complement strand
GGACTTTGTGAGAGACTTCATTTCGGTGGTTCCTTTCTTTGCTTGCTAGGCACCCGCATGTTCACATGCGGGCGAAAGGAGCCGCCACCCTCAGCTCATCTGTTCAACAAGTTCTGGGACATCGCCCGGTAAAAGGGCTGATCTTTGTTTGCGACGATTCCTTGTTTTTGGAAAAGGTCGTAGTACGTGTGTTTGACGTTCGCGTCATAGCTCTCCCAGCTGTGCTCAATAGCGACATCGGTTCGATTTTCTGGGATACCAAACAACTGCGGCAGCAGTGCAGCCGCCGCCGAATCGTCATTGGTGTTGACTGTCTGGGGCGATGACAGCGACAAACTCATCCGCCGCAAGCCCCGCGTAGAACAGCATAGCTTCGACCGCACGTTCTTCTCCACGATGCCTTTCTCCCAGCCGCTGGCCACGTTGCAGAGCTCCGGCTCGAACAGGTAGTGGCCGGTCATGCCGCGAAGCGCGCGTTGATGACGCGCCTTTTGCCAAGACCGACTTTGTTTACAGCGGTCTTCATGTTGTCGTAGATGCCGCGTTGGGGCACCCCACCGAAGGCGGCGAACGCCCGCGCGTGCGCGGCACAACTTCGGAGTTGCCGTCGCGCGGCTCGCTCGGCGCCGCCGATGTGGCTGCATCTCCAGTCGCCCTACGGGCTCCCTCCAATGCAGCCACATCGGGCAAACTCTTCACTGCGGTCATCGCGGCCTTCGATTGATTGTTGATCGTCATACCTACCTCGTTGCTCACTGAACTAGCGGGGGTAGGTGTAGCAGGTCATATTGGCACAGGGGGGATCGAGAGCTTCTTGCGCAGCCTCATGCGCCTGACTTTGCCAATCTCATGTCCATGGTGATCACTTTGCTCCCCCCACGTTAGCCATGGTCGATGCCATTAGGTATAGACCTGCGAGAGATGTCAGTTCGACCATATATGCCGGGCTGCGAGTTGCGCAGAGAGCTTCCCATACCCGCTGGTCGATATTCTGCCGAGCATGAATCTGATCGGTGAATTCAAGGAGCAGGCGGTCTGTGGCCGACAGCTCTGGTGAATCGATGCGCGCCACCACTGTCTTCATGTCCTCGGGCGTCGCCGCGTCGGCTGCCTTGCGCCCAAACTCGTAGCCGCAGTTGCAACGCCAAGCCATCCGCATAGTTACCAACCACCGCTCATGCGGGATGAGTTGTGACTCCTTGACCAGCACCCGGGTGAGCTCGCGGAAGAGGTCAACCATGCGTGGATTGTTAGCGATGATCCGCAACAGCGGCGTAGTTGCCGATTCCAGTGCCGCTGGGGCAAGCCGGCTTGTGTTGACGTGCGCGTTTGTCATCGTGCTGTCCTCTTGAGTGAGACCCCTTGGTCGAAATTGACAGGGCACTTCGCGTGCGTATACTAGCCATTGTCGGACAATTCGACAACACGGAAATATGCCTACACAAGCTTGCGACTGCATCGGGTTCATCGGACTAGGCGCGCTCGGATCCGTTATCGTTGAGCGCCTTCTCGCATCAGGCACCATCATCCACGTCGCGGACGTGAACGCAGAGGCCGTCCAGCGGGCGGTGTCTCAAGGCGCGATTGCCGAAATCTCTGCAGCTGCCGTTGCCGACGCGGCGCCTATTGTGTTTGCCTGTCTTCCTTCCGTTGATGCCAGCATCGAAGTTGCCCTGGGCCCCCAGGGCGTTTCCCGCGGCAAAGGGATACAGGTGTATGCGGAGCTATCCACCATCGGTCGCGAAGCGATGCAGAAGATTGCAAAGGGCGTCGGTGAATACGGAATCGCGGTGATCGACGCGCCGGTCAGCGGCGGCCCGAAAGGCGCCCAAGCGAGTACGCTCTCGGTGATGCTGGCGGGCGATGCCGTCGCCAAGAAGAGGATTGCCGCGTGCCTGGCTCCCGTCTCCGGCAGCACATTCGACCTGGGCGATGAGCCGGGGCTGGCACAGGTAATGAAGCTGGCCAACAACCTCATCTCCATTGCCGCAATGACTGCATCCTTCGAGGTCATGGTCATGGGCACGAAGGCTGGACTAGACCCGAAGCAAATGCTGGAGGTCCTTAACGCCAGCAGCGCCCGCAACACAGCAACCAGCAAGATGATTCCTCAAGCGGTGATTCCCAGAACCTTCGACTACGGCGCCAAGCTGATGGTGACTTACAAGGACCTGTCGGCCGGACTGAAGCAGGCGCAATCGCTGGGCGCACCGATGTGGTTCCTGAGTGGCGCCCACCAAGTGTGGAATTTCGCGATGGCACACGGCGCAGGCGAACAGGACTTCACCAGCATGATCAAGTTTTATGAAGAGTGGGCGGGCGTCGAAGTCCGATAGCTGCGGTGCAGCGCTCGCCTGCGGCGCATAATTTGGGAGACATGAAAGGCAAGCCATGCAACGCGTTTTAAGAAGACTTATTCGTCTGGCACTTTTGCCAGCCTTCATCCTGGCGGCGGCCATTCCCGGCTTCGCTCAGACATATCCCACGCGCCCTGTCACCATCGTCCTGCCGAGCGCGGCAGGGGGAGGGCAGGACGCGCTCGCACGGCAATTGGCCGAAGGAATGTCGGCAGTCATGGCGCAACAAGTGGTTGTGGTCAACCGGCCTTCGGTGGTGGGCCAGCAGTCGGTAATGGCGGCGCCAGCGGACGGGCATACCCTGTTGTTCGATGCATCGACTCTAACCATGCTTCCTTTCCTGGTGAGGAATGCACCTTTCGATCCGGAGAAAGACTTCACCCCCATTACGCAATATGCGAAGACTCCGTATGTAATGGCGATCAACCCCTCCCTAGGTATCCGTAACTTAAGGGAGCTGATCGCCTACGCAAAGGCCAACCCGAATAAGGTGGCTTGGGGGGTGGCCGGTGTTGGCACGCCTGATCGTCTGGCAGTTGCGCAATTCGCAGACATGGCGGGCATCTCTATACTGCTCGTCCCGTTCCGCGGCGGTGGACCCGCCCTTATCAGTGCCCTTGCCAACGACGTGCATGCTGTCATGCTGCCTGCGGCGTCTGTAAGGGGTCCGATCGAGACAGGTAAGCTGATCGCGCTTGGCACTACGGCCACGGCTGCATCCTCCGAGATGCCCTCGGTACCGCCGATCAGTGGGACCGTACCTAACTTTGAGTTCTATTCGTGGTATGGGCTGTGGGGTCCGAAAGGGATGCCTGCGGCTGTCACAGCCCAGATCCGGGCCGCTGCGCAGAAAGTAGCAATCAACAAGGAATTCGCGGAAAGGATGTCTAAGTCAGGCTACGAAACCATCATTTCCGAAACCCCCGATTTCATCGCATTCGTGAAGAGCGAAATTGTGAAGAACGGGACTCTGATCAAGAGTCTGAACATCAAGCAATAGCAATCTCCAGTCTAAGGCGGAACAACACATCCTCAACGCGTGGACCGGGCAAATCCCTTGATCGCTCGCGAACTAGCCCAGTTCGCAATCGACCTGCGGCTGGCGCAACTGCCGGAAGCGGTACGCCATGAGGCGAGCCGTTCACTGGTCAACGTCATGGGCTGCATGCTTGGTGGAGCAATACACCCCATCACCAATGCCATTTCAGGAGCTCTGCTCGATCACTCAGGTCCGGCCCATGCAAGCTTGGTCGGTCGCGCATCGAAGGCGGATGTCTTCACCGCAACCTTAATCAATACCGTTTCCGCGAGCGTCCTGACATTCGACGATACGCATGCGCAGGCCCTTGTTCATCCAAGCGCACCAGTGGCATCCGCCGTACTTGCACTATGCGAATGGCGCAGGCTGGGGGGCGCACAATTCATGGACGCCTTCACGGCTGGCGTTGAGATACTGTGCAGACTGGCAAAGGCAATAGCAGTTGCGCCGGCAACCGGCAATCTTCGCTGGGCACTCACCAGCATCGCAGCTCCTGCGGCAGTTGCGGTCGCAGCGGGAAAGCTGATCGGGCTCGACGCTGACCAGATGGTATGTGCAATCGGAATCGCCGTCACACAGTCCTCCGGCCTTCGCATAGGTTCGGGAACCATGTGCTTCGCTTACGCACCGGGTGCAGCCGCCCAGGCGGGACTGCGTGCGGCAGTCCTGGCGAAATCCGGAATGCAGGGTCCGGCAGATAGCCTGGAAGGACGCGACGGATTGTTCCAATGCTTTTCACAATCTCCACATCCCTCGGCGGCGGTTGAGGGACTGGGACGGCAGTTTGAAATCCTCGCGAATACCTACAAGCCCTATCCCTGTGGAGCCGTCGTCCATCCTGCAATCGACGCGATGCTCGAAATTGCCGCCTTACCAGGCTTTGATGCTTCCGCAGTCGAGCATGTGGCGCTCTTCGTTCATGCCAAGACGTTCGCTCTGGGCAATCGACCGCAACCAAATGCCGCGCATGAAGCCCAGGTGAGCGTACAGCATTGGGCGGCTGCGGCATTGCTCGGTGGCAAGGCGGGCATGGCCGAGATCGACGACGACTACATACGTGATTCAGCGGTGGCTACGATGCGGGCGCGGATCGATCTGCGGGTGGACGAGGCGCTGACGCCAGTCGGTGCCAAAGCAATGGTCAAGATGGCCGACGGGCGAACTCTTCACAGCCGCATTACCCATTGCACCAGCAGTGCCGAACGCCCGATGTCCGACGCACAGATATCCGCCAAGTTTCTGCAGTTGGCTCAAAAGGATTACGGATCTGAAGAGGCGAAGACAATCCTCGAGCTATGCTGGAATTTCAGCAATGTCGCCAGCGTCGCCTCAATTGGGGATCTCCTGGCCGCCGCGCCAGCCGCGCAGTCGGCAGAAGCCGCTCGATGATCTAGGCCTGCGGACCTCAGTCCATCTTCACCTTGGCCTTTTGGACTACGGGGCCCCAGCGCGCCAGGTCGGCGCTGATTTGCGCCGCATACTCCTGCGGGGAATTCCCTACAGTGACCATTCCCAGCGTGTTGAACCGCGCCTGCACCTCGGGCAACTGGAGGACCGCCGCAATCTCTTTCTGCAATTGGTTGACAATCGCTCGCGGTGTGTTGGCGGGCGCAAGTATTCCGAACCAGCTTTGGGTCACCAGGTCGGGAAAGCCGCTCTCAACGAAAGTGGGAACGTCCGGATATGAAGGGGATCGGGTTGCGCTGAAGCTTCCAATCGCCTTCAGTTTGCCTGACTTCATCAACTGACCCGCTGCGGCGTATCCGGTGCCGAACAGGGGCACTTGCCCACTCATCACGTCGACGATGGCTGCGCCGCTACCTTTGTAGGGAATGTGGAGCATCGCGATTCCAGCCTTGTCGGCAAACAGTTCAATTGCCAGGTGAGGCGTGCTGCCTGCGCCCCCGGTAGCATAGTTAAGCGCTAGCTTCCCAGCCTTGGCCAAAGCAATCAAAGCACGGGGGTCGTTGGCCGGCAGCGACGGGTGGGCCAATAGCAGGTTGTTCGAGTCGGCTAGCTTTGTCACTGGCGCGAAGTCGCGCACTGGGTCGAATCCAAGCTTGGCGTACAGGTGTGGACTGATCACCATGGTGCCGTCGAAGCCCAGCAGCAGGGTGTATCCGTCGGGCGGGCTCTTGGCAACCAACTCGGCGCCGGAGGTTCCATTGGCTCCTCCACGGTTTTCCACCACCACTGGCTGACCCAATCGAGTGGATAGCGCTTCGGTGATGGCGCGCGCGCTTCCGTCAGCAGCGCCACCCGGCGCGAAGGGAACGACAAGGCGGATGGCCTTGCTTGGAAACGCCTGTGCGACAGCCGTACGAGGCAGCGACGCCACGATCGCGACGGCAAGAAAGAGGAACGTGGCAACGACGCGTGTGGATTTCATGGTGCACTATCTCCTGGTGATAAAACGGGAACTCACGAAGATGCATTACCAAAATCAGGAAAGCAACTCGGCAATCTGCCCGCTGTCCTGGACGTCCTCAAGATGAGCCACCATCTCAATGACTCGATCTACTTTTGAAGGATCAAGTGGCATTGCCGAATGGCGGACGCAGTCGCGGAATTTGGCGACCACATCGGCCATGCCGATCGGGTTGCGGTAGTCGCCCAACGGAATATCCCTTCGCCGTGTATGCACTGCTCCTGCCTTGGTTCTGATTTCAACAACGCCAGGCGACATTCCGTCGCCGCTTGCGGCCTCGAGGGAGGCGTCAAATTCTGGAAATACCTTGTCGGCCATCGCCAGCACGGCCGTATCAGTGATGCCATGCGGTGTGACATCGCCGATCACCAGCTTTCTGCGAATCGCTGCTGCCGCAACACAGAATGGAATGCTGAATTTGGCATCTAATGTGCTCTTGGGAAAGCGACGCATCTCCAGGGGATAGCAGAGGTTTCTGCAACTGTCGCCTACATACACCGTGATCCGATCGATATCCTGTGGCGCGATGTCATGGGTATTGACGATGTCGACTGTGGCATCGATGTAGGTATGGACCCAACCGCATGCGGGCCAGGGCTTAAAGTCCATGCCGAGGCTCACGAATTTCGCATTCTTGCCACGGACCAGCGTATCGCGGTCATACAGGCCCTGGAAATACGTGCTCAGGATTCCTGCCTTGCCTTCCAGCCCGCTGCGCACGCCGGTGATGCCTCTACCTGCCATCAATGCAGCCAGCACACCAGTCATGCTGGTAAAGCCCATGTAGATGCCCCGAAGGTCGGAGCCTGTTCCAAACGCTACCTCCATGGTGCCGCCCGCGCGGAAAGCGGCTATGCCTAATGCATCTGCGGCCTTCTCGCGATCATGGCCAAGAATCCTGCAAGCGGCCGCCGTAGCACCGAAACCGCCCGTCACCGAGCCCATGTACCAGTCGTTCTTCCAGCCTCGCGGTCCTCGCGTAATAGCCAGTGAAGTGCCGATCATGATTTCCTGACCCAAGGTAACGGCGGCGATCAATTCCTTGCCGCCCACCGAGCCTTTGCGTTGTGCCATTGCCAGGGCGGCAGGCACGACGTTGCCGCCAACCCGCATGTAGGCACCATAGTGACCATCGTCGTAATCGAGCGCGTGGCCTAAAGCGCCATTTGCAAGTGCCGCCATCGCTGCAGGCGCCTTGCCACCGAACGCGAGGAGGGAGCATTCCTGCTTCCCACCCATTTCTTTGACCATCTCCGCTACTTGTCTGCACGCGGGCACCGCCGTGCTGGCGGCAATGCAGACTCCGAGCGTGTCCAGGATGCTTTTCTTTGTCACCTCCACCACGTCCCGCGGAAGCGATTCGTAGCGCAAGCTTTCGATTTCGTCGGCCCAGATCTCTATCGGATCGCGCTTGTCTTGGCTGCTGCTCATGGCTGCTTCACTTTCAGCGAGGTTTGTGAGATTGCGGTATCCGCCCTGGAAAGAATGCCAAGCAACCTCCCGAGGTCTTTCTGTTCGTCCAGCGTCAGGGCGATGTTGACAAGATCGTCGACGTCCCTGTCGGAAAGGCAATGTGTCGCCAGAATCTTGAACTTGCGATGAACCTGCTCAGTCGACATTGGATTTTCCGGGCTCCCGAGGCGATGCAGGACTTCTTTCTCGAACTTGCGGCCGTCCCGCGTCTGCGCGTAAAGGCGAGCAGCATGGCGGAAAGGCGGGCCCATATCATCAATTTGCGTGTCAGGGTTTGATGTGATGCGTTGTATGAATTCCAGAAGACGCGGATCATGCAGCCGGTCCTCGCGGTATTGGTCGACGAAGGCATCGCCATCCACTGCGATAGCCGCCAAGCTGTAGAACAGGTTCATCTGACCGGCTGTGACACCCTGCGCCTTGTACTCCCACGCGCAGTGCAAGTGGGTCATGGTGCTGACATCGGCGCGTAGTTGTACTATGTCATCAGCGGCGAGGCCGTTCTGTCGCATGATCTGCTGCAGTCCGTCAAGGGCCGCATGAATGCTGGCGACAGAAGCGAAGGGCTTGAATCCGACGGACAGTGTCTCCCACTCGTTGCCCAGACCCTTCGTCAGCCTCCCGGCTTCAACTTTGTCCGTCAACGTGCTGAGGTATCCCCCATAGTCTGCTTCCAGGACATTGCGAATGCCCGTGAATCCCCGCCGCGCCAGCAATGCGCCATAGACGCCGCTCTGCGCCGCACGGCCAGAGTGCATACGCTTGACCATGGCCCCTTCCTGCGCAGACATGAGCCCCGACGCTTGGGTCGCCGCGATGCCGATCGCATCCAGCGTCTGCTGCGCGTTTAACCTGAGCATACTGGCGGCGGCCGGACCGGATACGAAAGTTCCGTTCGTTCCCTGCGGATGCCAGCCGCGGAAGAACAACCCCATCGTTGCGGCCATGCCGACACGTGCACCCACTTCATAGCCGGCTACCGTGGCAGTAAGGACATCGCGTCCAGTCCTTTCGCCTTCCGCTTCAGCACATGCCAGCGCCACAGGCAGGCCGATTGAGCCGGCATGCAGCAGCGCCTCCTTGTGAACATCGTCGATCTCGAAACCATGGCCGGCAGTGCTATTGACAAGAACGGCCTGGGATGCCGATGTCTTGAAGCCGGCGCCGAACACCGATGCGCGCGCCGCACCTCCTTCTTCGCGCACCATCTCGATCAGCTTGCGAGTCCAAGGCAAAGTGCTTCCATACAGGCAACAACCTATTCCATCTAGTGCAAGCAGCTTGGCGTGCTCGATCACTTCCGGTGGAATGGACTTGAAATCGAGACTCGAAGTGAAGTCGGCGAGCTTCTTGGTGGCGCCGGCGGCAAGGACCGACAGCTTCGCGCCGGTTGGCAGATTGGTCGTCATCGAATGTCCATTCAGAAAGACCAGGGCGCCCGACGACATTGCCGGGGCTTCGATCAAAATTCGAAAGATCGCGAACTCAACACTTCGGCATAGCGGCTGCTGATCAACATGGCTGCATCATGGTTTTCCATATTGGCAGCGGCGCATGCGTCCTCAAATACATGGGGGAGGTAATCGTGGTCGTGCGCATCCTTTACCGCGGATGCCACAACTCCATTAGTGGAGACCCCGGAGAGGTAAACTTTTGACACGCCCAACTGGCGCAACACCAGGTGCAGGCTGGTCGCGTGGAACGGACTCACGCGGTGCTTAATAATCTGAAAGTCTCCCTCCTGCGGTTGAAGGAGGTCGTGGAACTGGCCGCCCCAGTTGGTGGCGTTGAAGAAGCCTTTCTCACGCGCGGGAGAAAAGATTGGCGAATAAGGTGGAGCTTCCTTGTAGTCCGGCGAAAAGCCTATCCTCACGAAACCTACCGGCACCTTTGCGAGGCGGGCCTTGGCGATGAGTTCGACGGTCCGGGCCACTACCTGCCGCGATTGCACCTGCTGAGCGACCGGTGACTTGCCAAAGGCTCCGGCCTCATGGGCGAGGTCGTTGATCATGTCCAGCACTAAATAGGCTGAGCGCATCGGCTGCTCCCTAAAACTCGGCCGTTCCTTGCACCACAACCCTGCGCATCACGCGCCGATACTTGTCCATCTGGTAGTCGTCGGTCGCTTTGTGCACCAAACACCTGTTGTCCCAGACGACGACATCGCCGGCACGCCATTGGTGGGCGAAGATGAACTGTGGCTGTGTCGCGAACTCTTGGAGTTCGGTCAGCAGCGCTCGGCCTTCTTTCAGCGGCATTCCAACGATTTCGCTGGCATACATGCCAATGAAAAGAATCTTCTCGCCGGTTTCCGGATGGATGGGGACCAAGCTATGCTCGGACGGCTGCTGCTTCTTCCTTTCTTCCTCAGTCAGGGGAAGCTTCATGATTGTCTCGCGCATGAATTCATAGCTGTGGATGACCTTGAGCTGATCGATTCTTTTCTTTGTCACTTCCGGCAAAGCCTTGTAGGCGAGGATCAGATTAGCGAACAGCGTGTCGCCCCCGCTTGGCGGAATCTCGATGCCGTGCAGCATGGTGCAAATCGAGCCTTTGGGCCTGTACGCGCGATCGGAGTGCCAGAAGTAGTTTGCGTTGATGACCGGGCTAATCGTCGGCACGCCTTGAGCATTGAGGTTGGATACCGAGTGCACAGCCTTCCTGAAGGAGCCATCATTGGCCTCGGTCTTCACCACCGGGTCGGGCTGTCCGAAGCGCATCGCGAAGGCTTCGAGCTGGTCGGCGTCGATTTGCTGCCCCGGAATCACCAGCAAGTGGCGCTTGCAGAAGATCCTGCGGATTTCGTTGAACTGAGAATCGCTGAACGGGGCAGTGAGGTCAACCCCGTGCAACTCGGAACCCATGCTGTCCCAGATGACTCGTTCTCCTGGCATGACGTTGCTTTCGCGCCCGCGAGATAGAGCGGTTGAAGGGGTGCTCATTGGATAGTGTCCTTGTCCATTCGGTGCCATCCAAGAGAGACCATCTCCGGAACTCTGCACCCGAATAAGTCGTAGCACACTCGGCTGGAAAGCTCCTGACGAGCCACGATTTGACGGCTGTTGACAGCGATCCACCTTGTTTTGTTTGTAAGGATTGTGCTGCTGTCGGACAGTCCGGTCAAGCCCCCCCTGCGTCAGTGTCGGGAGTAAATAGGTTGTCCGGTTCCCCCCCTCCACCCGCTTTTGCGCCATCGAGTCAGCCATGAGCTCGTCCTGAAAGACAACCAGCCCTTTATTCAGCTCTGAAATGGCCGCGCCACTCATTGAGCCCGATACGAAGGCCTCGGCGATCAGGCATTCGCGCTTGCCGCCTGCGCTGGTGTAGTGTTTCACGCTATGCAGCACATAAAACCGCGTCTTTGCCGCCCTAGCGTCGTTGCAAATTCGCGCGATGCCACTGATTCTGCTCCGATTGCACCAGCAACACCAAAAATGGCACAAATTCGTTTATGAGGCGCAGGGAGCTGGCAGGAATATTCGGTCGTGAAGGGGAAACATGCGTCTAAGATCGACGACGGTCCTTTG
>CANJPU010000092.1 GCA_947476285.1 Comamonadaceae bacterium | reverse complement strand
GGACTTTGTGAGAGACTTCATTTCGGTGGTTCCTTTCTTTGCTTGCTAGGCACCCGCATGTTCACATGCGGGCGAAAGGAGCCGCCACCCTCAGCTCATCTGTTCAACAAGTTCTGGGACATCGCCGCCCAGGGCGAAAGCCTAGACTGCTTGAAAAGCGTCCGCTGCGCAGGTGGCGCGGCTTCGCCGACCTTGCTCAAGAATATCGAGACCTACCTTTGCAAGAACATCGTCAACTCGTATGGGTCTACCGAGGCCGGCGGGATATGTACCTTTAAAATAAGCTCGGCGACGGACCCGGCCATTTGCGGCTATCCACATCCCGAAGTAACGGTTCAGGTGGTTGACGAATCCGATCAGCCCTTGCCCCTTGGGCAGGAGGGCGTGATTCGTGTCAAGACTACCCACATGGTCAACGAATATTTCAACAATCCACAAGAGACTGCCAGGTCATTCAGGAACGGGTGGTTCTATCCGGGGGACCGTGGCCGACTGACGAAGGACGATCTTCTGTTTCTGACGGGCCGAAGCAGCGAGATGATCAACCGGGGCGGCGTCAAGATCGACCCGGCTACCATTGATCGGTTTCTGGCTGACTACCCGGGTATCGTCGATGCGGCCGCATTCGCAGTGAAAGGCACCATGGGACTCAATGACATGGCGGCGGCAGTTGTTGTGGCCAAGGACTTCGATTTGAAGGGATTGGCGCGGGCACTGAAAGAGAATTTTGAAAAAGCACGGCGTCCGTCGATCATCTTCAGGACAAAGAAAATCCCACGCAACGAGATGGGCAAGGTCATGCGAGCTGAAATGAGCAAGAGCTTCGCCGAGCGTGCCGAAAATTTACGCACGAAGTAGATGAAGATGAAGATGAATTTTCGGCGGGTGGGCGCTCTTGCATTAAGCCAAACTTTTTCCGTATGAATTTTAAGAAGTATTTTCTTGTCGGACTGGTTTTGATTCTCGCATTTGCCGGGCTTGCTTCGGCCGCGCAGAGCGATGCATTCCCCAGCAAGCCTGTGACCATCGTGGTCACCTTTCCGCCCGGTGGCCGCTCAGACCTGTCGGCACGCATATTGGCCGGCCGGTTTCAAAAGCTGTGGGGCCAGGCGGTAGTGGTAGCAAACCGCGCGGGGGCGGGTGGCACCATTGGCAGCCGATTCGTGGCCGATGCAAAGGCCGATGGATACACAATTCTGTTCACCACCTCCGCGCTCATTTCCGCGCAGTACTTGATCGAGAAGGCCCCGCGACTTGAAGACTTCCAGGCCTTGAGCGTGATGGAAATATCGTATCCCGTGCTGGTAGCGCGCAAGGGTTTGAATCTTTCGCTGAATAATCTTGCTGCTTCAAGCGCGGGCGCACCGACTCGATTCTCGATAGGTTTTGTGCCAGGGGCAACGCCCCAGATCCTGACCGAAGCATTGCTATCGGCCACCAAGAGCGACATGACACGTGTCCCGTTCAAGGGTGAATCGGAAGCGGTCGCGGCACTTCTGGGCGACCACGTGGATCTGTTCGCCTCCAGTTGGGCGACGGTTCAGGGCCACGTCAAGGCGGGCAAGCTCGAACCCATCGCGGTGGCTTCGCCAGTACGCCAGCCCGACATTCCTGGCGTGCCCACTTTTCGCGAGTATGGATTGGACTGGACACTGGAAGTGTTCCAGGCATTTTTCGTCCCCAAGGCAACGCCAAGGGACATTGCGCGCCAGATCGAGGAGGCCATCAAAACCGTGATGGACGACCCATCTCTGATCAATGACATGAAAGCGATCGGCCTGATTCCACGTTACCTGGACGCAAGGCAATCCGAGAGTCTCATGAGCAAGCAGAACACGCAGTTCAAGGCCGTGGTGGACCGGTAAAGTTGCGCAAGATCACAGACCCTCTGCGATACTGCACCGACTCGGCTGTCAGCAGTGGCACGCTGAGTAATGTGTATCTCAGCCTGTCCGGGCTGTGGACTTACACCACGTCATGGGACATTACCCTCGGTCAGGCACTAGTTACGTAAAATCACCAACTCATCCGGTCAGCTAGCCGTCAGTCAACTGACGCTATAAACGGTAAATGCAATTGAACCCCCTCCTTGCCTGTCGAATTGCCTGTCTGGTCTTGCTTCCGGCATCGGCTTGGGCGCAGCTTTCCGTACCTTCTGTATCCCTTGGCCAGGCCCTTGAGGCCGCAAGCGCCAACCTGGATGTGACCATTGCGCGCAGTGTGCTGGCGGCGGGCCAGGCTGAGATTTTGGTGGCTGATCGGCCGCCGGTGCCGGTGGTCACGCTCAAGAGTTCGCAGATCGATTTGCAAAACGGCACCGGCGCGGGCAATCTCCTCACCCGCAAACGCATCGACAAATCGCTTGGCGTCGACTGGACATGGGAGCGCGGCGACAAGCGTCGGCTGCGTACCCAGGCGGCCACCAGCTTCGCGCAGGCCGCCCAGGCCGATGTGCAGGAAATCATCACGCAGCAGCAGATAGCTGCCTCCAACGCATTCTGGGAGCTGGCCGCAGCGCAGGAGCGTGCCAGCCATGTGCAAGGCCTGTATGAGCTTGCGACCCATCTTGAGCAAACCACCGCGCAGCGCGTGAAGGCGGGTGACTTGCCCGCACTGGAAGGCATGCGCGCGGACGTCGAGGCCCGCCGTGCGGCAGGCGAATTGCAATCGGTTCAACTGGAGCAGCGCCGATCGGAATTGGCGCTGCGTCAGATCTTGCGACGCAATGACGAGCAGCCCCTGGTGGCACAACCCACCTGGCCAGTGCTGGCGTCGCAGCCGCCGGCCGTGCTGCAAGCGCAGGAGCGGTCCGATGTGCTGGCGGCGCGGCTGCGTGTGGAGGCGGCGGAGGCGGCCAAGTCATCCGCTTTGGCGCTGCGCCAGAGCGACATCACCCTGGGAAGCTCGATAGACCACTACCCAAGCGTGTCCACCCGGCTGGTGGAGTTTCGGGTGCAGATTCCGCTGCAGGGCGTGCTTGGCAATCACAATTACGAAGGCGAGGCGGCTCGCGCGCTGGCCCAGTTGAATCAGGCGCAGGATGCCCTTGAGAAAGTTACCCGCGCCGCCGATGCCGAAGCCCGCCGACTCGCGGCCGAGATCAGCACGCTGGCCGAACGGGCCCGCCAGTATCAGACGGTGATCGTTCCGCGTGCGCGCCAGATCGCGCAATTGGGCGAACTGGCCTATTCCAAGGGCGCGATGTCCTTGACCGAACTCATCGACACGCGCCGCACATTGCGCTCTGTGTTGCTGGAAGAGTTGGCCGTTCGTGCCGACTATGCGCGGGCCTACACGGTCTGGCAAATCCGTAGCAGGCAATTGACTGCCACTCTCAACAACTCAGCGCGCCCCCAGTGAACTCACTCAAGACCCTCCTTCTGACCTGCGGCTTGCTGCTGCTTGTGGCCTGCAACGAAGCTGCGCCGCCCATCCCCAAGCCGCCCCAACCTGCTTTGCAGGGCAGTCGTTTGCGCTACCCCGCGGGCCACGAGCATCTGGCCCTGGTGAGCCTGGTTGCAGCCGCCCCGGCCAAGAGCATCAGCCTGGACATGCCCGCCCGCCTGGTCTGGAACGAAGAAAAAACGCAGCGCATTTACCCACCATTCGCCGGCCGGGTGGTGCGCATCGTTGCCGACGTGGGGCAGCGCGTCAGGCGCGGCGGCGTGCTGGCAGAGTTGGCATCGCCCGATTTTGGTCAGGCGCAGGCAGATACCGTCAAGGCGCAGGCTGACTCGACGCTCTCAGCCAAGACGCTGGCGCGTCAGCGTGAATTGTTCGAAGCCGGCATCGTCGCGCGCAAGGATCTTGAATTGGCCGAAGCAGAGGCCGCCAGATCCCAGGCCGAGATGCAGCGCTCGCGTGCCCGCACGCGCCTGTATGGGGATGACGCCGGCCGGTTCAGTCAGGCCCTGTTTCTCACCGCCGGCATCGATGCCTATGTGGTGGAGCGCAACCTCACGCCAGGGCTGGAGCTGCGCCCCGACCAAAGCGGGCCGGGTGTGCCCCCGCTGTTCGTGCTCAGCGACCCCACCTCGCTGTGGGTGCTCATCGATGTCAGAGAGTCGGAGATCGACGCGCTGCGCGTAGGGGCGGGTTTTCAGTTGATCACTGCCGGGATGAGTGCCTTGAAGGTCGAGGGCCGCATCACTGCCATTCCGGATGCGATCGATCCGGCCACCCGCACGATCAAGGTGCGTGGTCTTGTGCCCAATGCCGATCGCGCATTGAAAGCCGAGATGCTGGCCACCGCGCACATGGAGCGCAACTTGGGCTCGGGCGTTGTCGTGCCTTCCCAGTCCGTCACCTTGAGGGGCGCAGGCCACTCCGTGATCGTGCAAGTCGAGCCCAATGTGTTTGAGTGGCGCGAGGTGAGCCTGGGCTACCAGGGGCCGCGTGAGGTGGTCGTGACCCAGGGTCTGAAAGAGGGCGAACGCGTGGTCAGCGACAACATGCTGCTGCTGGCGCGCCAGTTTCGCATTGCCCAGGCAGCGCACGACCTTGAAGTTGGCGGCGCGGCAGCGGCTGCGAAGACCTCGGCATCGGCTGCATCGGCTGCGTCGGCGAAAGCGTCGGGCGCACGATGAAGCGGCTGGTTCAATTCGCGCTGTACCAGCCCTTGTTTGTGGTGCTGGGCACGCTGCTGTTCGCCATGGCGGGCATCATCGCTTTCAGCAATTTGTCGGTCGAAGCCTTTCCCGATGTCACCGACACGCAGGTGACCGTGATCGCGCTCTACCCCGGCCGGGCGGCCGAAGAAGTCGAGAAGCAAGTGACCCTGCCCATCGAGGTGGCCTTGTCCGGGCTGCCCAATTCAGTGCGGCTGTTCTCGCACACACAGTTCGGGCTGTCCTTCACCATCGTCACCTTTGACGACAACGCCGAGGTCTCCAAGGCGCGGCAGTTGGTCATCGAACGTTTGCGCGGCATTGACCTACCCCCTGGGGTGGACGCCGATCTCGCGCCCAATGCCAGCGCCATCGGCGAAATCATGCGCTACAGGCTGCGGGCCGATGGCTTGTCCACCACCGAAATTCGCTCGCTGCAGGACTGGGTGGTTGAGCGGGGGCTGCGCCAGGTTCCCGGCGTGGCCGATGTGGTGGCCATGGGCGGCTTCATCAAGCAATACGAGGTGCAGCCCGATGTGGACAAGCTGCGCGCGACCAAGCTGACATTCCAGAATCTGCTGGACGCGCTGGGCCGCGGCAACTCGAACGCCGGTGGCAGCTACGTGGCGCAGGGCGCCGAGCAATACGCCATTCGCGGGATCGGGTTGCTGCGCTCGGCTGACGACATCGGTCAAATCGTGGTCTCGGCCAAGTCGGGTACACCCATCCTCATTCGCGATGTGGCGCAAGTCAAGATCGGCGCCGTGCCGCGCCTGGGCACCGTGGGGCAGGACCAGGACGATGACGTGGTGACCGGCATCGTGGTCATGCGCAAGGGCGAGAACCCCAGCGTGGTCTTGAAGGGCGTCAAGGAAAAAATCGCCCAGCTCAATGAGCGCACCCTTCCCAAAGGCGTGCAGATCGTGCCGTACTACGACCGCACCTGGCTGATGGGCAAGACGCTTTCCACCGTGTTCAAGAACCTGGTGGAAGGCGCGCTCTTGGTGGCGCTGGTGCTGTACCTGTTCTTGTCAAATGTGCGCGCCAGCCTGGCGGTGGTCGTCGTCATTCCCTTGGCGCTGCTGGCCACGTTCCTGGGGCTCAAGATCATGGGCGTGCCGGCCAACCTTCTGAGCTTGGGGGCGATGGATTTCGGCATCATCGTGGACGGCGCCGTGATCGTGATCGAGAACATCATGCACCGGCTGGCCGAGCGACGAGAGAACATGAATGCCAGCGAGCGCAAAGCGGTGATCGTGGCCGCCACCAACGAAGTAGGGCGGCCCACTTTGTTCTCGATGCTGATCATCATCGCCGCGCACATCCCGATCTTCGCCCTGCAAAGACACGAAGGGCGCATCTTCCAGCCGATGGCTTTGTCCGTGACCACGGCGCTGATCGGTTCGCTGATTTTTTCGCTCACGCTGGTGCCGCTGCTGGCCTACTGGATGCTGCGCAAGAAATTGCCCCATGACGACAACCGGCTGCTGGCAAGCTGCAAGCGCGCTTATGAGCCGGTGCTCAACTGGGCGCTGGGCAAACGGCGGTGGGTCATGGCCATTGCATTGGGCGCCTTCGGCCTGTCCATGGTGGTGGCCTCGCGCTTGGGCACCGAGTTTCTGCCTGAGCTCAACGAAGGCACCATCTGGGTCAACCTGCGCCTGCCCTCCAGCGTGTCCAACGACGAGGCCACCCGCATCCTGAGCAAGGTGCGGCACGCCTTGCTGACCGTGCCCGAGGTTCGAACCACAGTGTCCAAGGCGGGCCAGCCCGAAGACGGCACCGACCCCAAGACCATCAGCATGGCGGAAGTCTTTGTCGACCTCAAGCCCGCTGAAGAATGGCGCCCCGGCCTTACCCGCGAAAAGTTGATCGACGAGATGGACAAAGCCGTGTCGGCCGTGCCCGGCATGGAGCCGAGCTTCTCCCAGCCCATTCGCGACAACGTGCTCGAATCCATCTCGCAAATCGACGGACAGATTGTCATCAAAGTGTCTGGCGATGACTTGTCTGAACTGCGCCGCACCGCTGAGGCGATCGAACATGAAATCAAGCAGGTCACTGGCGTCTATCGCGCGGAGATCGACAGGTTGGGTGATCTGCCACAACTGGTGATCGACATCGACCGGGCCCGCGCTGGCCGCTTGGGTCTGAATGTGCAGGACATCCAGGACGTGATCGAATCGGCCCTGGGTGGCCGCGCGGCCACCCAGCTCTGGGAGGGCGAGCGCAAGTTCGCCGTGGCATTGCGCCTGCCGCCCGACAGACGCGTCATCGGCGCACTGCCGCAGACCTTGATACCTACTCCTGATGGCGGCTATACGCAGCTTGGCAGCATCGCGACGATTCGGGAGACCAGTGGCGCCATGAGCATTGCCCGCGAGTCTGGCCGGCGTGTGATGGCAATCGGGATCTTCATCAAGGACCGGGACATGGGCTCGGTGGTCAAGGACATGCAAACGCGTGTCAATGCCAATGTCAAGCTGCCGCAGAGTTACGCAATTGAATGGTCAGGCGAGTTTGAAAACCAGGAGCGCGCGATGAAGCGCCTGTCCGTGGTGGTGCCCATCTCCTTGTTGCTCATCTTCGTCTTGCTGTTTGATGCGTTCAAGTCGGTTCGCATGGCGTCTTTGATTTTGATGAACGTGCCCTTGGCACTGATCGGCGGCTTTGTCGCGCTGTGGGTTTTCGCGATTCCATTGTCGGTTTCGGCAGCCATTGGATTCATCGCGCTATCGGGGCAGGCGGTGCTCAACGGCGTGGTCATGTTGTCGGTGTTTCAGCAGTTGCGCAACGCCGGGCACAGCGTGCTCGACGCGGTGAAGATGGGTTCGATGCAACGCTTGCGAACGGTGCTGATGACAGCCATGCTCGCTGCGCTGGGCTTGCTGCCCATGGCGCTGTCGCACGACATTGGTTCGGAGACGCAGCGCCCACTGGCCATCGTGGTCATCGGCGGTTTGATCACAGCCACTTTGCTGACCCTGGTGGTGCTGCCGGTCTTGTACCTGGCCTGGTTCGGACGGGAAGCCGCTGGCGCAACCGAGCCCAAAACCGAGGATGCATAACGCGAGTTGGCCAGGGGGCTGAGCAGACTTGGCTCAGTTCCGTCAGAACTCGTACTCAGCCTGTAGCCGCAAGGTGGTCTTTGGCGTGGCGTTGGTGGTGCCCGCTAACAAGCCAGTATCCCACTTGATCGCCGCCTTGCTGCCCGTCCTGAACTTGCCGAACAAGGCGGGGCCGATTTTCAATTCCTGCTGCGACGCGGGGCTCCAGTGGTCCCAGCGGCCCACGTTGCCCAGCGCCTGCGTGCCCCACTCCAGCGTTTCGCTGTCCCGATACTTCAATTGCAACTGGTAGTGCAATTCAGTATCGAAGGCCTGCGTGGCCCGAACGTGTTTCTGTATGAAGACGTTGAGATTGCCCTGAATCCGGCCCCACTCCATCTGGAACATCGGGCCATAGGTGAGTTCGTAACCTTCCGCGCGGTCCTTGGGCCGTTCGATCTCCAGCAGGAAGCCGACATCCACCGGGTACTTGCCCGTCTCGGTCAATTGGAATCGGTTCTCCCACTCCCACGCGTCAAAGCTGCTGCGTTTGCCCGCTGGCCTGGCGTACTTGGCATAGATTTCGGTGAACCACCATGACGTGGGCGTGAATCCGTAGCCAAGCGAGTTGGCGGATTCTGTGCTTCCGTCGCGATGGCGTTGCACGCCCGACTTGAAGTCGATCTCGCGCTCGCCGTATTCCACGGTCGGTGTCTTGACGTAGTCGTTGGGGCCTGCGATGGACCATCCGTCTGAAAAAAGGCAAAGCGCTGCCATGGCCGGCACGGCCAGTTTTCTTGCGATCATGGTTTTCCCGGTAGTTAGTGCCTGACCGAGAACCGTCACTCCCCAATGGCGGCATGGTGTTTTGTTGAAGCGAAGATTCTTGGAGGTTTGGGCTTTGAAGCTATTTCCACATTGATTTGTGGGCCAGTGCCGGTGTTTCTGCGAAATCTTCGTCCATGAATGGTTGCCCACTTTGGGCGAAAAATGGTCTTCGAAATGCCGGCGCCGAGTGCACCATTTCGCCTCTCAAACGTTAAGGCTACGCTGAATAAGCCCCGTCAATTAGCCAGCACTGGGCTATGACAGAGCATTTGGGTTCAAACAGGTCGCACAGCGACCTTTCTTGAGGCCCTGCGGGCCTGTTTGTTTGGCCTTTCGGCCCGTTTCCCGCCCTCATGGGCGCACCCGTGCCATCAGCCGCTGGCGGCTGAGGTAGATGTTGGCCAGTGCCAGGGCCGTGAATGCCCGCGTAGCGTTCTTGGCCAAGCCACGGTAGCGCACCTTGCCAAAGCCCCACAGCCGCTTGACCACTCCAAAGACGTGCTCGACCCGCGCGCGGATGCGCGACTTGTTGCGGTTCTTCGCCTTCATGGCTTCGTCCACGATGCCCTTGTGCCGCGTACGCTGGTTGGTGAAGTCCTTGGCCTTGGGCGCCTTGCCTTCGATCAGCTTCTTCTGGCTGGCATACGCTGAGTCACCGTATACGCGCCGCTCTTGCCCATGGAGCAACTCGGGCAGCGGATGCTTGTCGTGCACATTGGCTGGGGTGACCACAGCGCTGTGCGTCAGGCCGCTTTGGCTGTCCACTCCGATGTGCAGCTTCATGCCGAAGTACCACTGTTGGCCCTTGCGGGTCTGATGCATCTCGGGGTCGCGCGCCTTGTCCGCGTTCTTGGTGGAGCTGGGCGCCCCGATGATGGTGGCATCCACGATGGTGCCGGTGTTGAGCTTGAAGCCTCGCGCTTGCAGCTGCTGCCCCACCTGGGCGAACAGCGCCTCACCGAGCTTGTTCTCATTGAGGAGCCGGCGAAACTTCAGCATCGTGGTGGCATCAGGTACCAGCTCGCGACCCAGGTCGATACCCACGAAGTGGCGCAGACTGGCGCTGTCGTACAGCGCTTCCTCGCAGGCCAGATCGGCCAGGTTGAACCAGTGCTGGATGAAGTGAATGCGCAACATGCGCTCCAGGCCAATTGGCGGGCGACCGTTGCCCGCCTTGGGGTAGTGCGGCTCGATCACTTCGCACAACGCCGCCCACGGCACGATGGCCTCCATGGTCTTGAGAAATTCGTCTCGCCGCGTGGGCTTACGGTAATGATCGTAGCCTGACTGGTCGGCTGCCATGGCAAGGGTCTGTTGTTTCATCGTGACGTAACGCTTTAGCCCCGACTCTCGTGGACCTTAATCAGCATTGCCTTAGAAGGTTCTCAACCTGATGTGATCAGGCAGCAATTGCAACAAATCAGAGACAGCAGTATCCGCGCCAGTCACTTGACCGATCAACTCTTGGCATTGGCGATGGCCGATGAGGCGGACATTGCTGCCAAAAAAGAAAGGGTTCAATTGGACGACGTGGTGACCCAAGCCATCCTGCAGCGAAGTGCCCTCGCGCGCCAATCCAACATTGATTTGGGTGCTCTGGGTGTCGATGTTTCTTGTGGGGTGTGTGCCAACAAAGCTTTGACGGAAGGCATGTTGAACAATTTGCTCGACAATGCCATGCGCTATGGCAAGCCTGTCGACGGCAGGGTTCAAGAAGTCACCATTGCGCTCAATCAAACGGCAGAGGGCATTGACATGGTGGTGCAAGACAATGGCCCTGGCATAGCCCCTGAAGAATATGAAAATATAGTCAAGCGCGGGGTTCAAGGAGCGAACAGCAGTGGCTCCAATCAAGGGGTAGGCCTCGGCTTGTCTATCGTCACACGTTACGCCGAGTTATCCGGGGCGAAATTCTGGCTTCAAAAAGCTGCTCAAGGCCAAGGGCTTGAAGCGCATGTTTTGTTTGTGTCGGCTCAATACAAAGCGGGTGAAAGCAATCGAAGCCCTACAGAAAACCACCGTTGAGTAGGGCCAGTGTGGCTCGATACATTCAACACGTTGCCAAGGGTTGTGTCGATTTGAACACGTTGTGGAATGACCCAGAATCTCAAACCTACTTGGTATTTGGTAGCCTGCTTGCCTTCTCCATAGGTTTCCAAAATGCCAATCACTCGCGTGCTCAAAGGCGCCTCAACGCCCATGCCCCAAGTTTTGGCGCCGTAGCCAAGTACTTTATGTTTGACCCATCCCACATTCAGGTGCAAGAACCGGTCTTGACCCAGTGAGGTGGTGATCGGGACGTTCAGATAAACATCTCTCACTTCCACATTGCCAGGCAATTGAGTGGTGTTTCTGAGTGTGCCCAGCGTTGTCGAAAAGCCCCAATCGCCAGGTTCTAAGACACGCCATCTTTTTTTGGCTTGCATCAATTGGTAACGGCTACTTTCTAGTCCGGTTTCGGATTGAAAATTGGCGCCCAAAGAAATTTCGGTGTCGGCAAAAAAATTACAACCCGGAACAATCCAGCGCTCGATGCTTGATTTGGATTTCTTGACCCAACTTTCATCTTGGCAACTTTTGGGGTCGACCACGTTGGCATCATCGGTGTTCAAAGGTCGCGCTGCATCAGCCTGCGTAGCGATCAATGACATCAGAGCGATCAGCATCGCAGTCAAAAGTTTGGAAATTTTAAGCAAGGTGTCGCTCATGGGTTAGAAACGGAATCCGGCAGAGAAGCGTTTTTGGTCGTGGTCCGTGAAATTGACTTTTTGTTCTTTGGCTATTCTAAAAAAATATTTTGATAGTCGTATGTCAGGGTGATGCCGTCGCCACTCAGATGTGCCGAATCAGCGGTGAGCTTTCCCGATTTGTGTGACACGTCGATGACCAGCCGCTGCCCATCGGCTATTTGCCAACGCCAAACGCCATGCGTGACGGACTGCCCTGTGATCTTGCCCCCGAAAAACGTACTCCATAGCTGATGTGAAAATTCAGCAATTGGAGATCGAAGATGAGCAAGAGAAAAGACGGACAGGCCCGGGGCAAATACACCCTGGAATTCAAGCTGGAGGCGGTTCGCCTGGTCAAAGGGGGG
>CANJPU010000091.1 GCA_947476285.1 Comamonadaceae bacterium | reverse complement strand
GGTGGAGATAGGGGAGTACGAGAGCGACTTCCTGGCCGCGATCCCCATCGTTCCCGTCGTCGCCACTTCCCATCCGCTCGCGTTGATCGACGGGGCGATCAGCAACACGCAGCTCGATCGCCATCTGCACCTGGCCTTGTCCCGCCAGGCCGATGACAAGACGGTCAATACGCGCGTGGACGACGCCGCCAGGCGAGAGACCCAGCGGCTGCGCAATCTGGTCGCGGGAATCGAGCGCGAGAAAGGCCAGCTCAAAGTTCAAGTGGGCTTTGCTTCATGGCCCGTGTCCCACACCTCTCTGGCCCACAAGAAATCCGTTCAGAAGAACCCAAAGGGGACATCTCTAACTGGTTGAAAAGGGGACATTTCTATTTTGCGTTGACACAATCAACTAAACACTCTGGTTTTGGCCTATGCGGCCAGACGCATCTCGTGGACTTCCTGTAACATCTGCCGGAATCCCGCTTCCGGTGCTATGCACATAGTTCGATACGTGCGCAGGAAGGGGAGCCAACTAGGTACGGAGATGGGCGCCGTTGTTCAGCGCATGCTCAAGCCGCCTTGATCGTGTGAACTTCAAACGCAACTTTCAGCCGGTGGCGCACCGCACTGAAAATCGCCGCCAAGTTATCCATGCTCGGATTGCCCTTGGGAGACAGCATCCGATGCAGGCTCTTGCTCGGCTTTTCGGTTACCTCAGCAAGTTTCTCGAACCCGATGGTGGCGTTGACGAGATCACGGAGAATGAGACGGGCCGTCTTTGGCTCTCCGCTCAGAAACAATGTGGCAGCTTCATCAAGAAGCGCCGTGGCAAACCGAGGATCACGCTCAACGCGCTCTACGACGGTTTGCTTGAAGTTGCGAGTCAGTGCCATGTGATCACCGTCTTCCTTTCTTCGTTGCGGCCAGGGTCTTCTTCCTGTCCTTGTAATCGGCGTGCAAGGCCTTGGCCTGATCGATATCCTTCTGCTGGCCGCGTTTCGTGCCACCACCAAACAAGACGATGAGCGCGTCGCCATCCTTGGCCAGATAGATTCGGTACCCCGGCCCCCAGTCAATCACGTACTCGCCAATCCCGGCAAACCACTTCACGCTTGAAGTATTGCCAAGCTCGTTGATCAACGACGTTCTTGCTCGACGTAAGAGCCCCGCAGCGGCGACTCATTGAAATCTGGGCGGGTCTGTCCCCAGAAAATGAATTTGATGAAATTTCCACTCCCGGGGTACCGTGCCCTGCGGGCACCCTCAGCCCAACGTCCGGAAATTTTGACATCGGTAATTTTGACATTTGCGGGCCGGCGCGGCGCGCCCTGTTTGCGCAGGTATCGCTTGAAGGCGCACAGTACCAGGCGGATCATCAGCCGCGTGGGCATCGATCCAGTTACTCATGCTGCCCTCAGATCGGGTAAATGATGGAGTTGGGAACCATCTCGGTGTCGTAGATGGCCTGGCGCTCGGAGAATTTGAGGCCGTCGGGCGTGCGCACGACCACGTCCAGATAGCGGCCGACGTTGAACACGGTGGAGGGCTGCGACAATTTCGTGCGAAACACGGCGTAGTTTGCTTCACAGACCATGCGTTGGCCATCGAATTGACGAACGATGGGCTGGCCTGTCACGTGTCGCTGATAGTAGGGATCGTGAAACAGCGTCTCCTTGATGCCGTACACGCGGTCCTTCAGCATGCCTTTGCTCTCAAATGAAAGTGTCGCGAGCGGAAAGCCACGGTCGAAGTTCTCGCGGGGCTGGAGGCGGTACTTGCAGTTCTCGATGAAGAACTCAGGCCACAAGTCCCAGTTGCCCGAGTCGACTGCGCTTTCGTAATCCGCGTAGAGCTGCACGAGCGCCTGATAGTCCTCGAATCCGATGCGGGTGTTGCTCATATCAGGACTCCATCACCTTGCGCCAGTATGCGTACATGCCGCGAATCAATGTCTCGGTGACCATATGGTCCGTATCGGCGACAGTCCGGCCGCCCAGTTCAGCCAGCGTGCGGTGGAAAGGCTTGGACTCGAAGGACTGCTGCGAGAACTCGATGACCTCTCCGTCGTCGGCCGACACGAAGCCGGCGGGTCCGAACAGGTTGGCCTGGCGCAGCCTTCGCTGTGTCATCTCCGGCGTGTCGTCCTCGAACCCGAAGTGGGTCCAGACGAAATCGAAGGAGCCATGGCCCGTCGGCTGGATATGGCGAGTGGACACGCTGTTGACCTGCTGCTGCAGAATCACGCTTGGAAATATCGTGGTCATGACGGCCGTCGGGCCGCCCCACCAGTCTTCGGGGACGATGTCCAGGAATCTGGGGTCATGCAACTGCATGCCCTCCTTGAAACTGGAGACCTGAGTGACTTGATCGGCCTTGCCGGCCTGCCCGCGCGTGGAAATCATCGCGGCGTGCCGATAATGCTCGTCCATCTTCAGCTCGGATTTGTTGTCCGCGCGCCAGAGGCCGTAGGTGACGAACCATGTGTGCAGCAGTCCCGGGTGATAGGGGTCCTTGATGTTCTCCTGCATCAACTTCCAGTTGCCGGGGATGCGCTGGCGGTTGTAGCCCAGGATCGTCAGCTTGCGGCCGTCGAAGAGGCGGTCGAAATAGCCAAGGATGGCGGGGCCAAGATATGCTTCGAGCGCTTCGACTTCAGGGTCGAAAGACGCGAACACGACGCCGCCACGCGTGGCAACTTTCAATTTGGTGAGACCGTGTTCCTTGGTGTCGAAGTCGGCAGGCATGCCGCCGACCACCTTGCCTTCTTGCCTGACGCCCCGCCGGAAGGGAACGCCCTGTAAGTCGCCCTTGAGGGTGTAGCTCCACTGGTGATAGGGGCAGACGAAGCCCTTGCGGTTGCCGTGCCGCTCACGGCAAAACCGCATGCCGCGGTGCGCGCAGACGTTCTCGATGACGTTGATGCTGCCGTCTGCGTCGCGCACCATGATCACGGATCGCTCGCCCACGACGGTGCGCGTGAAGTCGCCCGCGTTCGGGATCTCAGCTTCGAGGCCGACGTAGCACCAGTGGCCCTTGTAGAAGAAGCGCTCCAGCTCGCGCTGATACAGCTCATCGCTCGTGTAAGTGAGGAAGGGGATGCGGCTTGTGCCGGGAAGCTCCCACTTCAGCTCACGGGGGAAAATTTCACTCATCTTGTTTCCCTTGAATAGCGCGCCTCGAGCGGGCGCGGAACGCCTGACTTCAACGCGAATCTCCTCAACCCGGTGCGCATGCGCCATCCGCGCGGGACATGAGTGAGCCCCACTACACGAGCTTGATGGCAGTCCGCTGGCCGCGTCTCACAGTGCCGGGTACTCGAGATCGGGCAAGCCTGTCACACGCACCGCCGGTGCAATGGCCACCGCCAGTGCCGCCGCAGCGGGCGCCACAGCGGCACTCTGAATGGGCATTGAAGCCTGGGTGCCCGGCGACTTCAGCAGCCACACTGCCAGCTTGCTCGGCACTGGCGGTGGACCTGCCGTCCCCCTCGGCCACCCGCGCCTCGGGCGAGTGCACCGATTACCGACGCCGCAGTACTATGAAACTTGTTCACCGCAGTCCCTTGAAAATTCAAAAGATGTCAGCGTGAATGTTATATGAGATAGGGCCGCGTACCCATAGCAGATCTGGAGTACCATTTCCCGATGGACGAATCCGAGGGCAAGTTTGCGGTTTTGCGACAGTCCGCCGATGCGAGCGCGGTGGCTGCGATCGAGCGGCTGATCCGCGAAGCCCCCGACAGCGAACTCAGCCGGATCAATGTTCTGGATTTCTCGCGGGCCAACAATCTCGATGAAGAACGTGCCATTGCCTCATTTCTTCACGCAGCTCGGCTCGGGATCTTCGAACTGTCCTGGAATGTGCTTTGTCCGGGCTGCAGCGGGGTGCTTGACTCGAACGCAACCCTGAAGACCGTGAACCAGTCGGCCTACTCCTGTGCGCTGTGTGCCGCTGGCTACGAGCCGACACTCGACGAAATGGTCGAAGTGGCATTCACTGTCAGCCCGCGCGTGCGCCGGATCGCTGCTCACGACCCTGACACACTTTCCATGTGGCAATACATGCGCCAGATGTTCTGGAGCTCGGGTATTGAACTGCCTGAAGGCGACGCATTTGAAAAGCTTCTGCATGAGATGGTGCTCGAATCGGTGGAGCTGCCGCCGGGCGAGAAGGCGCACTTGTCGCTGCAGCTTCCGGCCGAGTTCATCATCGTCTTCGATCCAGTGACGCATTCGGCGCATTTCCTGGATGTCAAGGGTGAACCAACGCGCGATCGCCAAACCCTTTCGGTTGTCTTCAACAAAGTGCATTCGCCTACCGGAACCGTGCAGATGCGACCCGGTCCGCTGCGCCTTACCCTGGAGAACCGTACCGACATGCGGGTGCTACCGGCTCTCTATATTGCGGGGCATGCGCTCCACGACATGCTGGGCAAACGCAAGAGATTTCTTACCGCCAAGCGTTTGCTGACCAACCAGACTTTCCGCGATATCTACCGCACCGATACGCTGGATGTCGATCAAGGTCTGAAAATCACCAGCCTCACGTTCATGTTTACCGACCTCAAGGGGTCGACCGAGCTTTACGAGCGCGTCGGCGATCTCGTTGCCTATGACATGGTCAGGGCGCACTTTCGAGTTTTGCATGAAGTGGTTGCATCCGAGGCCGGCGCGGTGGTCAAGACCATCGGCGACGCGGTCATGGCAACGTTTCCTACGCCGGACCGGGCGCTTGCGGCGGCGCTACGCATACGCCAAGCGATGTCAAGTCTTAACGCCCAAAGCCAGCGCGAAGACTTGCTGGTAAAAATCGGTTTGCACGAAGGCCCCTGCTTGGCGGTGACGCTGAACGATCGTCTGGATTACTTCGGGCAGGCCGTTAACATCGCCGCGCGGGTGCAGGGCCTTTCCGTATCAAGTTCCATTTTTGCGACTGCATCCATTGTTGAAAACCCGGGCGCGGCTCAACTGCTCGATGCCGCCGGTCTCAAGGCGATGGCGCAAACCCATCAGCTACGCGGCATCGCGAACGAACTGACTGTCTACGAAATCCCCTGAGCAAAGCATCCAGATGACGAGGCTCAGCGCGCCACAGGCGGGAAGCCAAACAAGCGCTCGGGATTGTCCACCAGGATCTGCGCACGCAACGCGGGATCGGTGACCCAGCGTCCGAACACGTCCAGCAAATCGGTGTCGTCTGGCACGGCGCGCTTGTGTACCGGATGCGGCCAATTGCTGCCCCAGACCAGTCGATCGGGGCGGGCTTGCAGCAGGGCGTGCACCAGCGGCTCCATGTCCGCGTAAGGTGGGCCTGCCTCAGAGCGTCGGTAGTACGCTGCGATCTTGACCCAAACGTGTGGCTGCTGGCGTACCAACTCAAGCATCGTTCGCACGCCGGCTCCGTCCAGGCTGTCCTGCGAGGTGGCGCTGGCCATGTGGTCGATCAGGATGGGTACCGGCGAGCGCTCAATGCTTTCACGCAGCGCCAGCAGATCTTCTACACACCCCAAGTGCAACTGCAGGTGCCAGCCCAGTGGCTGCACGCGCGCGGCGAACTCATCCACCCGCGACAGTGGTACTGCGGGATTGAGCGTGTCGCTCATTCGGATGCCGCGGATGCCGCCACGGTGCAATGCCTGCAGATCCGCGTCGCTGATGTCGGTGCGCACGACCGCTATGCCCAGCAATCGACCGGGATACTGTGCAATGGCGTCCAGCAGGATCTGGTTGTCGGTGCCCTGCGCGCTGCCCTGCACCAGCACCGCGCGATCGAGCCCCAAGGTATCGAGCATGTGAATGTAGTCCTGCGCGTTGGACTCCACCGGTGAGTACAGGCGGTCCGGCGTATAGGGATAGCGGGCCACAGGACCAAACAGGTGGGCATGGCAGTCGGTGCTGCCGCTCGGCAGCGCGAAGTCAGGACGGTGTGTGGGCCGCTGAGGGCCAGTGCTGGCTTGCATGGGTTTCATCTCCAAACGATCAACGGCCCATCAGCGATGGCGACATGCCGCTGACCATGAGCACAGAGTACAGACTAAAGAGCATTGTGCCTCCATGATTGCCCGACGGAACGAAGAGCAATACAGCCTGCGATACAGCCTGCTTGACTCCATCAGCCTCTGCCATGAGAATTTCGTTCCCCCACAAGAACGATAACTCTGAAGCTGGAGAACAACAATGTATGCGATGCAAGCCCGGTGTAGACCCATCAGCTTACTGTGGGAGTTCTTGTGTGTCATGGCGGCAGGCCTGCTCGCCTGCGCCACTGGTAACGCTCAGACGACGAATGCAGCGAGCAATGCGGGCGCGTATCCGGTCAGACCGATCACCTTGATCATTCCCTTCGCCGCCGGGGGCTCTGCCGATGTCCTTGGCAGGTATGTCGCGCAGAAATTGAGCGAGAGCCTCGGGCAGCCGATCGTCGTAGACAACCGCGCGGGCGCGGGAGGAATCATCGGGAGCCAGGTGGTCGCGAGGGCGGCGCCCGATGGCTACACCTTGCTCTGGACCACTTCGGGCCATGCGATCAACCCCAGCATCTTCGCAAAGCTCCCCTACGACACCAACGCGGACTTCACCCCGATCGCCCATATCGCGAACATCGAGGTGGCACTCGCCGTGAATTCCGCTGTCCCGGCCAGCAACATCAAGGAGCTTATCGCCCTCGCGAAATCGAAGCCGAAGGCGATGAACTACGGCACCGCCGGCGAAGGCAGCCTCGGCCATCTTGGTGGTCTGCTGTTCAACAAGCTCGGCGGAATCGATCTCGTCGAGGTGCCGTACAAGGGCACGCCGCAGGCCGAAATGGCTTTGCTCACCAACGATGTTCAGGTCTTCTTCACGCCGCCGATGACGGCCGCGCCGCACGTGCGCAGCGGCAAGATCCGCGTCCTGGCAATCGGAAGCTTGAAGAGATCGCCTTCGATGCCTGACGCTCCCACATTGGATGACTCGGGCCTGCGCGGCTACGAGGTGATCGGCTTGTTCGGCGTCGCCGGGCCGGCGGGCATGCCGGCTCTCATCGTGCAGCGCCTCAATACTGAGCTAAACCGCATCCTCGCGCGATCGGACGTCAAAGAATGGTTCCAGGGACAAGGCGTATCCCCGGCAAGCGGGTCCGCCGCCGACTTCGCCAAGCTGATCGCGAACGATATCCAGAAGTGGCAACGGGTTCTCAAGGAAGCCGGGTTCCAGCCTAAAAACTAGCCAGAGACAAACGAAACAATGACCACCCAGACACTGTCCGAAATACTGGCGAACTACGCCGTCTCCTCCAATCCCGCCGCCGTGCCTGATGCGGTACGCCACGAGGTCAAGCGCGCATTTCTCAACTGGGTCGGATGCGCGATCGGAGGAAGCCCGGTCGATCCGATGTCGCAATGCATCGCCGTCGCAAAGCAACTCGGCTCCAGCGGAAATTCCTCCGTCATCGGACGTTGCGAGAAGTTCGACGCCGCGCGCGTCGCCTTCCTGAATTCGCTCAGCTCAAGCTTGTATGCGTACGACGATACGCACCTGAAGTCGATTGCGCATCCGACCGGCCCCATCGGGGCGGCCTGTCTCGCGATCGCTGAATGCACACCCGCAATATCGGGGCCGACATTCCTGCACGCCTTGACCATGGGCCTCGAAGTGGAATGCCGGCTCGGCGCCTACCTGATGGAGCCGCCGGCGCAATGCAGCGTCGGATGGACCATGACCGGTCTCGTCGGTGGCCTGGGTGTAGCTGCGGCCCTTGCCAGGTTGCTTCCATTGAGCGAGAAGGAACTCGTGTCAGCCATCGGCATTGCAGCCACCCGCTCGTCGGGCTTGCGCGGCGCGGGCGTGGGCTACATGACGCGGGACTTTCCCATGGGCTATTCGGGGCTGATTGGCGTCGAGTCGGCATTGATGGCCAAGGCGGGCGTGGTGTCTTCGCCGCGCGCGCTGGACAAGACCACTGGCCTGGGTGGCATGGTTTCGCAGAACGCCAACGAAGCGGCGGCGCTCAGTGACCTGGGAACCCGCTATGAGCTCATGAACAACGCCTACAAGCCCTACCCTGCCGGCATTGTTGGCCATTCCATCATCGAAGTCTGCATCGCGCTGGCGAGCGCCAACGACCTGGATCCGAAACAGATCGAGAAAGTCGAGATGAAGGTCAACGGCGACTGCATTCGGATCATGGGCCTGGCCGATCCGATCGATATGTATGGTGCGCAAGTCAGCGCCAAGCACTGGACCGCGGTGAGCCTGATCCGCCGACGTGCCGGCATCGCCGAGGCCAGCACAAGCGCTGCCAACGATCCGCAGGTCCGCGAGCTTCGCACCAAAGTCCATCTCATCGAAACGCAAGGCATAGGGCGCGACGGCGCCGTCGCGGTCGTTCACCTGAAGAACGGATCGATCCTGACCGAACAGGTTGAGCACTGCATCGGCAGCGTCGACCGGCCGATGTCCGACGCTGAACTCGAGACCAAGTTCCGCACCCAGGCCGCCGGGATCGTCGACGATGCGACGACGCAGCGGCTGATCCACTTCTGCTGGAACTTCGACAGTGCAGTCGATGTCGGCGACAGTTACCGGCGCGCCGCAGGGGCATGAGGCGTTAGCCCGGGTTTGTCAACTTCCCGCTGATTTTCAAGCTTTGCCAATCGCAAGTCCTTGGCAGCATTGAGTTTGATTTTTCGACGAGTTGTAGTGCGATGATGTTTTCAATGGTGTGGTCGCGCGAGCGGGGCTACCACTGCGTGGTGGTGTTCAACCTAGAAACGGCAGTTGGACGCGCTCGAGTGGGTGTCTGGCAAGCCCGATGGCAAGGCGTGACGACGCCGCAGGCTAATGCCTGCAAGGAGGAGCAACGCCGCCAGCGGGCTTGCCAGACACTCAATCGAGTGCGTAGCGCTCTCACCCAACAGGTGAGGAACTTCAAGGCCAAAAAGTCAATGTCCACGGGCACTTCCCGCTGAAAACAAGCGGTCAACTGCCGTTTCTAGGTTCGAACTGCGCGAGCGCTGGTTCGGTCCGGCGCTGGCCATCGACTACCACCGCAACACCTTCGGTCCCAAGACAGCCCCTGCCACTGTTGGAATGGCGATTCCCAGCACATACCAGAGGGCTACGAAAGGTGCGCCTGATTCTGGACAATGAAGCGCATACACCATGGTACTTAATGAGCCGGCCAGCAAACCAGAGCTGGCGCCAGCCAGAGCCAAGTGAGTGGGTGCAAGACCGCGCAAGGCCCAAAGTGTTGCCGCGAAAAGTGGAAGCGAGAGCAGTGCGATGCTGAAGACGCAGGTACTCCAGGTCTCGCCCAGGATCAGATGAGACCGTTGCGCCGGCGCGGCACCAAACAGCACCACGGCAGCGACGAGCCACAGGACCAGTACCGGCGCCGCAAGCGCCAAGCTCACCCCTCCCAGACGAACACCAGGATGGCCGAGCCGCTGGGTGGCGATCAAACCCGCGAATGCAAGGCCACCGGCGAAGATCAACTTCCCCCAGAACATCGCTTCGCCCGTAGCTTGGGCCAGGTCGGCTCGGATGCCGTGGGTCGCGACCATCAGCAGAAAAGCGACCGCCAGGCCCAATGCGAGTGCCACGGTGAAGCGCCGCAGCACCGTTCTCGGCTCTGGGGCAGGGTCTGCTGCCAAAAGGGAGATAAGTTCGTCAGTCTTCATAATGAGCCTCTGATTCTGGCCGCGAGCGCCTTCAATCCTCGGTGTACACCAACCTTGATCGCCGACTCCGACATACCCGTGCGCTGAGCTGCTTCTGCCACCGATAGCCCCTCCAGCTTGATGTGCATGATGGGCAGACGATGGTGCTCGGGCAGTTCGGCCAGCAATTTGTCGAGATCCCTCTTCGCATCGGCCGCATCGGTATCGGAAGCCGCAAAGACCTCCAGCTCGTCATCCAGCGGCTCTGTGAACGCCTCCCTCGATTCCCTGGCGCGCAGCAGGTCAACCAGCTTGTAGCGGGCGATAGCGTGCACCCATGCCGTCAGGGGCTGGTCGGCTTGATAAGTATGTCGCTGGTTGTGCACCGCGAGCAGGGTTTCCTGCACAAGATCCTCTATGTCGTCGGGTCGTTGAAAAAGTCGTTTCCTGAAAAACGCCCGCAGGTGCGAACTCAATGCCTTCAGAAAACCGTGATAGGCAGGCGCATCGCCGCCGAGCCCCTCCATCAATTGCTTGCGCAACTGCTTCTCGCTGTCGGCGAACCTGATATCCCTGGCTTTAGTTCGTTCCATGAAGGTAGTTGGTTACAGAGCGCAAAAAAATATTTCTTTGACCAATTCTGCTGCGAACTGTAACCGGCAGCCAGCTTCTTGCGAACTACTGACCATGCCGCAATGTGTGGTCGGCACGTTTGAAGGATCATCAATGAGTTCGCAAAATCCAGTCGTCCATCCGGGTTGGTTACGCACTATGCACTGGCTCAATGCCATTGCAGTTGTCGTGCTCATAACGAGCGGTTGGGCAATCTACAACGCGACGGCGTTTCTGGGCTTCTCAATCCCAAAAGTCGTGACAATGGGTGGCTGGCTCGGCGGTGCCTTGCAGTGGCATTTTGCGGCCATGTGGCTCCTGGCTGCCAACGGGCTTCTGTACCTCGTGTTCAACGCAACGACTGGGCGACTGGCGCGAAAGTTTTTCCCTCTTTCACACAAGGCCTTGCTCAATGATCTGCTGGCCGCGGTCAAAGGCAAGCTCACCCATACGGATCCGCAGCATTACAACATGGTGCAACGATTGGCATACCTGTTCGTCATGCTCGACAGCGTGCTGCTGGTCCTGTCCGGCCTGGTGCTTTGGAAATCAGTGCAATTCCCACTTCTGCGTGAGCTTCTGGGCGGTTATGAAGCAGCCCGCTACATTCACTTTTTCGGCATGGCGGCGCTGACCGCCTTTGTAGCAGTTCATCTGGTGATGGTGGCACTGGTGCCACGCACTTTGCTCTACATGGTTCGTGGCCGTTAAGGAACTCCCAATGATCATCAAGCCAATACCCCGCTTGGCCATCGACAGCGCTGCTGTCCTGGAAGAGGCAGCCAGCCGCATCAGCCGTTCCAACCATATCACTCAACCGGCCCGGCGTAACTTCCTGCGCCGCTCCCTGACTTTGGGTGGTCTTGCCATGCTCACTGGCTGCGCGCTGGTCGACGAGGCAAGCGTCGATACCGCTCTGAGCCGCATTTCCCGCATCAATGACGATGTGCAAGGCTGGCTGTTCGATCCCAACCGCCTGGCTCCGACCTATCCAGAGTCAATGATCACTCGTCCGTTCCCGTTCAACGCCTATTACGGTGAAGACGAGGTGCGCGAGGTCGAGGAAAGCAGTTTTCGCCTGGAAGTGACGGGCATGGTTGCCGACAAGCGCAAATGGGCGCTTTCTGAACTGCGCGCCATGCCGCAGATCGACCAGATCACCCGTCATATTTGCGTGGAAGGCTGGAGCGCTATCGGCAAATGGGGCGGCGTGCCCTTTGCCGGTTTCCTGCGCCATGTGGGAGCCGACCTGAGCGCCAAATATGTGGGGTTCAAGTGTGCAGACGACTACCACACGAGCATTGATATGGCCACTGCATTGCATCCGCAGACGATTCTGGCGCTGACCTACGACGGACAGCCCTTGCCGCCGAAGTATGGCTTTCCGATGAAGCTGCGCATGCCCACAAAGCTGGGCTACAAGAATCCCAAACATATTCAGGCGATTTTCGTCACCAACACCTACCCTGGCGGCTACTGGGAAGACCAGGGTTACAACTGGTTCGGAGGTAGCTGAGCTTGCTCAACACCCCGGCGTATCGGCCTCACGGCCACCCGACTTAGCGATCCATCAACCACTACTTTAGGAAGTAACCATGAACCGACTGACCACCTCTATACTTTGCGCCTGCATGTTCCTGACTGGCGCCAGCGCCATGGCGCAAGACGCCATGAAAAAGGATGCGATGAGCAAGGATGCGATGGCTGATCTTGCCCCCGAAAAACGTACTCCATAGCTGATGTGAAAATTCAGCAATTGGAGATCGAAGATGAGCAAGAGAAAAGACGGACAGGCCCGGGGCAAATACACCCTGGAATTCAAGCTGGAGGC
>CANJPU010000090.1 GCA_947476285.1 Comamonadaceae bacterium | reverse complement strand
TGCGCGGGCATCGGGATATGAACTTCCTGATGACGGTCTTGGAGGCTCGGCAAACCGCCGTGCAGGCCAGCGAAAGAAAAGCCGCGTAGTATCACGTCAGAGGAGCCGTCACCCGGCAGCGTTCAACAGTGATCGGGACATTGCCCATCTACCCCGGTAGCCGGCAGTTGCGTCCCGATTATCGAAGTGCCAAGCAGATTGTCAAGCGGCGGCCTTGTTCAACGAAGAGACCGCCTGGAGGGCGTGTGGGCGAGCTTGACTTGGCAGTCGCCACATCTCAATAATCGGGACGATGATGCCGATTGTCCTGGGTGCCGATCGGATTTTGGGGTCGCATCGCGCCCTGATCGCACCCGACATGCAGCTCCCCAATGCGCAAGGCAGGAAATGATTAACAAGGTAGTTGAAACCGGGCTGGCTGCCATGTCGGCCATCGGCGACGGGGCTCGGGTCATGATCGGCGGCTTCGGCGAAAGCGGCTTGCCAGAGTACCTTATCGATGCGCTGATCGAACGCGGATCGCGCGACCTGACGGTGATCAGCAACAACGCCGGCGTCGGCATGACCGGTATCGCCAAACTGTTGGCGAGTGGTCTTGTGGGGCGCCTGATCTGCACTTACCCGCGGTCCGTGGGCGCTGTCGTGGTGGCAGATCTCTATCAAAAGGGTCTGCTGGAACTCGAAGTTGTTCCGCAGGGAACATTCAGCGAACGCATCCGCGCTGCGGGCGCTGGCATCGGTGGTTTCTACGTCAAGACCGGCGTGGGAACGAAAGCCGTGCAAGGCAAGGAAGTGCGCACCATCGGTGGCCAAGACTATGTCTTCGAGACCCCATTGCACGCCGATTTCGCCCTGATCAAGGCCGATCGAGGGGACCGATGGGGGAATCTGACCTACCACGCAGGTGGCCGTTGTTATGGCCCCGTCATGGCGCCCGCAGCCAGGCACACCGTGGCAGAGGTGCGCGAAGTGGTGGACCTGGGTGCGCTGAACCCAGAAGAAATCGTCACACCGGGTATCTTCGTCAAGGGCGTTGTGAGGAGACCGGCATGACTGCGAACATCAGGGAGTCGATCGCGCGGCGAGCTGCGGCGGATCTGCCAGAGGGCGCCTACGTGAATCTGGGTGTTGGTATTGCGACGCTGGTTTCCGACCACATCCCGCCGTCCAAGGAGGTCGTGTTCCACAGTGAAAATGGACTGCTGGGCATGGGGCCTGCGCCAGCGGGTGAACCCTTGGACCCGGACTTGGTCAACGCCACCAAGATCCCGGTTTCTATCGTCAAGGGCGGCGCATTCTTCCACCACAACGATGCCTTCGCCATGATTCGCGGCGGACACATCGACTATTCGCTGATGGGTGCCTTCCAGGTGTCGGCCCACGGAGACCTCGCCAACTGGACGATCGAAGGCGACAAAATGCCCGCAATCGGCGGAGCGATGGACTTGGCGGTTGGCGCCAAGAATGTCTGGATTTTGATGGAGCATTGCACCCGCAAGGGCGAGCCGAAGATCGTCCAGAGCTGCCTGTATCCGTTAACCGCTGCGGGTGTCGTCAAAAGGATTTATACGGAACTCGCAGTGCTGGATGTCACCACTGCGGGGCTGGTCCTGCGCGAGATGATGCCAGGCGTGAGTTTCGAGAAGCTCCAGGCGATGACCGCTTCTGAGATTCGGATGGGCCCCAAGGGCAACGCGTAGCTCAGGTCGGCCGTCTGGGCGCTGCGGCTGGGCGGTTTGAAACTTCTACATTCTTCCGCCGCCATCGACCAAGAGCGATTGTCCGGTCATGTGGGCCGCGTCCGAAGACGCAAGAAAGGCAACCACCGCTGCAACGTCTTCGGGTGTGCCGATTCGAGACAGGGGCGTGCTGCGGCTGTACTTCGAAAGCATTTCGTCTCGCGCTTGCTTGATGGACGCGTCGCTGCTCAGCCCGGTTGCTCTGGCCGACCAGTCCAGCCTTGCCGTGTCCACAACGCCGGGACAAGCTGCATTGACCCTCACACCGTAGGGCCCCATCTCTTGAGCAAAGGCCTGCGTCAGGCCTAGCTGAGCGAACTTCGTTGCGCCGTATGCCGCAATGCGTGGCTTGGCGATGTGGCCAGACTGCGAAGACACGATGACAACCGCGTCTCCGCGCTGATGAGAAATCATCCGCTTGCCAACAGACTTGCAGCACAGGAACGTGCCGATCAGATTGACGTTGATCACGCGTTGCAATTCTTCTAGCGGCAGTTCGACCACAGGTACGCGGTCCGCACCTGGCCGAGCGCTCGCGTTGGCAACAAGAACATCCAACGGGCCCAACTCATCGTAGACCTTTTGTACCGCCGCCTCTACTTGCTCCTCGTTCGAAATGTCCGCATGAAGCGCCAGCGCTCGTCGTCCGAGCTGCCTGATCTCATCGGCAACGCTGGCTACCCCGCTCCATTGATCAGGCGACTCGTCCGACGCATGTTGTCCTTGCGGCCAGGGGAAATCCAACACAGCGACATCCGCGCCCTCGCTCGCCAAGCGCAGCGCGGTAGCGCGCCCGATACCTCGCCGACCGCCAGCACCAGTGATGAGTGCGATTTTTCCCGCAAATCGATCGACCACGAATGACTCCTCAGAAGTAAAGTGAACTTGCCCCTGCTGTGCGCACGCCATCGCCTCCCATATTATGTGGACGTCTTGCTAAGAACCGAACCCTAAAATACAGTCCGACAGTCCCGACAGTCATAAATGCATTATCCAACGCGTCACCAGGAGCTGCAGATGCCAGGCACCGTACTTCTTCATGATCCGCGCCCCGTGCAGGTCGAATCCATCGCACAGGCTGCCAGGGCCTTGACGGGTCTGGCCGGCAAGGTGGTTGGCTTCATTGACAACTCCAAGCCCAACTTCAACCACTTGGTGGACGATCTGGCCGAGATTTTGAAAACACGGTACGGCGTGAAGTCGGTCGTGAAGCACCAGAAATCGGTCACAACCATTCCAGCCAGCGATGAGGTCATCGCCGCTCTGGTGCGCGATTGCGATCTGGTCATCACCGGCTCAGGCGACTGAGGCTCGTGCACGTCGTGGAGTGTCCATGACAGTGTGCAAATCTTGAAGCGCGGCAAGTTGGCTCTGACCATCTGTTCCACCGCCTTCACCCGAATCGGCAAGATGCAGAGCAAGGCCCTGGGCATGCCGCAGATGCCCATTGTGGTGATCGACCATCCCTTCGGCTCGCGTTCGCGCGAAGAAGTGCGCGTGATGGCTGGGCATTGCGCGGATGAAGTGGCCAAACTCACAGGCGAGGCAATCAAAGCATGAGCGCGAGCGATGGACTAAGCGTGCAGCCCGCAGCCATGTTGGAGGCGCTCGACGATCTGGACGCCATCAACCGCCTCTACCGCGAAGAAGGCCTGACCGATGGCCTGCCCATCGTGCCGCCCACGCGCGCACGCGTTGACGCCATGGTGGCCGGGGCAGGGCTGCCGCGCGACAAACTGGTTGCTCAGCTCGCGCCCGCCTTTGGCGCGGCCACGGTGGAAGGCATTGCCATCAACGCGGTGATGGCGGGTTGCGACCCGAGCTTCATGCCCGTGCTGATCGCGGCGGTCGAGGCGGTGAGCGCGCCCGAATTCAACTTGCAGGCGGTGCAAGCCACCACCAACCCAGTGGCGGTGTGGATCATCATCAACGGCCCGATCGCACGCCAACTGAACGTCAATAGCCACATGAACTGCCTGGGCGAGGGCAACTGGGCCAACGCCACCATCGGGCGTGCGCTGCGCCTGGTGCTGCGCAACATCGGCGGTGCGCTGCCCGGCGAGATGGACCGCACCGAGCAAGGCCAGCCCGGCCGCTACACCTTCTGCTGCGCCGAGAACGAAGAGGCCAACCCCTGGGAGCCACTGCACGTGGAGCGGGGCTTTCGTCGCGATCAAAGCACCGTCACTGTCGTGGGCGCCGAAGGCACGATCAACATGAACACGCATGGCGAGGGCGCTGTGCTGCTGCAGGCCATTGCCAGCACCATGGCGCATCCGCCGAGCAATGAATACATGTTCGGCGGCGAGCCCTGGTTGATACTGGGCCCCGAGCACGCATCCAAACTGGCGCGCGCTGGCTATAGCAAGGCCGACGTCAAGGCGCAGTTGTGGGAGCTGAGCAAGTTGCCCGCCAGTTTGCTGTCGGAAAAGGACATCGGGCGCTCGCAAAAGGCGCGCACCGCCGAGCTGGGCATGATCACCCCCGCCACCATGCTGCCGATCTCACCGAGCCCCAAGCACATGGGCCTGATCGTGGCAGGCGGCGAAGGCACGCACTCGACGTATGTGCCGTCCTTTGGGATGATGCGAGCGGTGACGCGGGCGATTGGCACCGGCCTGCATGAGAAGACTTGACGTGCAAGCAAGCGACATTGGGCGTGATAACGAACAGGAAAGACAATGAAAAATCAGCGTGTGCAATGCAATGGACTTTCTCGGCGCAATCTCATCGCGCTGGCCGTCGGATCGGGTTTGGCCAATGCCTCGCTCGCGGCAGACGATGACTATCCACAGCGGCCGATTCGCCTGATCACGCCCAACTCCGCCGGGTCGGGGTCAGACCTCATCACGCGAAGACTTGCCGATCGGCTTGCAAGAGCCCTGGGGCAGCCGGTGGTCGCTGAGAACATCCCCGGCGCCGGTGGTGTTGTCGGATCGCGCACCTTCGTGCGCGCGCAGCCCGATGGCTACACACTCGGGCTGATCAGTTCGAGCTACGTCATAGCGCCTCATCTGATCAAAGAAATGCCCTTCAAGGCGATTGATGACGTGACGCCGATTGCATCGGTGGCGATCACGCCTTATGTGTTGGTGACACGGGCGAATTTTCCGGGCAGCACTGTGGCAGACCTCATCCGCTTGGCTCAGAAAGACCCGGGCAAACTCAGCTTCTGTTCATCTGGCAATGGATCGGGCACGCACCTGGCGGCGGCCTACCTGCAGCAAGTGGGAAACTTCAAGCTGCTGCATGTGCCCTACAAGGCCTTGTCGGCAACGATTCCAGATCTAGCCACTGGCATAGTTGACGTCGGCATGTATTCGTATGTGAGCGTTGAAGGGCTGGTCAAGGAAGGGCGACTCAAAGTGCTCGGTGTGCTCAGTGCGAAGAGGCTTTCCACACTGCCGGCGATTCCCGCGATTGCAGAGACCATTCCCGGTGCCAACATGGAAGCCTGGTTTGGCGTGCTCGGCCCGAAGGGGATTCCTCCACGAATCGTCGAGCGGCTTGGCAAAGAGATTAACGCCATTGTTGCAAGTGATGCATTCAGGGATCAGATTGCAGGCGACGGCATGTTTCCTTCTCCGATGACGCAGGCGGCATTCAGTGGTTTCATTGCCGCCGACTATGCGCTCACCGGTGATTTGGTCCGCAAAGCAGGCATGAGGGCGGAGTAATTTATGAAAGCCGCCATCCTTCGCCAAGCCGGGCAAGCTCTTGAAATCGAAGAGGTGCAAGTTGACAAACCCCGTTCGCGCGAGGTGCTGATCCGCACTGCCGCAGTCGGTGTCTGCCACTCTGATCTTCACTTCATCGACGGCACCTACCCGTTCCCAATGCCCTGCATCCCCGGCCACGAGGCCGCCGGCATTGTCGAGGCCGTGGGGCCCGAGGTGCGCACCGTCAAGCCGGGCGACCATGTCATCACTTGCCTGTCGATCTTTTGCGGCCATTGCGAGCACTGCCTCACCGGCCACCTGTCGCGCTGCGTCAGCCCCGAGACCAAGCGCGCCGCTGGTGATGCGCCCCGCATCGCGCAGGGTGAGGCGGTGATGCAGCAGCTGGTCGGCCTGGGCGCCTTTGCCGAGCAGATGCTGGTGCACGAGCATGGCTGCGTGGCGATCCGCCGCGACATGCCGCTTGATCGCGCGGCGCTGATCGGCTGCGCGGTGATGACCGGCTACGGCGCGGTGACGCACACCTCCAACGTGCGCCCTGGCGACACAGTGGCGGTGATTGGCTGCGGCGGCATTGGTCTGTCGGTGATCAACGGTGCGCTGATTGCCGGCGCCGGCCGCATCATCGCCATCGACCGCTTGGCATCCAAGCTCACGCTGGCCAAGACCTTCGGCGCCACCGACACCATCGACGCCAGCCAGATGGACGCCGTGGCCCGCGTGATGGAGCTGACCGCCGGTGGTGTACACCACAGCTTCGAGGCCATTGGCCTGAAAGCCACGGCCGAACAAGCCTGGCGCATGCTGCGCCGCGGCGGCACAGCCAACGTCATCGGCATGATCCCGCCCGGTGTCAACATCGAGCTGCGCGGCAGCGACTTCCTCAGCGAAAAGCGCATCCAGGGCTCGCTGATGGGTTCGAACCGCTTCCCGGTTGACATGCCGCGCCTGGTTGACCTGTACCTACAGGGTCGGCTGCAGCTCGACTCAATGATCTCGCAGCGCATCAAGCTGGCGCAAATCAACGAGGCGCTGGCCGAATTGAAGCGCGGCGAACTGGCACGCTCGGTGGTGGTCTTCGACGGCGTGGCTTGAGGCCCTGCCTCAACCAGCCCTTGCGCCTCGACTTGCCGGCCGCTTCAGCGGGCGTTCTCGCTGTTGCGAAATCAGCTTGCCCAGGAACTGAGCAAAGGGCACGATGTTGTGATGGGTGCTCGCAAGACTTTTGTGCTTTGTCAACGCAAGAGGATTGCGCTTCACCGTTGCATGGCTCAGTGACGCAACCCGCCGATGTCATGCAGGCGGTAGTGGCTCACCCAGGTGCGGATTTTCTCCCCGGGCACTGATCAAAGCTGCGCTATCAGCTTCGCTCGGCCTTCAACGGGATGAAAGCTGCTGACGACCTCGAGTCTGAACTCTGGTTTGTACTTTCTCATGAAACGCATGGAAGTCCACTCAATTTATGGGGTCATGTCAGTTCGCCCCCCGGGGCGACCCGGTTGACGAACGGTGTCACCGATTGCATCATGTGCGCACGCCATTCGTTTCCGGTCCGGGCCGACGCACCATCGGCCGCAGCGCCCGGCAAGCCGGCTCAGTCATCCGCCCGCGTTCGAACGAATTTATCTGTCTGGAGTGATCAATGAAGTTAATCAGTGCTACCCCTAGCCCGTACGCTCGCAAGGTGCGCATCGCACTCGCGGAAAAGGGAATTGCATTTGAACTGGTGACGGAGGTTCCATGGAATCCCGACACGCAGACGCCCCGTTACAACCCGCTGGAGAAGCTGCCCATCCTCATACTGGATGACGGCAGCGCCCTGTATGAGTCGCACTTCATCCTGGAATACCTCGACAGGAAATTTCCAACGCCTTCGATGACACCGGGCAATGATGAGGCTGTCATGGACGCCAAGCGATTCGAGGTGCTCGGGGATGGGGTGTGTGACGCGCTTGTCCTGTTGTTCTTCGAGCGTCTGCGCCCCGCCGAGCATCGCAGCGAATCCTGGATGGCGCGCCAGCGGCGCAAGATGGATGGCGGCGTGCGCGAGATGGCCCGCCGAATTGGCGATCGCCAATGGGCTGTGGGCGACTCGTTCGGCCTGGGCGATATCGCGGTCGGATGCACCCTGTGCATCCTGGACCTTCGTTTTCCTGAATTCAAGTGGCGTGAGGAGTATCCGAAGCTCGCGCAATACGTGGATCGTTTGAGCGAGCGGCCCTCTTTCCGCACCACCGTACCTGTCGTTCAGGCCATTGCCGCATCGGCAATCTGACCGCATTTGTTTGTATATCGAAATGGAGACATGAATGAAGAAAACACACAAACTAACTCTGCAACTGGCGGTGGCCGCATTGGCCGCTTTCTCGGCCGCAGCACCTTCACTTGCGCAGCAAAGAGAGGTCGAGATCGCCATCATTGAAGCGACGACCGGGCCGTGGTCTGTCAATGGCTCCCGAGTGATCAAGGGCGCCGAAATGGCAGTCGAAGAAATCAATGCCTCAGGCGGCATCAAGGCACTTGGCGGCGCGAAGATCAAACTCATCGTGGCCGACGCCGGGGCGCGTCCGGATGACGCGGCCAACGCCGCGCAGCGGATCATCTCCAGCAACCCCAATATCGTCGGTGGCGCCGGTGCGTACATCAGCTCACAGGCGCTTGCGATCACCGAGATCACCGAGCGGGCCGCAATCCCATGGCTGTTCGGGGGCAGTGCCGATCAGCTCACCGGCCGTGGGTTCAAGAATGTGTTTGCAACCAACATGCCGGCGGGACAGGTGACACCGAGGATCCTGCCCGTGATGGAGCAGTTTGCGTTGCTAAGCTCAGGGGCCAACCTGAAGGATGTGGCCATCGTGGCGGTGAATACGCCCGGCACCATCGCCGTGGCTGATGGCGTCGAGGCGGCGCTCAAGGCCAAGGGAGTCAACGTCGTCGCGAAGGAAGTGTTTGCGATTCAGTTGGCCGACGGAACAGCGATTGCACAGCGCGTGCGAAGGGCGCGGCCATCGATGGTCTTCTTCTCGACGGCGATCGCGCCCGATGCAAAGACGATCCTGACCTCCCTGGCTCAGGTGGGAATCACACCGAAGAACACGCCGATCTTCCTGTATGGCGGCGGAGCGTTCGATCCCGAGATGCTCAACCTGATGTCCAAGGAAGCGCTCGAAGGCACAGCCGTCTTTGCCAACATCTGGCCGACCAAGAAGAGCGGTGATCTCGAAGCGCGCTGGAAGCAACGCACGGGACAACCCTGGATGACCTTCGATCCCGCCTTCGGCTATGGCCACGTCTACGTGCTCAAGGAAGCCTTGGAGCGAGCGGGCTCCACCGATCGAGCCAAAATCTCGGACGCGATGCATAGGATGAAGATCGAGTCCGGGCCCGTCGTGGCAGCTCTCAATGGGCCGGTCTCATTCGACGCCAAGGGCGCCAGAGTCGACCCGCCGGCACTGCTGCTGCAATGGCAGAGTGGTGTGCCCGTGGTGGTCTATCCGGCTGACGTTGCGCGCGCGGCTCCGTTGAAGGCGCAGTAGAGGCGGGGTAGCCAGCGCCGTTGCGCTGCGTACACAAGACTCACACTTTCGCGCCACAAAGAAAAAAGCCTGCTACCGATTAGATAGCAGGCTTTCCAGCGTTAACGCTGAGTGGGTGGTGGGCCCTGAGTGACTCGAACACTCGACCTACGGATTAAGAGGGGCTAAAACCCCTGGTTTTTCAATGACTGAGGCTCGCCTTCGCTCGTCACGCCTCGTCAGAACTGGCCAAGATTGTCAGTTCAAATCCGGGGCGGTTCAGTCCTCATGCATCCCGCCGTGCAACGCGGCCGATATGGTCGTGGTCAGCCTGTTCGCCGGCATGATGAACGTGTTGCACGGCGATAAGACCTTCACAGCTCTGCCCGTGTAGACTGGAGCGGTCCCGAACTCGGTGAGAAACTAGAAGGCAGCCCATGGATCCTCGTATCCCCCCGCCGCATTCATGCGTGCTGCGCAATCTTCTGGACCGCCATGCACAGGAGCGTCCGGACGCGGTGTTCGCGGTGTTCGCCGACGGCAGTCGCTGGACCTATTCCAGCTTGCAACTGCGCGTACGTCGGGCCGCCGCTGGGTTGCAGGGACTTGGCATCGGACAGGCAGAGCATGTGCTGTGCTGGCTTCCCAACGGACCACAGGCCATCGTGTTGTGGTTCGCGCTGAACTACATCGGCGCAGTGTACGTCCCACTCAACACGAGTTTCCGCGGCCAAGTGCTCAGCCACGCGATCCGGACGGCAAACGCGAAGTTGATGGTGGCCCACCGCGGGCTGCTCGATCGGCTGGTGGGGCTGGACACCGGAAGTCTGGAACTCCTGGTGCTCGCCGGCTCGGATGCGGCACAGGGGCCGACGACCCGCTTTCGCACGCTTGACGCGACTGCTATTTTTGATGCGCAGGGAGCGCCAAGCGCCCCGCCCAGGCCCATCCAACCCTGGGATCTGCAAAGCATCATCTACACCTCGGGCACCACCGGCCCGTCGAAGGCGGTGCTCTCATCCTACGTGCACCTGCACCAGGCCGGCGACGCCTTCTATTTCCTCACCGAATCCGATCGCGGGCTGACGGCGCTTCCCTTGTTTCACCAGGCGGGCATGGGGGCCATCTACCGCATGCTGATCCGCGGCGCTTCCATTGCCGTAGTGGATTCCTTCCGGACGCGCCAGTTCTGGGACGACGTTCGGGCTACCGGCGCCACTTTCGTCACCTTGGTAGGCGCGATGAGCCGTTTCCTGTTGAGCGAACCTCCCACCACGGGGGACCGCCAGCACACGCTGCGTTGTGCGGTCATGGTGCCACTCACCGATGACGCAGCCGTATTCAGGGCACGCTTCGGCGTAGACATCTACGCCACCTTCAACATGACCGAAGTGTCGTGCCCGCTCATGTCGGGGGGCAACCCGACGAAGGCAGGCACCTGCGGGCGCCCCCGGCCCGGGATCGAAGCACGGGTGGTGGACGAAAACGACTGCGAGGTGCCTGCCGGCACCGCAGGCGAGTTGATCCTGCGCAGCGACATGCCGTGGGCGTTCAGCCATGGGTACTACCTTGCCGCCGAGGCGACCGCAGCCGCCTGGCGCAACGGTTGGTTCCATACGGGCGACGGGTTCATCGCAGATGCGGACGGCGACTTCGTCTTCGTCGACCGCATGAAGGACGCGATCCGCCGTCGCGGCGAGAACGTCTCCGCTTTCGAGGTCGAGCGCGAGATCATGGAGTTTCCGGGCATCCGCGAGGTCGCGGTAGTCGCCGTACCCAGCCAGTACGGAGAAGACGAGGTGATGGCCGTGATCGCGCCCGTTCCGGGTCACAGGATCGATCCGGCCGAGCTCGATGCCTTTCTGGTGCCGCGGCTGGCCCACTTCATGGTGCCGCGCTACATCCGCTTGATGGACGAGTTGCCCAAGACCTCCACGCAGAAGGTACAGAAGTTTCTGCTGCGCGAGGAAGGTATGGCAAGCGCCTGGGACCGCGCAGCGCAGTTCGGCACACTCAAGCGCGAGCGCCTGGCGTGAACAGGTTGCCCGCACTTGTTCGCGCCTGCCACATGAGGGAGACAAGATGACCACCTATACCACCATCAAGACTGCCCGGGACACGCGCGGCGTCGTCACGGTGTCACTGGCGCGGCCCCAGGTCCACAATGCCATGATCCTAGAAACGGCAGTTGACCGCTTGTTTTCAGCAGGAAGTGCCCGCGGACATTGAGTTTTTTGGCTTTGAAGTTCCTCACCGATTGGGTGAGAGCGCTACGCACTCGAGTGGGTGTCTGGCAAACCCGCTGGCTGCGTTGCTCCTCCTTGCAGGCATTAGCCTGCGGCGTCGTCACGCCTTGCCATCGGGCTCGCCAGACACCCACTCGAGCGCGTCCAACTGCCGTTTCTAGGATAATACACCCAATAACACCCATTTCAAGAGATGCGAGCACCTCGGAGCCTCCGAGGGAAAATGGGTGTGAATGGATGTTTTATTAGTGCTCTGGTGGCGCCGCACGCTGTGTCAGCCTCGGCACCGGCGCGCACCATCGAGCTTCCTTCAAACTCGCAGTCGCCAGCGAAACCCTTGCCTTCGGCTAACTCTTCCCCTTGCCGGGCGAGTAGAGGACTTTCACCTCCAAGTGGGTGCGCCATGCCGGGCGCACCAAGAATAAGGGGCCGGAGAATTTCCGAGCCCTTTGGATTGGTGGTGGATGGTTGACCACGTGCTGAGTGGGCTCCCGAACTTATGAGCACTCCTGTTGGTTGCTGCGGGCTTGCGGGTAGTTTGCGACAATTTCAACCCGCGCCGGTGCCAGGATGGGTCTCCAACCAACGTTGTCCGAGAGCAGTTCGGCGATAGCGCTGATTGCTGCTGTTGGGCTTGTCGGGGAGGGTCATTTCCACCACTCCCAGGGACATTACCGTTGACAGGCGCGAACTCGGTTGAAGAGATCGATCGACGCGCGATCGAAGGGCTTGGGCTGTGCTACTGGCCTGGCCCGGATGGCAAGGCGAAGATGGTCTTGCATGACCTGTGCTCCTGTTTAGCCGCGTTTGACGTGATGTCGGGGGCGGCAATCTGGATCAAATCCCCCCAGCCTTGTTTCATCTTTGCGGACAGGCCATTCCTTGTTTGCTGCATCAGCGGGTCATTGACGCATCACCAATTGTGGGATGGCATCCGGGCCGCACCATACGATGGCTCGCTGCTGAAATCTGTCTCCGATTTCTTGAGCGGCCTCGCGCCTCATTCCCAGCACCAAGAAGCTGGGTTCGCCAGGCCAATGGTTGGAGGGGTGCTGGCCGACGCCGTCGATGAAGATCAGGTTGCGGGCTTCCAGCTCTGTGCGCAGCCTGGCGTTGCTGTCGGCATTGATCAGCTCGTCGGTGGGCTGTGAGTCGGGATTGAATGCCGTGACTGACCTTGCCCCTGTTTACCGCACTCCATAGGCTGCCCATTATGCGGACTTCCTGTCTTGCTGCTGGGCCGCGATCCAGCGTTGCTCGAACGTCATCGGGCTGACGTAGCCCAGCGTCGAGTGCAATCTTGTATGG
>CANJPU010000089.1 GCA_947476285.1 Comamonadaceae bacterium | reverse complement strand
GACTACGAATGCTTGTGCGGCAAGTACAAGCGCCTGAAGCACCGTGGCGTCATCTGCGAGAAGTGCGGCGTTGAAGTCACGCAGACCAAGGTACGGCGCGAACGCATGGGCCACATCGATCTGGCCGCGCCTTGCGCTCACATCTGGTTCCTCAAGTCCCTGCCGTCGCGTCTGGGTCTGGTGCTGGACATGACGCTGCGCGACATCGAACGCGTGCTCTACTTCGAAGCCTATGTCGTCACTGACCCCGGCATGACCCCGCTGAAAAAATTCAGCATCATGTCCGAGGACGACTACGAAACCAAGCGCAAGGAATACGGCGACGAGTACGTCGCCAAGATGGGCGCTGAAGGCATCAAGGATCTGCTCGAAGGCATCGACATCGAACTCGAGATCGAGAAGCTGCGCGGCGACCTGACCGGCTCTGAAGTGAAGGTCAAGAAGAACGCCAAACGCCTGAAGGTGCTGGAAGCCTTCAAGAAGTCCGGCATCAAGCCCGGCTGGATGGTGATGGACGTGCTGCCCGTGCTGCCACCGGACCTGCGTCCCCTGGTGCCGCTGGACGGCGGCCGCTTCGCGACCTCCGACCTCAACGACCTGTACCGCCGCGTCATCAACCGCAACAGCCGTCTGCGGCGTCTGCTGGAACTGAAGGCGCCGGAAATCATCGCGCGCAACGAAAAGCGGATGCTGCAAGAAGCAGTGGACAGCCTGCTGGACAACGGCCGCCGCGGCAAGGCCATGACAGGGGCCAACAAACGCGCCCTGAAGTCCCTGGCCGACATGATCAAGGGCAAGAGCGGCCGCTTCCGCCAGAACTTGCTGGGCAAGCGCGTCGACTACTCTGGCCGCTCGGTCATTGTGGTCGGCCCTACGCTCAAGCTGCACCAGTGCGGCCTGCCCAAGCTGATGGCGCTTGAGTTGTTCAAGCCCTTCATCTTCTCGCGCCTGGAAGCCATGGGCATTGCCACCACCATCAAGGCGGCAAAGAAGGAAGTCGAGTCGGGCACGCCGGTGGTCTGGGACATCCTTGAAGAAGTCATCAAGGAGCACCCGGTCATGTTGAACCGCGCTCCCACCTTGCACCGCCTGGGCATCCAGGCCTTCGAACCGATCCTGATCGAAGGCAAGGCCATTCAGCTTCACCCCTTGGTCTGTGCCGCCTTCAACGCCGACTTCGACGGCGACCAGATGGCTGTGCACGTGCCCTTGTCGGTGGAAGCACAGATGGAATGCCGCACGCTGATGCTGGCGTCCAACAACGTGCTGTTCCCCGCCAACGGCGAGCCCTCCATCGTGCCGTCGCAAGACGTGGTGCTCGGCCTGTACTACACCACCCGTGAGCGCATTAACGCCAAGGGCGAAGGCATGATCTTCGCCGACATCGGCGAAGTGCAGCGCGCACTGGACGCCGAACAGGTCGTGCTCACCGCCAAGGTGAACGTGCGCATCACCGAGTGGAACAAGGACAAGGAGACGGATGAGTTCGTGGCCTCCACCTCCATCATCGAAACCACGGTCGGTCGTGCGCTGCTGTCCGAAATCCTGCCCAAGGGCCTGCCCTTCTCCAATATCAACAAGGCCTTGAAGAAGAAAGAGATTTCCAAGCTCATCAACGCCTCGTTCCGTAAGTGCGGCTTGAAAGAGACCGTGGTGTTTGCCGACAAGCTGCTGCAAAACGGCTTCCGTCTGGCCACCAAGGCCGGCATCTCCATCGCGGTGGATGACATGCTGGTGCCGCCACAAAAGGCGGACATCATCGCCCGCGCCGAGAAGGAAGTGAAAGAGATCGAGCAGCAATATGTCTCGGGCCTGGTCACCTCTGGCGAGCGCTACAACAAAGTGGTGGACATCTGGGGCAAGGCTGGCGACGAAGTCTCCAAGGTCATGATGGCCCAGTTGGCCAAGGAAAAGACCATCGATCGACACGGCAAGGAAGTGGACCAGGAGTCCTTCAACTCCATCTACATGATGGCCGACTCCGGCGCTCGCGGCTCCGCTGCCCAGATTCGCCAGTTGGCCGGCATGCGCGGCCTGATGGCCAAGCCTGACGGCTCGATCATCGAGACCCCCATCACGGCCAACTTCCGTGAAGGCCTGAACGTGTTGCAGTACTTCATCTCCACCCACGGTGCGCGTAAGGGCCTGGCGGACACGGCGCTCAAGACAGCGAACTCCGGCTACCTCACGCGTCGTCTGGTCGACGTGACCCAGGACCTGGTCGTCATCGAAAACGATTGCGGCACCCACGAAGGTTCGCTGATGCGCGCCATCGTGGAGGGCGGCGAAGTGATCGACTCACTGCGCGACCGGGTGCTGGGCCGTGTGGCTGCAGAAGATGTGTTGCACCCCGAGTCGCGCGCTGTCATCGTCGCCGCCGGCAACATGCTTGACGAAGACATGATTGAAGTGCTCGAAGCGGTCGGTGTGGACGAAGTTAAGGTTCGTACCGCGCTGACTTGCTCTACCCGCTTCGGCCTGTGCGCCAAGTGCTACGGTCGCGATCTGGGCCGCGGTGGCCTCGTCAACGTCGGTGAAGCGGTGGGTGTGATCGCCGCTCAGTCGATCGGCGAGCCGGGCACACAGTTGACGATGCGCACCTTCCACATCGGTGGAGCCGCGTCGCGTGCCGCCATTGCATCGAGCGTGGACGCCAAGTCCAATGGCGTGATCGGCTTCAACAGCACGATGCGCTACGTGACCAACAGCAAGAGCGAACTGGTGGTGATTGCCCGCTCGGGCGAAATCGTCATTCATGACGAGCACGGCCGCGAGCGCGAGCGCCACAAGGTGCCATATGGCGCGATCCTAGCCGTCAAGGCCGACCAGTCCATCAAAGCCGGCGTGATTCTGGCCAACTGGGATCCGCTGACCCGACCCATCATTACCGAGTTCGCCGGCAAGGTGAGATTTGAGAATGTCGAAGAGGGCCTCACCGTGGCCAAGCAGGTGGACGAAGTCACCGGCTTGTCCACGCTGGTTGTCATCAAGTTCGACCCCAAGCGTTCGGCCAAGCTGATTCGCCCGCAGGTCAAACTGATCGACGCCTCCGGCAACGAAGTCAAGATCCCCGGCACCGATCATTCGGTGACCATCGGCTTCCCGGTTGGCGCGCTCATCCAGGTGCGCGACGGCCAGGACGTTGGCGGCGGAGAAGTGCTGGCGCGTATACCGATTGAAGGCCAGAAGACCCGCGACATCACCGGCGGTCTGCCCCGCGTGGCCGAACTGTTCGAAGCGCGTTCGCCCAAGGACAAGGGCGTGCTCGCCGAGATCACCGGCACGGTGTCATTCGGCAAGGAGACCAAGGGCAAGATCCGCATGCAGATCACCGATCCGGACGGCAAGGTCTGGGAAGAGCTCGTGCCCAAGGAAAAGAACATCCTGGTGCACGAAGGCCAAGTGGTCAACAAGGGCGAGTCGGTGGTCGACGGCCCGGCCGATCCGCAGGACATCCTGCGCCTGCTGGGCTCCGAAGAACTGGCGCGCTACATCGTTAATGAAGTGCAGGACGTCTATCGTCTGCAGGGCGTGAAGATCAACGACAAGCACATCGAGGTGATCGTTCGCCAGATGCTGCGCCGTGTCGTTATCGAAAACGTCGGCGAGTCCAGCTATATCGCGGGTGAACAAGTGGAGCGATCGGAGATCCTGGACACCAACGACGCACTGCGCGCTGACAACAAGATCCCCGCCACGTACACCAACTTGCTGCTGGGCATCACCAAGGCTTCCCTGTCAACCGACTCGTTCATCTCTGCGGCTTCCTTCCAGGAAACCACACGTGTGCTGACCGAAGCGGCCATCATGGGCAAGCGCGACGAGTTGCGTGGCCTGAAGGAAAACGTCATCGTCGGCCGGCTCATCCCCGCGGGCACCGGCATGGCTTACCACCAGGCACGCAAGGCCAAGGACCAGATGGACGAGGCCGAGCGCCGCGCCATCGCTGATTCTGAAGCGCAGGAGCTGGCCAACGCCACCGAAGGTGTTGCTTCGTCAGAGGCAAACGAAGGCGCCGCCGCCGAGTAAGCGAGCGGTTTAAACTGGCGCCCCAGTCCGCAATGGTCTGGGGCGTTTCTTTTTTGGAGAAAGATTCCTTCCGCAGATGCCAGGCTCCATCGTCTTGTGGATTGGTGCCGCCGTCCTGTTCTTCTGGGCTGTGGGTGCGTACAACAGACTGATGCGCTTGCGCGCGGCGGTCAAGACGGCCTTCGTGCTGCTGGAGACGGAATTGACGCGTCATGTGGAACTGGTGCGCAAACAATTGCCGCCGGACATCGAGCACGCGGATGCGCTAGACGGGGTTGGCTCATTCTGGGCCGAATTGCAGGGTGCGGCCGCGCAACTGGCTGCCGCGCTGGTGGCCGTGCGTGCCCACCCGCTTCAGGAGACGGGCCTGGCTGCACTCAACGCCGCGTTGGGTGTGCTGGAAATGGCATGGGAGCGAACCGAGCGAGAAGACGCCTATGACTTGGCCGGCCCGCGCATGCCAGACGATGTGACCGCGCGCCACATGCAATTGAGTGTGCAGACTCACGCTGCCATCGAGCAATTCAACACCGCAGCGGCCCGCTACAACGAATCCATCGTCCAGTTTCCCGCAGTGATGCTGGCCGTCGCGTTCGGCTTCAAGGCGGTGCGCACAATGGGCAAAGCCGCACCGGCCGTGCAGTCTTCGCAGATGACATGACCGAACCCTCACACGCACCTCGCAAGCAGCCGGGCCAAGCTCAGTCTTTGCCCTTGTGGCGCCTGCTGCAGGCCAGCGCCCAGGTGGTGGGCGCCGTGCGCAGCGGCGCCTCAGCCAGCGCCGCTCTCTCGGCACTGGACGCACCGGTGCGGCCCGGTGCGCAGGCCTTGTCCCTGGCCGCCCTGAGAAACCTGGGCCGAGCCCAGGCATTGCGCAAATTACTGGCCCGGCGCCCACCGCCGGCACAGGCCGATGACTTGCTGTGCACTGCATTGGCACTGTGCTGGCATGCGGTCGACGCGCCTTACGACAGCTTCACGCTGGTAGATCAGGCGGTGGAGTGCGCCAAGAAGAACCCTGAGACGCGCGGCCAGGCCAACTTCATCAATGCCTGCCTGCGCCGTTTTCTGCGCGAACGTGATGCGTTGGTGCAGGCAAGCGACAAGGACCCCGTGGCGGTGTGGAACCACCCTGCGTGGTGGATACAGCGCCTGCAACGCGACCACCCTGTGCATTGGCAGGCAATCCTCAAGGCCAGCAACACCCAGGCACCCATGACCTTGCGGGTCAACCCAAGAAAAGTGCAGCGCGCCCAATACTTGACCCTGCTTGAAACGCAGGGCGTGCAAGCCTTTGCAGCCGGCGAACACGCGGTGGTGCTGGCGCAGGCACGGCCAGTGCATGAGGTGCCAGGCTTTGAACAGGGTTGGGTCTCGGTGCAAGATGGCGCCGCCCAGCTTGCCGCGCCCTTGTTGCTGCAGGGCCTGAACACGCAAGCACCCCTGTCCATCCTGGATGCATGCGCCGCGCCCGGCGGCAAGACGGCGCATTTGCTGGAGCTATGCAACGCCCAGGTCACCGCGCTGGAAATCGACGCTGCGCGTTGCGAGCGCATCCATGAGACCCTGGCGCGACTGGATTTGAAAGCGCGCGTGCTCGCAGCCGATGCCGCGCAGCCGGCCACTTGGTGGGACGGCCAGGCCTTCGATGCCATCTTGCTGGATGCGCCGTGCACTGCCTCTGGCATTGTCAGGCGCCATCCAGATGTGCGCTGGCTGCGTCGTGAAAGCGACATCGCCCAGTTGGCCGCGCAGCAAGCGCGGCTGTTGACGGCGCTGTGGCCACTGCTGAAACCTTCGGGTCGCCTGCTTTATTGCACCTGCTCGGTCTTTTTGCAGGAAGGCCAGGTACAGGCGGAAACGTTTCTTGCGCACAACACCGATGCGGTTTCGCTGCCCGCGCCCGGGCATTTACTTCCCCAAAGCGGGGCAAAGGACAATGCCGTCCAGGACAATCTCAACAGTGATCACGACGGTTTCTATTACATGCTGCTCGAAAAGCGTGCGGGCGGGGCCAAGGCTGCGAAAGCCCTTTGAGCGCTTGCTGTGGCTGGCCCTGGTTTGCCTGGCCATCGCCTTTGCACAGCCATCGCACGCCCAGACCGCTCCCACCGAGATCACCGAGTTGCGCCTGGAACGCTCCGACGAAGGCGTTCTGCTCACAGCCACCGTCCGGTTCGAGTTGCCAAGCGTCATCGACGACGCACTGGCCAAAGGCATCCCCATGTTCTTCGTGGCCGAGGCGCAGCTCTTGCGCGACCGCTGGTACTGGTACGACAAGCAGGTGGCCTCCACCGCCCGCCACATGCGCCTGTCCTACCAGCCGCTGACGCGGCGCTGGCGCCTGGTGGTGTCCAACCTGCCCATCGGCAACTCGGGCCTGGCGCTGGGCCAGACCTTCGACACACGCGAAGAAGCGATCTCCGCTGTGCAACGCATCTCGCGCTGGAGAATCGCTGATGCCTCCGAGGTCGAGCCCGATGCCCGGCACAACGTCGACTTCCGCTTTCGGCTTGACGTGTCGCAGCTACCCCGGCCATTCCAGATCGGCGCGGTAGGCCAATCTGACTGGAACATCGCCGTTATGCGCAATCAGCGGCTGAACATCGAGACCACCCGGTGAGCACGCAGCACGAGTCCGAGGCTTCATCGCGGTTTCCGCTGAAGTCCTCGCGGGCGTTCCGCTGGGCCGTGGGTGTGGCCGTGGCTGTCATCGCCGCCATCGGCATCGTGCTGATGTTCCTGCTGACACAGGCCACCAACAACCGCGAACTGTATGAGCGCAACTATGAGAGGCTCTTCATCATCAACGTGGTGGTGGCTGCGGTTTTGCTGCTGGTCATCCTGTGGGTCGCGCTGCGCCTTTTCACGCGGCTGCGCCGCGGTAAGTTCGGCAGCCGCCTGCTGGTCAAGCTCGCCGCCATCTTCGCGCTGGTGGGCTTTCTGCCCGGCATGCTGATCTACGTCGTGTCCTACCAGTTCGTCTCGCGCTCCATTGAAAGCTGGTTCGATGTGAAAGTGGAAGGCGCGCTGGACGCCGGCCTGAGCCTGGGCCGCGCCACGCTGGACACCCTGGCCAACGATCTGGCCAGTAAGACGCGCGCTGCAGCGGTGCAACTGGCCGACACACCCGACGCCTCCGCGCCCCTGGCGCTGGACCGGCTGCGCGAGCAACTGCCGGCCAACGACGTGCTGCTGTGGAGCGGCACCGGCCAGCTTATCGCCAGCGCAGGCCAGTCGCGCTTCCAACTCAACCCCGAACGCCCCTCGGCCCAGCAGTTGCGCAATCTGCGAGCACAGCGCTCGCTGTCCATCATCGAAGGGCTGGACGAGCCTGGGTTGGCCGGCACCCACAACGCACGCATCAAGGCAATGGCGGTGGTCTCCTACCCCAGCCTGGGTCTGCTGGCAGAGCCGCGTGTGCTGCAAGTCACCCAGACGCTGCCGCCCACCCTGGTGGCCAATGCCATCGCGGTGCAGGAAGCCAACCGCGAATACCAGGAGCGCGCACTGGCCCGGGAGGGCCTGCGGCGCATGTACATCGGCACGCTCACGCTCAGCCTGTTCCTGGCGGTGTTTGGCGCCGTGCTGCTGGCCATCATTCTGGGCAACCAGCTCGCGCGGCCATTGCTGGTGCTGGCCGCAGGCGTGCGCGAAGTAGCCGCCGGCGACCTCAGCCCCAAACCGGCCCTGCAGGGCAAAGACGAACTAGGCGGCCTCACGCGATCCTTTGCCCAGATGACGCAGCAACTGGCCGATGCCCGCTCCGCCGTTGACAAAAGCATGGGACAAGTCAATGCGGCCAGGGCCAATCTGCAGACCATCCTGGACAACCTCACCGCCGGTGTGATCGTGCTGGACGAGCGCGGCACCATCCAGTCGTCCAACCCCGGCGCCACCCGCATCCTGCGTGCCCCGCTGGCCGCCTACGAAGCAAGCGAGCTGGCCAGCGTGCCCGGCATTGAAGACTTTGGTAAAGCTGTGCAGAAGCAGTTTGACGAATACATGACCGAGCGCAAGCAACACGGGCTGGATCACTGGCAACAATCATTCGACCTCAACGCAGCCCAGCCCGGATCACCCAACAACACCATCACCATCGTGGCGCGCGGCGCAGAGATGCCGGCCGACCAGCCCGGCAAGGCAGCGCGCCTGCTGGTCTTTGACGACATCTCTGAAATCGTCTCGGCCCAGCGCGCGCAGGCCTGGGGCGAAGTGGCACGCCGCCTGGCCCACGAAATCAAAAACCCGCTCACCCCCATTCAGCTATCTGCCGAACGGCTGGAGATGAAACTCACCGGCAAGGTGGCCGAAGCCGAGCAAGCCATTCTGACCAAATCGGTTCGCACCATCGTCGACCAGGTGGATGCAATGAAGCGCCTGGTCAATGAATTCCGAGACTATGCTCGCCTGCCCTCGGCCGACCTCAAGCCGGTGGACTTGAACACCCTGGTGGGCGAAGTGCTGCAACTCTATGCGCGCGAAGGCATGGACCACCCCGGCGCTGCGCGGCACGTACCCATCGTCACTGAGTTGGACACACACTGCCCTCACATCTTGGGCGATGCCCAGCAGTTGCGCCAGGTCATACACAACCTGCTGCAGAATGCGCAGGACGCCACCGAAGGCAGCGCGCTACCGAAGGTGGTGGTCAAGACACAGTGGAACGAAACCTCCCGCCGCGCCCGCCTCATCGTGCAGGACTCCGGCACCGGTTTCCCCGAACACATACTCAAGCGCGCCTTTGAGCCCTACGTCACAACCAAGACCAGAGGCACCGGCCTTGGCCTTGCGGTCGTCAAGAAAATCGCTGACGAACACGGCGCGCGGGTCGATTTGAAGAACCGTGTTGAAGACGGAGTCATACAGGGTGCTCAAGTATCGCTATCATTCGCAGTTGCGACATAACAACAGCCGCGGATCACACAGCCCCGGCGGCGGTGTCTGCGGTGCTCAGTGACATAGGCGGGCGGTAGGCAGTAGCCCATCGCCTATCAGTGACGGACAAGTTCGGGACAGAAATGGCAAACATCTTGGTGGTCGATGATGAACTGGGCATTCGCGACTTGCTCTCCGAAATCCTCAACGACGAGGGGCACAACGTCGAGCTTGCCGAAAACGCAGCGCAGGCGCGTGCTGCGCGGGGCCTGTCGCGCCCCGATCTGGTCTTGCTGGACATCTGGATGCCAGACACAGACGGCGTTACCCTGCTAAAGGAATGGTCCACCGGCGGCCTGCTCACCATGCCCGTTATCATGATGAGCGGCCACGCCACCATCGAGACCGCAGTGGAAGCCACCAAGATCGGCGCGCAGTCCTTCCTGGAAAAACCCATCACCATGCAGAAGCTGCTCAAGGCGGTGGAGACCGGCCTGGCACGCCAAAGCGCAGCCTTGCCCCGCAAGCTCGGCATCGTCGGAGCGGTGCCCGTGCAAGCCAGCGAACTGCGTATGGAGGCAACTGTTGCCGGCATTCAAGGCATCCCCATCCCGGTGGACCTTGGCCCCCAGCCACGCCAGCTCTTCGATCTGGACAAACCGCTGCGCGACGCGCGCGACCAGTTCGAGAAAAGCTACTTTGAATTCCACCTGGTCAAGGAAGGCGGCTCCATGACCCGCGTAGCCGAAAAAACCGGCCTGGAACGCACCCACCTCTACCGCAAACTTAAGCAGCTCGGCGTAGACCTCTCACGGGGCAAGCGCGGCGGCTGATATATAATCGCCGGCTCAGGCCCGGTAGCTCAGTTGGTAGAGCAGCGGATTGAAAATCCGCGTGTCGGTGGTTCGATTCCGCCCCAGGCCACCAGATCAACACCGTAGTTTTGCAAGGGACTGCGGTGTTTTCATTTTTCCAGTACGCTGACTTGCACTGTGAATACGATCAGTGCACACTGGAAACCGTGAAGTTCCGTGATCTGTCATGGTGCAGGTGAAACAAACCCAAGTTTCATACCCAATTCCAGCACGGCTTCGCGGCGACTCCCAGAAACAGCAGAATACACCAACGACTGCACTTACGCAATTGACAGCAGCGCAGCCAACGCTGTTTCACATGCGTGACGGCGAAGTCGTTTTGTATCGTCGTGCAAATAGCCCAACTTGGCAAACTCGTTACAAGTTACAAGATGGAAGTTGGTGTCGTGCAAGCACTCGCAAAATGTCAGTTGAACATGCCGTTCACGCTGCTTGCACGATGTATGACGAAGCACGGTTCAGACAGTCACTCGGCTTAGCACAAACAGCACAAAATTTCGCGGGTTTAGCACACGCAACACTGAACGAACTGCGCTCAGAGATGGACGCAGGTCGCGGCAAAAGCGTTTACAAGTCGTACATCACTTGCATTGAAAAGTACTTTATCCCGTACTTTGGTAACAAGCGTCTTGAGCAATTGAAGCATGACGACATCATTGCGTTTGAAATCTGGCGCAATCGGCAGATGACAAAGCAACCGAAAGCGTCAACTCTGATGAACTTCGCAAGTGCTTGGAACAGGTTGCAGCAAACGGCAATTGCAAAAGGTTGGTTAAGTGAACACGCTGCAATCCCGAAACTAACAACACGCGGAAAGAAAAGCACATCCCGACCCGCGTTTAACACTCTTGAAGTTGCGAAGTTGCTGCAGTTCATGCAGACATGGGCAGAGCAGGGCAGACTTGCAGTAGAACGGGAAATGCGTCCATTGTTGCGTGATTACACGGAAATGCTGCTACTCACAGGAATGCGGCATGGAACGGAAGCAATGGGAATTTGCTGGAAGCATGTTGAATGGCACACGGACAAGAACGTGCGGTATCTGCGGCTCTGGGTCAATGGGAAAACTGGTGGACGCTGGTTGATCGCAAAACATCGTGCAGTTGATGTCTTAAATAGATTGCGTCACAGGCAAAAGTCTGTTACATACTTGACATTAGACGAAGTGCTTGCAGGTCCCGTGCAAAGCAAGTTGTTCGTGTTCAGTGACGGGTATCAGGCACCGAGTTTGAACGGCACATTCAGACGATTGATGCGGGACAGCGGTATGGCGCTGGACGCAAACGGGCAAAACAGAACGCTGTATTCACTCAGGCACACATATGCGACACAGGAATTGTTTGCAGGAACTGACATTCACACGCTTGCAAAGCAAATGGGTACAAGTGTGTTGATGCTGGAGCGGCATTACAGCAAGTTGACTGCTACTATGGCGGCGGATAAGTTGGCTTGATTTAATGTTAAGCGTCTGAAATGTACAGGTTACTTAAATGAAACCAACAATCATATCTTTGATGCAATCTGTATTGGTGTTCATTGGCGCTACCGTTAGTAGTTTGCTATATGTAACATTACGCATAAATGGCGTTACTGAGATTGATAATATAGACAAGTTTTGGTGCTCACTACCATTATTTGCTTCATTAACAACTACAAATCGCTGTATTGTCGGTCGTCTTATTCGTCTTATAATAAGGAGCAAAAGATAATGGTATTTGAAATAGCAATAGGAGTATGCTTAGGCGGGTTACTTTTATGTTGTTGCTTGGCATGCATTTCTAGTTAAAGATATTCTAAATAGTTGAATTGAGCAAGGTGTCATACAAGACTACGCGGAAACAATACGCTGGACTGAATTGGCTGCAACAGTGGAAAATTCAGACTCAGTAAAATACAGAGATATTGTCGCTAAACTGATGACACCGCAGCAAATAGCAGAAGCACAAAAACTAGCAAGAGAGTGTCAAGCACGAAACTTTAAGAATTGTGATTGAATTTATCAACAACAGGAGACAGCAAATGGCAACACGCAAACCAGCAAAATCAAAAACAAGCGCAGAACTAAAACTTCAACTTGAAGAAGCAAAAAAGAAACTTGTTGATCTTGAGCGCCGTGCATATGCTGAAGAACTGCACGAACTCATTCGCTCAACAAGCATTGTTGCTGAGTTTCATAAAATACAAGCGCTGGTGAAAGACGTCAAACCAACTGCAATTCTTGCAGCGATTGGTGATGCAGTGGGCATGAAGAAGTTAGAAGTAAAACAAACAGCAACACCAGCAAGAAAGCCTGTAGATCCAAACAAACCGCGTAAACCGCGTGCAGTGAAGACAGCAAAAGCATCTTAGTGATGGATGCAGAACGCAAGAGTGTTCGCTTGCGGGAGAAGATTGAAGAACAAAAGCAAAATATTTTTGAATTAGCGGAAAAGCATCAAGAACAGTTGATCTTTGAACGACTGACTCAAGAGCAGCGAGATCAACTAGACGAAATCCTTCATAGTTATCAACGAAACTATGGTGTTGTTGCCTATCAATATTGGCTACGCGCCGTTGTTCGCAGCATGAAGCCGAACATGAAGCATCTGAATCAAGTGTTGGTATATGAACTTCAGTCCCGTACAAGCAGTGACGCTCAGAAGCAGAGATTTCTGAATGTCATGGCAAAGCAAATGGGACTGGATGTCACGATCACGAACAACAGAGTCCCGAAGCCTGGTAAAAAATCAAAAGTCATTCCCAGTAGAATTTCTTACCATGACAACTGAACATTGAATGCGCCTCAGTAGTGTCCCAACGTTTTCACATTAGGGCGGCGTAAGTTAATGATTCACCATGGTTTCCTGGCATTTCAGTCTGGTCTCGATTTGAAAGTCGATTCCATGACTTATGGTCTTTTGCGTCTTCACGCAAAGGACCGCCATGAACCAAGGCAAGCTTGTTTT
>CANJPU010000088.1 GCA_947476285.1 Comamonadaceae bacterium | reverse complement strand
CAATTTCTACAACCATACAAGATTGCACTCGACGCTGGGCTACGTCAGCCCGATGACGTTCGAGCAACGCTGGATCGCGGCCCAGCAGCAAGACAGGAAGTCCGCATAATGGGCAGCCTATGGAGTGCGGTAAACAGGGGCAAGGTCATACGCCTTTGCCCGCTCTCATAGCTTTCCCTGGGTGATTGACAACTGGTCAAGCATGCAATATCGACAGCACGCGCACAACCAGATTGGTGTCAACTCAGGATGGCGATCGTTTTGGCTGCGTGCTCGAAGAATCCTGAGTGGCTACGGGTTTGAGCAGTCCTTGCTGATTGCAGATCTGGTTCAAGCATCTTCATCGCCTGTTGTGCAACGCGGGTTACGTGGTGCTCGGCTAGGCTATATGTGGCTTGCTTTGCGCGCTAATCAGTGCAGGCGTAAGCGTATTGACCGGGTGTGGTTCTTCATTTCGTGTGTGTTGTTAGTCTTATTCAAGCCTGCAAGTCGAGATGATGCATGAACCACTGCGTGTTGCTCACAGGAGGGCAAGGTTTTGTGGGCAAGGCGCCGGCTGTTGGTGCCTTAGCAGAAAGATTCACGGTGCGTGTCAGCTCGCGCCGAAAATTGACCGCACTAGAAAGTCGCTTGGAGTATTACCTGGTGGGCGAATTGAGTTCTACGACCGATTGGTTCGCCGCATTGGAAGGGGTTGAAACCGTTGTGCATTGCGCGGGACGGGCGCACGTGCTGAAGGACAGGGCGGCAGACCAGCTCGCGGCATTTCGGACAGTCAATGTGGAAGGGACTTTGAAACTGGCCCGGCAGGCCGTCGAGTCGGGGGTGACGCGGTTTGTGTTTATCAGCTCAATTGGTGTGAACGAGGGGCAGACGGCGCCTAGGAGCCTGTCGGACTTTGGGATCGTCGGCTGCAATTTGCGAGAAACCGGTCCATTTTTTCCCGCCTTCTTGCCCCATAGCTGGGCTATGGGGCTGCGAATGCGGAAAAAACTGTCCTCGGTTTTCGCAAATTTCGCTTCGACGCCCAAAGTCCGACAGGCTCCTAGTAAGTCATTTTCGGAAGCAGACCAACCCAAGCCCCACAACGCCTCCCTCGAGAGGAGTCCCACAACCCTTAACAGTGCCCGCCATTCGCGGGGATGGCGGTGAAGCTAGGACTGCTGCGAGCGCGGATCGGGTAAAGGTGCGCACCGGCTCAGAAAAGCCGGGGAAAAGCGGATTTGACAGGCTCTTTTTCATACTCTTTTCATACCGCCAATGAAAACGGCACCCGAAAGTGCCGTAAGTCCTTGATTTAATTGGTGGGTGATACATGGATCGAACATGTGACCCCTGCCGTGTGAAGGCAGTGCTCTACCGCTGAGCTAATCACCCGTTTCCGTTTCAGGAAAGCCTTGAATTATGCCACAGCGTCCGTGCCCAGCAGGCGCCAGACGGTCTTGCCGCCGCAGGCTTTATCCAGTTGCTTGAGGACTTCTTCGTGGGCGGCGGCTTCTTGTTCGCTGGCGGGTAGCACGGGTAGGCTGAAGGCGCTTAGGTCAACGCGAGCCACGACTCCGCCTGCGCTGTCGTTGGAGCCCATGTCGATCAGCAATGCTTCCTGGCCGCGGGTGAGATTGATGTACACATCGGCCAGCAACTCGGCGTCGAGCAAGGCGCCGTGCAGAGTGCGGCTGGAGTTGTCCACCCCCAGGCGGTCGCACAGGGCGTCCAGGCTGTTGCGCTTGCCGGGGTACATTTCCTTGGCCATCACCAGGGTGTCGGTGACTTGCGCCACATACTGCTTGAAGTGGGGCCGGCCGATCAGCTCCAGCTCTTTGTTCAAAAAGCCGACGTCGAACGCGGCGTTGTGGATGATGATCTCAGCGCCCTGCAGGTAGGCCATCAATTCTTCGGCGACGGCGGCGAACTTGGGCTTGTCGCGCAGAAACTCGTTGCTGATGCCATGCACCTTGAGCGCGTCTTCATGGCTGTCGCGCTCGGGGTTCAGGTAGAAGTGTTTGTTGTTTCCGGTGAGCTTGCGCGAGAGCAACTCCACGCAGCCGATTTCAATGATGCGATCGCCGCCTTCGGCGGACAGGCCTGTGGTTTCGGTGTCAAGGAAGATTTGGCGCATGGCGGGGATTATGCGTGAGAGGGCGCTGATTCAGCTCATCTGCGTGATGTGGGTTGCGGAGCGTCTTCATGCAGCTCGTTCTCAGCATAGAGCAACTGATGGCCGTTGCGATGAGCTTGATGACATAGAGCCTGCTTGGCGCAGGGGTCGGTGCATGATCTTATTCAAGCAAACCGCTAAGTACCCCGTGAGAACTGCGAGGACGCAAATGCCTAAACCGAAGAAACCGCTCCCAGCACCAATACCCTACCCGCATACGCCGAGCGTAGAGGACAGGGCCGCGATGCAACGCCACTTGGTTGACCTTTTCATGCAGGCGTTCCCTGTGATTCAAGATCGGTGGTTCAGGGTGAATCAGTACGAGACGGCGGCGGAAAGCCAACGACCACAGTTGGGTACAGACCAGATTGGATGGGTGCCGAAGGATGGCACGGAATTGAAAGCCGTCAGCGAGCTGGGTCGTAAAGCGATAGCCGAAATCCGACGTGACAAATCATATGACTCCGATCCCACCCGTATGACGAGGGCACTCGGGTCAGCCATATCCGCAATGAAGACCAAGCCAAAGCTGTTCCGGCCAGGGAAGTTCAAGACCGTTGCGGTGGTGCCTGGCTCGACGGACCCTATGGACCCGACGCGCCCAGCCGAGGCAGCTTGGATATCCACGGTTACCGCAGCGGCCATGGTGCGCAGTGATGCATTGAAGCATAATGACCCGGATGCGTTGAAGTTTGCAGAGGCGTACCTCGCAGGAGGGGCTGCAGCAGCACACCAACACGTCGAGGCAGTTTGGATGGCCACGGTTACCAGAGCGGCTGCATCGAAGCATGAAGTCCCGGGTGCGTTGAGCGTTCCAAAGGAGCCCCTCGCAGGAGGGGCTGCAGCAGCACACCAACACCCTCCAGCCCGGCCCTCCCAGCCCAGGGCTGACGCAGCCTCACAGCCCAGCGGCCCTGTGGGCGCAGTCGCGCCTACACCGGCAACCCCACCGGCAGTCAGCCCACCGGGCAGCTCATCGGGCAGCTCATCGACCACTCAGTGGGGTGCCCTCCTTGCTCGCTCTGGTGCCTCGCCAAATCCGTTGGCCACCGCCCGCCAGCCGACTAAATCGCTGCCCGAAGGACGACGCACTCCAAGCCCACCGAGGGGGCCAGCCCCTGGTTAGTGATTTTCCTTCGCGTGGTTGATCGAATACTTCGGGATCTCCACGGTCAGATCTTTCTGCGCCACGATGGCCTGGCATGAGAGGCGGGAGTTGGGCTCCAGGCCCCAGGCACGGTCTAGCAAATCTTCTTCGTTCTCGTCCATTTCATTGAGCGAGTTGAAGCCTTCGCGCACGATGACGTGGCAGGTGGTGCAGGCGCAGCTCATGTCGCAGGCGTGCTCGATGTTGATGTGGTGGTCCAGCAAGGCTTCGCAGATGGATGTGCCGGCGGGCGCTGTGATTTCGGCGCCCTTGGGGCAATACTCAGGATGCGGCAAGATTTTGATGATGGCCATTTCAGTCTCCGCCGGGCCGCGAGGGAAAACGCGCTTGGGCTGGGTTCATAGTGTTGCCACATTCCTGCCCGACAAGGCTTTCTGGATGCTGTGGTTCATGCGTTCGGCGGCGAAAGATTCAGTGCCTTTGGCCAGGGCCTCAGTGGCGGCTTCGATCTGCGCGGCATCGTGGCTGTCCGTGGCCACCTTGCGCAGTTGCTCCATCAGCAATTCGATGTCGGCTCGCTCGGCGGCAGGCAGCAGGTCGCCATCGGCATTGAGCGCGCTTTGTGTGGCCAAGAGCATGCGCTGCGCGTCCACCTGCGCTTCTGCGAGTGCCCGCGCCTTCATGTCTTGCTCGGCGGTGCTAAAGCTGTCTTGCAGCATTTTGGCGATCTGCTCGTCCGACAGGCCATACGATGGCTTCACATCGATGCGCGCCTCTACCCCACTGCCCTGCTCCTTGGCATCGACACTGAGCAAGCCATCTGCATCGACAGTGAAGGTGACGCGGATGCGCGCCGCACCAGCAGCCATGGGCGGAATGCCGCGCAGCTCAAAGCGAGCCAGGCTGCGGCAGTCGGCCACCAGGTCGCGCTCGCCCTGCACCACGTGCAGGGCCATGGCGGTCTGGCCATCTTTGTAGGTGGTGAAGTCCTGGGCCTTGGCGGTGGGGATGGTTTCGTTGCGCGGCACGATGCGCTCGACCAAACCGCCCATGGTTTCAATGCCCAGTGACAGGGGGATCACATCGAGCAGCAACAAATCGCCGCTGGTGCTGTTGCCGGCAAGCTGGTTGGCCTGAATGGCTGCGCCCAGCGCCACCACTTCGTCGGGGTTGAGATTGGTGAGCGGCTCGCGGGCGAAAAATTCGGCCACGGCGCGATAGACCTGCGGCATCCGGGTGGAGCCACCCACCAGCACCACGCCCTGCACTTCGTCCTTGCCCAGCTTGGCGTCGCGCAATGCCTTGCGCACGGCCGTCATGGTGCGTGCGGTGAGATCGGCGGTGATGGATTCAAAATCCATTCGCGTGACGGGCACTTCATACTTGGCGCCAGCGGCTTCGAACACAGCCGTTGTCGCATCAGACGTGGACAGTTGTTCCTTGGCCTGGCGCGCTGCCATTTTGATGGCCGCCTTATCGCCGGCACCGAGGCGAAACAGCTCAGCCCGCGTCATCAGCCAGTCGGCCAACGCTCGGTCGTAGTCGTCACCGCCCAGGGCTGAGTCGCCGCCGGTCGCGATCACCTCAAACACGCCGCGCGCCAGCCGCAGGATGGAGATGTCAAAGGTGCCGCCGCCCAGGTCGTACACCGCGTAGATGCCTTCGCTGGCGTTGTCCAGTCCGTAGGCGATGGCCGCTGCGGTGGGCTCGTTGATCAGCCTCAGCACCTTGATGCCGGCCAGTTGTGCGGCGTCCTTAGTGGCCTGGCGCTGCGCCTCGTCAAAGTACGCCGGCACGGTGATCACCGCGCCGTACAAGTCGTCGTTGAAGCTGTCTTCGGCGCGGTAGCGCAGCGTGGCCAGAATTTCGGCGCTGATCTCCACCGGTGATTTTTCTCCGGCACGGGTTTGCAGGGCCAGCATGCCGGGCTGGTCCACAAAGTTGTAGGGCAGCTTGCCGTGGTCGGCGATGTCGGCCAGGCCACGGCCCATGAAGCGTTTGACCGAGGCGATGGTGTTCTCAGGGTCTTGCGCCTGCGCGGCGTGCGCCTCGTGGCCGATCTGGCGGCCACCGCCTTCCAGGTAGCGCACCACAGAGGGCAGGATCACCCTGCCCTGCGCGTCGGGCAGGCACTCGGCCACGCCATGGCGCACCGCGGCCACCAGTGAATGGGTGGTGCCCAAGTCTATGCCTACCGCAATGCGCCGCTGGTGCGGATCGGGAGTCTGGCCGGGTTCGGAAATTTGCAGCAGGGCCATGTCAGTCGAGCGGGTGAAGCAAAGAAGAAAACATCATGGCCGCTATTGTCCCAGTTGCTCGAATCGGGCTTCGACGTCGCGGCCAAATCGCTCAATGAACATAAGGCCTCTGACTTGCTGCGCTGCGGCCTGGGCGTCGGGCTCGTGGTCCAGCAGTTGTTCGATGCGCTGCAAGGCCTGGGTGCGGGCGCGCTGCAACTGGTCGTTGAGGAGGTCCAGGTCGGCTTCGCCCACGGCTTCGTCCAGCGCTTCGCGCCAGGCCATCTGCTCCAGCAGAAAAGCAGCGGGCATGGCGGTGTTGTTCTCTGCATTGATTAGTGCACCGCGCAATTCGCACAAATATGCGGCGCGCTTTTGCGGATCTTTCAGGCGCTGGTAGGCCTCATTGATGCGCACCGACCACTGCATGCCCACGCGCTGGGCGGCAGTGCCTTGCGCCGAGAACTTGTCGGGATGCGCCTGGCCCTGCAGCTCCTTCCAGCGCGCGTCAATGAGCGCACGGTCTTGCGCGAATTGCTCTGGTAAACCAAACAGATTGAAATCGCTGGATTGCAGGGTGACGTTCATATCAATCGGTAAAAAACCGCCACCCCGCAAGGGCGATGGCGGCTTCGCGCGTGATCACGGCGATGCTTTAAACGCGGAAGCTCTCTCCGCAGCCGCAACGATCACGCTCATTGGGGTTGTTGAACTTGAAGCCTTCATTAAGGCCTTCACGCACAAAATCAAGCTGGGTGCCGTCGATGTAGGCCAGGCTTTTGGGGTCGATCAGAACCTTCACGCCGTGGTCTTCGAACACGATGTCCTCCGGTGCGATGTCGTCCACGTATTCGAGCTTGTAGGCCAAGCCCGAGCAGCCAGTGGTCTTGACGCCCAGGCGCACGCCCACACCCTTGCCACGCTTGCCAAGGTAGCGCGAGACGTGGCGGGCTGCTGCTTCAGTGAGGGAGATTGACATTTAGAGATCAGTCTGCGAGTTCAGTGGGTGTGCTTCTTCTTGTAGTCTTCCACTGCAGCCTTGATGGCGTCTTCGGCCAGGATGGAGCAGTGAATCTTGACTGGCGGCAGGGCCAGCTCTTGCGCTATCTCGCTGTTCTTGAGCGCGGCCGCTTGGTCCAGCGTCTTGCCCTTGACCCATTCGGTCACAAGTGAGCTGGATGCAATGGCCGAGCCGCAGCCGTAGGTCTTGAAGCGCGCGTCTTCAATCACACCGGTTTGCGGGTTGACTTTGATCTGCAGCTTCATCACGTCGCCGCAGGCGGGCGCGCCCACCATGCCGGTGCCCACGGATTCGTCGCCCTTGTCAAAGGAGCCGACGTTGCGGGGGTTCTCGTAGTGATCAACGACTTTTTCAGAATAGGCCATGTTTAACTCCTGGTATTACCTGGGACACTGGGTGCGCAGCACCCGAGACTCAAGCTGTCAATGCGCTGTCCATTTGATGGCCGAGATGTCCACGCCGTCCTGGTACATCTCCCACAAGGGGCTCAGTTCGCGCAGACGCGCGACGTTTTGCCGGATGGTGTTGATGGCGTAGTCGATTTCTTCTTCGGTGGTGAAGCGGCCTATGGTCATGCGCAGGCTGCTGTGGGCCAACTCGTCGCTGCGGCCCAGAGCACGCAAGACATAGCTGGGCTCAAGTGACGCCGAGGTGCAGGCCGAGCCCGACGACACCGCCAGCCCCTTGATGCCCATGATGAGCGATTCGCCCTCGACATAGTTGAAGCTGATGTTGAGGTTTTGCGGCACGCGATGTTCAAGATTGCCGTTGATGAAGACTTGCTCAATATCAGTCAGGCCTGCCAGCAGGCGCTGCTGCAGCGCGTGGGCCTTGGCGTTGTCTTGCGCCATCTCGGCCCGGGCGATGTGAAAGGCCTCGCCCATGCCAACGATCTGGTGCGTGGGCAGTGTGCCCGAGCGCATGCCGCGCTCATGACCGCCGCCGTGCATTTGTGCCTCGATGCGCACACGCGGCTTGCGGCACACATACAAGGCGCCAATGCCCTTGGGGCCATAGGTCTTGTGTGAAGCCAGGCTCATCAAATCAACTGGCAGTTTCTTTAGATCGATCTCGACTTTGCCCGTGGCCTGCGCCGCGTCCACATGAAAAATAATGCCCTTCGCGCGGCACATCGCACCAATGGCAGCGATGTCCTGTATGACGCCGATCTCGTTGTTGACGAACATCACGCTGATGAGAATGGTGTCGGGGCGAATGGCTGCAGTGAGCGCGGCAAAATCGAGCATGCCGTCTTCCTGCACGTCCAGGTAGGTCACCTCAAAGCCCTGGCGCTCAAGTTCGCGCATGGTGTCCAGCACGGCCTTGTGTTCGGTCTTCACGGTAATCAGGTGCTTGCCCCGGCTCTTGTAGAAATGGGCCGCGCCTTTTAATGCGAGGTTGTTTGACTCGGTGGCGCCGGAGGTCCAGACGATCTCGCGCGGGTCTGCGCCGATCAGGTCGGCCACCTGGGCACGGGCCTTCTCGACTGCGGCCTCGGCTTCCCAGCCCCAGGCATGGCTGCGTGAAGCGGGGTTGCCGAAATGCTCACGCAACCACGGAATCATCGCGTCCACCACGCGCGGGTCAACCGGCGTGGTGGCGCCGTAGTCAAGATAGATGGGAAAGTGCGGAGTCATGTCAATGTCTTGCTTCGTGCTGCGGGCGAGTTGACGCGCTTAAGAATGTGTCATTACAAAGACCTTGCGCCTGCGCGCCGGACCGGCGGGTTCAGGATTTGGCGAAGGAGTTGCCCAGTGCGAACACTGAGTTGGGCGCATTCACGCGAATGGGTTTGACCACGGGCATGCTGGAGATGGCGCGCTTGATCGCCGGCTTGTCCTCAATCTGGATGCCCTTGGCGAGCTGCTCATCAACCAGCTTTTGCAGGTTGACCGAATCCAGAAACTCGACCATGCGCTGATTGAGCGATGCCCACAGCTCATGCGTCATGCAGCGGCCACCGTCGCCGTGGCAGTTTTCCTTGCCAGCGCACTGGGTGGCGTCGATCGGCTCGTCCACCGAGACAATGATGTCGGCCACGGTGATCTCCGAGGCCTTGCGGCCCAGGGTGTAGCCGCCGCCGGGGCCACGGGTGGACTCGACCAGCTCATGCCGGCGCAGCTTGCCGAACAATTGCTCCAGGTACGAGAGCGAAATCTGCTGACGCTGGCTGATAGCTGCCAGAGTGACAGGGCCGTTGTTCTGGCGCAGCGCCAGATCGATCATCGCGGTGACCGCAAAACGGCCTTTGGTGGTAAGACGCATCGCAAGCTCCTTAGTGCCTACATAAACAGACAATCTGTTCGACCAGCTCATGCTTGCCGAAACCCCTTTGCGTCCGTTGCCCGGCTCCCCGCCGGTGGGTCAGCCACCCTTGGGCATGACCCTTGAACGCTCTCTCTGTTGTTTCTTGAGTATTTCCGTCAAGTATAGCAGAAGCCCTGAGTTTTGCTCGGGTACTACTCAACGCTTACCAGGTGCCGGCAGCGGCGGAACGTTGTCATGCACCACCGCGCCGAAGGCCTGCTGCTTGAGCAGTGCCAATTGGTCGCGCACCTGAGCCGCCTTTTCGAACTCGAGATTGCGCGCATGTTCCAGCATCAGCTTTTCCAGGCGCTTGATTTCGCGGGCCACGTCTTTCTCTGACATGTCTTGCGTCATGGCGCGCAGCATCTCCTGCTTTTCCATCTCCTTGCCGGCCTTCTCGCTGTAGACGCCGTCGATCAGGTCGCGCACTTCCTTGATGATGCTGCGCGGTGTGATGCCGTGCAGCGTGTTGTGGGCGATCTGTTTGGTGCGGCGGCGTTCGGTCTCGCCTATGGCCTTGTTCATCGATTCGGTCATGCGGTCGGCGTACAAGATGGCGCGGCCATTGAGGTGGCGCGCTGCGCGGCCTATGGTCTGGATCAGCGAGCGCTCGGAGCGCAGAAAGCCTTCCTTGTCGGCATCCAGTATGGCCACCAGCGAAACTTCAGGGATGTCCAGCCCCTCGCGCAGCAGATTGATGCCCACCAGCACATCGAAGCTGCCCAGGCGCAGGTCGCGCAGTATCTCCACCCGCTCCACGGTGTCGATGTCGCTGTGCAGGTAGCGCACCTTCACGCCGTTGTCGTTGAGGTAATCGGTGAGCTGCTCGGCCATGCGCTTGGTGAGTGTGGTGATCAGCACGCGCTCGTTCTTGTCCACCCGCAGGCGGATTTCTTGCAGTACGTCGTCCACCTGATGAATCGCGGGGCGCACTTCGACCTGCGGATCGACCAGGCCGGTGGGCCGCACGAGTTGCTCCACCACTTGGCCGGCGTGCGCTTGCTCATAGGCAGCCGGCGTGGCCGAGACAAACACCACCTGGCGCATGCGCTGCTCGAATTCCTCGAACTTCAGCGGCCGGTTGTCCAGCGCCGAAGGCAGGCGAAAGCCGTATTCGACCAGTGTGGTCTTGCGCGAGCGGTCGCCGTTGTACATGGCGCCAAGCTGGCCGATCATCTGGTGGCTTTCGTCCAGGAACATCAACGCGTCTTTGGGCATGTAGTCGGTCAGCGTGGCCGGTGGGTCGCCCGGGGCCGCGCCCGAGAGATGCCGCGAGTAGTTCTCGATGCCCTTGCAGTGGCCCACTTCGCTGAGCATTTCCAGATCAAACCGGGTGCGTTGCTCAAGCCGCTGCGCCTCCACCAGCTTGCCGTCGGCCACCAGCACCTTCAGGCGATCGGCCAGCTCAAGCTTGATGCTCTCGACTGCGGCCATCACCTTCTCGCGCGGCGTCACATAGTGGCTGGAGGGGTAGACGGTGAAGCGCGGCACCTTCTGGCGGATGCGGCCGGTGAGTGGGTCGAACAACTGCAGGGTTTCGATCTCGTCGTCAAACAGCTCGATGCGTATGGCCAGCTCACTGTGCTCGGCCGGGAAAATATCGATGGTGTCGCCGCGCACGCGGAAAGAGCCGCGGGCAAAGTCTTGCTCGTTGCGCTTGTACTGCATGCGAATAAGCTGGGCAATGATGTCGCGCTGGCCGATCTTGTCGCCCACCCGGGTGATGAAGCGCATCTGCGTGTAGTCCTCCGGCGCGCCTATGCCGTAGATGGCGCTCACGGTGGCCACGATCACCGTGTCGCGGCGCTCCAGCACGCTCTTGGTGGCCGACAATCGCATCTGCTCGATGTGCTCGTTGATGGAGCTGTCTTTCTCGATGAACAAATCGCGCTGGGGTACGTAGGCTTCGGGCTGGTAGTAGTCGTAGTAGCTCACGAAGTACTCGATCGCGTTGTGCGGGAAAAATTCGCGAAACTCGCTGTACAACTGCGCCGCCAGGGTCTTGTTGGGCGCGAACACAATGGCCGGCCGGCCCAGCCGGGCGATCACATTGGCCATGGTGAAGGTCTTGCCCGAACCAGTCACGCCCAGCAGGGTCTGAAACACCTCTCCATCACGCACACCCTCCACCAGCTTTTCTATGGCGGCGGGCTGATCGCCGGCCGGCGGATAGGGCAGGAAAAGCTCAAACGGAGAGTCGGGAAAACGGATGAACTCCCCTTTTTTCTGATCCGGTATGACTTCTAAAATTTCTGGCATGGGCAGCTCGGGTGGCGGGCGAATAAGCGGACGGTAAAATTGCGGGCAGCCGGACAGCGTACAACAAGCCCGGCACCCCGTGCCACTGACTTACCCATCGAAGGATCCCCATGTCTCTGTTTTCCGCCGTCGAAATGGCCCCGCGCGACCCCATCCTGGGCCTCAACGAGCAATTCAACGCCGACACCAACCCCAACAAGGTCAACTTGGGCGTCGGGGTGTACTTTGACGACAAAGGCCAATTGCCCCTGCTGGAATGCGTGCGCGCCGCGGAAAAACAGATGATGCAAGCGCCCAAGGCGCGCGGCTACCTGCCCATAGACGGCATCGCCGCTTATGACGCGGCCGTCAAGAGCTTGGTATTTGGGGCCGAAAGCGAGCCTGTCAAGGCTGGCCGCGTGGCCACTGTGCAAACCCTGGGCGGCACCGGCGGCCTGAAGATCGGTGCCGACTTCCTCAAGCACCTCAAGCCCCATGCCAAGGTGCTGATCAGCGAACCCAGTTGGGAGAACCACCGCGCCTTGTTCACCCAAGCGGGCTTTACCGTCGAGAGCTACGCCTACTACGACCCGGCTCGCCTGGGCATTGATTTTGACGGCATGCTGGCCTCACTCAATGCGGCGCCCGAAGGCACCATCGTCGTGCTGCACGCCTGCTGCCACAACCCCACCGGCTACGACATCTCGCCCGCGCAGTGGGACCAAGTAATTGCCACTGTGAAAGCGCGCAAGCTGGTGCCCTTTCTTGACATGGCCTACCAAGGCTTTGGCTACGGTATTGCGCAAGACGGTGCGGTGGTCGGCAAGTTTGTGGCCTCAGGTCAAGACTTTTTCGTCTCCACCTCTTTTTCCAAGAGCTTCAGCCTGTACGGCGAGCGCGTGGGCGCGCTGTCGGTGCTGTGCGAGAGCAAAGAGGAAGCCGCCCGCGTGCTCTCGCAACTCAAGATCATGATCCGTACCAACTACAGCAACCCACCCATCCACGGTGGCCAGGTGGTGGCCATGGTGCTGGGCACGCCCGAGCTGCGCGCCCAGTGGGAACAAGAGCTGGCCGCCATGCGCGAGCGCATCAAGCAGATGCGCATCTTGCTGGTTGAAAAACTCAAGGCCGCCGGCGTCAAACGCGACATGAGCTTCATCACCCAGCAGATCGGCATGTTCAGCTACTCGGGCCTCACCAAAGATCAAATGGTGCGCCTGCGCAATGAGTTCGGCGTCTACGGCACCGACACCGGCCGCATGTGCGTCGCCGCGCTGAATAGCCAGAATATTGACTATGTTTGCGCGGCGATTGGGGAGGTGATTTGAGAGGGGCTTAGTGCGGAGGTCCGCCGGCGCCCGACACACGGCGCTGAGGAGACGGTGGCGCGGTAGTACCCCGTCCGGGCGTGCCGGGGGGAATTGGCGAGGATGAACTACGTGTCGGTGGTTGGGCTAGCAAGGTGTTCGATTTATCGACTCTGCCGCCAAGGGAAGCCGCCCGCGACTGCCGACCGGTACCGGCTGGCGCCGCTGGCGCTGGGCACAGTTCATGTGGAGGCTGACCAGAAGATCCGAAGGCGCTCAAAGCAGGTGGAACAAGAGCGCGGCGGGCACCTAACGGCACAGGGTGAACACCTCCTGCTGCTCCAGCACCCCCGCTTGAACCACCACCTCCTGGACCACCACCTCCTGGACCGTGGTCTTGAGGCCAATGATTGGGAACTCCTACCTTCTCTTCGATCTCAGCCTGTATCGCGTCCAAACGCCCTGGCAGTACATCTCGCGTGAACCGCTCAACGTTCGCCCGGGCTTGGTCGAAAATTCGAGCATGGTTTCCGGAGAGAATGCCGTCAAGGTGCTCAGGCCTGACCAAGTCCAGCAACCCGTGGTACCCTCCCGTTCCCTCACCCATGCCTTGGTTGAAGAGGGGGCCGTAGGTGCTAAGGAGAGCTTTGGCACTCCTGGGTACCAGGGCGTCTGACCCATAAAGAAAACGATCCGGAAAATCATTGATCAGTGCCGCCAACGCGTCCCTCAGGTCGCGTTTCTCTTGGGCCAGGATGACGACGTCAAGTTGCGGTGCACCGTCCTCCCCCACTGGGCGCTGTGGCGTTCCGTCGGGATTCAATCGGTATGGCAGGAAGTACTTGGCCACCACATCCCAGGACAGGTCAATGTTGACGTTCGGCCGATTCAAAAGAACTTCACGCAGATTCTCAATATGTTGCAAGCCCTCTCCAGGGCCCACGAATCGGCCCAGGCCGCCGGCGTGCGCCCAAATGAACGGAGTTTTCGGATATCGGTCAAACAGTTGGTTGAGCCACGTAAAGTATTGCCCGACCGTCGCAGGCGCAGGTAGTGCAGCGGCAGGATCGGCACCCGCTGCCGCGCCAGGCGCTGCCGCCCCCCCCGCTTCGGGCGGCATCCGGTTTTGCACGTCTTCAATGTCGCAGTGGAAAGTAACCGGCATGCCAACCTCGCCTGCCAGCATCAGCAAGCCATGCAGTCCCCCAAGGTGCTGCGGTTCCACCCCATCGGTCCGGGTCACCCGAGGTGAACTTGCCCCTGTTGGACGTACCTCTTAGCTGCTCGACTATGCGGCCTTCAGCAGCTGTGCCTCGTGCCAGCTTTTCTCAAACTGCATCGGACTGACGTAGCCCAACGTCGAATGAATTCTGCGGTGGTTGTAGAACGTCATCCAGT
>CANJPU010000087.1 GCA_947476285.1 Comamonadaceae bacterium | reverse complement strand
GGGAACGTCGGCTGCAATTTGCGAGAAACCGGTCCATTTTTTCCCGCCTTCTTGCCCCATAGCTGGGCTATGGGGCTGCGAATGCGGAAAAAACTGTCCTCGGTTTTCGCAAATTTCGCTTCGACGCCCAAAGTCCGACAGGCTCCTAGCCTAAGGGCTCGCGCCCACCACAGCAAACGCCTGGTCCGCATTGTAAAACTATCAGCCTGTCATGGCAGGTGCGCGCCTTGGTGTTACGCCGCCTGGGGCACAAAATGATGCCACGCGCAGGCGGGCTGCGCGAAGGACGGCAGATGGAAAACAAATTGGCGGCGCAAGTCGATCCGGTCACGCTGGAGATCGTACGCTACGCGCTTCAGGGCGTGGTCGATGAGATGACGGTCACCCTGGTGCGAGCGGCCTATTCGGTCAACATCAAGACGCGCTTTGACATGAGCTGCGCGGTGTTCGACCGCGACTGCCAGTTGCTCGCGCAATCCGAGAAAATCTGCCAGCCTGGATTCGTTGGCGCACTGGTGATGTTCGCTCGCAAGATACGCGAGTCGTATGGCGAAGACCGCTTGGTGCCGGGCGATGTGCTGGTGGTCAATGACCCCTTCCTCTGGGCCACGCACCTGCCCGATATTGCCTTGTTCACGCCGCTCTTCGCGGACGATGGTGGCAAGCCCTATGCTTACCTGATGTGCATTGCCCATCACTCCGACATGGGTGGGCGCGCACCGGGCGGCTATGTCGGTGACACGACCGAGGTCTATCAGGAAGGGCTCATCATTCCGCCGATCCGCCTGGTCAAGCAAGGCGTGCTCGATCAAGAGATTCTCGATTTCATCGTGGCCAACGTGCGCACCAAGGCCGACAACATCGGCGACTTCACCGCGCAGATCGCGTCGCTGCGCACCGGCCAGCAGCGGTTCGACGATTTGCAAAAGCGCTATGGCCGTGTGGCTCTTGAGGCCTATACCGATGCCTTGCTGGACCAGGCCGAGCGCCGCTTCGCCATCGCTCTGGCGCAGATTCCCGAGGGCGAGTATTACGGCGAAGATTGGCTCGACGATGACGGCATCACCAATGAGCCAGTGCACCTTGCGGTCAAGCTCAAGGTGGGCAAGGGCCGCCTGGTCGTCGATCTGAGCCCGTCCGCTGCCCAGGTGCGCGGCCCCTTCAATTGCACACCAGCGCAGGCCTACTCCAAGGCCTTTTATGCGATCAAGGCCATGGTGGACCCAGATGGTCCGGTCAACGGCGGTTGCTACCGGCTGGTGGAGCTGATCGCACCCGAGGGCAGTGTCTGCAACCCACGCCGGCCCGCCGCAGTGGCCATGGGCTGGGAGACTTCCAACCGTGTGCTGGAAGCCACCATGCTGGCCCTGGCCGATGCTTTGCCACAGCGTGCGCTGGCCCAGTGCAAGCGCACCATTGGCGTGACGGGCTACGGCGGGATGAACCCGGTGACGCGCGAGCCCTACGCGTTCTTCGAGGCCATTGGCGGGGGCTATGGCGCACGCGCCACCAAGGACGGCATTGACGGCATCCAGCCGCACACCCAGAACACGGCCGACGCTGAAGTGGAAGAGCTGGAGGCATCCTTTCCAGTGCAGGTGCAGTGCTTTGAGTTGATACAAGATTCGGAAGGCGCGGGCCGTTATCGCGGTGGCCTGGGCATTCGCAAAGAGCTGGTGTTCCTGGGCCATGAAGTGAACTGGTCTTGCCCTGCGGATGGACGCAAGTTTTTTCCGCGTGGCATTCATGGCGGCGGGCAGGCGCGTGGCCTGGGCTATGTGTTGGGCCGTGGACAGCCGGACCAGCGCCGCATCGAGGACAAGAGCACCTTGCGGGTTCCGCCCGATACCCGCGTGTGCATCGAAACCCCCGGTGGTGGTGGCTATGGCAACCCACATGAGCGGCCGCCCCAGGACGTGCTGCGCGACGTGCGCCAGGGCAAGATCAGCCTGGAGCGCGCACGCAGTGCCTACGGCGTGGCCCTGCAGGCGGGGCCAGACGGCTCGCTTGGCGTTGATGATGCGGCCACACTGGCCCTGCGCGCTGCGCAACAAGGAGTGAAGGCATGAGCGGCAAGAAAGAAGACGGCAAGGGCATACGCCTGGGCATCGACATTGGCGGCACCTTCACTGATCTGCTGATGCTCGACGAAGCCAGCGGCCGCCTGGCCGGTCGGGTGAAAATTCCTACCACGCCATCCGATCCTTCGGTTGCCGCCATGCAGGGCGTGACTGAACTCAAGGCCGGCGCGCTAGGCGACATCAGCTACGTTTGCCACGCCACCACGGTCATCACCAACGCGCTGCTGCAGCGGCGCACCGCACGCGGCGGCATGATCACCACCAAGGGCTTTCGCGACGTGCTGGAGATTGCCCGCATGGTGCGCCCGCATCTGTACGACTTGAACGTCGAGCGGCTGGCGCCGCTGGTGCCGCGCGAGCGCATCATGGAATTGTCAGAGCGCATGCTGGCCGACGGCACCGAGCTGCGCCCCATCGTTCAAGAGGAAATCGATGCGGCGGTGCGCGCCCTGTTGGCAGACGGCGTGGAGTGCATCGCGGTGTGCCTGATCAACTCTTACGCCAACTCCGCGCATGAGCGAATGGTGGCCAGCCGTGTCGCGCAACTGGCGCCGCACATTCCGCTTTGCATCAGCTCTGAGCTGGTGCAGGAATACCGCGAATACCAGCGCATGTCCTCGGCCGTGGTCAATGCCGTCACCATGCCCACGTTCGAGGGCTACATTGAGCGTTTTGGTGCAAGCCTCGCGGCCGAAGGCGTCAAGGCGCCGTTCTACCTCATGCAGTCCAACGGCGGCATGATGAAGGCCGAACTGGCAAAGAGCCGGCCCATCAATTTCGTCGAGTCCGGGCCCGCCGCTGGCGTGATCGCTGCGGCGCGGCTGGGCGCGCTGTGCGGTTATCCCGATGTGCTGTCATTTGACATGGGCGGCACCACGGCCAAGGTGGGCCTCATCCAGAATGGCGTGCCGCTGACCACCAGCGAGTACTCGGTGGGTGGCCCCACCCACGGCCGTTCCGTGGGCGCCTCGGCCACCGGCTACCCCATCCGTGTTCCTGTGCTTGACCTGGTTGAAGTGGGCACCGGTGGTGGCAGCATCGCCTGGCTCGACACCTCTGGCGGCCTGCACGTGGGCCCGGTGAGCGCAGGGGCCGAGCCCGGCCCGATGTGCTACGGGCGCGGCGGCGATCAGCCCACCGTGACCGACGCGCATGTGGTCACCGGCGTCATCGACCCCGAGAATTTTTTGGGTGGACGCATGCGGCTCGATCCCGCGCTGTCGCACCGTGGCATCGAGGCGCTTGCAAGGCGGCTCAATCTGGACGTGATGGCCACCGCCAAGGGCATCATCGACATCGCCGACGCGGCCATGCTGGGCGCCTTGCGCATCATGTCGGTCGAGCGCGGCGTCGATCCCCGCCAGGTGGCCATGATTGCATTCGGCGGTGCCGGCCCCATGCGCGCCGCAGCGCTGGGCGCTGCGCTGGGCGTGAAGACGGTGGTGGTGCCGCTGGAGCCGGGGCTGTTCTCGGCGCTTGGCCTGCTGCTGACTGACTTACGCCGCGATGAAGTGCGATCGCTGATCCAGGATCTGCCGCGCGCCTCGGTGCCTGCGCTGTCTGCCATGCTGGACAAGATGATCACGCATGTGGAGGGCGATCTGGCTGCCGAGGGCCTGCCGGCATCACGGCGCAAGCTCGATTGCGCGCTGGATCTTCGCTACCGTGGTCAGTCGTATGAGCTGTCCATTCCCATACCCGCCGCGCCGCTCACACAGGACACATTGCCTCAGGCGGCCGCCGCCTTTCATGAGGCACATCGCAAGCGCTACGGCTATGCCAACGAGAATGCGACCATTCAGATGGTGGGTGTGCGCGTGACGGCCGCAGGCAGCCTCTCGGCCGTCACCATGGAAGCGGCGGCGATGGAGGGGAGCGACGCGCTACACGCGCGCAGTGGCGAGCGCAGCGTGTACCTCGGGCGCGAGGGCGCGCACAGGGTGCCGGTGTACGACCGCATGAAGTTGCGGCCAGGCAATGGCTTTGACGGGCCTGCGGTGCTGGAGCAGTTCGACAGCACCGCGCTGATCCAGGCGGGGCAGCAGGTGGTGGTGGATGCGCATCTGAATCTGGTGATCACCGCGCGCGCCAGCGCTACACAATAGAACCCGCATTCACCAAAGGACTGACCATGGCACAAGAATCTTCACTCGTCATCAGGGGCGGGATGGTTGTCGATGGGTCGGGTGCAGGCCCCGTGCGCGCCGATGTCGCCATCCGTGGCGATCGCATCGTCGCGGTCGGCGGCGATATTGCACGAGGGGACCGTGAGATCGATGCCGACGGCCACCTGGTCATCCCAGGGCTGGTCGATCCGCATACGCATTACGACGCGCAACTGACCTGGGCAAACTGCGGCACGCCCTCCACCATGAACGGCGTCACCACCTTGATGATGGGCAACTGTGGAGTCGGCTTCGCGCCTTGCGCAAAGGCCGACCGGCATGCGCTCATGTACCTGATGGAAGGCGTGGAGGACATTCCCCTGCACGTCATGGAGCAGGGCATTCCCTGGCAGTGGACGAGCTTTCCGCAGTTCATGGATTTTTTGGGCGGCCGCCAATACGACGCGGACATCTGCACCCAGGTGCCGCACTCCGCAGTGCGCGTCTTCGTCATGGGCGAACGCGCGTTGGAGCGCGGGCCGTCAAGCGATGACGAGCGCGCGCAGATGCGGGACATCGTTGCGCAGGCCGTACGCGCTGGCGCAATGGGTTTTTCCACCTCGCGCTCTGGCAGCCACCGCACACCGGACGGGCGCCACATTCCGTCCTACGGTGCGGCCGAAGGCGAGCTCGCGGCTGCCGCCGATGGCCTGCGCGAAGCCGACGGAGGCTGGCTGCAACTGATCACGGATTTCGACGATGCGGATGCCGAGTTCGCCATGCTGCGGCGCTTGACCCAGCGTGCCGGCCGCCCCATGACCATATCGATGCTGCAAAAGGACGCCAAGCCAGAGCTGTGGCGCTACCTGATGGGCGAGATTGCCAAGGCCAACGCAGAGGGCTTGCAGATCACTGGCCAGGTCTCCACCCGTGCCACCGGTGTGCTGATGGGATTTGAGCTGTCCGAAAATCCCTTCTACGGTCGAGCGGGTTGGAAGGAAATCGCGGCCTTGCCCTTCGAGCGCCAGCTTCAGTTCCTTCGCGATCCCGCATTTCGCCAACGCCTGTGCGGCGAAGCCACCGATGCCGAGTTCGTGACGCGCCACAACACCTGGACCCGACTCTTCCCACTGGGCCACCCGGTGAACTACGAACCGCAGCCGCACGACAGCGTGGCGGCGCGCGCCGCCCGCGAGGGCCGCACACCCGATGAGGTGGCCTACGATCTGATGATGCAAGACGGCGGCCGCGGCCTGCTGTATCGCCCGATGAGCAACTACAGCTACGGCAATCTGGACGCAGTGCGCGACATGCTGACCCATCCCAACAGCCTGGTCGGGCTGGGTGATGGCGGCGCACATGTGGGGCACTTGTGCGATTCCAGCGTCATGACCTATATGCTGACCCATTGGGCGCGTGATCGCGCGCTGGGTGAATTGTTTCCCATAGGTTGGGCGGTCAAGCGGCTTACGCGCGACAATGCGCTGGGCATGGGCCTGCGCGACCGAGGGCTGATCGCGCCGGGCATGAAGGCCGACATCAACGTCATTGACCACGCACGCATGCAACTGGGCTCGCCGCACATGCTGTACGACTTGCCTGGCGGCGGCAAGCGCCTGGTGCAGTCTTGCGAAGGCATACTGACCACGCTGGTGTCGGGCGTGCCGGTGCACTGGAGCGGGCAGGCCACGGGCGATTTGCCCGGACGCCTGGTGCGTGGCGCTATGGCGGCGTAGCGCGCGAAGGCATTACGCGACAATGCAATCGTTCGAAACCGAAGGAGACAAAATGCAGCTAATGGCGATGATGATGCGCAAGGCGATGCGGCCCTTGCTTTGCTGGATGTCACTGGCTCTTTGGATTGGACTTGGCCTTGCACTGACGCCGCAGGGCGCGCAGGCGCAGGCCTGGCCTGCCAAACCCATCCGCTTGATCGTGCCCTTCCCAGCGGGCACCACTGACAGCCTGGCGCGCATCGTCGCCCAGAAGATGAGCGCCAGTCTGGGCCAGCCCATCGTGGTGGAGAACATGCCCGGCGCCAGCGGCAACATCGGCGCCAACGCGGTGGCCAAGTCGGCACCTGACGGCTATACGATGGTGATGGTCTCTAACAGCCTGGCTACCGCGCCGCTGCTGGGGGCGGCTATGCCGTTCAACCCGACCACCGATCTCGCCCCAGTCGGTTTGGTCGCGACCGCCGCTTCGGTGCTGGTCACCAAACCTGGCGCGCCATTCAAGAACATGCCAGAGCTGTTGGCCTATGCGAAGGCACGCCCGGGGCAGGTCTCTTATGCTTCCAGCGGCAACGGCACGCTGGGCCACCTGTACGCTGAGTGGTTCAAGGCCGAGGCGGGCATCGATATTCTGCACGTGCCCTACAAAGGCGGTGGCCCCGCCTTGATGGACGTGCTGGGCGGGCAGGTGAACCTGATGTTCGATGTGCTGGTGACAACGTTGCCCCAGGTGCGCGCGGGCAAGCTGCTGCCCTTGGCCATCACGGATGGCGCGCGCTCGCCCATGCTGCCTGATGTTCCCACCATGGCCGAATCAGGCTTCCCTGGGTTCCAGGCCACCGCATGGTTTGCGCTGCTGGCGCCGGCCGCCACGCCCCGGCGCGTGCTGGACCAGCTCAGCACCGAGCTCTCGAAGGTGCTCGCCAGCCCCGATGTGCAGCGCGACCTGGCCGTGCTGGGCATGTTGCCCGAGAGCGGCAAGCCTGAGCAGTTCCATGCGCTGTACGCGCGCGAGACCGAGCGCTGGTCGCGCATCATCAAGAGTGCTGGCATCAAGGCCAACTGAGTTCATCACACCCGGAACTGACAAGGAATACGCTCATGCACAAGTCGATTCGCATCCTTGCTGCGTTACTGCTGCCGCTGCTGTTCAACTGCGCCGCACAGGCACAAGACTGGCCGGCTCGGCCGCTTCGTTTGGTCATTCCATTCGGCCCGGGCACCAGCATCGACGCCATGGGCCGCGTGCTCGCGACGCGCCTGGGCGCAGAGCTAGGCCAGCCTGTGGTGGTGGACAACCGCGCCGGTGCCAGCGGCATCCTGGGCGCCGACGTGGTGGCCAAGGCCGCACCGGACGGCTACACGCTGCTGCTGGGCAGCAGCTCGGTGTTCGCGCTCAACCCGGTTACTTTTGCCAAGTTGCCTTACGACGTCACCAAGAGCTTTGCACCGGTGACCTTGGTGGGCTCGCAAGCTCTGGTGGTCGCGACCAGCACCAAGGTGCCGGTGAAGAACCTCACCGAACTGGTGTCGCTTGCAGGCGCGCGGCCCGGCGCCCTGACTGCCGGCACACTGGGCAGCTTTCACGCCTTGGCCTTGCAGCACTTCGCCACCACCACGCAGACGCGGATCCTCAACGTGCCCTACAAGAACGGCACCATGCTGGCCTTGGTGTCCGGCGAGATCGACATGCTGATCGATGTGTTCGCGCTGGTCATGCCGCAAAGCAAAGCAGGCAAGGTCAATGCACTGGCAGTGACCACGCCTCAGCGCTCACCCGTGGCGCCTGAGCTGCCCACCGTGGCTGAGCTGGGCTACCCCGGCTTTGACATCAGCGCCTGGACGGCCTTGGTCGGGCCAGCCGACATGCCCCGCGCCATCGTTGATCGGCTCAACCGCGCGGTCGCCAAGATCATCACCTCGCCAGATTTCGCGGACCAGTTCGCGGCGCAGGGCATACGCATGGCGCCTACCACGCCTGAGCAACTTGGCGAGCACATGCGCCGCGAGCTCGGCCATTGGCAGAAGGTGGCGCGCGACGCCGGCATCACACCGCAATAGGCGGCACGCGCGGCGCACTCAGGCGCTGGCTACCGGTCGCCACGCCGCCTTGGCGTAACCCCAGGGAATCACCACCATCGACTGCGGCCCGGGCGCACCGGCCACCACCGTCCAGATTCGGTCCGGCGAAGGCACCACGGGCAGGCGGTCCAGGTCCTGCCACTGTGCAGGCCACTCGGGCTTGGAGCCGCGCCCTTGCAGCGCGGCTCGGTCGTTGCGGGCGTTCTCCCACACGAAGCGGCGCACGTCTTCGCGGCTCCAGCCCGCGCGCGCCACGATGTCCGCATGCTCGGGATTGAGAATGAGCAGCAAGTCGCCAGGAATGTAGGCGTTGTTGCCACCCGCCGTGGCGGCCACTGCGCAAAAGCTGCCCAGCAGAGACTCAGGCGTTGAAGAAACATGGTCCATCACGTTGTGGGGCGACTCGCATTTCAATGCCCAGGCAATCGTGTCGTGTCCGTTGCCCAGGGTGGTGTGCAGGCGCGGCAGCGGTGCATTGGGCGCATCGGCGAAGCAGCAAGTGAGCTGCGCCGGTGAGCCCAGCAGAGACAAGGTTGACAGGCCCGGCACGGCGCGCCCGACATTGAGCAGCGTGAACGCCACGGCTCGCCCTATGGTCACATTGGATCGCTGGCCTGGCCCCAGGCAGCCACGCCCTGAGGTGATGCCCACAGCGTCGGCAGCCGGCCCACTGAACAAGATCAGGTTGCCCCCTGGGTGCGTCGTGATCGCTGCAAGGTGCACCTGGTAGTCCGGCGTGGCCATGGCCTCCAGCGCGGCCAGCACGAAAGGAAAGACGGCTGGCTGCGCGCCGGCCATGGCAGCGCAGGCGGCGACTTTTTCCACGGTCAGTGGCGCGCCGCTGGGGCTGAGCGACTCAATGAGAACCTCATTCGGATCACGCTGCGCTGCATCGATGAACCGCTTTACCCGCGAGCGCGTGGGTGCCACCACGGGCAGGCCGTCTGTCATGTGGTGCTCTTGCGCAAAGGCGGGAAACTCCGCCGCGGCGGGCACGCGCTCGTTAGGCTGCGGTGCGAGGTCATTGGCATCAGGAAAGCGCACTGCAAATTCGCGCAGCAAGGTGGCCGCATCCGTGCACAGACCATGCTGCACCTCGGGTGCGATGCGCTGCGCCGCAGCGGCCAACTGCGCCGGCGTGTCCAGTCGGCCCGCAGGCAACAGCACAATCGGCAAGCCAGGTGCCTGAAACGCCGCGCCGGTGGCGGCCAAGTCCATCACCTGATCGGTGCAAAGCACCACTGCGGCAATGCCTGCGGCTTCTGTCGCCGCTGCAAAGAGAAGCGTAGGGCCGACCACGCCCGCATCGCACAAGCCGAACACCACGCCGTCCACATTCTGTTGCCGCCAGCGCGCGATGTATTGCGCATGGTGCGCCACCGGTTCGAGCAGCAGGTCAGCGTACTCCTGCGAGACTTCGCCCATGGTGCGCAAATGCGCCACCAAGGGCGCGACAACGGGCGTCCAGCGGATGTAAGGCGCACTCAACTTTCCGTTGTCGAAGAAGACCAGCTTGCGGGTGCCGGCGCCAGTGGGCCGCTGCGCCAAGGGTTGCGGATGTGCGGTGGGCCTGGGGTCCAGGCACTCTTCAAAAGGGTCTGCGGGGCTCGCGTTCAACTCAGTCTCCTTGAGGTTCTTGTGGGGCAAGCTCGATTCTGAGCCGTCCCCGTTGCAGCACAAGACGCACTGAGTGCTTGACGGCACGATTGTTTTACATTGCGAACCCGAGATTGGCGATGGGTCGGAGCAGGGTAGTCCTCTAGCCCACTTCGGCAATGTCGTCCAGCTTGGCGGCGATGCGCGCTGCCGCGCGTTCGATTGCACGCGCTTCCTCGCGCAAGAGCTCCGCGATTTGCGCAAGACGTTCGGCCGGGAAATACTCAGCCGGGCCACCCGCGTTGATTGCTGCAAAGGGATTGCCTGCCGCATCGAAAATCGGCACGCCGATGGCCGTGGTGTTGGGTGCGATATGTCCTTCGGAAATGCCGTAACCGTGCTTGCGTGATTGCTCCAGTATGCGGCGCACGGATCTCACGTGCGAAGCTCCACGAACTTCTTCTAGCTCTCGCAGGCTGGCTGCGATGATTGCGTCGGCCTGCGGCTTTTCCATCGCCATCAAAATCGCGGTGCCGCCAGCGGTCTCCACCAGGAGTCTGCGGGTGCCGATCTGCGCAGCCATCGCCTTGATCGGAAGGCTGCCCGCACGCGCCGCCACCACGGCGTCGCAGTCGCTGCGCAGGTACACATAAGTGAGGCAACGCAGGCGGGTGGCCAGCCGTTGCAAGGGGGCTTCGCACGCCTTCTGGATGGCCAGTGAATCGGGCCGCGCCAGACTCAGCTCAAACAACATCGGGCCCAGCCGGTAGCGCCGGCTGGCGGCATCGCGCTCGACGATGCGGCCGCGAATCAGTGCCGAGAGTATTCGGTGCGTGGTGCTCTTGTCCAGATCGCAGCGCGCGGCCAGATCGGTCAGGCCCCAGCCGGTTCTGCCGCGCATGGCGAGCCGCTTCAAAAGCATGACCGAGCGGTCGATGCTCTGCGTGCCGCTGCGCGTCGGGTCAGCCATTCAAAGCAAGGCAGCGCGTTCAAGCCAGCCGCCCATGAGCGTCTCGCCCAATGCCGTGCGCGGTGCATCGGGCGACACGCCGGTTTCGCGCAACAGTGCCCAGACAAGGCACAGGTTGGACGAGAGCACCGGCTTGCCGGTTTGCAGCGCAAGCTTGGACATCACCCGCAAAGTGGGCATGCCCGTGCCTGAGATCAAAATCGCATCGGCGCCTTCGGTGTTCAGCGCCCGGGCTGCGTCAAGTGCCATCGACGACGGAATTTTGTAGATGGCTCGGGTATCGCTTGTGTCCATCACAGTGCGCGCCGAGTTGGTGACGGTCAGGCCGCACTGCTTCCAGTAGATCAGGCTCGCATCGACGATCCACTGCGGATAGGGCGCGAGCAGGGCGATGCGCGCGATGCCCAGATGTTCGCACGCAGCGAGAATCGCATGCGCTGCGGTGATGATGGGATAGCCAAACTGTTTGCGATAGGCATCGACACGCCGGCGCTCCTCATCGGGCCCAATCAGATAGCTCGTGCCGGTGCAGGCGAATCCGAGTGCATCAGGGCGCGCCGTGTCGAACGCCTCGATGCTCGCGCCCAGGTTGTCAAGGTACTGAACAATGCGGTTGCCCGAATCGGTGCGACTGCCCTGCAGCCGGGTGGCGATCACGCCCACACCCGGCGGCACCAGCGCGGAAAACTCGGGCTCGACCACAGGGTTGGCTTGCGGCACGGCCACACCCAGCAGGGCGCGTGCGCTGTATTCTCGGTCGGGGTGTGCGGGGGCTTCGTTCATGTCATCAACTCGCTTGAATGTTGGCGGCTTTGATTACCTCGCCCCAGCGCTTGCGCTCTTCATCAATCCGCCGGACGAATTGCGCGGGCGTGGCAGGCAGTGCCTCGGCACCCAGATCGCCCATGCGCTTGCGCACCGCAGGATCGCTCAGAACGGTTTGTATCGCCTGCGACAAACCGGTGGTGATCGGCTCGGGCAAGCGCGCCGGGCCGAAGATGCCGAACCAGTTGCTCATGCTGAAGTCGGGCAACCAGCGGCTGATCAAGGGCAGGTCTGGCAATGCCGCAGATGCCCGCTCGCCACCAAAAGCGATTCCCCGAAGCTGACCATTTTTCACCTGTCCAAGGTAGTCTGTCATGTTGCCAATCATCATCTTGACCCTGCCGGCCTCCAGGTCGATCATGGCTTGCGAGCCGCCCTTGTATGGCACGTGAACGATGTCGATGTTGGCTTGGCGTTTGAATAGTTCGCCCGCCAAGTGCGGCATCGATCCGATGCCAGAGGAAGCGTAGGCAATTTCACCAGGATGGGCCTTGGCATAGGCAATCAGCTCTGGCACTGTCTTGAACGGGGCGTCGGGCGATGACACAAGCAGGGAGTAGATGCCGGCCAAGGTGGAGATGGGCGTGATGTCGGTCTGCGTATTGAACGGCAGTTTCACCCCCGGCATTTGCGGCGATACAGCCAGCATACTCATGGTTGCGAAGCCAATCGTCAGGCCGTCGGGTGCGGACCGCGCGACTGCTTCGGCCGCAATGAAGCCGTTGGCACCTGCACGCGTTTCCACAATGACTGTTTGGCCCAGAATCGGGCGCAAGGCTTCCGCCAGAATGCGGCAAAGAATGTCCGCCGAGCCGCCTGCGGAAAAACCGTTGAGCAGGCGCACCGGCTTGCCCGGCTTCCACGCTTCGCTCTGGGACCACGCTGGCATGGCGCCAGCAGCCATGCCAGCACCCAGCGCCGACAGCACGGTGCGCCGGCTCACGGGGGTGGATGTGTGTTGGATGGGGCGCATGCTGCGTTCCTTAGTTGACTTGGGCGTTGGAAGACTTGACGGCCTTGCCCCAGCGCACGATTTCTTGCTCAATGAATTCATTGGCCTGGGCGCGCGTGGTGCTGATCGACTCTGCGCCCATCTCGGAAAGCCTCTGGCGCATGGAAGCAGATGCGCCGGCCGCGACGATCTCTTTGTTCAGCCGGTCGAGCACCGCAGCAGGCGTCTTGGCTGGCGCGGCTATGCCCCACCAGACCGACACCAGTTGCTCAGGGTAGCCCTGTTCCGCAAACGTTGGCACATTGGGAAGAAGCGCCGAGCGCTGTGGCGCGGCCACGCCCAGCACCTTGATCAAGCCGCCCTTGATTTGACCAATCACGTTGGCCTGGTTGGTGAAAAAAGCCTGCACCTGGCCGGACAAAATATCGGTGACCACCGACGCACCACCCTTGTATGGCACGTGAACCAGATCGATGCCTGCGGTTGACTTGAACATCTCGCCCGACAAATGCTCAGAACTGCCGGAGCCGCCCGAGCCAAAATTGAGCGTGCCCGGCGCCTTCTTGGCCATCGCCACAAACTCCTTCACGTTGTTCGCGGGGAATGTGAGGTTCACCAGCAAAATGCCAGGTGCACGGCCGACAACCGCTACTTGTGTCAGCTCGGTTTTCACGTCATAAGGCACGGGCTTGTAGAGCGTGTAGTTGATCGCATTGCCGGGCGAAGTGAGCAAGAGCGTGTAGCCGTCTGCTGGCGACTTGGCGACAAAGGTCGAACCCAGATTGCTGCCCGCGCCAGCCTTGTTTTCCACCACCACGGGTTGGCCCAGGCGCTGGGTCAATTCTTGCGCCAGCGTGCGGCCAATCGCGTCAACACTTCCGCCAGCGCCGTAGGGAACAATGATCTTGATGGGCCGGTTCGGATAATCTTGCGCATGGGCCTGCAAGCCGATGACAGACAAGAGACAGGCCGTCAGCAGCGCAGGCAGGCGAGACAGTAAACGATTGCCAGATTTCATGAATGTTCCTTTGTGGTGGGGTCGGGCAGTCCGCTGTAGACGGCGCCGTAATGCTTGCGAATTTCAGCCAATTGGCTGGGAGGCGGTTGCTGGTACATGCAGCGCCGCGATGTCCAGACGCCGCCCATGAGCGCGCGCAGGCGCACGGCAGTCTCGCCCATCTTGACCAGGGCCTTGACGCCGTTGAGGATGGGGATTGCACCCGTGCTGCTGGCATGAACATTCGCGCGTGCGAGCAGCACCATCAGCACGCCAACAGCAGGTATCACGACCTCGGCGCCTTCCTGGCAGGCCAGATCCACCTCAGACATGAATCGGTCGATAAGGGCCTTGCCTGTTGCGGCGTCGGAGAAACCCTGGTCAAGATCGACAAGCCGGATCATCTGCATGGAGCGCGCACTGTGCAGCATGTCGCGTTGACCATAACGCCGCACGTTTTCCACCAGCTTGGGAATGTGCTTGGGTGAGCCAGTGACCAGCGAGAAGTTGCCGCCCATGAGGCTTGCGACCTGAACAGAGGTTTCACCCAGACCCAGCACCGGCATGTCGGTGATCTCGCGCGCTTCGCGCAGGCCTGGGTCACAGATGTTGCCGATCAGAAAAGCGTCGAAGCCTTCTCTTGTGGCGATCTCGACGTTGGCCAGAACTTCCTGGGTTTCAATAAGTTCAAGATAGCGGTATTGATCGCCCACGCCGCCGCGTTGCTCGATGCCATGCACGTGAATTTGGGTGCCTGGCTCGGCAGCGCTTTGCAACACTTCACGCAGAGCGGCGTTGTAGGCAGGCCAAGCGGACGCCCGGGTCATGCTCTGGTACCAGATTTTCATTTTCAAGTCTTTCGGTCCATGGTCTTGCGGCCGGTCACGAATCATCATAACGGCGGCCCTCGATGTTGACTAACCATGGCGATGTCCCAGAACTTGTTGAACAGATGAGCTGAGGGTGGCGGCTCCTTTCGCCCGCATGTGAACATGCGGGTGCCTAGCAAGCAAAGAAAGGAACCACCGAAATGAAGTCTCTCACAAAGTCCGCACTGCGGGCGATCCCTGCT
>CANJPU010000086.1 GCA_947476285.1 Comamonadaceae bacterium | reverse complement strand
TTGTACGTTCAACGAAAGCTGCACCTGGGCAGCAGGGATCGCCCGCAGTGCGGACTTTGTGAGAGACTTCATTTCGGTGGTTCCTTTCTTTGCTTGCTAGGCACCCGCATGTTCACATGCGGGCGAAAGGAGCCGCCACCCTCAGCTCTTCTGTTCAACAAGTTCTGGGACATCGCCCAACGTCGGCAACAACGCGCGCCGCAATGGCGGGCATGGCACCGTGGGCGACACCGCGAATGCGGCACAGACGCAGTCCATCGTGGGCAATGTGCGTGATCCGGTGAGCACGATGTTCTATGCGCGATCCGACCCGAACGGCGCGGGTTTCACCAAGCAATTCCCGGGTGCGGCGGCTTACTGCGCGGCCAACACCAACATGGCGCAAAACGTGCCGGGCAGTTGCGTCACCGATTTGTGGCGCCAGTTCGGGCAGGTGCAGCCTGAGTCGGAAACCGCAAACTTCTTTGGCCGCTTCTCCAAGCAGATCAATGCGCGCACCGAAGCCTACATGGACTTGAGCTACTACAAAGCCGACACGCGCACGCAGGGTGGCGGCCGCAACGTGGCTTTCACGCCGGATGGCGGCGTCACCAATTCGGCTGGCGTGGTCACATCCAACACTTCCTCGGCGCAGCTTGGTGCGACGCATCCCGACAACCCCTACTTCGGCACGGCTGCCAGGCTGCAATACAACCCAGCTTTTGAGATCGGGCCGCGAGTTCAGAGGGCCTCTGTCGACTCAGTGCGGGTGGTGGCCGGTATCAAGGGCACGATGGATGCGTGGGACTATGACACCGCTTTCATGTTCTCTGAGAACAAGCAGAAGTCCACCTCCGAGAAAACCATCAACCGCCTGGTGTCCAACGCCTTGCTGAACCCGACCGCGTCCAACATGGCTGCAGCCGCCGCATTCAGCCCGGCTTATGCGGCCTTGCCGGCGGGTACGGTGTGGCGCATTGGTGAGAATGCGTACCTGAATTCTCCTGCGCTCTACGGTGCCTTGCTCAAGGACCAAACCTCAGAAGGTTTCTCGCGTTACACCGGCATTGACTTCAAGGCCACGCGTGAGTTGGGCAAGCTCGAAGGCGGCAACATGGGGCTGGCCGTGGGCGCTGAGTTCCGGCATGAGTCGGCCAATTCGCCGCTGTTCACCGGCCTGGGCAATTACATCGGCGTCTCTTTGCTGGGCGGTGGTAAGGGCACGCGCAGTGTCTACGGCATTTACGGCGAACTGCTTGCGCCCGTCACCCGGCAGATCGAACTCAGCGCCGCGTTGCGCGCCGATCACTACTCCGATTTCGGCAATGCCTTCACGCCAAAGATCGGCGCCAAGTGGAAGCCGACGAGCAACTTTGCGCTGCGCGGCACCTACGCCGAGGGCTTCCGCGCCCCCAGCACAGCCGAGAACAGCGTGAGCGCGCTGGCCGCCTTCGGTGGCGCGACAGTCAATGACAGGGCCCGGGTGGCAGCCGGCGTGGCCAGCGCTGCATCGGTGGCGCCCACCTTTATCCAGCGCGGAAACCCGAGTCTGGAACCCGAGAAATCGCAAAGCACCACCTTGGGCATGGTCTGGGACCTCACCCCAAAGACCAGCCTCACGGCTGACCTGTGGGAGATCAAGCGTAAGGGCCTGCCGGTCATCGATGATCCTCAATCAGCGGTCGACGCAGGCCGTGTGCAGCGCGACACCGACCCTGGCGTGAAAGAGTCGCCCAGTGATCCGGGCCCCATTCTGGCTGGCTTTGTGACTTTCCAGAATGCAGCGACGAGCTTGACCCGCGGTCTGGATGTGGATGCCAAGCACCGCATGGATCTGGGTGGCGGCAATGGCACCCTCAACTTCGGCATAAGCTGGACTCATGTGTTCGTTCAACGTGTGGTCGAGTCCGGTGGTGTCGTGCATAACTATGCCGGCACCCATGGCGACTGCAACATCACCAACTGCATGGGCAGCCCCAGGGACCGCATCAGCGTGAGGACGAGCTGGGACGTCGGAAGCTGGCGCTTGGGCGCGATTGCCAACTACCGTGGCACCATGAGCAACAAGTTCGAGCAGAGCGACACGACCTGCGCCACCATCAACACGGCAGGCGCGGACGTGCCCAATGGCTGCAAGATCGCGTCTTTCATGACGGTGGACTTGTCCTTCCTGTACAGGCTGCAGAAGAACACCGAAATCTTCGGCTCCATGCTCAACGCTTTTGACAAGAAGGCACCGTTCGATCCAACCACCTATGGCGCCATAGGTTACAACCCGCTGGACTACTCAGGCGCGATTGGCCGTTACTTCACCTTGGGCGTTCGCCACAAGTTCTGAGCCAGGTTGACTTAACAAAAAAGCCACCGCACGGGCGGTGGCTTTTTCTTTAGCGCGCTCAGTGGTGGTGATGCGCAGCGCTGGCGGGCGCTTGTTTGGGTGATTGCATGGGTGCTTGCGCGGCCTGCACCATGACTTCCACCTTCTGGCTGCCCGCGCGCTCAAAGCGCAGCGTCAGATCAAAGCGATCGCCTGCCTTGAGTGGCTGCTTCAGATCGATCAGCATCATGTGCAAGCCACCCCGCGCCAGGGCGACCTGGCCGCTCGCGGGTACTTCGATGGAGCTGACTTCACGCATGCGCATGATCTGGCCATCGGTTTCCATGCGGTGCAACTCCACCCGCGCGGCCACCGGTGTGCTGGCGCCAAGCAGGCGATCGGGCTGCGCGGCGCGGTTGCGCACCAGCTGGAGATACGCCGCGCCGTTGCGTACGCCGGCCAGGCTGGGGTTGGCATAAGGGTGCTCAATGACCAGATCGCCCACGGTGTAGTCATGTGCTGCAGCCAGCGGCGACAGACCCAGGCTTGCGATGGCGAAGATGAAGCCGGCCCATGTCTTCACGCGGGATGATTTGATCTTGGTGTGTTTGGCAACGGCGGGTGGGTGGTGGGGGATCATGAATGGCACTTTGGTTCTGCTCGGATGGCGAGGATTATCCCTTATGCCGAAAACAACCAGCAGGCCACTTCGCTGTCCTCATCCACCTTGCGCAACACCGGCACCTGCGCTGCGCACTTGTCAAACACCTGCGGACAGCGTGTGCGAAAGACGCATCCCGAGGGCGGGTCGCTTGCCGAGGGCGGCTCACCGGTTTGCAGGACAATCACTTTGTCGCGTTCGCGCTGCGGGTCTGGCACCGGCACGGCCGAGAGCAGGGCGCGGCTGTAGGGGTGGTGCGGGTTTGCGTACAGTGCGCGTTTGCTCGCCAACTCCATGGTCTTGCCCAGGTACATCACCATCACCCGCTGGCTGATGTGTCGCACCACGGCCAGGTCGTGGGCGATGAAGACCATGGCCAGTTGCATCTCCTGCTGCAAGTCTTTGAGCAGATTGATGATCTGCGCCTGAATGGAGACGTCCAGTGCCGAGACTGGCTCGTCGCACACCAGCAGGCGCGGCCGCAGGATGAGCGCGCGGGCGATGCCGATGCGCTGGCACTGGCCGCCGGAAAATTCATGCGGATAGCGGCGCAGGTGTTCGTCATCAAGGCCCACTTTTCGCATCATCTCGCGCACCTGCTCCATCACCTGCACTTGTGGCATTTCAGGATGGTGGGTGCGTAGCGGCTCGCCCACGATCTGAGCGATGTTCATGCGCGGGTTCAGTGATGCCAGCGGGTCCTGGAAGACCATTTGCACATTGCGCCGCACCTGCTGCCAGTCTTGCGATGATGCGCCTTGCATGTCCTGGCCCATCCAGACCACCTGACCGGAATGCACGGGCAGCAGGTTCAGCAGCGCGCGCGCAAGGCTTGATTTGCCGCAGCCCGATTCGCCCACAATGCCCAGCGTCTCGCCCGCCCGCAGATCAAAGCTCACGCCGCTGACAGCGCGCAGCACGCGGCTGGCGGGCAGCAGGCCCGGCGCGCGCACCTTGAAGTGCACATGCAGATCGCGCACCGAGAGCAGGGGTGTGGCGGGCGTTGTCATGGCAAGCTGGCATTGACGGTGCGCGCGTGCGCGTGGCAGGCGCGCAGCACGTGTGCATCTTGCGCGGCCGGCGCGAGTGGCGGCTGCTCGGCGGCGCAGCGCGCCTGCGCGAAGCTGCAGCGCGCACTGAAAGGGCAGCCTTGCGGCAGATGGGCCATGTCGGGCGGCGCACCGGCAATGGCCAGCAGGCGCTCGCCTTCATGGTCCAGCCGAGGGATGGCATTGAGCAGACCCAGCGTGTAGGGATGGGTGGGCCGGTAGAAAATACTGCTTGCGCTGGCTTGTTCCATGACGCGCCCCCCGTAAAGCACCATGACCTCGTCGCACAGCCCGGCCACCACGCCCAGGTCGTGTGTGATGAGGATGATGGCGGTGCCGAAATCGCGCTGCAGCTCGCGCAAGAGCGAGATGATCTGGGCTTGCACCGTCACGTCCAGCGCGGTGGTGGGCTCGTCCGCTATCAGCACATCAGGTTGGCACAAGAGCGCCATCGCAATCATGATGCGTTGGCGCATGCCGCCGGAGAACTGATGCGGGTAGCGATCGATGCTGCGCGCTGCGTCAGGCATGCGCACCGACTCCAGCGCGGCGATGGCCAGTTGCCGCGCACTGCGCCGGCTCAGCCCCTTGTGCAGCTCCAGCACCTCGGTCATTTGCCGCTCCACCGTGAGGTAAGGGTTGAGCCATGTCATCGGGTCCTGGAAGATCATTGCGATGCGGTTGCCGCGAATGCGATTGAGCTGCGCCGGCGCCAGGCCCAGCAAGTCCTGCCCTTGGAACTTCGCAACTCCGCTGGCGCTGCCATTGCCGGCCAGCAGGCCCATCAGGGCCAGCATGCTCTGGCTTTTGCCCGAGCCGCTCTCGCCAACGATGCCAAAGGTTTGGCCGCGCTCCAGTGTGAAGCCCAGACCGTTGACCGCACTCACATCGCCTTCGGGTGTGGCAAAGCGCACCGCGAGGTCTTGCACCTGCAGCAGTGCATGTCCGCTTGCTGCGCTCACGCTAGTCTTTCCTTCGGGTCGAGCGCATCGCGCAGCCCATCGCCGATGAAGTTGAAGCAGTAGAGGGTGATGGACAGCAGGGCCGCCGGAAACAGCATCATCCAGGGTGCGACTTCCATGACCTTGGTGCCGTCCTCTATCAGCACGCCCCAGCTTGTCATCGGCTCCTGAATGCCCAGGCCCAGGAAAGACAGCACCGACTCGGTCAGGATGACTGCAGGCACTGTGACGGTGGTGTAGATGACCACCACGCCCAATAGATTGGGCACGATGTGGGCAAAGATGATGCGCCGGGTGGGCACGCCGATGGCGCGCGCCGCTTCCACGAACTCCATGTTGCGAAGCGACAGTGTCTGCCCGCGCACCACGCGTGCCATGTCCATCCACGAGAACGCGGTGATGGCCAGCACCACCAGGTAGAAGTCACGGCCCAGGATGGTCACCAGCAAGATGGCGATCAGCAGGTAGGGAATCGCGTACATCATGTCCACCAGCCGCATCATCAGGCTATCGACCCAGCCGCCCAGGAAGCCAGCGGTAGCGCCCCAGGCGATGCCCAGCGCCACTGAGGCCAGCGTGGCCATCAGGCCCACCATCAGCGAGATGCGCCCGCCGATCAGGCAGCGCACCAGCAGGTCGCGCCCGGATTCATCGGTGCCCCACCAGTGCATGTTCTTCCAGGTGGGCGGCAGTTTCATCGCGTCCCAGTCGGCGGTGTCGAATGCGTGGGGCAGCAGGAAGGGGCCGATGGCGCACAAGGCGGCGATCACGAGCAGGGTGATGAGGCTCACCACCGCAGCGCGGTTGCGCATGAAGCGGGTGCGTGCATCCGACCAGGGGCTGCGTGCGCTGATGGTGGCGGGCAGGGCTGCGGCCAGTTGCGCGGCGCTGCTCTTGGGGCCAAAGGGAAAGCTCATGCGCGCGGTGTCAGTAGCGGATCTTCGGGTCGAGCGCGGCATAGGCCAGATCAACCAGCAGATTGAGCAGCACCGCCAGCACGGTGATCAGCACCACCAGGCCCAGCACCAGGGTGTAGTCGCGGTTGCCCGCGCCATGCACGATCAGCTTGCCAAGCCCGGGCAATGAAAACACCGTCTCAGTGACCAGGGCCGCAGTGATGGACGATATCGCCAGCGGGCCCAGCACCGAGACCACCGGCAGCAGTGCGGGGCGCAGCGCATGGCGCAAGACCACCACGCGGGTGGGCAGGCCCTTGGCGCGCGCAGTGCGAATGAAGTTGCTGTGCAGCACCTCGATCAGGCTGCCGCGCATCACGCGGGCGATGGTCGCCACATTGATGAAGGTGAGCAGGGCAATTGGCAAGACCATGAAGCGCGGCGCGAACGCATCCCAGCCGCCCGCAGGCAGCCAGCCCAGCCACAAGGCGAAGACCAGCACCAGCACCGGCCCGATCACGAAAGATGGCACCACGCTGCCCAGGTTGCCCAGCAGCATCACGCCATAGTCGGCTGCGCTGTTTTGCCGCAGCGCAGCCACGATGCCCAGGCCCACGCCCAGGAAGAAGGAGACCGCCATCGAGATGCCGCCGATCGACAGCGACACCGGCAGCGCTGCGGCCACCAGGTCATTGACCGACCAGTCGGCGTAGCGAAATGATGCGCCCAGGTCGCCATGGAGCAGGTTGTTGAGGTAGTGCAGATACTGTTGCCAGGGCGGCAGATCCAGGTGGTACTTGGCATTGAGATTGGCGAGCACCGCTTCGGAGACGACTCGCTCGCTGTCGAATGGGCCGCCGGGGGCCGCATGCACCAGCAGATAGGTGGCAGTGATCACGGCCAGCAGGGTCGGCAGCGTGGCCAGCAATCGGCGCAGGGTATAGGCCCACATGTAATCGATGCGTCAGTGCTTGATGATGTAGAGATCCTTGCTGCGGAAACGGTCTTGCGCATTCTCCAGCGAGTAGCCGCCCACGTAGGACTTTACCAGCCGGGGCAGGGAGTACTGCAGCAAGGGGATGATGGGGTAGTCTTGCATGATCATCTGCGTGGCCTGGCTCAGCAAGGCCTTGCGCTTGGCGGCGTCAGTCTGCTGCATGCCTTCCTTGATGATGTCTTCGGCCTTGCGGTTGCAGTTGAAGTTGTTGTTCTGGTCGGAGTCGCAGCGCACCAGCGCCAGGAAGGTGGTGGCGTCGTTGTAGTCAGCCACCCAGCCATTGCGCGCCATCTGGAAGCTGCCGTCGTGCCGTTTCTTTAGCAGCACCTTGAACTCCATTGCTTCAAGTTCGACGTTCAGGCCCAACTTGGTTTTCCATTCAGAGGCAGCAAAGATTGCCATCTTCTTGTGGTACTCGCTGGTGTTGTACGAGAACATGAACTTGGTGCCGGGCTTGACCCCGGCTTGCGCCAGCAGCTCTTTGGCCTGCGCCACACGCTGTGCCATGGGCAGGCCGGCCCAGTCGTAGGCGGCGACGTCCGCGCCTTCGACGCCTTTGATCATCAAGCCGTAGGCTGGCGCTTGACCATCGGCAGTGATGCGCTGGGCCAGGATGTCTCGGTCTATCACCATGGTCAAAGCCTTGCGTACACGCAGGTCCTTGAAGGCGGGGCTTTGCGTCTGGAACGAGTAGTAGCGCAGGCCCAGCATGGGCGCGTTGCGGATCTCGCGCGGGTACTGCTTGTTGAATTTGTCAAAGGTGCCGGGCGGTAGCTGGTAGACCCATTCGTTCTGCCCCGATTCATACAACTTCACATCGGCATGGCCGTCTTCGACGGGCAGGTAGGTCACCTGCGTCAACTGCACATTTTGTGCGTCCCAGTAGGTAGGGCTCTTTTCGATCACCACCCGGCTGTTGACCAGCCATTCCTTGAGCACATAGGCGCCGTTGCTCACCATCTTGCCGGGCTTGGTCCACTCGCGGCCATGCTTTTCCACGGTGGCCTGATGCACCGGGCCGAGGTTGTTGTTGGACACGAGGCTGGGCAGGAAGCTCACCGGAAACGCCGTCTTGATTTCAAGCGTGAATTTGTCCACTGCCTTCACGCCGATCTCGGCGGGCGGCTTCTTGCCCTTGGTGATCTCCGCGCCATTGGCCAGGAAGACACCGAAAGTGGCGGCGTAGTTGGATGCGGTCTTGGGGTCGACAAAGCGGCGGATGCCGTAGACGAAGTCTTGTGCGGTGACCGTGTCGCCGTTGGACCATTTGGCGTTTTGCCTCAGCGTGAACACCCAGGTGAGCGGGTCAACCTGGCGCCAGCTTTGTGCCACGCCTGGCACGACCTTGCCCGCGCTGTCGTTAGCGGTGAGCGCCTCGAACAGATCGCGGGTGAGGTTGTTGGCGCCCACCGATTCGGCAACGGCCGGGTCCAGGGTCTCGGTCTCTGAGCCGTTGTTGCGAATCAGAGTTTGCGTCGGGTGAAGCTGCACGCCGGGCGGAATCACCGCAGCGGTGGCCATGCTGGCAAGCAACACGCCAGCGCTGAACGCGACCAGACGGCTGCGAGGTGTCTTCTTATTCATGGAAGTGGCTCCTGTGTGTGTCATGGGGGCAGACGCGCTGTGTCGATGTCCACATAGCGCCAGAACTCACGGGCATTGGGGTGGCGCTTGTAGCCCACCACCCAAGGTTGTAGCAGATCGGTGCCGATGCGGTGCACCCGAATTTTCAAGGGCATGTAGGCAATGAGCAATCGCACAGCTTGCTTGATGACCGCGTCGCGCTCGGGCCCGTCGGGCATCAGGCTTTGCTTCTCGTACAGCGCGTCAAAGCGGGGCTGGTTGAAGCGGGAATGGTTTTGCTGTCCCATGGACTTGCAGTAGCCCAGCGCCAGCACATTGCCGCTATCGGGTGAGCTGGCCGACAGGCCGTAGCCCCACATCATCAACTTGCCCGCACGTGAGGCCTTCAATTGCTCGGGCCACTTGCCGATGCGAAAGTTGATGCGGATGCCAACCGCGTCGAGATTCTTCTTGATGATCTCGTCCAGCTCGCGGTAGTCCGAGGTGCTGAGCGTGTCGAGTTCCAGCACCAGTGGTTTTCCATCGGGCATGTCACGCCAGCCGTCGCCGTCCTTGTCGGTGTAGCCGTACATGTCCAGCAGGGCGATGGCGCGGGCTCGGTCGAAGCTGCCCATCTCAGAGCGGAAAGTCGGATCGAAGCTGGTGGTGTTGGGCATGACGGGGCCGTGCGCAACGATGGCTTGGCCGCGCCGCGGCAGGCGCACTTCTTCCTCGGTGTTATAGGCCAGCGAGATCGCTCGGCGCAAGGCCACCTTGTCGGGCGTGTAGCCGCCCACGACCGGATGGTCCATGCGAAAGTAGAACATCGTGATGTCCGACAAGGGCACCCGCTCGACCTGTATGCCGCGCTTGGCCAAATTGGGTGCGAGCTGGTTGTTGGGAATGGCGTGGGTGGCAAAGTTCTGCGGCAGCCGCTCCATGAAGTCGTGTTCGTTGTTCAGGAATGAAAGCCAGCGCGGCTGCGGCTCATCGATGATGGACACCACCACTTTGTCCAGCATCGGCAGGCGCTTGCCCTTCATGCGATCGGCGATGGCCTGGGCCTGTGCGTCGCCGGGCGATGGCTCGGCGTCGTAATACTGCTCGCGGAAATTTGGGTTGCGCACAAAGGTCACGCGCGAGGAGCGCTTCCACTCCTGCAGCATGAAGGGGCCGGTGCCCACTGGGTGTTCAGAGATCTGGTCGCCGTATTTTTCAACCACCTCGCGTGCCACCACACCCAGCACGCCGGGGTCTGCCAGCGTTTGCAGAAAGCGCGGGCGTGGCTGCTCCAGCCTGAACTGCACCGTGTAGCGGTCCAGGGCCAGCAGGCCTTCTGCCTGGCTGTCGTAGTTGAATTTTCCACTGGCCAGCGACGCTTTGCGAAGCTCGGCCAGGCCCAGGATTTTTTCTTCCTCCAGCCCGGCCACGATGGGGCTCTTGTTGCGCGGATCGAAAATGCGCTTGATCGAATAGACCACGTCGGGTGCGGTGAGCTCGCGCTTGGCCCCGCCAAAGGCTGCGTCGTCTGCGAAATGGATGCCGCGCTTTAGCTTGACGGTATAGGTGCGAAAGTCGGCAGACACCTGCGGCAGGGCCTCTGCGAGCACCGGCCTGACCCGCGCCGGCCGCGCGAGGTAGTCGTAGCCATAGAGTGCCTCAAAGACGTTGGCGGTGAGAATGCGCGAATACAGGTCGGACAACTGCGCCGGGTCCATGCCGGTTTCGGCGATCGGGAATGCGTAGCGCAACACCTTCTCGGGCGGCTTTTGTGTGGGCGCCGCCGGCGCGGCCGCTATGGCATTCATTGCCACGCACAGGCAGGCGCAGAGCAGCCACTTTCCGGTTTTCATTCTTGTAAACACCCATGTCGCCAGACGGAAGCTGCCAGCATAATGCGTCCTTGGTATCGCGTCACACCCGATTTCCCCTAAGCCAAAGCAAAAGCCGAAAGCTTCTCAACACCGTCCTCGATGTTTTCCTATTTCCTGAGGCGCGTTCTCCAGATGGTCCCCACCCTTGCGGGGGTGATTCTTCTGGTGTTCTTCCTCTTCAAATACTTTGGCGGCGATCCGGCTGAAATCCTGGCTGGCATGCAGGCATCGGCCGAGCAGGTGACGTCGATTCGCCAGCAACTCGGGCTGGATCTGCCGGTGCTGGAGCAGCTTTGGCTGTTCGTGCGCAAGGTCGCCACCTTCGACTGGGGCCGCAGTTGGGCCACCAATGAATCGGTCTCGGCCATCTTCATCACCCGGCTGCCCGCCACGCTGACCATCATGGTGCCCATCCTGGTGCTGGAGATCAGCCTGGCCATCGCGGCTGGCATGGCGGTGGCGTATGTGCGCGGCAGCCTCACTGATCGTGCTGTGATGGTGATTTCCACCGTGGCGCTGTCCATCAGCTTTCTGGTGTATGTGATTGTGGGCCAGTATGTGTTCGCCTTCCGTCTGGGCTGGTTTCCGGTGCAAGGCTGGAGCAACAGCGTCTGGACCAATCTGCTGGTGTATGCGCCGCTGCCGGTGTTGCTTGCGGTGCTAGTGGGGCTGGCCCCGCACACCCGTCTTTACCGCAGTTTTTTCCTGGACGAGATCGACGCCGACTATGTGCGCACTGCCCGCGCCAAGGGTGTCCCCGAGCGGACAGTGCTGTTCAAGCATGTGCTGCGCAACGCGATGATCCCCATCCTGACCAACGTGGCCACCTTGCTGCCGGGTATTTTCATTGGCTCTTTCTTGATCGAAGTGTTCTTCTCGGTGCCCGGCCTGGGGCGCGAGGTCTACCAGGCCGTGGGCCGCAGTGACTACCCAGTGATACAAGCGGTGACCATCTATCTGGCCGTGCTGACCATGCTGATCAACCTGGCCACCGACATGCTCTACAAGCTGGTCGATCCGCGGGTGGTGCTCAAATGAGCGCAGCCGCCATGCAGCTTGATCTGCCGCGCTCACCGGGCGTCTGGCGTCAGGCCTGGACTCGCCTTCGGGCCGATCGGGTGGGCATGGTGTCGCTTTGGATCGTGATGGCTTTCTTCCTGATGGTGCTGCTCACACAACTGGGCATGCTGGGTGCGCACTGGCAGCGCGAGGTGGGCGAGCCCTTCGCGCCGCCGCATCTGCTGGGCGCGCAAGCGGCGGAGCAAACTGCGGCTGCAGAAAAAGCACCACCCAACGTGGATTTGTCCGACGTCGACCCCCTGGCCCCGCGCTATCGCGAGTGGCAGGAGCGTGCCGCACAGGTCAAGACCGTGGTCGAGCAACGCGCACCCACGCTGATACTGGGCGGTGACAGGCTGGGGCGCGATGTGCTGGACAAGGCCATCAAGGGCGCCCAGGTTTCCATTCTGGTGGGCATTGCGGCGGCGCTGCTGGCCACGCTGATCGGCACTGTGCTGGGCGCGCTGGGGGGCTACTTTGGCGGCCGCGTGGGTGATTTGCTGGAATGGGTGTACAACGTTTTCACCTCGGTGCCTTACATCCTGCTGATCTTCGCGCTGGCGGCGGTGTTCAAGTCCGGCCCGCTGGGCAAGACATTCGACAACGGCATCATGCCGGTGGTCATCATTCTTGGTGCGGTGGGCTGGACCGGCATTTACTGGCTGGTTCGCGCCGAATACATCAAACACCGCTCGCGCGAGTATGTGCGCGCGGCGCAGGCCATAGGCGCAGGGCATGTGCAGCGCATGTTGCGTCACATCCTGCCCAATGTCAGCCACGTGGTGCTGGTGCAGTTGAGCCTACATGCGGTGGGCTTCATCAAGGCCGAAGTCATCCTCTCCTTCCTGGGGCTGGGTGTTCCGATCGACATGGTCAGTTGGGGCACCATGCTGGCCGAAGCGCAGACCGAACTGGTGCTGGGCAAGTGGTGGCAACTGGCGGCGGCCACGGCCTTCATGGCCACCTTCGTGACTGCCTTCGCATTGCTCACCGATGCACTGCGCGATGCCATGGACCCCAAGCTCAGATGAACACGGCCCACACCTCGGCTGCTTCACTGATTGAAGTGCAAGACCTGCAGGTGGGGTTTCGCATTGGGCATGAGGTGCAGCCGGCGGTGCACGGCGTGAGCTTTGCGATACCGGCCAACACCACCGTAGCCCTGGTAGGCGAATCAGGAAGCGGTAAGAGCGTGAGCGCGATGAGCATCGTGCGTCTGCTGCCGGGTAATGCCGTCGTGGGCGCGGGCAGCCGCGTTCTCTACGAGGGCCGTGATTTGCTGGCGCTTTCGGGCCAGCAGATGCGCCAGCTTCGCGGCAAGGAGATCTCGTTCGTCTTCCAGGAGCCAATGAGTTCGCTCAACCCGGTGCTGAGCGTGGGCGAGCAGATCGCCGAGGTCTTGCGCTTGCACATGGGGCTGAGCGCGCGCCAGGCGCGTGAGCGCGCTCTGGATCTGCTCAATGAAGTGGGCATACCGCAGGCGCGGGCCCGGCTCAATTCCTATCCGCATGAGTTGTCCGGCGGGCAGCAGCAGCGGGTGATGATCGCGATGGCCATCGCCTGCGAGCCCAAGCTACTCATTGCCGATGAGCCCACCACCGCGCTGGATGTGACGGTGCAGCGGCAGATTCTCGACCTGCTGGCCGCGCTGCAGCAGCGCCAGCGCATGAGCATGCTTTTCATCAGCCACGATCTCGCGCTGGTGGGCGAGATCGCGAGCCAGGTGGTGGTGATGCGCGAAGGGCAGGTGCGTGAGGCTGGATCGGTAGAGAGCATCTTCAGTGCACCGCGCGATGCCTACACCCAGGCGCTGTTGGCCTGCAGACCTCGGCTGGACAGCCGGCCCATGCGCCTGCCGGTGATCGATGACGTGATGCAGGGCGGCCAAGCCCCCACCGAGCAGCGCGCACCCCGGGCCATGCAGGGGCCGGCGCTGATCGAGGTGCACGGCCTTTGCAAGACCTATCGGCTCAAAGATGGCTGGCTTCGGCGCAAGAACATCGAGGCGGTCAAGCCAGCGAGCTTCTCGCTGCATCGAGGCCGCACCCTGGGCCTAGTTGGCGAATCGGGCTCTGGCAAGACAACCATTGGCATGATGCTGACGCGCCTGACGGATGCGACGGCCGGAAGCATTTTGTTCGAGGGTCAGGACTTGGTCCGGCTCGCGTCCTCGGGCCTGCGCAGCTATAGGCGCCGTATTCAGATCATTTTCCAGAACCCCTATGCCAGCCTGAACCCGCGCTTTACAGTCGGCCAGATTTTGCTGGAGCCCATGCGCATTCACCGCATTGGCGCCAGCGACGATGATCGCACGCGGCTGGCACTGAGCTGGCTGGACCGTGTGGGCCTACCGGCACAAGCCTTTGGCAAATACCCTCATGAATTTTCAGGCGGACAGCGCCAGCGCATTGCCATCGCGCGCTGCCTGACCCTGCAGCCTGAAGTGATCGTCTGCGACGAAAGCGTCAGCGCCCTCGATGTGAGCGTGCAGGCCACCGTGCTCAATCTGCTGCTGGATCTGCAGGATGAGTTCGGCCTGTGCTATCTGTTCATCAGCCACGACCTGGCGGTGGTGAAGTACATGGCCGACAACATTCTGGTGATGAACGACGGCGAGATCGTCGAGCACGGCGATGCGCAGGAGGTCTATTCAAACCCTCAGCATCCGTATACGCGGCAGTTGCTGGCGGCGATTCCGCGGGGCTATGGGTGGCACGCCGGTGGGGCTCAGGCCGAGAGTGCTCCGGCCAACGAGATTGCGCCACTTGTCAGACAGGAGTAACTATGCGATCAACGAAGAAAAAGCTTTTAAAGCCTGGCGAAAAGCTTGTCCTGAAACTCACCGTAGAACAGGCCAACTTAGTTGCGGATCTGCCCTGCATCCCCGGCGAGTTGCTTGATATCGTCCACCACTCAAGAGTAATGGATGACATCGTTTCAATGCGATGCACGCTGGCAATGTCCCGATCACTGTTGAACGCTGCCGGGTGACGGCTCCTCTGACGTGATACTACGCGGCTTTTCTTTCGCTGGCCTGCACGGCGGTTTGCCGAGCCTCCAAGACCGTCATCAGGAAGT
>CANJPU010000085.1 GCA_947476285.1 Comamonadaceae bacterium | reverse complement strand
GTCGTCACGCCTTGCCATCGGGCTTGCCAGACACCCACTCGAGCGCGTCCAACTGCCGTTTCTAGGATCGTCCGAGCCACTTCACAGCGGCGGCTGCAGGGCCGTCTTCGCACACACCATGATCAACAAAATCGCCGACTCGATCGAACAAGCTCTTGGCCATGTGGCCGACGGGTCCACGGTATTGCTCGGCGGCTTTGGTACCGCAGGCGTACCCGATGAACTACTCGACGGCCTGCGGGCGCAGGGCGCGAAGGACCTCACCATTGTTTGCAACAACGCAGGCAACGGCTATACCGGCCTGGCTGCCCTGCTGCAGGCCGGACGCGTGCGCAAGATCATCTGCAGTTTCCCGCGCGCGATCGACTCGTGGGTGTTTGACGAGCTGTATCGCAGTGGCAAGATCGAACTCGAACTGGTGGCGCAAGGCAATATTGCGGAGCGGGTACGCGCCGCCGGCGCTGGCATCGGCGCCTTCTACACACGCACCGCCTACGGCACGCCACTGGCCGTCGGCAAAGAAACCCGCGAGATCAACGGTATTCATTACGTTCTCGAATACCCGCTGCACGGCGACCTGGCGCTGGTCAAGGCCGAGCGCGGCGACCGCTGGGGCAATCTGGTCTATCGCAAGGCGGCTCGCAATTTCGGACCGGTGATGGCCACCGGCGCAAAGAAGACCGTGGCCACGGTGCATGAGATCGTCGAGCTGGGCGCGCTCGATCCCGAGACCATCGTCACACCCGGCGTCTTTGTCACCCAGATCGTGAAGATTGAGCGCGTGCTCACCCGCCCGGGCGGGATGACGCGTTGAGCCTGTTGGGGGTGGGCCGGAGTTATTGGTTGGAGATGCCCAGCCTCTTGATCACAGGGCTGTAGGCTGCCGTCGCACGGCGGATGTTCGATGCTGCCTCGGTCGGCGCGGCCAGCGCCGGCTCCACGCCCATGCCGACCAGGCGTTCCACGCTCTCTGGAGAGCGCACAACTTTTTCTGCTGCATCGCGCAGCTTTTCAAGGATGGCAGCCGGCGTACCAGTGGGTGCGGCGATGCCGTAGGTGACAGGCGCAAACGCCTGCTCACCAATGCCAAGCTCCACCAGAGTCGGAACAGCCGGGAATTCGGACAGCCTGCGTGAACCCGCCACCGCGATGGGCCGCAGCCGGCCGCTTCGCACCGGCGCGGTTGACGCCACGCTCATGACAATATCCACCTCACCCGAAAGCGCGGCCACATAGCTGGCCGCGCCGCTTTTGTAGGGCACATGCACCAACTGAAATCCAAGCTTTTCGCCAATCATCTCAAAGCCCAAGTGCGCGGAACTGCCTATTCCCCAGGTTCCATAATTGAGCTTCGTCGCAGAGGACTTGGCGGCTTTTGCAAAATCATCGAAGGTGTTGATGGCCGAAGTAGACGGCACCGCCAGCAGAACGCCATAGATGCGCACCACATCGCCAACATAGGCGAGGTCCTTGGTGGCATCGAAGGGTGGGTCCTTGGACAACAAGGGGGCGATGGCGATCGAGTCTGTGTAGTAGTAAAGCAGCGTGTAGCCATCAGGCTTTGCACTGATGGCATTCTTGGCAGCCAGCATGCCGCCCGCACCGGGCTGGTTTTCAACGACGATCGATTGCCCCAGAAGCCTGGACATTCGCTCCGCGATCACCCGAGCTGAGCCATCCACAGTGGAGCCGGGGCCAACGCCGACCAGTAGCCGAATTGATTTACTGGGGTAGACGTCCTGGGCAAGGGTTGGCGTGAAGGTGGCCATGACAAGGCACGCTGCCGCAAGCAAAGTGTTGACTCTTTTCACGCTCGCCTTTCGAATTTTGTCGTGGGGCAATCTATCAGCCGCTGCTGTGGCTGTCAAACGATAAGGTGCCGTCCGCTTGCCCATGAGCGTGTGCCCATGAGTGTGTTGACCCGAACCGTGCAGCCCTGTAGCATGAATTGAGACGTCGCGCTGACCATTGAACATTCTCAAGCGTGCGCGCGCAAATGGATGAAACACATGTCAAAGCTGCATGAACCCGTTCAGGGGCCCAGCGTATGGCGGCGCCAGGATCTGGAGAACGACAAGTCCTGGTTGCTGCAGTTGAGCGACTCGCAGGCTGGTGAAATCTCGCAAGCTCATGATCGCGTGCTTGCGCGCGGGATGGCGGCGGGTGAGTTCGGCCGCGAAGACTTCGACCTACCCACTTTGAAGTTCGTGCTTGCCGATGTGCTTGAACAACTCCAGCACGGCCGCGGCATCGTGGTGATGCGCGGGCTGCCGATCGACCCGAGCCAGCCCAGTCAGGCCAGCACCATCTTGTGGGGCATTGGCACCTACCTCGGACGCGGACTGCGGCAAAGCCCGCACGTCAACTTGGGCAACATCGAGGACGCGATGGTGGGCTACATCGTCGATCAGGGTCTTGACCCGCACGACATCAATGTGCACGGCTCGGCCACATCGATCGAGCAGCGCGCCCACTGCGACCCCTCCGATCTGGTGGCGCTCTTGTGCGTGCGCCCTGCTGCCGACGGCGGCGGCTTGAGCAGCGTGGTGAGCGCCATGTCTGTCTACAACGAGATACTGGAGCAATCGCCCGAAGCAATCGAAGGTCTCTACCGAGGCTTCTATCACGATCTCAGGCGCCAAGGCGCGGCCAGCGGCCTGATGACCACGCCCCATCCCATTCCGGTCTACAGCTACCACGAAGGCCACTTGAGCGTCAACTTCAACGCCAAGACAATAGAGACTGGCGCGGCCCGCCTGAATCGCCCACTGCCCCCAGATGAGAAAGCCGCGCTGCGCACCATGGAAGAGACCACCAGGCGCCCCGACCTCAGCTTCGAGATGATGCTGCAGACTGGCGACCTGCAATTGCTGAACAACTACACGGTGCTTCACTCGCGCGCCACTTGGCAGGATCCAAAAGATCAGAACGCCCGCCGCTTCATGATGCGCCTGTGGTTGCGCACTTTGGCACCGCGCCCGCTGGCGCCTGGCTTTGCCGGTGGCTTCATCACCGGAACAACTTACGACGTGGCTGCCCAGGTGGGCTTGGCGCCTGTTGCCGATAGCTACTGAGGCCAAACCGCGATGGCCTCGACAGTTCCTTTGACTGCCAGTGTCCAAGCCGAGCTCGCGCAGCGTCTGGCCGAATTTGCACGCGGACTGAACTACGAAGACCTGCCTCGAACCACTGTCGCTCATATCAAACTGCTGCTGCTCGATCAATTGGCGGTGACCATCTCAGGCAGCTCGGCAGAAGGGATCGAGCGTCTGGTCAAGACGGTAGCCTCATGGGGTGGCGCTACGCAGGCCACGGTGGCCATGCAAGGCTGCAAGCTGCCGATTCAGGGCGCTGCGCTTGTGAATGCAGCCATGGCGCGCGCAAGAGATTTCGATGCGGTGCATGAAGGGGCCATACTGCATGTGACAGCCGGCTGCATTCCCGCATTGCTTGCAGCGGCTGAGCGCGACGGCCAGACCACAGGGCGGCAGTTCATCGCAGCCAGCGCAGTCGCGATGGAAACCATGATCCGGCTGCTGCAGAGCGTGAAGACGAACTTTCTTGACACCGGGCGCATCGCCAGCGTGCACTGCACCAACTTCGCGACGGCCCTGGGTGTGTCCAAGCTCTTGGGTCTGCCAAAGGATGCGATGGTATCGGCGCTTGGCATCGCGGGCTCGCAGGTTTCGGGAAGCATGCAGCCGATGGTGGAAGGCTCTGAGCTGGTACGCATACAGCAAGGTCTCGTCGCCCATTCGGGCGTGATGGCCGCGCTGTTGGCCGAAGGGGGCACGCAAGGGCCGCTGGGCGTGTTCGACGGCGCCTACGGCTACTTTCGCAGCTATCACAATGGCCAATACGACCGCGCCAGAATCGAGGCGGATTTGGGCCAGCGATTCGAGCTCGAAGAGATCAGCACCAAGTTCTACCCATGTTGTTTCCTGAATCACTCGGCGATAGAAGCTGTGATCGCACTGCGGCGCGATCATCAACTCGCCGCGAGCGACGTGGCGGGAATTGTGGTGCGCACCACCACCGGCACCTACAACACCACCTGCGCACCCAGGGACAAAAAGCAGAAACCTCAGACCTCCAGAGAGGCCCTTTTCAGCATGCCCTTCGCGCTCGGCCTGGCCATGCAGCATGGCGAGGTTCGTGCAAAACACTTCACTGACAACACACCATTGGATGGCGCTGCACTTGAACTTGCAACGCGGGTCGAGACACAGATTGACGGGCAACTCGACAAGGAATTCCCGGTCGGTGTTCCTCCGAGTTCGATTTCAATCACACTGCGCAACGGTCACGTTCTCAGCAAACGAATCGACTTCGTCAAAGGCAATCCGCGCAACCCGATGAGCATGGACGAGATGCGCCAGAAAATCAGTGACTGCAATGCGCTGGCCGCAAAGCCTCTGCCGGATCACAAGCTCAAATCGATCATCGGCTTAGTCGATGATCTGGAGAATCTGGCTGATGTGAGCGTGCTGGGCAGGTGCTTGGCTAGCGAGTTATCGACGCCGCGCGAGTCAACTTGACGGAAGGTTTCGCTCTTTGCCTATTTAGATTTCCGACATTCGTGACAGTGCATTTCATCCGTTCGGGCTGAGCCTGTCGAAGCCCTTGTAGACAAGCTCAGGGCGAACGGGGTCTGTAGGTGTCATGAGTTAGGCAAAGATCAATCGGTTTCATCCCGGTGCCTTTGCCATCGAGGTCGGCCAGGACAACAGCGATGCTGGCCAACTGACACTGATGACCGCGCTGGTGACCGGCGTGGCCAAGAGCTTCGAGTTGCTGGCGCCCAACGCGAACACTGCGACATCTACCGCCTATGTGAAGAAATTCAACAGCCAGGGCGCTACAGATCAGGCGATCCGGCGCTCAGCAAAACTGCGGATCTCAGGCTCGATCACCTGGACTTAACGGACTCTCCCGCAGTGAAGACTGCGCCCGCCTTGACTTTGGGTCTGTGAAGTACATAATGCACTGTATTACACATGAACAGAAGTGTTGCAACCATGACCGCCAGAACAATCAACGTGCGCCTGCCCGAGGCGCTCTACAACCAGATCGAAGAGTTGGCCAAGGCGACCGCACGGACCAAGAGCTTTTTGGCCATCGATGCACTGACCAACTACGTGCAGCGTGAATCCTGGCAGATTCGTGACATTCATGAAGGCATCAAGGAGGCTGATGCAGGCAAATTTGCCACCGACCAGCAGGTCAAAGCGGTGTTCGCCAAATACGGCGCTTGATCCATGTTGATCAAGTGGACTAAGACATCTCTTCGATCTGTTGATGAAATCGCAGGCTACATCGCCAAAGATAACCCGATGCGCGCGACCAGTTTTGTGCTGGAGTTGCGCGATGCCGTGACAAAGCTCCAGGCCCATCCGGGCATGGGCCGGGCTGGCCGTGTCCCAGGCACCCGTGAACTGGTCCTGCACAAGAACTACATCGCCATATACCGCGTGCATGGTGATGTAGTTGAAGTCTTGAGATTGCATCACGCAGCCCGAAATCTATGACGAACAGGGTCAGCCTATGAAGCTGACCTTTGACCGCAAAGGTAGGTCCATCCTCTGCAGCGTCTCATAGTGATCGCCCAATGCGATAACCATCGAGCACGGCATGGTTGATGCGCCTCGGTGCGAGACAGTCGCCGGCGATGTGCAACTCCGGCACGCGCCGTGCGAGGTCCGTCGCCAGGTTCGTGACGACTTCCTTGCCGCTGAAGTGCACGACGACGTCGGCAGGCAGCTGCTTTTCCTCGAGGATGCTTGTCGCGGCGACCCGCACGGAGTCGTAGACCGACACGCTCCCCTCTCGTATTTCACTCACCCGGTGCATGGGGAGGATGATGACGTTGTGCCAGCGCAATCGGCGGTGCAGCGGGCCGATCGATTCGCCCGGGATATTGGCCGCGATCGTGCGTGCGGGCGTGATGAAGCTCACGGCGATTCCACGCTTGGCCAGCGCTTCGGCTGCGCTGCAGCTCTCCCAGAATCCGTGCCCGTTGTCGACGACGACGGCATGGCGCGCGGCGCCCAGGAGTGCTTCGACCCTTTCGTCGGGCTCCTGGACGCGCACGACATCGATCACGTGCGAATGTCCGCCCCCGTCAACATCCGCGAAGGGCAGCGGGACCGCGCCGGTCGCTACCACGACCGCGTCGGGCGCTTCGGCCAGTACGGCCGCCGCGTCCGCACGAATGCCCAGGCGCACGTCCACCTTGAGCCGCGTGAGCTCGAGCACGCGATGGGCGACGACGCCGTCGATGTCGGTGCGATGCGGCGCGAGCGCGGCAATGCGCGCCTGGCCACCCAGGCTTTTCGCGGCCTCGAAGAGCACCACGCAATGGCCTCGCTCGGCAGCCTGGATCGCGGCCTCCAGCCCCGCCGGCCCTGCGCCGATCACGACCACTTTGCGTTGCCTTGGTGCGCGTTCCTTTCGCCAGGGCGGATAGATGGTTTCGCGGCCGGAGGTCGGACTATGGACGCATCCCATGATGCCGGAGCGGCACACCTGCAGGCAGCCGATACAGGGGCGGATTTCCTCGGCTCGTCCCTCGCGTGCCTTGCTGGGCCACTCCCAGTCGGCGATCAGCGCGCGGGCCATGCCGATCATGTCGGCGCCGCCATCGGCGAGCACCTTTTCGGCGAGCGAAGGATGGGTAAGGCGCTGCGATGCGATGACGGGCAGTCCGCTGGCCTTGCGCACTGCGGCCGCGTGAGGCAGCGCGGGGCCCACCGGTGTGGACATGTCCTTGACGTATCCGCCACGGATGCCAATCGCCACCGACAGATAGTCGACTTCACGCGTTTCGGCGATCACCTTGGCGATCTGCTCGGCGTAGGGCAGCCGAATGCCGTCCACGACGTGCTCGCCCTCATCCGCGGTGAGCCGTACGCCAAGCGGCGCCTGCGCACCGATGCGCGAGCGGACCGCGTCGATGATCTCCAGCAAGAACCGCATGCGGTTCTGCGGCGTGCCGCCGTAGCGGTCTTCGCGCAGGTTGGAACTGGCCGAGAGGAACTGCCCCACCAGGTAGCCGTGCGCACCGTGGATTTCTATGCCGTCGAAGCCACATTTCATGAGCGCGGCCGCCGAGCTCGCGAACGCCTCGACCATCTCCTCTACTTCGGCAAGGGTCATCGCGTGGGGGATGGTCGCGTCGCCGGTCGCGAGCGAAGCGATGGCCGAGGGACCCCAGGTGGGCCAATCGGAGTCGGTGCTGACCATGCGGCCGCGGTGGTAGATCTGCCCGATGACGGGCACGCCCTCCTGGTGGATCTCATCGGCCAAGCGCGATAGCCCGGGCAGCGCCCGGGGATTGAAGGGCTCGTACAGGTCGTGTGCCCGCACGGTGCCGTTGGGGTGGACGGGCGTCCCGCCGGTGATCACGAGCCCCACGCCCGCGCGCGCCCGGGCCTTGTAGAACGCGAAATCGCTTTCGTTCGGCGTGCCGTCGTGCGCGAAGCGAATCCCCATGGGCAGCATAACCGTGCGGTTGCGCAGGACCACGCTGCGCAAGGCGAGGGGCGAGAAGAGCTGCGGGTACTGCGGGTGCGGATCGGGGGAAGGCGTATCGGCCATCAGTCGATCTTGATGTTCAATTGCTTCACCAGTTCCACGCGCTCCTTCGTCTCGCGGGCAATGCGCTGCCTGGCGTCCGCGTGCGATAGGGCGAGCACCTGCGCGTTCATGGGAGTGAGTTTGTCGCGCGTCTCGGGCTTGTTCAGGAAGGCACGTGCTTCCGCGTTGAGGCGGTCGATCACCGCCTGCGGCGTGCCCTTGGGAACGGCAATGCCCCACCATTGCGTATAGTCGTATTGTGGAATACCGGCCTCCGCCGCGCTAGGCACGTTGGGCAGGCTTGCCGCCCGCTTGTTGCCCGACACGGCGAGCACGCGGATCTTTCCGACAGCGTGGTTCTGCGCGATGCCACCGGTCGTCATGCCGGCGAACATGAGCTGGATCTCGCCAGTGAGCACGCCGGTCATTGCCGGCCCGGCGCCCTTGTAGGGGACGTGGGCGATCTGGGTGCCCGTGATGCTCTTGAACACTTCACCCGAGAGGTGATTGCCCGCCCCAATGCCGCCCGATCCGAAGTTCAACTTGCCCGGCTCGGCCTTCGCCAGCTTGATGAGGTCGCTCACGCTATTCACCTTCAGACCGGGCGTGGCGATGATGGCCACGGGGACCTCGATCATCATCGAGGCCGGTTCGATGCCGTCGAGGACATCGAAAGACAGCCGCGGATAGAACGCAGGCCATGCGGTCTGGGAACTGTCGGTCATGACCATGCGATGGCCGTCGGGCGCGGAGCGGGCCACATTCGCGTAGCCTATCGTCTGGCCTGCGCCGGGGATGTTTTCGACCGTCACCGTCTGCCCGGTAGACTGGCTGAGATGCTCCGCGAACAGACGGCCCAGGAAGTCCGAGCCGCCGCCCGGCGCGGCGGGCACGACGATGGTGATGGGCTTGTCTGGCCACGCATGGGCATCAGGTGCATGCGCTGCCAGGGCGAGTGCGATGCAAGCGAGTGCGGCACCGGTTTTTCCGATCATCGTTTTCCCTTCGTTGCCGAACCCATTGTCCGCCAGTCCGACAATGCTCGATCTTGAAAGGAGTGTCAATCAGGGCGGCCCCTCCCGCGCAGCGTTTGACGGGGGCGGCTACGACTAGTAGCATCCGAATGTCCGACAATCCAACCGACGTTAGGAGAGCGCATGAGATGCATCTTTAAGGCACTGATCTCCCTGCATCTGTTCGCGTTCGCCTGTGCGTCGTTGGCGCAGGATTACCCGAAAAGGCCGGTCAAGATAATCATCCACCAGACCGCCGGATCGTCGACGGACGTCGTCACGCGGCTGTTTGCGAGTCGCCTGGGCGCACTCCTGGGCGGATCGTTCGTCGTCGAGAGCCATGCCGGCGCGGGTGGCACCCTTGCCGCCCGCGAGACCGCCAAGGCGCCTCCAGATGGCTACACCCTCATGAACTGCACGGCAGCCACGCAAGGCGCGAGTGTCGCCATGTACGACAACCCCGGCTACGATCCCGCGGCCGACTTCAGCTACATCGGCATGATGGGCGGCGTGCCGATGGTGATCGCCGTTCGTCCCGACCTGGGCGTCCAGTCCTTGCAGGAGCTGGTCGAACGGTCGAAGAAGCAGCCTGTCAACGTCGCATTGACAAGCGCGTTCTCGGTGCTGGTACGGGACCTGATCGTCAACCAGGCGGGCGCCGCCCTCACCAGTGTCAACTACAAGGGGTCGGCCGCGGGCATGAACGACTTGCTCGGAGGCCACGTGCAAGCGATCGTTGACACACCCATCACCATCAAGCCGCAGGCGGATGTCGGGAAACTGGTTCCGATAGGAATCAGCACGGCCCAGCGCACGCCGCTGATGCCCGGCCTGAAGACGATCACCGAGCAGGGATTCCCTGGCTTCGACGTGACGGGCTGGTTCCTGCTCTGCGGGCCCAAGGGCATCCCCCCGGCCATCGTCAACCAGCTCAATGCGGCCCTGCAAAAAATTGCCGCGGACCCGCAGATCCAGAAGGACCTGCTCGGCCGCGGATTCGACGTCCTTCCGGTGGGCGACCCGGCGCAGCTACAGGACTTCGTCCGCCGCGAGCACAGCCGCTGGGTCAAGGTCGTCAAGGACAACAACATGCGAGTGAACTAGTATGGAAGATGCGAACCAGTTGTTGGCGCGCCTGGCGGTGCGCGCGGTACTTGAGCGCTACTTCAGCTGCGTGGACCGGCAGGATTGGGAGGGCCTGGGCGCATGCTTCGCTGCGGACGCGACCGCGGTCTACAACAGTGCCGGCCCCCAACACCTGACCGGCAGGGACGCGATCGTGGCGAAGGTGCAGGTGGTGAAGCGCTTCAACAGCACCCACCACGTCTTTGCCAACACCGACATTGTGCTGGCGCGCGACGATGCCAAGGCACAGACCCAGGCCATCGCCTACCTGCTCATCGGGCCTGCCGAGAGCGGCCGCGTGCTGGTTCGGGGCCTGCGCTACGACGACGAGCTGAGCCGGACCGATGGCTTGTGGCGGATCAGGCGCCGCACCCACATGCCGCTCTGGCAGTACGAAGCCAAGGCATTGCCGCCGGGCTACTGAGCGGCGTCGCGTCCTACCATAGCCGGGTCAGCGAAGAGACTAGCTACGCTTCGAACAGTCATCCTCCATGAACAGGAGAAAGTTTTTGAAATACAGCAAATACATCAAGCAGCGCGGCAGCCTGGCACGCGCAATGGTCTACGCCTCGTTCTTCAGTATGTGTTTGGCTGTGGGGGTCGCCCACGCCCAGCCCTACCCCAACAAACCGATTCGTATCATCGTGCCGTTCGCGGCTGGTAGCCCTACCGACATCCTGGCGCGCATTGTGGCCCAGAAGATGACCGAAAGCCTCGGCACCACCGTCGTCGACAACCGGGCCGGCGCGAATGGCATCATCGCCACCGAGTATGTCGCCAAGTCAGCGCCCGATGGTTACACCATCGAGCTCGGCATCAGTGGCACCCACGGCTCCAACGCCGCTCTGTATAGCAAGCTGCCTTACGATCCGGTGAGGCACTTCGAACCCATCACGCTGGCGGCACAAGTTCCCTTTGCCTTATTCGCAAGCAATGCGTTTCCTGCAAAGTCGGTGAAAGAAATGGTGTCGATGGCAAAGGCGAATCCGGGCAAGTACAACATCGGCACGACGTCTGCGGGCATTCAACTGACGGCCGAGCTCCTGAAGATCGCCGCAGGCATCAATCTCACGCTGGTGCCTTACAAGACGCAGGCGACCGCCCTGACAGATCTCAGCAGCGGGAATCTCGACATGCTGATCTACGCCGTATCCGCAGCCTTGGGTCAAATGAAAGCCGGGCAATTCCAGGCGCTCGCCGTGACTTCAGGGCAGCGCTCCAAACTGGTCCCCGATTTGCCTACCTTCGTAGAACTGGGATTTCCTGAACTGAGCGTGACCGCGTGGTTCGCCTTCTACGCGCCGGCAGGCACTCCTAAGGAGATCGTCAACAAACTCTACGATGCGATCAGCAAAGCCCTCAAGGCGCCTGACGTGCAAAAGACGCTCTTCGATATCGGCGTCGAGGTCGTCGGCAGCACGCCCGAAGAGCTGGGCAAGGTGACTCAGAACGAAATCGACAAATGGAAGCGGATTGTGAGGGAGGCGAAAATCCCACCGCTGGACACGAATTGACCGCACCCCCCCGCACCCGCGCAAAACACGCCCGCTCCTCGTTTGCTCGGGTCTTGTGCGCCCTTGCGCATACCTGCACAGGAGCGACTTCATGAAAGTGATCGTCGGCGCCGGAATCGGCGGATTGATGACCGCGTTAGCGCTTCATAAAAATGGGTTCGACGACGTCTGTGTTCTGGAGCAGGCCGCAGGGTTCGCGGAGGTTGGCGCAGGCGTACAGATTTCGAGCAATGCGTCGCGTGTTCTGCTGCATTACGGCCTCGGCCCGGGACTCGAGAAATACGCTTGCAAGAGCGAAGGCAATCACTATCACGACCTGATCTCGGGAGAAGAGCTTTACCAATGCACCGCGGGTAAGTGGGGCGAGGAGCACTACGGCGCGCCGCTCTACCATATCCACCGAGCGGACTTGCACCAGATTCTGCGGGAGAGCATTCCTGCATCGTGGATCAGGCGCGCAAGTAAAGTCACTGGCGTGCGCGACCAGGCAGGCCAATCGAGTGTGGTGTTGGCCGATGGATCGCAAATCCAGGCTGATCTTGTCATCGGTGCGGATGGACTGCGCTCGACGGTGAGGGATTACGTTGGCGAACCCGCGACGCCGCGATATTCGGGCTTCATCGGCCGTCGCGAGCTGATTCCATTCGAACGCGTGCAAGACTTGGGGCTCGGGCAAGCCTGCTATGTCTGGTCCGGCCAAGGCAAGCTCGTGGTCGTTTACTGGTGTGCAGCGGGGCGGCTCCTCAATCTGCATGCCGCTGTTCCCGCACAGGACCCGCGTCCCGAATCCTGGAACGAAACAGACGGAACTGTCGAGCTGCGCAACGCGTTTTCCGGTGCAACCGAAATCGTTCGCAAGCTGATAGACGCTGTCGAGAAGCCCTTTGTCACTGGCATTTACGATAGACCGGTGCCGCAGCGGCTCTATCGCAATCAAGCGGTGCTCGTCGGAGACGCCGCACATCCTGTGGTGCCGTATCTGGCCAACGGTGCCGCGCAAGCGATCGAAGATGCTCACGTACTGGCGCGCGTGCTGGCGCGCAGGCGCGGTGAATCATCGCTGCGTGGTGCGTTGGCCGAATACGAAACGAGGCGCCGCCAACGCGTCGACAATGTTCAGCGCATCTCTGCGCAGGTAATGAAAAGCCAGCACGTCGGCAATGATGCGGACCGCCAGCATCGGAATGAGAAATTGAAGGAAGCAAGAAAGAGCGATCCGCACGGCTATGAAATGCGGCGATGGATCTGGGGATACGACGTCATCGCCGACACCGAGCGCGATCTGCAAGACACCAGAGCGCCGAGCGAAAAACTCGAGAACTCCATCTGGTTATCGCAAAGCGCAGCGGAACGCCGCTAGCTTTGTCTCGCACCATCGACGCGGACCTCCCGCAGGGGTACCTGCGGGGCCCAAGTCCGCAAGAACCCTCGGGAACCTGCGCAGACACGAGGTACCGGTCGAAAAAATAAAAGGCCGCTAACTGGTTTGCCCATCAGTGATACACCCTCGCACCCTCACCAAACCCAGCCGTGTAGATGTGCGCAAACACGGCATCGGCCTTGAGGTTGATCTCGTCGGCGTCGTAGGCGCCTGAGGGCAAGTGCGTGAACAGGTGCTTGATGATCTCGGCCTTGACCTGGGCCTGCGCCGTGGCCTTCTCGCGCCAGTGATCAATTTGCAGCTTGCCACTGCTGAGCTTGTCCAGCAACTCCTTGGCCACCTTCTTGATGGCATCGCGGTTGCCCTTGGTCAGGCTGTCCTTCTGCAGCAGGTCGAAAACGGCCAGTTGGTCTTCGCTCTCCAGCCCCTCGCGCAGGTAGCGCTTTTCTTCTTCGTTGAGGTTGTCGGGGGCGGCCCAGTCGTTCAGATAATCCAGCGCTGGCTTGGGGAAGGCGGTTTCGCCCAAGTGCAGGCGCAAGGCGTACAACTCGTCCTCTAAGGCCTCGGCCAAATCTGCTGCGGCCATCACCCGCACATTGGGCGCCACGAACACCCGCTGCAGAAAGCTTGCCACCAAGGGCGCATGGTCCGAACGCAACAAGCGCCACGCGGGATGGTGAGTGCGCAGGGTGTCGAGGGTGGCGAAGTCGAGGGTCATGTCAAAAGGGGCTCAATCCCAGCTCGTGGCGGGAATTGCACCCGCAGGTTTGCGCCCATACTGGGCACACCAAAAAAGAGGATCCGGCGACTATCAGATCCCTCGTATATAGGGTGGTCGAATACGGAATCGGCCTCGCGTCCGCACTCGCGAGCAGATGGTAACGCATTGATCTTGAGGCCACGACTTCAAAGGTTTGGCCACTGCACGTACTGAAATGGCGATCATCGTGCGGCATCAGGACTTCAGCTCCCCGCAGCGAGGGTCTCCAGGCGGTCCGTCACTTGAGTTCGTACCAAACACCACGCCCGCTGCCCTGCTGATTCAAATGACCGCGAGCGACCAGCTTGCGAAAATGTTGCTTCAGCGTGTTTCGGCTGACACCCGTCAATTTGATCGCATCGCCGATCGTGACGCGCCCGTGCTCGCGGGCAAATTCGACGATCTGCAGTGACAGCTCGGGCAAGGCAGCCAGCACGATCTTCTCCCGCTCTACCTTCTTTTCCAGCCGCCGTACCTGCTCGGCCAGTGACCGCAGGAAGAACACCAGCCACGGTTGCCAGTTGGGTGCATCCGTTCGGATCGACCCTTGCGTCTGCCGCAAGGCAAGGTAGTAAGCCTCTTTATTCAGCTCGATCACGCTTTCCAGTGAGCTGTACGGAACGTAGGTGTAGCCTGCCTGAATGAGCAGCAAAGTGGTCAAAGCACGACTGAGTCGGCCATTGCCATCCTGGAACGGGTGGATCTCCAGGAACACCACTACGAACATGGCGATGATCAAAAGCGGGTGCAACTGCGCCTTGTCACGCTCCTCATTCACCCAGGCCACCAATTCAGCCATCAGGCGCGGCGTGTCGAACGGGCTTGCCGTCTCGAACACGATCCCGATCTGCACACCGCTTCCATCAAAAGCGGACACACTGTTCGAGTTGGTCTTGTACTGTCCACGGTGCCGCGAGTCCTTCTCACTGTGCCGCAGCAGGATCTGGTGCAGTTGCTTGACGTGGTTCTCGTTGAACGGGATCTCCCGCCAAGAGTTGAACACCAAGTCCATCAGTTCGGCGTAGCCGGCCACCTCCTGCTCATCACGGGTTTCGAAAGACTGGATGGCCAGGCTGGAAAGCAGCTTCTCCACTTCCCTGTCGGTCAGCTTGCTGCCTTCGATACGGGTAGACGACCCGATGCTCTCGATGGTGGCCACCCTGCGCAAGGCAGACAGACGATCGGGCGCAAGGGTGCCCAGGGCACGCCAAGCGCCTTTGAACTCATCAATCCGAGCGATCAGGCTCAAGATCTCAGGGGTGATCTGAAGGGTGTCCGAGCGAAGCATAGAACCGATAATCCTAGAAACGGCAGTTGACCGCTTGTTTTCAGCAGGAAGTGCCCATGGACATTGAGTTTTTTGGCTTTGAAGTTCCTCACCGATTGGGTGAGAGCGCTACGCACTCGAGTGGGTGTCTGGCAAACCCGCTGGCTGCGTTGCTCCTCCTTGCAGGC
>CANJPU010000084.1 GCA_947476285.1 Comamonadaceae bacterium | reverse complement strand
TGCGTGGCGGCAGGCTTCATGCTGGCCAATATGTGCGATTTGGTCGTGACGTCAGAAGATGCGTTCTTCTCCGACCCGGTCACACACACTCTGGGCGCGGCCTCTGTTGAGGTGCTGATCCATCCGTGGGTGATGGGCTTGCGCCAGGCCAAGGGCTTTCTCTTCCTGGGCGAACGCATGAGCGCGCAGCGGGCCTATGAGATTGGCATGGTCAACAAGGTGGTGCCCTCGGGCACGCTGGACGAAGAAGCCATGGCGGTCGCGCAACGCATTGCCATGGCGCCGCCCTTTGCCATGCGGGCTTTGAAGAAATCGCTCAACCGCTCGGTCGATGTGCAAGGCATGCGCCAGGCCCTGTCTGCACACTTTGACTTACACCAACTCAGCCACGTCAGCAGCGAGTTCCAGAGCGCACGCGACGCCGGATTGGCCAGCGCCATCCAGAAAGGGGCGGGCCATGGCGGCAAGGCTTGAGCCCTTGCTGCGTCCGAGATCCATTGCTTTCATCGGAGCCAGCCCAGAGGCTGGCCGCATCGGAGGAATGCCGCTGGAGTTGCTCCAGCACTTCCAGTTTCCGGGAGAGGTGTTCCCGGTCAATCCAAAATACCAGGAGATTTTCGGGCGACGCTGCTATCCCGACATTGAATCCATTCCTGGGCCCGCCGATCTGGTCGTGTTGGCCATTGCAGCCCCTGAGGTGACGCCGATGCTGCGGCGCTGCCACGCCAAGGGCATCCCAGCGGCCATCGTTTACGCATCAGGTTTTGCCGAGGCGGGTGAGCGTGGAACCGCCTTGCAGGCGCAGCTAGAGGCTTTTGTCCGTGAAAGCGCGATGGTCGTGGCAGGGCCCAATTGCATGGGGTTTGCCAACCTCAACGGCAAGGCTTACACCGCGTTCGCTTCCATCTTCAAAAAGTTTCCGGTGCAAACCGAGCCCGGGCGTGTCAGCCTGATCACGCAAAGCGGCAATGTCTGTTCCGCCGTCTTCGGTGAGATTCGTCAGCGTGGCGTTGCGGTCAGTCACTTTATCAACACGGGCAACGAAGCCAGCCTGGAGTTCTCGCAGTACCTGGAATTTCTGGCCGACGATCACGAGACCGATACCGTGGTGGGGTACATCGAGCAGTTGCGCGACGGGCCGCGCTTTGTACGCGCCGCCATGGCGCTTGCTCGGCGTGACAAGCCCCTGATCGTGTTCAAGGCCGGCCAATCCGACAAAGGCTCGGAGGCCGTGCGTTCGCATACGTCCGCGTTGGCCGGTAAGCAGGCGGTGTACCGGGCGGCATTTCGCCAAGTCAATGCGATCGAGGCGGACGACTTTGCGCAAATGGGCGATCTGGCATGGCTCACCGGGTTTCGTGGGCGCAAGGCGGGCCGCCGTGTGGCCATCTTGTCGATCTCCGGTGCGCTGGGCGCGATCATCTCGGACAAACTGATCGCCGCCGGGCATGAGGTGCCCACGCTGTCCCCAGCGATTCAACAGGCCTTGCGAGAGGGCGTTCCCGATTACGGCATGGTGTCCAATCCGATTGACGTCACTGGCAACATCATCAACAAGCCCGAATTCGTGCGCAGCATCTGCGAGATGCTGGCCACGACAGACGAGGTCGATACCGTCATCGTCTATGCCTTGGGCTACCTGATGGACCGCATGGCCGACGCCTTGGCCGAGACTGCGCAGAAGCACAAGCGCCTGTTCGTTGGCATCGACACCGGCGGCGGCTCGTGTCACGCGCGGCTGGCCGCAGCGGGCGTGCCGGTCTTTAGCGACGTGGGACGTGCCATGCGGGCATTGTCGCCATTCCTTCACTGGATGGATCGGCGCAACGAGCGCAGCCACTGGGCCACGCTGCGTGACAACACACGCCCCCCGCAGGCCGACACGCGCGCCCTGACTCACGGCATGACCGAGCTGCAAGCAAAGGACTACCTGGCCGGATTCGGTCTGCCGGCGCCAGGCGGCATCGCTGCGGGCGATGAGGCGCAGGCGGTGGCCGCTGCGCTGCGCCTGGGTTTCCCGGTGGCCTTGAAGATTCTCTCCTCAGACATTGCGCACAAGACCGAGGTCGGTGGCGTGCGCCTCAATTTGGGCGATGCCCAGGCCGTTCGCGCGGCGTATCGGGCAGTGCTCGAATCCGCTCAGCGCGGTGCACCGCAGGCTCAGCTGCAAGGCGTGTTGATCGAACCCATGTCCGCCGGCGTGGCAGAGTTGCTGTTGGGCCTGTCGATTGATCCGGTGTTTGGCGCGGTTCTGACCGTGGGGCTAGGCGGTGTGCTTGCGGAAGTGTATGGCGACGTGAGCCACCGGCTGCTACCTGTGGACGAGGGCATGGCCACTCAGATGCTGCGCGAGCTCAAGGCCTTCGTGTTGCTCGATGGATTTCGCGGCAGACCCAAGGCCGACATCGCCGCCGCCAGCCGTGCCATCGCGGCGTTTTCGATTGCGGCGCAAGAGCTGGCTGCGCAAGGCCTGGAAGCCGAGATCAACCCCTTGCTGCTCAAGGCCGAGGGTGAAGGCGCCGTGATGCTCGATGCGCTCATCATGCCTACGGGTCGGCCCTGAGAGTCTTCGGGCTGCGTCCAAAGGCCCAAGGCCTTCAATTGCGCCAGCACGCCGCGCTGTGGTGCTATCGTTGCCATCTCTCTTCACAACTGCGCTGCTCGCTGAATGGAATCATCCCCCATCACCCCCGGAGCTCAGGCCCTGCGACGCGGCCTGGAACTGCTGCGCTTGCTGGGCCAACACCAGCAGGACGGTCTGCGCATGTCCGACGTGACATATCTGACCGGCCTTGAACGCTCAACCGCGCATCGGCTACTGAGTTGCCTGGTGGAAGAGCAGTTCGCCGAAAAGGACGAGGCTACCAAGCGCTACCGTCTGGGCATCGACGCCATGCAGTTGGGGTCAGCCGCCGTGCGCAAGATGCCGCTGGTGGATCAGTTTCGCCCGCTCATGCAACGTCTGGCCCGCATGTCCGGCGACACGGTGTTTCTGGTCGCCCGGGACGGCGACGAGGCACTTTGCCTGCATCGCGAAGAAGGCCCGCTTCCCGTCAAGGTGTTCACCATCGATGCAGGCGGGCGTCGTTTGCTGGGAGTCGGTGCCGGCGGGTTGGCACTTCTGGCCAAATTGCCAGATGAGGAGATCGATGAAATGTTCATTCGAAACAGGGCCGCTTACGAAGCTGCAGGCCTGGGCCGCTTTGCCTTGTGGCGTGCGGTGCGCGAGACGCGCAAGAAGGGCTACTCCGTGATTGTGGAGACCATCACCACCGGCGTCGTGGGGCTTGGTGTGCGTCTGCCCGACTCCCTTCGCGTGCATGCGGCCCTGAGCCTGGGCACGACCACCACGCGCTTCACTCCGCAGCGTCGCATCGAGTTCAGCTCGCTGCTGCTGGACGCGCTCAAGGGCATCAAGACCGGCCGTGTGCGCAAGCCCGGCTAGCCCGGCGGCACAATTGTCCACATAATGGGAACTTCCGCAGCTTTCTCTGGGGTGGGAAAGCGGGGCCGGCGCACCATCCCAAAGGTGCGAACCCAATGAAGGAGACAAAAATGATCAACCGACGCCAGATGATTGGCACGATAGGCACGGCTACGGGCACTCTTGTGTGCTGGCCGCACGCGATGGCTGACACCTATCCCTCCCGGCCGATTCGATTCATTAACCCCTACCAGGCCGGCAGCAATGGCGATGTGGCGCCGCGCTTCGTGTTGGACAAGGCAACGCAGGCGCTGGGTCAGCCCTTCGTGATAGAGAACCGCGTCGGTGCCAGCGGTCTGCTGGCCATGCGCATGCTGGCTCAGGCCAAGAACGACGGCTACACCGTTGGCCTGGGCACGACGGCCACGCTGATCACCGCTCCGCTGACCTCCACCAATCCCGGTTTTGCTGACGCCGACATCGACCCCATCACGCCCATTTGTGATGTGCCTTTCGCACTGTCTGTCACCAATTCGCTGCCGGTCAAATCGGTGCAGGAACTCATTGCCTATGCCCGTGCCAACCCTGGCAAGCTGAGCTATGCGTCGGACGGAAACGGCACCACCACGCACCTGGCGACCGAGATGCTGCTGCAGGCGGCGGGCGTCGCTGCGGTGCATATTCCCTACAAGGGCGGGGCCGGCTCTTACACCAGTGACTTCGTCTCGGGCCGCATTCAATTCGCCATCGGAGGGATCGGTGTGCCCCTGGGGCTTCACCGCAGCGGCCAACTGCGCATCATCGGCGTGACCAGCAAGAAGCGCGTGCCCGTCTTGCCCGATATCGGCACCGTGGCCGAACAAGGTTTCGCTGACTTCGAGGCCACCAGTCTGTTCGGCATCTTTGGCCCCCGCGGCATGCCGGCCGAGGCCATCACGCGCCTGGGCACCGAGTTGCGCCGAGCGGTTGAGTCCAAAGAGGTCTCGGACAAGCTTCTGGCCAACGGCTTCACGCCGGTCACGGCGACGCCGGACGAGTTTCGCAAACAATTTGATCTGGACCGTGTGAAGTGGGCGACTGTGGCGAGAAAGGCCAATGTGGAGAAGGTGGCGAACTAGTCACAAGGCATAGCCGGCACGATGCCCCGCCTCGACCGCATCGACAATCATGCCGGGCGCATTGCCGTCACCGATGACGTGGATTTCCGGCACCAGCGCGCTGAGTTCGGTGCGCAGTGTGGTGTTGGGTGCGCGCGGCGCCACCACGATCACGCTGTCGGCGGCGATGAAGCGCGCCTGGCCCTCACGATCAGTGATGTGAACGCCTTGGTCGGTGATTCTCGTATCGGTCACACCCGCCAGCAGGCTCGCGCCTTGCGCCTGCAGCCACTGCAGCAGCCGGGTGCGGTGGATCTCCAGCACGCCGGTGCCTAGCTGCTCGGAGCGCTCCGTGACCGTGACCTGTCGTCCGCGCTTGACCAGAAACTCGGCCAGCTCCACGCCTTGCAGCAGGCCACCGACCACGACCACGCGCTTGCCCAGCGGCAGCCACAACTTGGTGGCCTGCTCCAGCAGATGCGGGCCCAAGAGGCGCAAGGGCCATTTCACATGCGCCTGCAATTGAGTGGCGGTGCGCACGATGGGGCTGTCCATGCCGGCGACGTCGGGCACTTGCAAGGTGGCGCCATGGGCCAGCACCACGGCGTCGGGTTGGAGCCGCGCGATCAGCTCTGCGCTTGCAGTCTGTCCGCGCAAAACCTTCACGTTCAATTGGGTGAGCTGGCGTTCAAGCCAGCCGATGAAGCGCGGCAGCTCTTCTATCTCCGTGCCCTTGATCAATGAGGCCAACGGCACCAGGCCGCCCAGCGTCTGACTCTTTTCGTAGAGCGTCACGCTGTGGCCGCGTTCGGCGGCGACCCGGGCCGCCTCCATGCCTGCAGGCCCGCCGCCTATCACCACGACGTTCTTACGCCGCGTGGGCGCGGCTGCCGTCTTGAATTCTTTTTCCTTGGCAAAAGCCGTGTTGACCCGGCAGCGTTCGTGTTCGGAGCGGCCCAGCGCATCGACACAAGTCATGCAGTGGGTGCAGGGCCGGATGTCGCGTGCCCGGCCATCGCGCACTTTGTTGGGTAGTTCCGGGTCAGCGATCAAGGCCCGCGCGAAAGCGACCAAGTCGGCACGGCCGCTCTGTAGCACCCGCTCGGCGCTGTCCACATCGAGCTTGCCGCAGGCGATGACAGGGATGGTGACGTGGCGCTTGATCGCCTGCGCGTCGGGCACCAGCGGCTCGCAGCGGCGCACACCGCGGCCAAACTCGGCCATGTGGTGTGGCAGCGCGGGAAACAGCCCTTGCTCTGGAAACAGCACCCACTCGAAATCGTTGTAGCCATACACAGTGGCATTGATCAGATCGACACCCGCGTCTTGCAGCAGGCGGCAGATCTGGCCACTCTCTTCGTGGGTGAGGCCGTCGCCGTGTCGGGCGCCGTATTCGATGGCGTTGATGCGCGCGCCGATTACAAATTTCGGCCCCAGGCTGCGCCGCACCGCGCGCGCGATTTCCACGCCGATGCGCGCACGATTTTCCACAGAGCCGCCGTACTCGTCGTCACGCTTGTTCCACGCGCGTGAGAAGAAACTGTTGACCAGAAAGCCGGTTGCGTAATGCAGCTCCACCCCGTCAAAGCCAGCCTGCGCCGCGCGCTGCGCTGCGCGGGTGAACTGGACCACGATGTCGGCGATTTCCTCGCGTGAGATGCCGCGCGGCAAGTTGCGTCGCGGCCCCGGCAACTGCTGCTGGGTCAGGGTGGAGGCCGACTTGGGTGCCAGTCTCTCCACATCACCGACCGACCAATGGCCCAGCGTTCCAGTGGAATAAGATGGGCCGGCGTGATGCACCTGCATCAGGATGGGGGTGCCGTGCGTGTGCACCGCAGCCGCGAGACTGGCCTGCCCGGGGACGTAGCTGTCGTCCCAGATTTGCATGCGCGGCGAGCCGCTCACGCCCTGCGGCTCCACCGCCACCGACTCGGTGATGAACAAGCCCACTCCGCCGCGAGCCACGGCCTCGTAGTGCCACGGGCCTGTGTCCTTGACATATCCGCGATCGTCCGCGCTGGTCGAGCTGTAGGGCGCCTTGACGATGCGGTTGCGCAGCCGCAGATGCCCAAGCTGCAGCGGCTCCATCAGGTGCGGGTGGTGGGTGCGTGTCATGACGGCGGCGTACCTGCGCTCAGAGACGGGCCGCGAGCCAACCCAGCACAAAGCCCACGGCCAACACCAGTGCATAGCGCCCCAGCATCTTGCGCAGCGATTGCCCGACGACCTGGCCGAGGTCGAGCGGCTGCGGCTCCTGCGTGCTGGCCGAGGGTGCGGGTGGCGCCACGCTCGCTGCGCTTGGGCCAGGCGTGTCGCTTGCCAGAGCTGTGCCTGATGCCGCCGCCGCAGGCTGGGCAGCTTGCTGCGACAGCACTGCTTCTTGCAGGTTGGCGGTGAACTGCTGCACAAGGCGCTGTGCGATGTCGGCCACGATGGGGCCGCCAAACTGTGCGAGTCGACCGGTCATCCCCAGATCGGTGCTCACGTCCACCTGGGTGCGCCCGGGCGCAAGCGGTGTCAGCCGAGTTTCGATCAGCGCCGAGGCCGAGCCCTTGCCACCGGTATCCTTGGCCGCACCTCGCATGATCGCGACATGGGTTGCTTCGTCTTTGTGGGTGAAACTGACAGTGCCTTCAAAGTTGGAGACGACGGCGCCGATCTTTACCTTCATTCGCACGCGGTGTTCCTGACCTTCCTGGCCCAGGTAGGATGCGCCGGGCATGCAAGGCACCACGCGGTCAAGCGAGTCGAACAAGGACCATACCAGTGCCTCTGGCGCGTTCACCTCGAACCGGTTGGTCAGCTTCATTGGGTTGGCGCCAGATTGCCAAGCGCCTGCGTCAGAGCGCGGGCGAGCAGAGTTCTGGTCGCGCAGCGGCGGTAGCTGTCTGATGCGAAGTGATCCGAATGCGGCTCGATCGCCGCCTCCAGTGCGTCGCCAGCGGCGGCCAGCGCGGCAGGGCCGCTGCCTTGTTCTTGCAGCACTTTCTCCACCGCGCTCAAGCGCAACTGCACCGGATGCACACCGAAGCAGGCCACGGCCACCGAGCTCAGGGTGGTACCCGGCCCGGGCGTGAGCGCGATGGCCAGACCCGCCAGCGGGAAACCACCGGCCAGGCGGGTGATCTCCTGAATTGCAAATCGCTCCAGCGCAGGACGCACGGGAAACTCCACTGCGGTGAGAAGCTCATCGCTGCGCCGCGCCGTCATGTAGGGCCCAAGAAAGAAATCGGCTGCGGCGACCACCCGGGTGCCGCTGGCAGATTGAAGATGAAAGCGAGCCTGCAGCATCAGCGCAAGCGCAGGCAATTCGGAGGCCGGATCGGCGTGGCACAAGTTGCCGCAAACCGTGCCGCGGCTGCGCACCGCAGGTGTGGCGATCAGCTCAATGGCCTGCGCCAGCCCCGGGCAGGCCGAGCGCACCTCTTGCGAGCGCTGCACCTCAGTGTAGGTGGCACGCGCGCCAATGAAGAGCGACGTGCCCACACGCTCAATGCGGGCCAAGGGCTCCTCGATGCGGCGGATGGAGACCACCTGCTGCGGCGCAGCCAGGCGAAACCGCATCAGCGGCAGCAGACTTTGACCGCCGGCGATCACCGCCGCGTCGTCGCCGTACTGCGCAAGAAGTTGCACGCAGTCCTGCACGGTCGCAGGCGCGTGATAGTTGAAGCGGGCCGGCTTCATGCCTTGGCCTCCTGTGACTCTGAGGCGGATTGCCTTGCATGCCGCCAGAGCTCGCCGGGAAAAAGGGGAATCACCGTCAGGTCCATCTTGCCGCCGAAGGCGTCGATGATGGCGTTGGCAATGGCCGGCGGCACGCCCGCTGGTACGCCCTCGGTGATGGTGCGCTTGTGGCCGTACACGGTGGCTGGCGTTGGCGTGTCGTGGTGGTCGATGATCAGCTCATGCGGCATCTCGCCAGCGGTGAGCATCGCGTAGTCCTTCAGGTTGGAGGTGACCAACTGACCGTTGTCATCGTAGATATAGGCTTCGTGCGTGGTGTTGCTGATGCCCGTGGCGATGCCGGCACTGATCGCCGTGCGCAGACCCATGGGGTTGATGACCTTGCCGCAATCGCCCACAAAACCGTAGCTCAGAATTCGAATCTTGCCCGCTGCTTCGTCCACTTCCACCATCGCCGCGTGCGCGGCGAAGCTGGTGGGCGCATAAGGCGCTTCCAGATAAGTCGTCTCCTGCAGGTCGGGGGTGCTGCCTTCGGGCAGCAGGAAGGGCCGCATGATGGCGGTCCATGCGATCTCGCGAAAAGTCAGCGTGCGCCCGTCTGGTGTGTAGGTGAGGAGGGCGTCGCGGCAGACGAAGTTCCCCTCATCGGGCTGCACCTTGAGCAGATGGGCGGCCACGGCGATCACTTTCTTGCGCAGCCGGCGCGCGGCAATCGCGCAGACCGAGGTGACGTCGGTGTTGGAGTTGGTCACGGGGCTTAGCAGCGTGTCGCCGGTGTAGACCTCGATCGCCTGTGCATCGGCGCCGAGTTCGCGCGCGACGATCTTGGCCATGGTGGTGTGGCGCATCTGCCCCTGCGGCGCATCGCCCGACATGATGGAGACCGATCCATCTGGGTACATGCGCAGTGTCACCGCTGCGTACTGGGGCTGGTTGTAGAACAGCGCGCCGCCAAAAGAACAAAGAGGCCGACACACCTCCACGCAGGCGGCCATGCCCACCCCCACGCGCCTGCCCTGGGCGCGCAGTTGCGTGGCCTGACTGCGGCGTTCCTCGAAACGGAAGACCTCCATCAGCTTCTGGGTGGTGCCTATGTAGTCCGAGTCGGTCAGGGTAGCGCCCAGCGCCGAGGTGTACGGAAAGCTGCGCACGAAATTGGCCATGCGAATCTGAGTCGGCGACAGGCCCAGTTCGCGCGCGGCATCGTCCATCAGCCGTTCAATGGCCCACACCGCCGGCATGCGACCGGCTGGCCGATTGACGCCCATGGGCGCCTTGTTGGTCACGGCGCAACGCAGATGCGTGCGCATCCAGGGGATCTCGTAGGGGAAGGGCAGGGTGGCCGACATGCGCGAGGGCAGCAGGCCATACATGTCCACCAACACACTGCCCACATCGGCGATCACCTCCGACTGCAGTGCGAGCAATTTGCCGTTGGCATCGAACGCAGCCTTCATGTCCCAGATCTGATCGCGCTCATGCACGCCCTTTTTGAGCGCTTCGGTCCGGTCCTCGATCCAGCGCACCGGCCGGCCCAGTTTCATGGCCAGCCAGGCGATCACTGCGGTCTCGCGGTACATGGGCGACTTCCAGCCGAAGCCCCCGCCAATGTTTTGCGGCGCGATGACGCGCACCCGGGATGCCGGTATGTCCAGAATGTCCGACAAGGCAATGCGCAAGATTTGCGGTCGCTGGATGGTGGACCAGACGGTCAGTCGGCGGTTCTCGTACTGTGCCACCACGCCCAGCGCTTCCAGGGGTGGGTTGCCGCTTCGGTTCATGCGGTAACGCCGCTCCATCAATAGATGGGCGCCGCTGAACGCTGTGCCCGCTTCTTCCTTGGAGCCAAAGCGCCCTTCCAGTGCCATGTTGCCAGGTACATCGTCGAACAACTGATCGCAGCCCGGTGCTAAGGACAGCTCGGGGTCCAGCACCGGCACCTGCTCTTCGTAGTCAATGCTGAGCGCCTCCATGGCGTCTTCAGCCAGGTAGCGATTGCTGGCCACCACCACGGCCACGGCCTCGCCTTCGTAGTGCACGGCGTCGGGTGGCAGCAGGTGATAGGAGGGCAGCATGAACTGCTCAGGCGCATGCTCGCTCGCATGCAGCACCATCGAAGCGCGCGGCAATGTCTTGGGTACGCCTTCTCGGATATCGACGCCGGTGGCGATGAACTGCACGCCATCGCATTCCAGCGCGGCGCTGCGGTCTATGCCCTTGATGCGACCGCGCGCGATCGGGCTGCGCGAGAAGGCGGCATCGAGCATGCCGGGTAGGCGCAGGTCGGCGATGTAGGCGCCGCGTCCGGTCAGCAATGCAATGCCATCCGAGTTGTAGACAAAGGGGTCGGTTTGCCCGAGGTCGGCCTCGTCATCGCGTGAGGCCGCGTCGGCAGCCGTCCACAAGGCGCCGCCGGTGCCACAGGTGCTCATGCTGCGCGCTCCATTTTTGTCACTGACAGAATCGCGTCGATAATTGGCTCGTAGCCGGTGCAGCGGCAGATGTTGCCGCTCAGCCCCGCGCGCACTGTGTCGCGGTCGCGCGCCAGGCCTTGATCGATCAGTTGCTGGCCCACCATCAGAAAGCCGGGCGTGCAGAAACCGCATTGGAAAGCACCATGGTCCAGGAAAGCCTGCTGCAGCGGGCTCAATGCCCCGCCAGGGGCCGCGAGCGACTCCACCGTGCGGATGTCGGCGCCTTGCGCCTCGACGGCGAGCACCAGGCAGCTCACGGCAGCTTGTCCATCGATATGCACCGTGCAGGCGCCGCAGACACCTTGCTCGCAGCCCAGGTGCAAGCCAGTCAGGCCCAGCTCATCGCGCAGCACGTCGGCCAGCGTGTAGCGTGGCTCCACTGTCAGCGCATGCTGGCGGCCATTGACTTCAAGTGTGATGGCAATGGTGTGGCTTGCCGCCGTGCTTTTGCCAGCGTGCGCGTTCATGAGCCCGCTCCTGCGATCGGGCCGCCAAAGCCATAGAGCCGCGCGGCCTCGCGGCGCGACTCGTCGCTGGGCGACTGGTACAGGCCCAGCCGGCTGGTGTTCATGTCGCGGTGGCGTGCCAGATAGCCGATTCCCTCGGCGATCTTGACTGCTGTGGGATAGAGATCGATCAGCGTGGCGCCAAGAATGCGCGTCACGCCCTGGTGTGCCAGGATGGTGCCAATCGGCCCCGGCACCAGCAGCACGTCTGCTCCGGTTGTCACCAGCGGACGGCACGCGTCTTCTACCTCCTGGACAATCCTGGCGCCCACAAGGCGGTCGTCGAACGCGGCATCCAGATCAGCCGCCCGTGTGACGGTGAGCCCGCCGATGCCTGCGAGTTTTGGTCCCAGGCCATAGCTCTCAACCAGTCGGCTGTATGCCAGACCGAATTTGGGGTTCGTCGCAACCACGCCAATGCGGTCGCCCAAAGTCATCGCCACTTGGCAGCCCACTTGAAATGCCGAAACGACCGGGATGTCGAGCAACTCACGAAGCGCGTGCAAGGCCGGATCGAGCGAGTTGCCCATGATGTAGACGTCATAGCCCTGGCCGGCTACCTGCTGTTGCATGAGGTGCAGGATGTCATGCGCATCGCAATGCAGAAATGCCGCGTGCTGATCGCCGAGCGCGCCGTGCGGCGAGCCACTGACAGTGACCTGGGTGCCAGGGTTGGCGGCGCTGTCGCACTGCGCCTGGGCTTGCGCAATAAAGCGGGGCAACCGCCCCGCGGAGGCGACCAGTTGGAGCCATAGTTTCATCGGGTGACCTCTTTCCTTGCGTGTTCACTCTTCAGTGAGAGCCGCCCTGGGCCTGCGCGCGCTCGTGCGAGTCAGCGATGTCCAGGCCTTCCAAGGCCAGACCGTAGCCGACCATGTCCAGCATACGCCGACGCAGGTCATGCGTGAACAACAGGCGAGTGTGGCGCAACACCATGGGCTTTTGGCGATTGAGCTGGCGCGCCAGCTCCCATGCGCGCGGCATCAGGGCATCTGGCGCCAGCACTTCATTGACCAGGCCCAGATCGCGGGCGGCATGGGACTTGAGGATCTGGCCGGTCAGGTGAAAGTAGCGCGAGCGCGTCAGCCCCATCACCAGGGGCGTGATCACATTGATACCGTCGCCCGGCGTCAAGCCATCGGGGAAGTGGGCTGAGTCCTGGAACTCAGCGGTCTCGCTGGCCAGCACAATGTCAGACAGCAGGGCTAGCTCGCAGTGGCGCACGGCAGGGCCGTTGACCGCGGCAATGACGGGCGCCTGGATGCTCAGCAAGGCATCCATCAATTCCATTCCATCGGCATGCAGGTGTTCCCAGGCCTCAGGCCGCATCGCGTGAAAGCCCTTCTCGACACCTTCAGAGGCCCGCGGTCCGGAGAACTCGCCACCGGTGCCTGTGATGATCATGACGCGATTGGCCAGGTCATGGGAAATCGCACGGAAGGCCTTGCTCAGTTCCATGTGCGGCTTGAATCCCCAGCGCAGGGGCCCACCGCTGCTGTGCAGTTGCAGCTCCAGAATGCCGTCCTCGCGGCGCATGCGGATGTGCTCGAAGCGGCTGGCGTAAGTGTCAAATGTGCTCATCGGGGTGTCTCCTGTCTTGCATTGGCCGGCAGGCGCGTTGCGCCAATGACAATGGTCGCTCAGCGAGCGCCCGCGCAGTAACGCCAAGCGGGCAATGCTCCCATATTATGGACATCTGGACTGACCCGTTGCACACGACGTACAGGCTGGCCAGCCCCATGAGCCCGCGCAAAGAACTCACTTGGCAGGCCGCGACGCGCTCTGCCCAAGCTTCAGCGCGCTCGAATAGCGCGCCACATCGGCGCTGACCACAGATGCAAATACCTCGGGGCTTGATGCTTCGATGTCCAGGCCTCGCCCGCGCAAGTTCTCGGTAAAGTCAAGCTGCTTCATCACAGCTGCACAGTCCTCGTAAATCTGCTGAACCACCGCCTTGGGCGTACCCGATGGTGACATCAGTCCGATCCAGGAGTTCACGTCGAAACCGGGGAAGATCTCCGATATGGCCGGCAAGTCAGGAAGGAGTGTCGAACGCCTCGTCGTTGTGACGGCGATTCCTTTTAGCTTGCCGCTGGCAATCATCGGGGCAGCCGCAGAAATGCCGAGAAAGGTCATGCTGACATGACCGCCGAGCAGGTCGGTGATGGCGGGGCTGGCGCCCTTGTAGGAGACGTTCAGGATTTGAGTCCGCGCAGCCGAGTTGAACATGTCTCCAGCTATTTGCGTGATGCTGCCCGCCGAGGCAAAGCTCAGCTTGTTGGGCTGGGCCCTGGCCGCGGCAACCACATCCTGCACGCTGTTCAGCGGCGCATTCGCATTGACCAGCAGCACCATGGGCCCGGACACGAGTTGCGTCACCGGCACGAAGTCTTTGAGCGGATCGTAGGCTACGGCCTGGGTGAAAGGGGAGATTGCAATTTCACCGACGTTGCAGACCAAAAGCGTGTAGCCATCTGCAGGGGACTTGGCGACATAGTCCGTTCCAATGGCCGCGGAGGCGCCGGGCCTGTTCTCTACGACCACCGGCTGCCCCCATCGCACAGCGAGCCGTTGTGCCAGTGCTCGCCCCACGCTGTCGAGCGGACCGCCGGACGCGTACGGGACGATCAAGCGCACGGCACGGTTGGGGAAGTGGCTCAAAGCCTGCGCGCGTGCGCTCGGGATCAGCAGTGCGCACGATGCAGCGCATCCCGCAGCCAGAAGTTGCCGGCGACTGATGGCGTCGCAATCAGGCAGTCGACTTGTTGCTTGCCCCATAACTTGACTCCTTATCCCTCGCAGGGAATGTCGCATAAACTGGTCTAACCTATGCCCACCACAGAGCCACCAAAGCAAACCATGTCCGAAGCAGAGGTGAGCCTGCTTTTGGCGATTCACCTAATTTCTTCAGAACGCGCGTCTTCGGACGTGCAGGTAGCGCTTGACGGTGCACAGGTCAAGATCGGCGACAACCATCACTTCAATGTTGTTGAGTTCATGCAAGCCCGTGATTGGCAGCAAGAGCAGGCGTCAGACCGCTGGCAATGCAATTACACAAACGCCAAATTCAATCGCTCTATAGTCGTTCACTCCCAATCTGGGCATGGCGATGTGACCGCCGAATTGGGTAATGGTGAGTCACTGTTGGTGGAATCCAAGAAGGGCACGCTCACCAACTCCAAGAGTTCCAGTGAATACCCCCTTATTCGCGAAGCGATTGGGCAACTAATTACGCTCGAAAGCATTCCGCCGAAGGTGCAATTGGCTGTAGCGGTGCCCCATGGTGAGAGGTTTGTAAAGCTCGCGATGCGATGGAGAAAAGCACCATTGATTCTTCGCACTGGAATCCTCTTGCTCACAGTGTCGCCAACTGGCGAAGTTGACGGCTGGAAATAGGTTCGACATGCCATTTACCCCTTTCCACATGGGTGCGGCGATGATCGTCAAACCAGCCGCACGACAACACTTCAGCTGATTGACATCTACGGCCCGTGACTGGCCTCTGATGGGCCGTAATTGGCTGTCACTCATTTCTTGTCTCCTAAAACTGATTTAGAACCATCAGCTAAGGAAACGCTGATTTATCGACGGGAAAGGTCATCCGATGTCGGACTTGAACGTTAGGGAAACGCTGATTTATCGACGGGGAAGGTCATCCGATGACGGGCATGAACGTTAGTAGGAAGCCCGCCCCATTGGATGCAATCGACATGAACCAACGCAGCTTTGCCAGCGCCGAATTTGCCCTCAAGAAAAAGCGCACCCGGCGCGAGAAGTTTCTTGCCGACATGGAGCGCGTGGTGCCTTGGGCGCGGCTG
>CANJPU010000083.1 GCA_947476285.1 Comamonadaceae bacterium | reverse complement strand
TTGTTGCGCTTGCGGTCGAGCTTGATGACCTTGAATTCGAGGGTCTTGTTCTCGTACGGGGTCAGGTCTTTAATGGGGCGGGTGTCGATCAGCGAACCCGGCAGGAAGGCTCGGATGCCGTTGACCAGCACGGTCAGGCCGCCCTTGACCTTGCCGCTGGTGGTGCCGGTGACGAATTCGCCGGACTCCAGGGCTTTTTCCAGGCTCATCCAGGAAGCTAAGCGCTTGGCCTTGTCGCGCGACAGGATGGTGTCGCCGTAGCCGTTTTCGATGGCGTCGATGGCGACCGACACGAAGTCGCCCACCTGGACTTCGACTTCACCTTTGTCGTTCTTGAATTCGTCGATTGGCACATAGGCTTCGGACTTGAGGCCGGCGTTGACGACCACAAAGCTGTGCTCGATACGCACCACTTCGGCAGTGATGACTTCGCCAGTGCGCATTTCGGAGCGCTGCAGGGATTCTTCAAACAGGGCGGCAAAAGATTCAGACATTCGATTTTTCCTTGGCTCGTCGCGCAGGTGTGCAGTCGCAAAAGCAAAATCGCTTCAACGCGGCTGATGGTTTGGCTGGGACGGCTACTGTTGCGGCTGGGCCGCGGGTTAAGTTGTTGAACCACACTGCCTGTGCGCTGACGCGCGGTGGGGGCGGTGTGGACCCGATACGGCAGCTTGCGGCTGCCGCTGTGGCAACGATTCAGGTGGCCCTGAAAGCTTGCCTGCTCTCCCACCACTGAAGCACCTGAGCCACCGATTCATCGACCGAGAGGCTTGAGTTATCAAGCAGGAGGGCATCTTGCGCTGGCTTCAAAGGCGCGACGGCCCGACCAGAGTCTCGGGCATCACGCGCTTCCAGGTCAGCGCGAAGAGCCGCGATTGTAGTTGAAATTCCCTTTGAAATCAATTGCTTATGCCTGCGCTGCGCGCGCTGGTCGGCGCTGGCCGTGAGATAGACCTTCAAACGCGAATCCGGGAAGATCACGGTTCCCATGTCGCGCCCGTCGGCCACCAGGCCCGGCAGTTGTCGAAAGCTGTGCTGCAGGGCCACCAGGGCAGTGCGTACCGAGGGCAGCGACGAGACGCGCGAGGCATTCATGCCGGCCTCTTCGGTGCGGATCGCATCGGTGACGTCCAGTTGATCGAGTAGCACTTTGCCGTCTGTGAAGCGCACGGGCAGAGCCTGGGCCAGCTTGGCGATCGCGGGCTCATGGGCTGGGTCAAGCGCCAGGCCGGCGCGCAACGCAGCCAGCGCGGTGATGCGGTAGAGCGCGCCCGAATCCAGGTAGTGGTAGCCCAGGCGCAGCGCGATCTGGGACGCCAGCGTGCCCTTGCCCGAAGCAGTCGGGCCGTCCACGCAGATAACTGGAATACGCGACGCCGCTGTGCCGACCACCGAAAACAATGCCTCGAAATAATCGGGGAAGGTCTTGGCCACGCATTTGGGGTCTTCAATGCGTACCGGCACACCCGCCGGATTGAAGGCCGCCAGCGACAGACACATGGCAATGCGGTGATCGTCATAGGTATGAATGCAGCCCGCGCGCCACTGGGTGGGTGGCGTGATGCGGATGAAATCTGGGCCTTCTTCGACTTGTGCACCCAGCTTGCGCAACTCGGTCGCCATGGCGCTGAGCCGATCGGTCTCTTTGACTCGCCAACTGGCGATGTTGCGCAAAGTGGTGCTGCCTCTGGCATAAAGCGCCATCACAGCCAGCGTCATGGCCGCATCGGGAATGTGATTGCAGTCCAGGTCGATCGCGTGCAGCGGCCAGGCGCCGCGCGTGACGGTCAGCGAGTTGACGCCTGATTCAATCGTGGCGCCCATCTGCCGGGCTGCGTCAAGAAAGCGAATGTCGCCCTGAATCGAGTCTTCGCCCAGCCCGAGTATTTGCAGTGGCTCACCGTGCCCTGCAGGCGCAGCGATGGCTCCCAGCGCAACGAAGTAACTGGCGGAGGACGCATCGGCCTCCACATGAATGCTGCCCGGTGACTGGTAGCTGCTGCCGGCGGGAATGGTGAACCTCTGCCAGCCCTCGCGCTGCACATCGATGCCAAAGCGCGCGAGCAGATTGAGCGTGATTTCGATGTAAGGCTTTGAGATGAGATCTCCCACCACCTCGATGACCACATCCTGCCGGGCCACCAGTGGCAGCGCCATCAGCAAGGCCGTGAGGAACTGGCTGGACACATTGCCACGTACTTGGATCGGTGCGTCCAGCTTGAGCTGGGGTTGGCCGATGCGCAGTGGCGGAAAGCCCTCGGTCCCCAAGTAATCGATGTGGCAGCCCAGTTGCCGCAGCGCATCGACAAGGTCTCCTATGGGCCTTTCATGCATGCGGGCAACACCGCTCAGTTCGAACTCACCGCCGATGACGGCCAGGGCTGCCGCGAGTGGCCGCATGGCTGTGCCGGCATTGCCCAGGAAGAGCCTGGCATGCGCGGCCGGCGCCCGCCCGCCCAGGCCTGTCACTTCCAGCGCCGCGCCCGTGTGCCGAACGCCGCAGCCCAACGCGCGCAATGCGTCCAGCATGACCCGGGTGTCATCCGAGTCAAGCAGGTCATGGATGAGGGTGGTGCCGCCGCAGAAAGCCGCCAGCAGCAGCACGCGGTTGGAGATGCTCTTTGACCCCGGCAATTGCACTGCGCCATGGGCATCTTCAAGCGGCGGCAGATCAAGAAATGCAGTGGCGAACATCGGCTTGCCAGGTGGCTGAACGGTGTGGGGCGGGCTGGCTCAACGCGAGCTCATGCGCCAGTGCGCGCGCGCCTGGCTGGCCCGACTCACGGCGTCTTCCAGCGCATTCGCGTTTTCGCTCTCTATCATCAGCTCGAATGATTGCAGCGCACGCTGGAAGATGCGCGACTGCGCCAGCAACTCATGCCGATTGGCCAGCATGATGTCTCGCCACATTTTCGGGTCGCTCGCGGCGATGCGGGAGAAGTCGCGAAATCCCGGCCCACCCAGGGAGAGGTACTCCTTGCCATGATCCTGCGAGACGATGCCTTGCATGAGGGCAAAGGCAATCAAGTGGGGTAGGTGGCTGACCGCAGCGAAGGCCGCGTCATGGGCATCAGGCGCCATCTGACGCACATGGCAGCCCAGTGCCTCCCAAACGGCGACTGCGCGCTGGGCGTGCGCCGGGTCGGTGCGCTCGATCGGCGTGACGATGACCTGCCGACCGGTGTAGAGATCCGGGTCGGCGTGCTCCACGCCGGAGACTTCCTTGCCCGTGATGGGATGGCAGGGCACGAATGAGCCGATCTGTTCGCGCAGCACCCGTCGCGCCGCGTCGATCACGTCGCGCTTGGTTGAGCCTACGTCCATCACCAACATGTCCTTGGTGACCAGGTGGCGAATTGCCTTGAGCGTGGCTTCGGTGGCCGCCACCGGTACTGCCAGCAGCACGATGTCCGCACCGGAGACGGCCAGCAGGGCCGAGGGCGCTTCCACGTCGATCACACCCATCTGGCGCGCCCGCTCGGTGGTGGAGGGCGATTTGCTGTAGCCCACGATGCGCTTGACCAGGCCGGCACGTCGCAGGGCCATCGCAAAAGAGCCGCCCATGAGGCCGCAGCCGATAAGGCCGAGTTGTTCGAACATCAGAACTCCGCGAGGGCAGTAGAAAGTGAAGGGTTCATCAATCGCTCACAGGGTAGCTGCCCAGCACCTTGTAGAAGGCGCAAAGGCCCTGCAAGTCCTTGAGCGCCGCAGCCACATGCGGCTGCGATGGATGGCCCTGAACGTCAATATAAAAATAGTATTCCCACTGGCCCGAACGGGCCGGACGCGACTCAAAGCGCGTCATGGAGACGCCGTGCTGCTTGAGCGGCACCAGGATGTCGTGCACCGCGCCAGGCCGGTTTGGCACCGAGACCACCAGGCTCACGCAATCGTTTCCTGATGCCTGCGGAGCCTGCAGCGTCTGGGGCAGGCAGATCACAGCGAAGCGGGTGCGGTTGAAGGCGTCGTCCTGGATGGCATGGGCCGCGATGTGCAGACCGAATTCGGTGCCGGCGCGCTCGCCCGCGATGCCGGCCCAGGCCGGGTTGGTCGATGCCAGGCGCGCGCCTTCGGCGTTGCTCGACACAGCCCGCCGCTCGGCATTGGGCAGGTGCTTGTTCAGCCAGCCCTGGCACTGCGCCAGCGCCTGCGGGTGAGCCATCACGGCCTCAATGCCTTCGAGCGAATTGGAAAGGCGCAGCAGATGATGGCGCACCAGCAGGCTGACTTCGCCCACGATGTGCAGGGGTGTGTTCAGCAGCAGATCCAGCGAGCGGGTGACCACACCCTCGCTGTTGTTTTCAACGGCCACCACCCCGAAGTCGGCCGTTCCGGCGGTGGCCGCGTGAAAGACCTCGTCGAAGCTGACGCAGGGCACATGCTCGATGCTCGATCCGAAGAACTGAACCGCCGCCTGCTCGCTGAAGGTGCCGGCCGGGCCCAGGTAGGCCACACGCTGCGGCGCCTCCAGTGCACGGCAGGCCGACATGATCTCGCGCCAGATGGTGGCAACGTTGCCGTCCTTGAGCGGGCCGGGGTTGGCCGCCTGCAGGTTGTTGATCACCTGGGCTTCGCGCTCGGGGCGAAACACCGGCGAGCCTTCGCCGCGCTTGATGTCTCCGACCTCGTTGGCCAGTGACGCGCGCCGGTTGACTGCGGCCAGCAGTTCGCGATCCACCGCGTCTATTTCCGCGCGCAACTGCGAAAGGTCTTTTTTCATATCGCTCATTGGAAATTACCTACGATCAGTGCCAAGCAAACCGCCGCTTGGAAATGCAGCCAGCTCTCAACTCGCGGCGCCCGGTTCGCTGGGAAGGTCTTCCTCGCCTTCGGCGATCTGGGCGTCATTTTCCACGATGCGCTGCAGACCGCTCAGCTTGGAGCCTTCGTCCAGGCCGATCAGCGTCACCCCCTGGGTGGCCCGTCCGAGTTCGCGAATTTCACTGACGCGGGTGCGCACCAGTACGCCCTTGTCGGTGATCAACATGATCTCATCATCGGCATGCACCAGCGTGGCCGCCACGACCTTGCCGTTGCGCTCGCTTTGCTGGATGGCGATCATGCCCTTGGTGCCACGGCCGTGGCGGGTGTACTCGGTGATGCTGGTGCGCTTGCCAAAGCCGTTGGCGGTGGCGGTGAGCACGCTTTGCTGTTCGTCTTCGGCCACCAGCATGGCGATCACGCCCTGGCCATCGTCCAGCATCATGCCGCGCACGCCGCGCGTGTTGCGGCCGGTAGGGCGTACGTCGTTCTCGTCAAAGCGTACCGCCTTGCCGCCATCGGAAAACAGCATCACGTCATGCTTGCCGTCGGTCAGCGAAGCGCCGATCAGGTAGTCTCCCTCGTCCAGATCCACCGCGATGATGCCCAGCTTGCGCGGGTTGCTGAACTCGTCCAGCGTTGTCTTCTTGACCGTGCCCATGGAAGTGCCCATGAACACGTAATGATCGGCCGGGAAACTGCGGAATTCGCCCGTCAGAGGCAGCACGACATTGATCTTCTCGCCCTCTTGCAGTGGGAACATATTGACAATGGGCCGCCCACGTGAGCCACGCGAACCCGAGGGGACTTCCCACACCTTGAGCCAGTACAGCCGCCCACGGTTGGAAAAACACAATATCCAGTCGTGTGTGTTGGCAATAAAGAGCTGATCGATCCAGTCGTCTTCCTTGGTCGCCGTGGCCTGCTTGCCGCGCCCGCCGCGCTTCTGGGCGCGGTATTCGCCCAATGGCTGGCTCTTGATGTAGCCGCCGTGGGACAGGGTGACCACCATGTCGGTGGGCGTGATCAGATCTTCGGTGGCCAAATCCTGGGCGTTGTGCTCGATCAGGCTGCGGCGCGCACCCAGCTTGGTCTGGCCGAACTCGTGCTTGAGGAGGGCGAGCTCATCGCCGATGATGGTGGAAACCCGGCCCGACTTGGCCAGAATGTCCAGCAAGTCTTCAATCTCTGCCATCACCTCTTTGTATTCCGCGACGATTTTGTCCTGCTCCAGGCCAGTCAGGCGCTGCAGGCGCATTTGCAGGATTTCCTGGGCCTGGGTGTCAGACAGGCGGTAGAGGCCATCGCTGCCCATGCCGAAGTCGCGCTCCAGCCCGTCGGGGCGGTAGTCGTCGGCATTGACAATGCCGCCATCGGTGCGGGTGCGGGTGAGCATCTCGCGCACCAGTTGGCTGTCCCAGCGCCGGCTCATCAACTCGGCCTTGGCCACCGGGGGCGTGGGCGCACTGCGGATGATGGCAATGAAGTCGTCGATGTTAGCCAGCGCAATGGCCAGGCCTTCTAGCACATGGCCACGCTCGCGCGCCTTGCGCAGGGCGAACACCGTGCGGCGGGTGACCACTTCGCGGCGGTGCTGCAAGAACACCTCGATCAGGTCTTTCAGGTTGCATAGGCGCGGCTGCCCGTCGATCAGGGCCACCATATTGATGCCGAAGGTGTCCTGAAGCTGAGTCTGCTTGTACAGGTTGTTCAGCACCACTTCGGGCACTTCGCCGCGCTTGAGCTCGATTACCAGGCGCATGCCGGATTTGTCGCTCTCGTCCTGAATGTGGCTGATGCCCTCTATCTTCTTTTCGTTGACCAGTTCGGCCATGCGCTCTTGCAGGGTCTTTTTGTTGACCTGGTAGGGCAGCTCGTCAACGATGATCGACTGGCGCTGGCCTTTGTCGATGTCCTCAAAATGGCACTTGGCCCGCATCACCACTTTGCCGCGGCCGGTGCGGTAGCCGTCCTTGACGCCATTGATGCCGTAGATGATGCCGGCCGTGGGGAAATCGGGCGCGGGCACGATCTCCATCAGCTCGTCGATGGTGGCGGTGGGGTTGCGCAGCAGGTGAAGGCAGGCGTCCACCACTTCATTGAGGTTGTGTGGCGGAATGTTGGTGGCCATGCCCACCGCGATGCCGCCCGAGCCGTTGACCAGCAAATTGGGAAGGCGGCTGGGCAGTACCAGGGGCTCTTTTTCGCTGCCGTCGTAGTTCGGGCCGAAATCGACGGTTTCCTTGTCGATGTCGGCCAGCATCTCGTGCGCGATCTTGGCCAGGCGGATCTCGGTGTAGCGCATGGCGGCCGCGTTGTCGCCATCGACCGAGCCGAAATTGCCCTGGCCATCGACCAGCATGTGACGCATGGAAAAATCTTGAGCCAGCCGCACGATGGTGTCGTAGACCGACTGGTCGCCGTGCGGATGGTACTTACCGATCACATCGCCCACGATGCGAGCCGACTTCTTGTAGGGCCGGTTCCAGTCGTTATTGAGCTCGTGCATGGCGAACAGAACGCGCCGATGCACAGGCTTCAAGCCATCGCGCGCATCGGGCAAAGCCCGCCCGACAATGACGCTCATGGCGTAGTCAAGGTAGCTACGCCGCATCTCCTCTTCAAGGCTGATGGGCAGTGTTTCTTTGGCGAATTGGGTCATGAGGAGGTGCGCATTGCGCGGGCGAAGCCCTCGATTTTACGTGGATATGCCCTGTCGCTATGTCGCAACATCGATCCCGCAATAAGGTTTTGTCCTACGTCCGCTGTTGAGCTAAGGCAAAGATTGTGTGAAGACGTGTGGCACAATAAGATCGACGCAATTGGTGGTGGTCACCAATAAACGTAGTTTTCGCAGCCCGGCTGCGGCTTTTTCCCCAAGAGGAGAACCATGAAGAAATTAAACAAAGTGGCGCTGTTGTTTGCTGCTGTAGCGCTTGCAGGCGCCGCTGGCGCGCAAACACGCGTGACCGCAGCCGATGGTGGCAATCGCATTGTCAACTGGGTCAATGGCACAGGCGAACTCGTCTGGAAAAACGGCACCAACGAATACTGCTGGCGCGATTCCAATTGGACCCCCGCCACAGCCGCTCGCGGCTGCGACGGTGCTCTGGCTCCCCGGCCTGCTCCGGCACCGGCTCCTGCGGCCCGTCCGCCGGCTCCTGCTCCCGCTCCGGCCGCACGGCCCGCCCCCGCCCCGGCACCGGCACCGGCTCCTGCAGCCCGTCCGCCGGCCCCGGCCCCGGCCCCGGCTGCTCAGCCCGCTGCGGCAACCAAGGTCACCTACGCTGCCGACGCCTTCTTCGACTTCGACAAGTCGGTGCTCAAGGCAGAAGGCAAGGCCAAGCTGGACGATCTGGTCGGCAAGGTCAAGGGCATTAACCTGGAAGTCATCATCGCCGTGGGTCACACCGACTCCGTTGGCTCCGATGCCTACAACCAGCGTCTGTCTGTGCGCCGCGCCGAAGCCGTCAAGGCTTATCTCGTGTCCAAGGGCATCGAGAAAAACCGCGTGTACACCGAAGGCAAGGGCGAGAAGCAGCCAGTGGCTGACAACAAGACCTCCGAAGGTCGCGCCAAGAACCGTCGCGTGGAAATCGAAGTGGTCGGCACCCGCGCCAACCGCTAAGCCCAAGCGCTAAGCGCTCAAAAAGCGTATGAAAAGGCCCCGCTTTGCGGGGCTTTTTCTATGGTGCGCCCCGAACGCGCGACAATCACCCCATGACCCAGACCACAGTCAACGCCGACCCGGCTGAACTCGCCAAATTCTCAGACCTGGCCCACCGCTGGTGGGACCCCGAGAGCGAGTTCCGCCCCTTGCACAGCATCAACCCCCTGCGCCTGGACTGGATCCAATCCTTGGTACCCCTGGCCGGCAAGCGAGTGCTCGACGTAGGCTGCGGCGGCGGCATCCTGTCCGATTCCATGGCTCGGAAGGGCGCGCAGGTGCTGGGCATCGATCTGGCAGGCAAGGCCTTAAGGGTCGCCCAGTTGCACGCGCTGGAGGCGCAAACCCCCAACGTCCAATACCGCGAACAAAGCGTCGAAGCGCTCGCCGAGCAGCAGCCAGCCAGCTTTGATGTGGTCACCTGCATGGAAATGCTGGAACATGTGCCTGACCCTGCATCCGTGGTACGCGCATGCAGCAAGCTCGTCAAACCCGGGGGCTGGGTGTTTTTCTCCACCATCAACCGCAGTCCCAAAGCATTCCTCTTTGCCATCGTGGGCGCGGAGTACCTGCTCAGTCTGCTGCCGCGAGGCACCCATGAGTACCTCAAGTTCATCCGCCCCAGTGAGCTCGCCTCCTACAGCCGCGCGTCGGGTCTGGAGTTGCTGCACACCCGGGGCATGGAATACAACCCGCTGACCCGCAGGTACTGGCTGTCAGGCGACACGGGGGTCAATTACCTGTTCGCCACGCAGAAAAGCTGATGTTCGAGCATGTGCAGGCGGTGCTGTTCGACCTGGACGGCACTCTGATCGACAGCGCACCCGACCTGGGCGCCGCAGCAGACAAGATGCGCGTGGCGCGGGGCCTGCCCTCACTGCCGCTAGAGACATACCGCCCCATGGCCGGCGCCGGCGCGCGAGGCATGCTGGGCGTGGCATTTGGCATCGGCCCCGACCATCCTGATTTTGTTGACCTGCGTGAAGAGTTCTTCCGCAACTACGAAGCCTGCATGACCGAGCGTACCTACGCGTTCGAGGGCATTGAGCAACTCATCTCGCAGCTGCTCGCGCGCGGCCTGCGCTGGGGTGTGGTGACCAACAAGTCCATGCGCTTTACCCGTCCGCTCACCCAGGCCATGAGCCTGTTTGCCTCAGCCCAGGCGGTGGTTGGCGGCGACACCACCCCGCATTCCAAGCCCCACCCCGCACCCTTGCTGGAGGCGGCCCGGCAGATGCAATTGGATCCAAGCCACTGCATCTACGTGGGGGACGACGAGCGCGACGTTGTGGCCGGCCTGGCCGCAGGCATGGGCACTGTGGCGGCCACCTACGGCTACCTGGGCAGCAACGCAGACACCCTGCGCTGGGGAGCTCATGCCCGGATCGATTCACCGCTTGAACTGCTGATGCTTTTGAAATGAGATCTCGCAATGATCTCTTGCAATCGTCCGCTTGGCCCTAAAATACGAACTTATGGGGCTGCACTGGTTTCGACGTGGGTTCGGACGCGTGGCAGGGCATGTCGAGCTGAATGTGCTCGTAAATCAGATTCAAAAAAACTAACTGCAAACGACGAACGTTTCGCACTCGCCGCTTAATTGCCGGTGAGCTTTGCAACAGCAGGCCTATGGGCTGGGCAAGGGGTCTTTAGCGCAAGTTAAGGGCTCCCGGCTGCAAAGATAATTTCATAGGCTGGTTCTGTGTCGGGTGACTTGGCGCGGGACGAGAAAATAGGTCGCTGGCGTTTTGTATGGCGTGCCGCTGCGCGATACAGAAGGCGAGACTTAATCAGACGGCTACACATGTAGAACTGTACGAAAAAGGCTTGCGGACGCGGGTTCAATTCCCGCCAGCTCCACCAATACTCAAAATCCCAACCCTTATCCGGTTGGGATTTTTTTTGCCCATCCCCCCCCTGAAACGCACCGCTGCCTCGCGAGCGTGACCGCCCCAAACTCGGTGTTCTCGCCTCCGTCCAGGCGTCTCTGTTCTCTGTTTTCTCTGGTGGTCTCGAGAGCGTTCTCGAGGTCACTTCCTTTTCCATCAATGGTTTAGACGCGCTCGGTTGTGGTTGGCAACCCCTGTAGAGAAGGCGACCGAGCGATGAGAAAGCACAAAAAAACCGCCCGAGGGCGGTGCTCGCATTGGGCTCAACGCGGTCAGGCACGTGGTGCGAGCACCCGCATCTGGTCGCTCCAGCCGTTCGGCCAAGGCCGCCGCATCACATGCTCCAGCACCGCCTCCGGCGATTCCGTGAGCCGTTCCAACACCTCCGGTGCCAGCAGGGTCAGGCGCAGCAACCGACGCACCTGCGTCACGTCCATCCCCTCGGCTCGCGCGATTTCGGCCACCGACGCGGCTCGCTGCTCGTCCAGCAGGCGCTGCCAGTGGTGCGCCAACCCGAGCGCCCGCATCAGCGAAGTGTCCAGCGCCGTGGCCCGAGCTTCGCGCTCCCTCGTTGCCTCCGACAGGAATTGCTGCGGGGCGTCAAACGGTGTGATGACCTGCTTCTTGATCCCCCGCTTCACCAGGGTCCAGGGTACGAAGGTTTCCAGTCGCACGCCGCCAGCTGGATTCGGAAATTGGTAAGTGACCGGATCGCCCTTGAATCGACCCCGGTGTTTCTTGCTCATGCCGCCTCCTCGAATCGCCGTACGATCTGCCGCTGAGCTTCCCAATCCACGGGCAGAGGGTTGCGCTGGAACCAGATCAGGTTCAACCGACGCGGTTGCCGTCCCGACATCAGCGCGTCCAGGATGTCAGGCGCGAGCAGGGTCAGACGCATTAGCTCGTTGGGGACCGAGGGATGCAGCCCTTCTGCCCGAGCGATGTCCGAGCCGCTCTTCATGGCGCCGCTGTCGACAAGGTGCTGCCAGTAGAAGCCGCGCGCGATTCCCTCCAGCAAGGTGACGTCGTGAACGTCCCGATCGTCTGCTGCCACTCGTCGCGAACCCCGTCGGCGAAAGGTCAGCGGCACGAAGGTTTCCAGGGCGTCATTCATCAGTCTTCCATCTCCACGAGTTCGGCGCCGATCTCCCTCGGAGCGAATTCACCGATCAGGGCGTCCCATCCCAACTCCCGCCACTTCACCTTGATGCCTTGCACCTCGCCGACGTGGACGAGGTCGATGCGCTCGATCATGAGGTTGGCAATTCGGTGGCGCTCGACTGGGAACAACTGATCCCACACATCGTTCAGCCGTCCCATCGCCATCACCGTCATGGCCTCGTCTACCTGCGCGCCGGTGCGCTGGATGTGGCGTACCACTGATGCAATGGATTCTGGGCTGGTGAGGACCGTCCGGACCTGTGCCACCACCGCCGCCTCGATCTCCGGTGCTGGCAAGCGCTCATACCCCTTGCCCGGAGCGCCGAACCGGCTCTCGGACTTGGACACGTAGTAGTGGTACTTGCGACCGTTCTTGCGCGAGTAGGTCGGGTACATGCGCTCGCCTGAGGGTGCATACAGCAGGCCGCGCAACAAGGCGTCGGTGCGCGACCGGATCTTGGTTTCCACCGACCGGGCGTGCCCATCCCTGGCCAGCACCGCGTGAACCTTGTCCCATAGATCACGGTCGATGATCGGCGGGTGCGCGCCGGGGTACCAGTTCCCCTTGTGCGACAACTCCCCCAGGTAGATGCGATTGCGCAGCAACTTGTGCAGGTACTTCTTGTCGATGCGCGCGCCGCTGCGGGTCTGTCCCTCTTGCGTCGTCCACGCCTTCGTCGTGATTCCCTCGGCGGTCAGGTTGGCTGCGATCTGTGTCGGCGAGCCAATGGTCAGCATTTCCTCGAAGATTCGGCGCACGACTGCCGCCTCGCTTTCGTTGATGACCAGGAGCCGGTTGTCGACGTCGTAGCCCAGCGGTGGGACGCCACCCATCCACATGCCCTTACGCTTGGCCGCTGCGATCTTGTCTCGGATGCGCTCGCCGGTGACCTCACGCTCGAACTGCGCGAAGGACAGCAGCACGTTCAGCATCAGCCGCCCCATCGAGGTCGCGGAGTTGATCTGCTGGGTGACCGCGCTGAAGCTCACTCCATGCTGGTCGAAGATCTCGACCATCTTGGCGAAGTCGGCGAGGCTGCGGGTCAGGCGGTCGATCTTGTAGACCACGACGATATCGATCTGGCCGCGCTCGATGTCAGCCATCAATCGCTTCAGTCCAGGCCGATCGGTGTTCCCGCCGGAGTACCCAGGGTCGTCGTAATCGTCGCCAACCGGTATCCAGCCCTCGGACCGCTGGCTGGCGATGTACGCCTGGCCCGCCTCCTTCTGAGCATCGATGGAGTTGAACTCTTGGTCGAGTCGTTCGTCGGAAGACACCCGGCAATACACCGCGCAGCGCTTGCGGGTGCGTGTTGCGGCGATCTCGTTCATCGCGCACCTCCCTTGCCCAAGCCAAAGAACATCGGCCCAGACCGATGCGATCCGGTGATCTGGCGAGCCACTGAGGTCAGGCTCTTGAAGGACTGTCCCTCGTACTCGAACAGCCCCTCGGCGGTGACCGTCACCCGGTGTTCTCGCTCGCCCCATTCGCGCAGCAGGACGGTGCCTGGCGCAAACTCGAACTCGCGTGGAGCGGCTCGGAGCTTGATCTTGGAATGCTTTGCGCCGATGGCTTCAAGCCGCTGCTTGATCTCGGGCGCCAGTCCGCCAAAGACCTCTTCTTGCAACTTGTAGGCAATGCGGGACTCGACGTGGGTGCGGTTCGGGTAGTCCGGCCGGCGGGGGAAGTACCGATCCCACACGGTCCAGAGTTCTGCCATCGGCAGGCAGGACAGTTCGGCGATCCGTGCAGCTACGGACGCTTGCTTCTCGTTCATCACAACTTCTCCTGTTGATAGGGGGTTGTATGAACGCTCTGGTTGGGCAAGAAGCCAAGCCGAACTTTGCTATGGCGTGGCTCGTCGGTGACTAGGGCGCGGACGATGGCCGCCGCAAGGATCGTGGTGATTTCGCCTGCGCGGGCGCTGGGGGCCATCTCCGAGGGAGAGGCAAGTTTGAGGTTCTTCATGACGGCTCCGGGGAATTGCAACCGTCACGGATAATGTGCTTAATCTTCCAAACAGGATGGCAATTCCGGGTAATCGGCGCCACGGGCACTAGCAACGTTCAAACAGGAACTTTTAAGCATCCACTTTGGATGTGTATTGAAGGACGCATTTCAGAGGAGCCTAGGAATGGCAGTGAATGTCGAAAACAAAATCTCCTTCACGCAAATAGTTCGTAGTTTGGAGAAATTGGCTAAGCGAGCGGAAAATTCAAATCACGGCCAGTTTTTCCAAAGGCTAACCCTTAATCATCGTGTCTTGGCGGAGCTTCAAGCCGGAATATATAAGCGAGGTCAATCGACACAAGATGTTACTGATTCCGAATTGCTGATGCTCAAAAGAGGAACGGTTTTTAATTGGTCATCGCTGCAATCGTCGATTGATTTTTTTCGATGGTCTCGTGCGTCGACTGTTGAAGAACTCGCCAGTCAGGCATATCAAAGCGCAAGCGACAATTCACTGGTCGTGGCAATAGCGGCCTTGCGTTCGATACTGGAGGTATCGGGCAACGCAGCTTTGTTGGAAAAAGATCTTCGTGAGCTTGCCGAACCAAAAGATGAGAATGTCGCGCGAATGGACTGGCTCAGTGAATTTGAATCAGTTATCGATGGCCGAATCGCTGGAGTGCGGGTCGATTACTCAGCATTGACCCGAAATGGATTGCGCGGAACGAAGAAGTTTTCTTATAAGCCCGGGGAATTCGAAGCAGATCACACTGCCAAGGATCTACTTAAGGGCGTAGACATTTTGGATAAACGGATCAAGGGCGCCAGGGCGGCATACGAATTTTTCAGCGAATTCGCACACCCGAATCTCGCCAGCGTTTGGACGCATTACGACCGAACAGAGGTGAAGATCAGCGTACTTGATATTCACGGCTATGCGGTTCACCACCAACGGAGACATGTCGGCGCGGCGTTTTTGGACACATTTGGATCCGTGGTGAGCGAGGGAATTGAGATTGCCGGAGAGTGCGTAGATGAGTTACTGCGGATTGATCTCGTCTTGAAAGCAGAAGGCGAAGCTATGGCGAGGCATGCAAAAAGAGCGATCCGTGAAATTATTAAACGTGACCCTGCTGCCTTCGACTCTCGGGAATTGTGTCCTTGTAACTCCGGAAGAAATATTCAGCAGTGCTGCGGCAAGCTGATCAAATTATCAAGATTTGGACGGTGGACGACCACACCCCCACTTCACTGAAGTCCAAGGGCATCAATTGCGCGTTTAGTGAACAGTTGACGGATGCCATGTCCCCCGCTATGATTGCCGCAAATTAACCAATCACGCAATCAGGTCACACACATGGCATTCGGCGCGTACATCCGCAAGAAGCGCGAAGAGAAGGACATCCAGCTCAACGACTTCGCCAAGCTGCTGGATATCTCCCCCGCGTACTGGTCCCGGATTGAGCGGGAGTTGGAAAAGCCCCCAAAGGACGAGTTGATCCGCAAGGCTGCCGAGCACCTCGGCCTCGATGTGGACGACGCTTTCGTCGAGGCCAGCCGCCTGCCACCCGACATGCGCGAAAACGTCGGCGACCTGGTCCGCATGTATCGCAGACAAGGCACGGAGAACAAGTGAATGCCGGCACTGACATTGGACTACCGGCAT
>CANJPU010000082.1 GCA_947476285.1 Comamonadaceae bacterium | reverse complement strand
TCAACTGACGAACAAGGAGTACACACATGCCTCGCGTCAAACGTGGTGTAACGGCTCGCGCCCGCCACAAAAAAGTTCTCGCCCTTGCCAAGGGCTTCCGCGGCCGCCGCGGCAATGTCTTCCGGATCGCCAAAGAAGCGGTGATGAAGGCTGGGCAGTATGCCTACCGCGACCGCCGCACCAAGAAGCGCGTCTTCCGCCAACTCTGGATCGCCCGTATCAATGCGGCTGCTCGTGAACTCGGCATGACCTACAGCCAGTTCGCCAATGGCATCCGCAAGGCTGGCATCGAGATTGACCGCAAAGTGCTGGCCGATATCGCTGTGCACGACAAGGCCGCTTTTGCTGGCATCGTGGAGCAAGTCAAGGCCAAGCTGGCTGCGTGAGTTCACGGTGGGCACCGTATCCCGGTGCCTGGTGCAACCCAACATGAACAGGGCTAGGGCTTGACAGCGCTAGCCCTGTTTTCTCTTATGCATACACAAGAGCTCGATTCCATCGTTGAGAGCGCGCGCACTGCCTTCGGCAGCGCCGCCACCCCCGCAGATCTGGAAAACGCGAAGGCGCTTTTCATCGGCAAGGCCGGTCGCATCACCGAGTTGATGAAGGGGCTGGGTGCCCTTGATGCGGCGCAAAAGAAGACGCGCGGGGCAGCGATCAACACCGCCAAGCAAGCCATCGAGGCCTTGCTGGCCCAGCGGCGTCAGGTCTTGGCCGATGCCGAGTTGGACATCCAGCTCAAGGCAGAGGCGCTGGATGTTTCCCTGCCCGGTCGTGCGCGTGAGCCCGGCGGGCTGCATCCGGTCAGCCTGACCATGGAGCGCATCGAGTTGATCTTCGCGAGCATGGGCTTTGACGTCGCCGATGGCCCTGAGATCGAAAGCGACTGGCACAGCTTCACATCGCTCAATAACCCGCCCAATCATCCTGCACGCTCCATGCAGGACACTTTCTATGTGGACATCAAGGGCGAGGACGGTATCGCCTACAACCTGCGGCCGCACACCAGCCCGATGCAGGTTCGCTATGCCCATGCCCACATCAAGCGGCATGCGCAGGCGGTCCAGGCCGCCGGCGACAGCGCTGCCCCGCCCATGGCCGAGATTCGCGTCATCGCGCCAGGGCGCACCTACCGCGTGGACAGTGACGCAACTCACTCGCCCATGTTTCACCAGTGCGAAGGCCTGTGGCTGGGCGAGAACGTCAGCTTCAAGGACCTCAAGGTCGTGTTCACTGATTTTTGCCGCACCTTCTTCGAGAGCGACGATCTGGCTCTGCGGTTTCGGCCCAGCTTCTTCCCGTTCACCGAGCCGAGTGCCGAAATCGACATTCAGTTCCAGAGCGGCCCCCTGGCTGGTCGCTGGCTGGAAGTGGGCGGCTCCGGCCAGGTGCATCCCACGGTGGTGCGCAACATGGGGCTCGATCCCGAACAGGTCATCGGCTTTGCCTTTGGCATGGGGCTGGACCGCCTGACCATGCTGCGCTACGGCGTGAACGACTTGCGCCTGTTCTTTGACGGCGACATCCGCTTTCTGCGCCAATTCCGCTAAACCGAACGCAAGACAACGAAGATGCAATTCCCCGAGTCCTGGCTGCGCGAATTCTGCAATCCGCCCATCTCCACCCAGCAGTTGGCTGACACGCTCACCATGGGTGGGCTGGAAGTCGAAGAGCTGCGGCCCGTTGCTCCGCCTTTCACACAGATCGTGGTCGGCGAGATCCGCGAAGCTGTGCAACACCCAGATGCCGACCGACTGCGCGTGTGCCAGGTGGAAGTAGGGCAGGGCCAGTTGCTCAACATCGTGTGCGGTGCACCCAATGCCCGCGTGGGCATCCGTGTGCCTTGTGCGTTGGTGGGCGCCCAGTTGCCGCCGGGCGAGGACGGCAAGCCATTCACCATCAAACTGGGCCAGCTGCGTGGCGTCGAAAGCCAGGGCATGCTGTGCTCTGCGCGCGAGCTCAAGCTCAGTGAAGACCATGCGGGCTTGCTGGAGCTGCCTGCAGATGCACCCCTCGGCGCGAACGTGCGCGACGTGCTGCAACTAGACGACACACTGTTCACCCTCAAGCTCACACCCAATCTGGCGCATGCGCTCAGCGTGTATGGCGTGGCGCGGGAGCTGTCCGCCCTGACAGGGGCGCCGCTCAAGCAGCCTGTGTTCGAGCCAGTCAAACCAGCCCATGACGCGACGCTCAGCGTCAAGCTTGAGGCGCCCGATCTGTGCGGCCGTTTCTCGGGCCGGATCGTGCGCGGGGTCAACACGCAGGCCAAGACGCCCCAGTGGATGGTCGATCGCCTGGCGCGTTGCGGCCAGCGCAGTGTCACGGCGCTTGTGGATATTTCCAACTACGTGATGTTCGAGTACGGCAGGCCATCGCACATCTTTGACCTCGACAAGATTCACGGCGCTCTGCAGGTGCGTTGGGGCAGGGCGGGCGAACAACTCAAGCTGCTCAACGGCAACACCGTCAGCGTGGACGACGCTGTGGGCGTTATTGCCGACGACCGGCAAGTCGAATCGCTGGCAGGCATCATGGGCGGCGACGCCACGGCTGTATCCGACGACACGCGCAACGTGTACGTCGAAGCCGCCTTCTGGTGGCCCCAGGCCATTCAGGGGCGCTCGCGTCGCTACAACTTCTCCACCGATGCCGGACATCGCTTCGAGCGCGGCGTCGATCCCAGTCAGACAGTCGAGCACATCGAGCACATCACCCGGCTCATCCTGGATATCTGCGGCGGGCAGCCTGGCCCCATGGACGATCAAGTTATCAACCTGCCACAGGGCAAGCCCGTCCAGTTGCGCGTGGCCCGTGCCGCCAAGGTCATCGGCATGTCGCTGACGCAGGCTCAATGCCTGGATGCGCTGATGCGTCTGGGCCTGACCGTTACCGCTGACCAAGGCGTCATCACCGTGGTGCCGCCCGCCTACCGCTTCGACATCGCCATCGAAGAAGACCTGATCGAAGAAGTGGTGCGCATCATCGGCTACGGCCAATTGCCCACCACTGCGCCACTGGCGCCCATCACCGCGAAGTTGCCGCCCGAGTCGCGGCGCAGCCGCTTTGCGGTGCGCCGTCTGCTCGCATCTCTGGGCTACCAAGAGACCATCAACTTCAGCTTTGTCCAAGAGGACTGGGAGCGCGATCTGGCGGGCAACCCCCATCCAATCCGGCTGCTCAACCCGATCGCCAGCCAGATGAGCGTCATGCGATCGTCGCTGCTGGGCTCTTTGATGCAGGCGCTGAGGTTCAACCTTGATCGCAAGGCCGAGCGGGTCCGCTTGTTCGAGATCGGGCGCATCTTCCTGCGCGACGACTCAGTTCTCACCACAGACAGCACCGTGCGTGGCATTCATCAGCCTATGCGGTTGGCAGGTCTGGCCTACGGCGATCCAGATGGCTTGCAGTGGGCTCGCAAGAACCCCGGCGCAGACTTCTTTGACGTGAAAGGCGATGTGCAGGCCCTGCTGTCGCCTCGCAATGCACACTACAAGGCTGCGGCACACCCGGCCATGCATCCGGGTCGCTGCGCCGGCATCTGGATGGATGGCAGGCAAGTTGGCATCGTGGGCGAGCTTCACCCGCGCTGGCGACAAGCCTGGGATCTGGCCCAGGCGCCAGTGTTGTTCGAGCTTGAGCTCGACGCGGTGGTCCACACAAAGGTGGCGGTGTTCGAACCCGTGCCGAAATTCCAGCCGGTGCAGCGCGACATCGCCCTCATCGTGGCCGATGCCGTGACGCACGATGCCGTCATGCAAGCCGTGCGCGAGGCCGACACCGGGGGCCTGCTGCGCGATGCCATGCTGTTTGATCTGTACAAGCCAAAGCAAGTCTCGGGCGCGATGCGCCCTGACGAAAAAAGCCTCGCAGTTCGCTTGACGCTTGCCAGTAGCGAAGCCACACTGACGGAAGAGCAGATCGACGCCGTCGTCAAGACGGTGGTGGACAAAGTCTGCGCACAACTGGCAGGTCGGTTGAGGGCTTGAAGACATGCAAGACGCGACAACAACACGGCAGCGGGAGGACATCATGGATTTCGCCGTCGAAAGCCTGGAAACGCCTGCCCTGACCAAAGCGCAACTCGCCGAACTGCTGTTCGAGCAGATTGGCCTGAACAAGCGCGAGTCCAAAGACATGATTGACGCGTTCTTCGATCTGATCTCGGCCAGCCTGGTCGAGGGCCAGGACGTGAAAATCTCGGGCTTTGGCAACTACCAGATTCGCACCAAGGCGCCGCGACCGGGCCGCAACCCCCGCACCGGAGAAGCCATTCCAATTGAAGCGCGCCGCGTGGTGACATTTCATGCCAGCCACAAGCTCAAGGAACAAATCCAGGGTAACGGTTCCAGCGACGGCTGAGTGTGTGCGGTGGCCCCGGCTCTGGGGTGGGGCCGCCAACAATTCCTGACAGGTTACGAAATCTAGCTTTGCATCGGCGGTTTCTTAGAGTAACCTAGCAGCTTTCTCTCGTACAACATTGATTTCAATGGAGAAAGCTCTCCCTTCCATACCAGCAAAACGCTACTTCACCATTGGTGAGGTCAGCGACCTGTGCGGGGTCAAGCCTCACGTGCTACGGTATTGGGAGCAAGAGTTCACCCAGTTGCGCCCGATGAAGCGACGCGGCAACAGGCGCTATTACCAGCACCACGAGGTCCTGATGATCCGGCGCATCCGCGACCTCTTGTACGACCAGGGCTTCACCATCAGTGGCGCTCGCAACAAGCTGCAGGAGCTGGTGCAGGTCGAGCGCGACAAGCGCCGCGCCGGCGAGGTCATGCTAGAGGGTGTCGAAGTCATCGAAGTAGAGGAGTCCAGCTTCGACGACTTTGAAGACAGCGCGCCACCCGAAGAGCGTGACCGCTTCTCAGAAAAACTTCTTCTGGTGCGCCGCGAGCTCTTCGAGATACGCGATCTGCTCACGTCTACCTACTGAACTGTCAATCGGCCGTGTTCGCGCAGGCTATAATCTGCGGCTTGTCGGCGTGTAGCGCAGCCTGGTAGCGCACTTGCATGGGGTGCAAGGGGTCGAAGGTTCGAATCCTTTCACGCCGACCAATAATATCAACGGGTTAGCTCTCAAAAGGGGCTGACCCGTTTTGTATTTTGACGGTCAGGGGTGAACGCAGGGGTAAACGCAGGGGTAATCAGAAAATCCGATCCGTCGGGCTTTCCTCGGTGGTCAGCTCGCGATGGAGATGCGCACCGCAATCCTGGGCGCACTCGCGGACCCCAACGACGCCGAACACGAAGACAGCAAAGAGTGGATCGGCGCAACATTCGACCCCACCGCCTCGGTGTAGTTGCCGTCGTACATGCCTGTCATTTCGCCGGCGCCAGACAGTGATGCGATGGTTTCGCCCTGGCTGTCTACCGTCCAGGTGCCGGGTACGCAGGACTTGTTGTAGCCCGCCAGCGACAGGGACGTGGAGGAGGCGCCGCTTGTCATGCTGCACGACTCGGCCAGGCTGACGAAAAGGCGCAGGAAAAGGCACAGATCCATGAAGTCGAAATGTATCGGCATCGCCAACCGTCGATTACGATTCATCATCGGAAAAATGCATCGACGCTTGCGCAATGGTGAAGACTGTGTTCCAGTGTTTGATTTTGCACTTGCGCGCCCGGCTAGAATGATCCAGTCGACCCTATGAAATCGAACAGCCTCGATCCCTTCTTTTCCCCCCGCAGCGTCGCTGTCGTCGGCGCCTCGCCCGGCAAGACGGGCTTCGCCAATCTTGTCCTCGCCAACCTCAAGGCGCATCGCTACGCAGGTCCCGTCTCGGTGATCCATCCGGGCCATGCGCAAGTCGATGGATTTGCTGCATCGCCCTCCATTGCTGCGTTGTCCCATGTGCCGGAGCATTGCGTCATAGCGGTGCGTGCCGAACTGGTGGCGCAGGTGCTGCGCGAGTGTGTTGCCAAGGGCATTCCCGCGGTGACCATCATCGCTGCGGGTTTTGCCGAGATGGGCGTGCAGGAAGGTGTCTCGCGGCAACGGGAACTGCAGGAGATAGTAAGCGGCAGCATGACACGCGTTCTCGGGCCGAACTGCATCGGCATGGGCAGCTTCGCAAATGGCGGCGTCACCATCGCTTCGGCCAACATCCCGGCCGAGCTGCCGGTGTTGCCGGTCGCGATCGTGTCGCAGAGCGGAGGCGTGGCGCTTGCGCTGATGCTGCGAGGCGTTTCGCAAGGGATGGGGCTGTCGCATTTCGTGAGTGTGGGAAATGAGCTCGATGCGTCCGTTCCCGATTTCCTGCTGGCCATGGCGGCGCGCGACGACGTGAAGGTCGTCATCTGCTACCTGGAGGGCGCGCGTGACGCGGTGGCGCTGCGTTGCGCGCTCGAAGCCTGCGCCCGGGCATCCAAGCCCGTTATCCTGCTGCGCGGAGGCCTGACGGTCCAGGGCAAGGCAGCCGCTGCCTCGCACACAGGGTCCCTGTCCGGCGATGGCGCCGTCTGGCGCGGATTCGTTGCCCAGGTCGGTGCGATCGAGGCCACGACAATCGACCATGCCATCGCCACCGCGCGCATCTTCGCGCGCTTCGGCTTGCCAGGCGGCCAACGGGTGGGTGGCTTTGCGGGTGGCGGAGGGATGACGGTGCTGTTCACCGATATGCTGGCGCGTGCCGGTCTGCAGGTGCCTGACTTCACTGAGCCGACGCGCCAGCGCATCCGCGCAGCGCTTCCGGACGTGACGCCGAACAACCCCATGGACATGGGCGGCATGTTCCTCTCGGGCGATGGCAGCCTGTTAGCCGAGGCGCTGGAGGCCATGGCCACTGACCCGAACATCGATCTGCTCGCGCTGTGCATGCCGCCGTATCTGCCGGTGCGCGACCGGGTGGTCAACGGCGCGGTGCTGCGGGCGACGCGCGGCCTGGCCAAGCCCGTGGTGGTGGTCAGCTATGCGGTGCCGGGCGCGCCCAGCGTGTTGCGCGACGCCGATTATTTCTTGCTCGAGCCGCCCGAGCCCGGACTGCTGGCTTTGAAATCCTGGCTTGGCTACGCACCCGCGGGCATTGCCGCGGTGGAGGCCTTGCCCGGCGACGCCGGCCGGCGCAACCGCCTGCGCGCTTGTCTGAGCCGCGGTAGGCGTCCCATCCTGGAAGACGAGGGCAAGAGCCTGCTCGCCCAGTATGGCGTGGCCGTGCCCGCCGAACAGGTGGTGGTCGATGTGGATGCGGCCGTCGCCGCTGCTGGCCGAATCGGATATCCGGTGGCGATGAAGATCCTCTCGACCCACATGTTGCACCGAGGCCTCGGGCGTGGCGTGTTCATTGCCCTCAATGACGAGACAGCCGTGCGCGAGGCATTCGCCACCCTGCAGGCCAACGCTGCTGCGTACGCGGACGCCCGCCTGCTGGTGCAGGCGATGGCGCCGGCGGGCTACGAATTCCTCATCGGCGCGACGCGCGATCCGGAACTGGGCTTGGCATTGGCCGTGGGTGTGGGTGGTGCCAACGTGGAGGCCGCGCACGACGTGCTGTTCGCGCTGCCCCCCGTGGATGCCGCAGGAATCGCGCGCCTCCTGGAAGCGTGGCCCACGCTGGCGGCCCTCGAGGCGCGCTCAGGCCCTATCGACCGTGCGGCGCTGATTGATGCGGTGGCGCGCGTTTGCGCGTTGCTGGTGGACGGTCAGGAGTTCATCGAGGAACTAGATGTGAACCCGCTGATCGTCGGTGCGCCCGGGCAGGGTGCCATTGCGGTGGATGCGCTGTTCATCCTGCGCGAAGCCGGTTGAACCCGGCCGCACGCGATCTTTTCCTCCTGACAAGAACCACTGGAGCTACATGATGATGACAATGATGCACCGATACGCGCTCGTACTGGCCACAGCGTGCTGTCTCCTGGGCGCCAGCGGCGCGCAAGCCCAGGCTTACCCCAACAAGCCAATCAAGCTCATGGTGGGCTTCCCTCCCGGTGGTGGCACCGACCTGCTGGCGCGGCTGGTCGCGCAGCAACTGGCGCCCAAGCTGGGCCAGCCGGTGGTGGTGGAAAACCGGCCGGGCGCCAACACCATCATCGCGACCGAGGCGACGGCCAAGTCGCCGGCCGATGGCTACACGCTGGCCATGGCCGCGACGGGAAACGTCGCCAACCCCAGCCTGTACAGCAAGCTGCCCTACGACCCCTACCGAGACTTCACATGGATCACGCAGCTCACCGAAGCCTCGCTGGTGCTGGTGGCCGGCCCCAACGTTCAGGCGAATTCGATGAAGGACCTGATCGCGCTGGCCAAGGCCCGGCCGGGCCAGATTAGCTACGCCTCGGCCGGCGTCGGTAGCTCGGTGCACCTGGCCGGCGTGATGCTCGAGCGCATGGCGGGCGTCCAGATGCTGCACGTGGCTTATAAGGGCAGCGGACCGGCGCTGAGCGACCTGTTGGGCGGCCAGGTGTCGATGCTTTTCGCAGACATCCCACAAGTAATGGAACACATCAAGTCAGGACGGCTGAAGGCGCTGGCAGTGACGACGACTAGACGCTCGGCCTCCCTTCCTGACGTCCCAACCATCGCCGAGGTCGGTTTCCCCGGCTACGAGGTTCCCGTGTGGTACGGCGTCTTCGGCCCGGCCGGGATGCCGCGTGACGTGGTGGACAAGCTCGCGAGGAACCTGAAGGAGGTACTTGAACTGCCGGCTGTGAAGGAAAAGCTCTCAGGCTGGGGTGTGTCGCCGGTGGGTAGCACGCCGGCGGAGTTCGATGCTTTCATCCAGGCTCAGGCTTCCAACTGGTCCAAGGTGATCAAGGGCGCCAACATCAAGATTGAATGATACGGATCTTCCAAGACCTGACTAACCGGAATTTTCAAGGAACACACAATGACACAGACTTTCGCAAGGATCACCGACGAGATGGTGGAGCGCGCGCGCCGGCGCATTGGGATCGAGAAGCCCGTTCGGAACGCCACGTGGGAAGTGGCCAGCAAAGATGCTCTGCGCCATTTCGCCTGGGCCAATGGCGACCTAAATCCCCTTTGGACCGACGCGGCCTACGCCGCAAAGACGTCGTGGGGTGGACTGATCGCGCCGCCGTGCTTCCCCATGGTGGACCACATGACGCCCATTTATCCCATGCCGCTGGAGCGCAAGAGCAAGGGCGAGGGGTTCCCGGGGCTTATGGCGATGATCTCGATGCACGAGTTCACGTTCCATGACCCGATCCGCGTGAACGAGCCGGTGCAGACTCTGGAAAAGACGGTGGGCATCGTCGACACAAACGGGCGCGCGGACGGCGACCTTGTGGTAAAGGCGGATTGGGAGCAGGCGCTGAAGGCGGCGGACCAACGCCGCAGCAACGACAGCGGGCGCATGGTCGACCAGGTGCAGGATTTCTCTATGTATGCCTCGGGCAAGCTGGCTGCCACCTGCCTGCTGCACTATGCCCGCGTGGAGCGTGGCGTGGTCAAGCCGGAAGAAGGCAAGTTCAAGAACCTGGACTTGCCGAAGTATTCCGCGAGCGACCTTCAGACGATCAGTGACGCCTACGAGAACGAATACCGGCGTGGCGACGATCCGATCGGATGGGACGACGTGGTGGAGGGCAAGGAGATCCCTGCAGTGATGAAGGGTCCGCTGACCAGCTTGGATATGACGGTGTATCTTTCCGGCGTGCCGATGATGTTCAACATGGCCGACCGCATCAAGCACTTGTTCCTCCACCGGTTTCCGGCGGCCAATTTCCCCGACCCTATAACCAATGTGCCGGACGTACCGGAACGCGCGCACTGGGACACATGGATGGCAAACACGCTTGGCTGGCCGCGCGGTTACGACTTCGGTCCGCAGGGTTCCAGTGCATTCAGCTACATGCTGACAAACTGGATTGGCGACGATTCCCTGTTGCGTGAACTGAAGGTGTGGCGCGTGAGGCCGCTGTTCATGTACGAGGCAATGTGGGTGCGCGGCCACGTGGTCAAGAAGACACGCACGCCGAGCGGCGCTTTTGTGGACCTCACCTTGCGAGCCGAAACTTTCCACTCCCAGGAGGCCGTCTACGAGGGCACGGCCCGTGTGGAACTGAGGTTTCCGGCGCAAGGCAAGTCGTAGTCCAGCCGCGCTTGCTGTCAACTCTATTCCAATGAATCTGGAGACAGGTATGAAATTTCAACAAGTCAGAACCGCCGCCCGGCTATCGCAGTGGCTACAACTTTGTTTTACGGCCATCGTGTTCACAGCGTGCGCGCTGCTGATTGGCAGCAACGCACAAGCCCAGCCGTATCCGAATAAGCCGATCAGGTTTGTGGTGCCTTATGCCGCGGGATCGTCTTCGGACTCAGTTGCCAGGTTGATGGGACCGCGGCTGACGCAGATACTCGGCCAACAAGTCGTCATCGACAACAAGGGGGGGGGAGGGGCAATCATCGGTACGCAGTTTGTAGCCCAATCACCGGCAGATGGCTATACGCTGCTCCTAGGAACCGGTGGCACGCATGCCATCAACAAGTACCTCTTTAAGTCTCTTCCCTATGATCCCCAGACGAGTTTCACGCCTGTTGCCAGAATGGCAATCCAGCCAAGCGTTTTCGTGGTGAGCGGAAAGTTTCCTTTCAAGTCGGTTCCCGAACTTGTTGCGTATGCGAAGGCAAATCCCGGCAAACTGAGCTACGGATCGATCGGCATCGGTTCAACCGTGCACCTGTCCGGTGAATTGTTCAATTCCGAAGCCGGAACAAAGATTGTTCATGTTCCGTACAAATCCGCGGGGCAGGCGGTATCCGGACTTCTTGCCGGTGACATCGCCATGATGTTCTACCCCTACACTGCGGTCGCACAACATATTCAGTCAGGTGCGCTGAAGGCCTTTGCGACAACGGGCGTGAGTCGTGCATCTTACCTACCCAATGTTCCGACAATGGTCGAACTTGGATATCCGGACTTCACTTTGTCCTCCTGGCTCGGCGTTTACGCACCAGCAAATCTACCGCCCCCCATCGTGGAAGCACTTAGGCAGGCGATTCAGCAGGTGCTAACCGAACCCACGATGGTGCAAGTTCTACAGCAGATTGGGACGGAGGTTTATTACGCAGGGCCAGAGGAGTTTGCTCAGTTCACCCGCAGCGAAATAACACGCTTCAAGAAGATCGTTGAAATCTCCGGCGCGACAGCCGATTGAGGAGAATCAAATGCAGACCGGCTCGTCCTTTTCCGCTGAGCGCATCGCCGACCGAATGGAGATTGAAGATGTGCTCCATCGTTGGTGCCGTGCAATCGACCGCTACGATCTTGAACGCATTCCGGCGCTCTTTCACGAGGACGCCATTGATCAACATGGCGCGTTCGTAGGGGGAGTCGATGGATTGGTCGACTGGATTCGCACGAAGCACCGCGGCATTCCTTTCTCGGCGCACATGATCAGTAACCTCCTGATCGAGTTTGCCGGCCCTGACGTAGCACTGTGCGAGTGCTACGTGTCGCATGTCCAACGTTTCAGCCCCGACGCCGTCGTTTATCTGACGGCGGCGACAGGTGGGCGACCCATGCGTGAAGGGGCATCAGCGGACCTATTCGGCGTGTCGCGCTACGTCGACAGGTTCGAACGCCGTGGTGGCGGCGCTTGGCGCATTGCACACCGAACGGTCATAGCGGGTTGGCGTGCGGCTCATGAGGTTCCTTCCAATCCGACGGGCGCGCCGCCAAACCAGGACGTGCAACGCCGCGACCAAGATGACTACGTTTTCCACGCCCGGAAGGCCCTAGGATTACCTTGAGCGTGCCATGCAGCCATTCCCCACGCCCGCAGCTCGTAGGCGCCTTCACAATCGAGCCTGTCCAACCGCCGTTTTCAGGATTATCTGCTGAGAGTATTCGACACAAGGACGCGTAATCCATCGCTGGCCACCACACGCATCGGTATGGCACGCTCTTGGAATTGCTTAAAAATATCGGGGCGGAGAATCGCAACGGCGCTTGCATCATGCCGCCACTTTTCCAGAAATTTTTCGCGGTCCTGAATCGATAAGTGCGGCTCCTGCGTCAGTCCGAAAATAAACTCATCCGTATATTCGACCAAGGTGGAGGTGCGCTGCAGATAAAAGGTCAACGAATAGTCGTACATGCCGACCGAATAGAGTTTGGTGTGCGGGGCTAGTTCTGGCTTGACTGCTGCGACCAGATGCAAGCCAGAGCGGTAGTTTTCGTAAGCGTGAAGTCCGGCCAGAACCAACTGCACAGAGACAAGACCGGTCAGTGCCAGAGTGAGTACGCCAGCATCGCGCTTTTGATGCCGAGCGCACACCGCCGACAGTACGCCGCCCGCCATTGCAATCACACAGGCCGCCATCACCCATGCTTGCAGGGTCTGGTACGACGCAGCAGTCAGCGGATCGGCGCTAAGGTTTGCGATTCTTGGCGCAAATGCCAGTCCTACCAAGCCGACAACGGCGACTACACCGCCAGCAATGATTCTGCTTGTGCGGGAAGCCGCTTCGAGTTGCAAGGCGATCAGCAGAGCGAGCGCCGGATAGATCGGCAGAATGTATCCCGGCAGCTTGGAGTTGGAGTAGCTGAAAAAGAAAAAAATGAAAGCCACCCAGACCAGCAGCATGAGCTTGGGTTTGAAGACGCAGGAGGGCTCGCCGCGAAATCCTTGCAATAAGCTTTGCGGCAACAGGCCCAGCCATGGAAGTATGCCTGGCATCAACAAGACGATGAAGTAATACCAGGGCCCTTCTCGGTGATGCGATTTGCTGAGGAAGCGCTCCACGTGCTCATAGATGAAAAAGAAGTGGGCGAACTCAGGATTTTTTTGAGATACCAATACGAACCACGGGGCCGCTATAGCGAAGAACAATAACAGTCCTTTGCCCAGGTGCAGGCGCAACCAAATCCCCCAGTCACGACTCAGTGCGGTATAGATCACCAGCACAGCGCCTGGCAATATCATGCCAATCGGGCCCTTGGACAAAACTGCCAGTGCCATGGCAGCCCAGCTAACAAGCATCCAATTGCGTCGCGCATTTTGAGCCACTGTTTCGCGCTGTGCTAACAAGAGCCCGCACAAGACCACGGTGAGCATGCCGGACAAGCCGATATCAAGAGAACTGAACTGGCTGGCACCGGCCCAGAAAATGCTCGATGCCAGAACCAGCGCAGCAAAAAAACCGACCCGCTCGTTGAACAGCGTGCGGCCGGTATAGCCAAGCAATACGACACCGACATAGCTGGACAAAGCGCCCCACAGGCGGGCCTGCCATTCGCCTAGGCCAAGAAACTTGAAAGCCAGTGCCGTCATCCACATCTGGAGCGGCGGCTTTTCAAAATACTTGATGCCATTCAAACGTGTGGTGATCCAGTCGCCGCTGTGAAGAATTTCTCGTGCGATTTCAGCGTATCGACCCTCATCGGGCGGGTCGAGGGCGCGTATGTCCAGCACAAAAAACCAGAGCAGCGTGAATATGACAAAAATCGCCCAGAGGAAAGGCTTTGATTTGTGCAAATCGGTCATGTTGGTCTGGGCCTCGTCCCATGGAAGGGTGATTGCTTGATTCTCAGGTATGTGGTGTGCCGGTTCGCCGCCCCCTGCCCGCTCGAACAAGGCTGTCTTGAAGGCCATCGAGGACGAGCTCGGCTCTGCAACGCAGAGACCGGTTATCGTAATGCACTTTGAAGCCAAAAATCCGATGGCGTTAGCGCACCCGCAAGACGATCTAAAACACGCGGTGTTGGCGCGTAACCCGGACGCGCCCGCTGCCATACTGAGTCGCCTAATAGTCACATGCTAAAAATTCTATTGGTTCGAGTCTCGTCCATGGGCGACGTCTTGCACAACATGCCGGTTGTCAATGACCTTTTGCGCCACGCACCCGATGCCCAAATCGATTGGGTTGTCGAGGAAGCGTACGCGTATCTGGTGAAGTTGCATCCGGGTGTGCGCAAGATCATCCCCTTTGCCTTGCGGCGCTGGCGAAAAACCCTGCTATCGCGCACGACCCGTCATGAAATGGCGCAGTTCTATCGCGATCTGCGGGCCGAGCAATACGACATGGTGCTAGACACGCAAGGCTTGCTCAAGACCGGAATCATCATGGGGCTGGCCAAAGTCAGTTCGCACGGGAAAAGAGTGGGCCTAGCCAACGGTACCGAAGGCTCGGGATATGAGCCTGTCTCACGAATTTTTCACAGCGAAAGCGTGCAGGTCGATGTTCATACCCACGCCGTTTTGCGCGGACGACTAGTCGCTGCACACGCCTGTGGCTACCAAATCAGCACGCCGGCACGCTTCGGTCTGCGCGCGCCGGAACACAGCCCAGCCTGGTTGCCTGAATCGGCATTTGCAACATTCTTCCACGGGACTGCCGGCACCTTCAAGAAATGGCCACGTGCCAACTGGATAGAAATTGCGCAATCATTGGCGGCGCAAAATATGTCGATCCTCCTACCTTGGGGAAGTGAGGAAGAAAAAATGGAAGCGCAACAAATGGCAGCTCACATGCCAAATGCGACGGTGCTACCCAAGCTCTCGATGGAAGACGCCATCGTTTTGGCGCAAAGAACCTCACTGGCGATAGGCGTCGATACAGGGTTGACACATATCGCAGCAGCGTATGAAACACCCACCGTAGAAATTTACTGCGGCTCACCGCGCTGGAAGACTGAAGGCAACTGGTCATCCAAGATCATCAATTTGGGCGATGAAGGCCAACCCGCTAGTGTCGAGGCGGTGCTGCATGCCATAAGCGCCTTAAGCGCAAAAGATAACAAGCACCAATAAGACTTGGCTGGCTCTGATTGAGCTAGGGTTGAAGCCGCTGGTTGGCTGTTTAGGAGGAGAACCAGTTGGCCTCGTCGCTCAATTCGCGATTTGCATGCTCAACCTTCTCATACCAAATGTTGAGTAGCGAGTTGCGCACGCCCATGTCACCGGGAATCACCGTCTTTCCGTGCCAACTTTTCAACAGCACCGTATTCAATACAGAGAAGGCATAAACGGTATTTGGCGTAAACGGCATCTTCTTCACAGCTTCAAATCCGTGGGGCGCGTGCAGCCAGCTTCGTGGCCCAAAGCTGCGCCGGAAGAACTCCGTGCCCAGGTCACGCTGCCCGTCATGGGAGGCGAGTGAGAGTTGCATTGTCACTACTTTCTTGCGGGTGTCGGGGTGCGGTTTGATCGAATACCCTTCAACCTCACGAAAGAGTTCCGGCAGCGCAAAGCCCGCAAGTTCTTGCACCATCGAGTTCTCGACGCCGTAACGAAGCGTCAATCCCGGGGCGAGCTTCTGGGCGATGTCCCAGAACTTGTTGAACAGATGAGCTGAGGGTGGCGGCTCCTTTCGCCCGCATGTGAACATGCGGGTGCCTAGCAAGCAAAGAAAGGAACCACCGAAATGAAGTCTCTCACAAAGTCCGCACTGCGGGCGATCCCTGCT
>CANJPU010000081.1 GCA_947476285.1 Comamonadaceae bacterium | reverse complement strand
CTTGATTATAGTCAATAAATTGCTACTTGCAAACTTGTTTAGTGACTACACAAGTGAGTACAAAAAAGACTGCACTCGGCAGTCTTGCATGGCTACAGGGGTGGAAAAATGCGATTTAGAGGCTCAAATATGGGAGGAACTTCGGGCTAGAACAAAGCCCCTCTGACGATAGTGATTCATTGGCAAGTACTCCAGGCAAAGGTGAGGAAAAATAAGAGCGTAACACCAATATTACAGACAGATACGACTTCACGTGGGGTTGCTTGTTTCATTAGCTTGAACTGTTGTCAAGTCTAGACATTCGCCGACAACGGCGTTCACCAAGAAGAGCTCGCGCACAAGCTCTTCCTGGCCGGGATCTTGCCCGCAAAAGCGCCTGATGCTATCGTTCAGTTTCTGAAAAAGTTTCCACATATTCGAAAATGCTCTTCTGAAGCGATAAATGATTGACACAAAGACACAGCCCGCAAGCTCGGGCATTTCTGCGCTGAAGGCCTTCACAGGCCAGCGCGGCCCCACCATCGCAGGCCCTGACCTGGTAAACCCCGCCATGATCCGCCACTGGTGCGCCGCCATGGGTGAGCGCAACCCGGTGTACACCGATGCGCAAATGGCTCAGGGCTCTGTGTTTGCGGGCATCATTGCGCCGCCGGCCATGCTGCAGGTCTGGGTGATGCCGGGCTACGGCGTGGCCCCGCCGTCCGAAGATCCGGTCGCGAAATTCCACGCAGTGGCGAATGCACAGGGCTACACCTCCATCGTGGCCACCAACTGTGAGCAGGAATATCTGCGCCCCTTGCGTCTGGGTGACAAGGTGCATGTCACCAAGGTCATCGAGTCCGTCTCCGACGAGAAAAAGACCGCCTTGGGCACCGGCGTCTTTCTCACCACCCGCTTCGAATTCACCGACCAGCACGGCCAGATGGTGGCGCACATGCTGCACCGGGTGCTCAAGTTTCGGCCCGGTGCTGTGGCCAGCGCACCGGCCGCGCCGCTGGCCGCACCCGCCTTGCGTCCTAGGCCCAACCTCACGATGGACAACGCCTTCTACTTCGAAGAGGCCAAGCAACACCGCTTGATGATCCAGCGCTGCACGGGCTGCGGCCGGCTGCGCCATCCGCCCACGGCCGCCTGCGCCCACTGCGGTGCGCTCGGCTGGGAAGCCATCGAATCTGCCGGGCGGGGCACGCTGTTTAGCTACACCATCGTCAATGCGCCGGTGGTGCCGCCATTCAAGCCCGGCTATGTGGTGGGCGTGGTGGAGTTGGAAGAAGGCGTGCGCGTGGTCGCTGAAATCGTGGACGTCGATTCGGCCGCAGTCCACATCGGCATGCCACTGGAAGTAGGCTTCCTGCACTGCGACGCCGATCTGGTGCTGCCGGTGTTCCGCCCGCGCGCCGAGTTGCCAGTGCTCATGCAGGTCAGCGAGCGCGCGATCGGTTACCCCGGCGCCGGACCCACACGAATGCCGCCGACCGTCAGGCCCGATCAAGTGCAGCCCGGCGCGCGGCTGGCCCCGCTGGAAGTGCCGATGACGCGCAGCTACATCGTGGCCAGCGCGATGGCCACGCGCGATTACCAAGACGTGCATCATGACCACGAACTGGCGCGCCAGCGCGGCTCAGAGGACATCTTCCTGAACATCCTCACCTCCACCGGCCTGGTCGCACGCTTCGTCAGCGACGCCTTCGGGCCCAACGCACAACTGCGCAAGCTGGCGATCCGCCTGGGAGCCACCGCCTACCCAGGGGCCACCCTCACCATGGTGGGCAATGTGCTGCGCAAGACTGAAACAGAATCGGGCTGCGATGTTGTTGTCGCGGTGCGCGGCAGCGTCAGCCGAGGCGACCACGTGACGGGCGAAGTTACGCTGAGCCTTTTGGCATCCGCAGGAGGTCAGTCATGAGCCGCAGCCGAGCAGATCACCTGTCGCGCAAGGCGGCCATCGTGGGCATCGGAGCTACGGAGTTTTCCAAGAACTCGGGCCGCAGCGAATTGCGCCTGGCGGTGGAGGCCATCGGCCACGCGCTGGAAGATGCCGGCCTGACAGCCGCCGATGTGGACGGTTTGACCACCTTCACCTACGACACCAACCCCGAGATCCAGATCGCCGCAGCCATGGGCATGGGCGAGCTCAGCTTCTTCAGCCGCATCCACTACGGCGGTGGCGCCGCTTGCGCCATCGTCCAGCAAGCTGCGATGGCAGTGGCCAGCGGCGTGGCCGAAGTTGTGGTGTGCTACCGCGCTTTCAATGAACGCTCGGGCCTGCGCTACGGCACAGGCCAACTCAGCGACGTGCAATCGGGCACGACCGAAGGCACACGCTACACCTGGGTCTCGCCGTACGGCCTGCGCACGCCTGCAAGCTGGGTCGCCATGTTCGCGCAGCGCTATCTGCACACCTACGGCGCCACCACCGAGGCCTTTGGCCATGTGGCCGTGGGCGCGCGCCGGCATGCGGCCACCAACCCCGCAGCCACTTTCTATCAGCGCCCGATCACGCTGGAAGAACACCAGGCATCACGCTGGATATCGCACCCGATTCGCCTGCTGGACTGCTGTCTTGAGACCGATGGCGGTCAGGCGCTGATCGTCACCACACCCGAACGTGCGCGGCACTTGAAGCAAAAGCCCGCGCTCGTTGTCGCCAGCGCACAGGGCTCGGCGCCACAGCAGCACGCCATGACCAGCTATTACCGCGATGACATGTGCGGCCTGCCTGAGCTAGGCGTGGTTGCGCGCCAGTTGTGGCAGACCAGCGGCTTGTCGGCAGCCGACATCGACACGGCCATCCTGTACGACCACTTCACACCCTTCGTGCTGTGCCAGTTGGAAGAGCTGGGCTTTTGCCAGCGCGGTGAAGCCAAGGATTTTGTGAAGAACGGCAACATTGAAATGGGCGGCACCTTGCCGGTCAACACCCACGGCGGACAATTGGGCGAAGCCTATCTGCACGGTGTCAACGGCGTGGCCGAAGCCGTGCGGCAAATTCGCGGCACCGCAGTCAATCAGGTCAAGAATGCCAACACGGTGCTGGTCACCGCCGGCACGGGGCCGCCAACCAGCGGACTGATACTGGGCACGGATTGATTTGTTCAAGCGGCCCCATCCCAGACAAGGCCCCCGCGCAATAATGTTTTGCCAGCAACAGGGGATCCCATGAGTTCTGAATTCGACCTCGTCATTCGCGGCGGTAATGTCATCGACGGCAGCGGTGCCCCAGCCTTCGAGGCCGATGTGGGTGTGCGCGGCGGCGCCATCGCCGAGGTGGGACGCATCGGGTCCAAGGGCAGGCAAGAGATCGATGCCAGCGGTTTGCTGGTCACGCCGGGCTTCGTGGACATCCACACCCACTTCGACGGACAAGCCATCTGGGACCACTGCCTTGCGCCCTGTTCGTGGCACGGGGTGACCACGGTGGTGATGGGCAATTGCGGTGTGGGTTTCGCGCCGGTCAGGCCCACGGACCGGGAAGCCTTGATCGAGTTGATGGAGGGCGTGGAGGACATTCCTGGCGCCTGTTTGCATCAGGGTCTGAAGTGGAACTGGGAGAGCTTCTCCGACTACATGGACGCGCTCGATGCGCAGGCGCGCGATGTGGATGTCTGCGCGCAGTTGCCGCATGGCCCGCTGCGTGTGTACGTGATGGGCGAGCGAGCCCTACGCCTGGAGGCGGCCAACGCGCAGGACATTGCGGCGATGCGCATGCTCACTGCGCAGGCCATGCGCGCAGGCGCCTTCGGATTCACCACCTCTCGCACCATCGCGCACAAGACCATCAAGGGCGATCCCACGCCGATGATGCGCGCGCATGAGGACGAACTCACCGGCATCGCCATGGGCATGGCCGATGCGGGCCATGGACAGATCGAATATGTGTCCGACTGGGACCAGCCTGACCCGGCTACCGAGTTCGGCATGCTGCAGCGAATTTTGCGGCGTTCGGGCCGCTCCTGCGTGTTCACCAACAATCAGCGCCATGGCCAGCGCAGCTTCGTGTGGCGCGAGTTGCTGGCCTTGTCCGACCGGGCCTCTGAGCAAGGCATGCGGATTCGCCCCATCGGCGCGCCGCGGCCCATTGGGTCGTTGTTTGGCCTGTCGGGCACGCAAAATCCTTTTTCCGCCACGCCGAGCTACCGCGCCATTGCGCATCTGCCGCTGGCCGAACGCATCGCGCAAATGCGCAAGCCCGAGGTGCGCGCGCGCATCCTGCGCGAAGACCCCTACGAAGGCAGCAGCTTCCCACTGTTTCGCCTAATGGGTTTCGAGAGGATGTACGAGCATATGTTCTTGTTGGCCGATCCACCCGACTACGAACCACCGCGAGAGACCAGCGTGGCATCCATCGCAACGCGCGAGGGGCGCGGTGCCTCAGAGGTCGCCTACGACATGCTGCTGTCGAACGAGGGCGGGAACTTTCTGTACGCCATGTTCACCGGTTTCGATGATTTCACGCTGGCGCCGGTGCAGGAGATGCTGGCGCACCCGAACGCGATGATCGGCCTGGGCGACGCGGGCGCACATGTGGGCTTCATCACCGACGCGAGCTTCACCACCTGGCTGCTCACGCATTGGGGGCGTGACCGAGCGCAGGGGCGACTTCCGGTGGAAGAGCTGGTGCGCCGCTACACCAGTGACCCTGCAGGCACCGTCGGCCTGCACGACCGCGGCTTGCTCAAGCCCGGCATGAAGGCGGATATCAACTTAATTGATTTCGAACGGCTGGGTGTCGAGATGCCCTATGCGGTGGACGACTTGCCCGGTGGCGGCCGGCGCCTCTTGCAAAAGGCGCGAGGCTACCGGGCCACCATTGTCTCTGGCGTGGTGACTTACGAGAACGGTGTGCACACCGGGCAGACCCCGGGCCGCTTGGTGCGTGGGCCGCAACGGGCCTAAGCCTACTGCGGCTCGATTCCAGCGGCCTTGACTAAGCGGGCCCACTTCTCAGTATCGATCCTGATCGATCGGCAGGGCCATCACAAGGCACGCTGTTGCTGCGCGCAGCAGTGTGCGGCGTGAGGGTGTGCTCATGGACGGGTTCATTGAATGTTGGATTGGATGTGGAACACTGCGCTAGCGGGTTTGTGAGAACGTCTTTCCGAAAGCGCCCTTGGCGGCGAACTCGTCAATCTGTGTCTGGCTGAGTGACAGCACATCTTTCAGTATCGACTCAGTGTGCTGGCCCAGCAGCGGCGGCGCCACCGGGTCGGCCACGGGTGTGTGGCTCATGATGACCGGAGGGCGCACATTGGGGACGGTGCCTGCCGTGGGGTGGGGGATCTCGCTGACAATCTCACGGCGGCGCACGTCGTCGGACGCGTAGGCTTCGCGCACCGTGAGTACGGGCGACACCGGCACGCCCACGGCCGCAAGCCGCTCCAGCCAATACGCGCGCGGGCGCTGTGCGAATGCGGCTGACAAGATGGCCGTCAAGCGCTTCACATTGCGCACCCGATCGGAGTTGGTGGCGAACTCAGGGTCGGTCGCCAGGTCTGGCATTTCCAGCGCATCCACCACGAGTCGTTTGAACAGCCGCTCGTTGCCGCAGGTGATGAAGATGGGCCCGTCGGCAGTGGCATAGGCATCACTGGGGGCGGTCTGCGGCGCGCGGTTGCCACTGCGCGGCATGTCGTCACCGCTGACGAGATAGGCCATGCCGTACATGGTCAGCGAGGACATGGCCACATCAATTAGCGCCACTTCAAGCTGCTGCCCGCAGCCAAGCCGCTCGCGCGCCACCACTGCGGCCAGGATTGCACTGGTGGCGATCATCGCGGTGGCGGCGTCCAGTATGGGCACCTGGTTGCGTATAGGCAGGCGGTCGGGGTCGCCGTTGAGCGACATGAGCCCGCTGCCCGCTTGCGCCATCGCGTCATAGCTGCGGCGCGCCACTGGGCTGGGGTCGTCGCGGCCAAAGCCGGAGATCGAGCAATAGATCAGGCGCGGGTTGTCAGAAGCCACACTGGCGTAATCGAGCCCGAAGCGCTCCATCACGCCGTTGGTGAAGTTCTCCATCACGATGTCGGCGCCGAGGATCAGCTTGCGCGCCACCTCGCGCCCGGCTTCGGTCTTGAGGTCCAGCGTGATGCTCTTCTTGTTGCGGTTGGTGCTGAGAAAAAACGCGCACTCGCCCGCCAGCATCGTGGTGGTGTAGTTGCGGCTGTCGTCGCCGCCATCCGGCACTTCGATCTTGATGATCTGCGCACCGTAGTCGGCCAGTTGCTGACTGCTGTACGGCCCCGACAGCATGCGGGTGAAGTCGACAACTCGCAGACCTTCCAGGGCCAGCGGTGCACCCGCTGGTCGCAGCTTGTGCGGGGGAAAGCGAGGACGCTCACTGCTCATCGCGAATTGTCATTCAGGTTGAATTCCGGCTGAACGGATCATGCGTGCCCAACGCGTCCGCTCGGTGCGCATGAAGCTGGCAAACTCCTCTAGCGTCATGGTGGTGGCATCAAAGCCAACCTTGGCCAACTGATCTTTCACGTCGGGGCGGACGAGCACCTTGTTGATCACGTCGTGCAGGCGCTTGGCGATGGCGGGGCTGGTACCTGCGGGCAGGCACATGGCTGTCCATCCGACAAGCTCGTAGCCCGGTACCGTCTCCGCGATGGCAGGCACTTGTGGCATCAGCGCCGCCCGCTTGGCTGATGAGATGCCCACCACTCGCAGCTTGCCGGCCTGGATCAGCCCCAAGGACGACGGTATGTCCACGAACGCCATGGATACGCGGCCACTGACGATGTCATTCATCGAGGCCGGTGCGCTCTTGTAGGGGACATTGAGCAACTCCATGCCAGTGACGCGGGCCAGCATGGAGCCGGCCACCAGGCTGCTTGCATTGGCGCTGGCATAGGTCACCTTGCCTGGCTGGGCTTTCGCGTAGGCGATCAGATCCTTGACAGACTTTACTGGCAGATCGGGATTGACCACCAGAATGAAAGGGATCGTGCACTGCAGCGCGACGGGCATGAAATCGGTCGATGGGTCATAAGGCGTGGACTTCATCAGATAGGGAATGGCGGCCAGCGTCGTGTTGCTACCAGCGTAGATGGTGTAGCCATCGGGGCCGCCGCGCAGCGCTTCCATGGCCGCCACCACGCCGTTGCCGCCCACCTTGTTGTCAACGACGACCGGCTGGCCCAGAAGGTCGGCCATGTGCTTGGTGATGACCCGGTTGGACACGTCGCCGCCACCACCTGGGGGCGAGGGGCTCACGACCCGAATGGCACGTGTCGGGTATTCCTGTGCCAGCGCAAGGTGACTTGTGCCGAGCAAAGTCGGTGCGGCAATGCCGGCCAGAATTGCGGTTCTGCGTTTCATGGTGGTCTCCTTTGGGGTGTGCTTAAAGCCTGAAATATTCGGGGCGCCCGGCAGACCAGGGATCGCCCCAGAGCTGTTGGCCGCCATCTATGGTCACCACTTCACCGGTGATGAACTTGCCGCTGGGCGCGCTCAGATAGACGCAGCCTTCGGCGATATCCTGCGCATCACCCGCGCGGCGCATCGGGTTGGATTGATCGCGGTAAGTGGCCACGCCTGCCTCAGGGTAGCGCGAGAACGCAGAGGTCTCTATCACCCCGGGCGCGACGCAGTTGACCTGGATGCGGTGCGGCGCCCATTCCACGGCGACCGACTTGCTCAAGTAAACCACGCCCGCGCGCGCGGCGCAGCTGTGCGCGGTGTGCGGCCGTCCGCGCCAAATGGTGGAGACGATGTTGACAATGCGCCCCGGCTCCTCGCGCGCGACCCAGCGCCGGGCTGCGGCCTGCATCATGTAGAAGGTGCCGTTCAGGTTGAGGTCTATCACGGCCTGCCAACCGCGCTGCGTGAAGTCGAGCGCCGGTCCGGCAAACTGCCCACCCGCATTGTTCACCAGCACGTCGAGCCGGCCGAAATGGGCCAGGGCGTGATCCATCAGCGCATCGACCTGCTCGGGTTCGCGGATGGACATCGGGTGAACCAATACTTGGGCACCCAGCCCGCGCAGCAGCTCGGCACTGGTCTGCAATTTCTCTTCGGTACGCCCGCAAATCACCAGCTTGGCACCCAGGCGGGCATACAAAACGGCAATGGCTTTGCCCAGGCCGCTACCGGCCCCGGAAACAAGCACCACCTGGCCGTCAAAGAGCCCAGGCGCATACACAGTCGGCTGGCCCAGCAGCTCTTCGTCGCTAAAGCCAAATGTGGGTGTGAGTGTTGCCTCGTTCATCGGGCTACAAGGGCTTGAGCAAGCCGCGTTCTTGCCATTGCGCGACTTGCTGGGGCGACATCCATCCGGCCAGCGAAGCAGCAGCGTCTTCGTTGCGGGCGGACCGCGGTGGGCCGGGCATGTTGGCCGGCGTGCGGCTGAAACGCGGTGCGGGCGCGGGCTGCACCACGCCGTCCACCTCGACATAGCTGCCGCGCGCAAGCGCATGCGGGTGCTGGCGTGCCTCCAGGAAATCCAGCACTGGCGCCACGCAGGCATCGCTGCCCTGGAAAATCGCAGCCCACTCGTCTCGCGTCTTACTGGCGATGCGCGTTGCGAACAGATTGCGCAGCGCTGGCCATTGCGACCGCTGGCTGCGGTCGGGCAACTGGCTGGGGTCGAGTTCAAGCTTCTGCAGAAATTCGCGATAGAAGCGCTCTTCGATGGGCGCCACCGACAGCCACTTGCCGTCCGAACACGGGTAGCAGTCGTAATACGGCGCGCCGCCGTCCAGGTAGTTGGTGCCGCGCAGAAGACCCCACCCGCCTGAAGCGACCAGGCCATGGAACTGCGTGGCAAGCGATGCCGCGCCTTCGAACATGGCCGCGTCCACCACTTGGCCCAGGCCTGAGCTGCGGGCTTCAAGCATCGCGCTGGTCATGCCAAATGCCAGGTAGAGCGCGCCACCACCGTAGTCGCCCAGCAGATTAAGCGGCGGGCTCGGCGGCTGGCCTTCGCGGCCAATGGCATTGAGCACGCCGGTCAGCGCGATGTAGTTCAAATCATGCCCTGCTGCCTGAGCCATGGGGCCGTCCTGGCCCCAGCCAGTCATGCGGCCATAGACCAGGCGCGGATTGCGAGCCAGGCAAGGCTGCGGTCCCAGGCCCAGCCGCTCCAGCACACCAGGACGGAAAGGATCGATCAGGCCATCGGCCTGCGCGATCAGGTCGAGCACGAAGTCAGTGGCCCCTGCTTGTTTCAAATCGACCGACACCGCATCGCGGTTGCGCAGTGTCAGCGAGTGCTTCAGCTCGCGCTTGACGCCCAGGTCTGTTTCAACGGTGCGGTTGATGCGCAGCACGCTGGCACCGAGGTCGGCCATCAGCATGGCGCACATCGGCCCGGGTCCGATGCCTGCGATCTCGACGACCTTGATGCCCTTGAGCGGACCCGAGCGGGAATTAGGTGTGGGAGATGTCATGGTTCTCTTGTCCGCTGGGTGCGCGGTTTGCGTGATTGACGAGGGGTGACGGGGGGCACACGCAGCCTGATCTCATTCCAGTTTCAAATTAAGCGGTTTGATGGCAGCAGCCCATCGCTCGGTTTCGCGCTCGATGAATTCGTTGAACTTCGCTGGCGATTCAGTTACCAGCCCATCAGAGGCGCTGTCGGCCAGCATCTGCTGGTAACGCGGTGTGGCTATCGCCGCGCGAAAGGCACGTTCGAGTTTGGCAATGACTTCGGGCGGCGTGCCCGCCGGAGCGCCGTAACCCCACCAGGGGCTGGGCATGCCTTCGATGCCAGATTCGGCGAAGGTTGGGACGTCGGGCAGCTTGGCCATGCGCCGTTGCGTTCCCACGGCGATGATGTTTGCCTGGCCGGCCTGCATCAGCGACATGCCATGCGTGGCCGATGTGATGAACAAGTGAATTCGGCCAGTTGCCAGGTCCGTGGTGGCAGGCGCTGAATCCTTGTAGGCTATACCCTCCATCTTGAGCCCTGCCACTGATTGAAGCCGGGTCACCATCAGATGCGGGCTTCCGCCTGCGCCCCAATAGCCGTAGTTGAGCTTGCCAGGGTTTGCGCGGGCGTACTCGATGAATTCGCGTGCATTGCGGGCCGGCACGGTCTTGCTCGTGGCCATCACCAGCGAAACAATTCCTCCAGCCGCGATTGGAATGAAGTCCGAGGGTTTGTAGCTGACGTTGCGAAACATCAGGTTGTTGTTGTACTGCTGGATGTTGAGCAGCAGCAAGGTGTAGCCGTCCTTGGGCGCCTGGGCCACCTGGTTGGCGGCGATCATCGTAGAGGCGCCGGGCTTGTTTTCCACCAGCACCGACTGACCGAGTTCCTTGGCGAGAAGTTCGGCCAGTACGCGGGTGCTGACCTCAATGCCCACGCCGGCCGCAAAGCCGACCACAATCTTGATTGGTCGGTTGGGAAAGTCCTGCTGTGCTCTGAGCGGGGATGCGGCAGCGAACGCCCCGGCGGCGATAGCCAGGCCGGCGGTGCGGCGATTGATCAAACGCATTCTCTGACTCCTTGTTGCGATTCGCGTGCTTGCATGCTGGGTTGTGGCTGAGCGCCGCGCACCAGTTTGCCGGGCAGCGCGCCGGTAGGCTCGCCATTTTGGTAAACGATTTGCCCGCCTACGATGGTGGCAACAAAACCACTTGTTCTTTGCAGCCGACGGCGTCCGCCGGCCGGCAGGTCGTACACCATGCGAGGCGCGTCGATCGCCAACTGGTCGAGATCGATCAGATTGATGTCGGCTTTCATGCCTGGGGCGAGCACACCGCGGTCATGCAGACCGACCACGCGCGCGGCATCGGCGGTCTGGCGCTTGACCAGCCAACCGATGTCGAAAGTCTTGGTCGCCAGGCCCCAGTGCGTCAGCAGGAAAGTCGGAAAACTCGCATCGCAGATCAAGGCCACATGCGCGCCGCCATCGCCCAGGCCTATCACTGTGTTGGGGTCGGCGATCATTTGCGCGCAGACGTCCAGGTTGCCCTCGGAATAATTGGCGAACGGTGAATAGAGAATGGCTCTGCCATCATCGGCCAGCGTGAGCTCATAGGCCAGTTCGTCCGCCGATTTGCCGGCGCGTGCGGCCAGTGCAGCGACCGACATCTCAAGGCCCGGGTCATAGTTGGGCGGGTCGCCGGCAAAGGGAAACATGTTTCCGAACTCGGTCAGGCGCTCGCCAAGGCGGGTGTGTCTGAATTCATGCAGCTCGTGTAGAAGCCGACTCTTCATCTCGGGCGTGGACATCGCACCCACTCGGTCAGTCAAGGGCAGATCCGCTATTGCCTGGTAGCTCGGACATTCAGAGAACACGTTGCGGCTGCCCTCCAGGCTGAGCAGCACGCCGACACCGCGCGGCGCGATCTGGGCGGTCATTGGCAGGCCGTCAGCTCGGGCCTGGGCGGTCAATTCAAGCAGTCGCTTCCAGCCATCGGGCTTCTTGCGCTTTTGCATCAGGGAGTAGGAAAGCGGGCGTTGCGAGGCCTCGACCAGCCGGCGCATCATGGCGAACTCGCCCTCCACATCTTCTTCGAAGTCACAGATGATCTGCAGCACGCCTGCGCCCGCATCGCGCAGGCCCAAGGCAAGGCCCATCAGCTCGTCTTCGGCCGCCCGCAACGAGGGCGTGGGGTCGCCGGTCGAAGTGCGGTGATTGATTGATCGCGAGGTCGATACGCCCAGGGCGCCAGCGCGCACAGCTTCGGCGGTGATGCTGCGCATTTGGGCGATGTCTTCAGGTGTGGCCATCTCCAGGCGAGTGGCGCGTTCGCCCATCACGTAGACCCGCAGCGCGCCATGAGGCAGTTGTGCGCAAAAGTCGATGTCGTGCGGCCGTCTTTCAAGGGCGGTGAGGTATTCACCAAAGCTCTCCCAGCTCCAGTCGAGGCCTTCATGCAAAGCAGTGCCGGGGATGTCTTCCACGCCCTCCATCAATTCAACCAGGCGGTCGCAGTCGCTGGGGCGCACTGGAGCGAAGCCAACGCCGCAGTTGCCCATCACGGCCGTGGTCACGCCATGCCAACTCGAAGGCTGGAAGCGCGAGTCCCACATGGCCTGACCGTCGTAGTGCGTGTGAATGTCGACAAAGCCGGGCGTGACCAGCAGGCCGCGCGCGTCAATCTCCACCGTGCCTTTGTCGGGCACAACGCCCACGCAGGCAAGGCGCCCGTCCTTGACGGCCACATCGGCTTCTCGGATTGGCCCGCCCAGGCCATCGGCAATGCGGCCGCCGCGAATGACAAGATCCATCAGGGGCTCACTGCTTGATGCCGCGCTCGCGCACGAGTCTGGACCATCTGGGCATTTCGCTCTGGATGAGGTTGGTCAGCGCCATCGGCGGACCGCCCTCGACCATGCCGCCCAGCGCCGCGACGCGATCGCGTATTTCGGGCGTATTCAAGGCCTTGTTGGCTTCTTCGTTCAGTTTGGCTAGCACCTCACGAGGCGTGCCCACGGGGGCGACAATCGCAAACCAGCCCATGCCCTGAACGTCAGGGTAGCCGGCTTCAGCGAGCGTGGGCACGACGGGAATGGCGGCCGATCGCTTGCCACTGACGACGACGAGGCCGCGCAGCTTGTTTTCCTGGATCAGCTTGGCACTGGTGGCCACCGTATCAAAGAACACCGGCACATGGCCCGCCAGCACATCGTTCAGCGCAGGCGCGCCGCCTTTGTATGGCACATGGATGAGCGTGAGCCCGGCCTGTGCCTGCAGTTGCTCAGCCAGCAGGTGGCCCATGGTGGCGTTGCCGCCGGACGCGAAGGATATGGCGCCCGGCCGCATCTTTGCCTCGGCAATGTACTGCTGCAAGTCCTTGTAAGGCGAATTCACGTTGGTGACCAGCACCAGCGGAGATGACATCAACAATGCCACCGGGGCGAAATCCTTGGATGCATCAAAGGGCATGGAGGGCAGAAGGAATGGCGCAGATGTGATCGCGTTGGCCACCACGCCGATGGTGTAGCCGTCAGGCTCTGCCTTGATCAGCGCTTCGGCTCCAACCAAGCCACCAGCACCCGTGCGGTTGTCGATCAGCATGGGCTGGCCCATGCTCTGGCTCATGCGAGTGGCCACAAGCCGTCCGATCACGTCGGTCAGGCCGCCCGGAGCGGAATTGACCAGCACTCGGATGGGCTTGCTGGGGTAACTCTGTGCATGCGCGATGGTTGGAAGGCTCAGCAGGCAGGCGGCCGCTGCCATAACGCACAGCGAGGCAAGGGCGCGGCGTGAGAGTGAGGAGTGAACGTGCGGCATGCATTCGGCCCGGTAGTTGTGGAGGGGGTAGGATCGATTTTCGTTTTCGGTATTTCGAAAACGACATCCTGAATGCCGAAAGGTTACCAGAGTGATGAGCCAAGTCAAATGCGGGCAGCGGAAACTGCCGCACTTTGCTCCGTGCTGCTACATCCTGAAGATCTTGCCCGGGTTCATGATGTTCTTCGGGTCGAGTGCGCGTTTGATGGTGCGCATCATGTCTATCGCGCCTGCGCCGGCTTCGGTCACCAGGAAATCCATCTTGTGCAGCCCCACGCCATGCTCGCCACTGCAGGTGCCGCCCATGCTGAGGGCGCGGTTGACCAGTTTGTGGTTGAGCTGCTCGGCAGTGACGCGCTCTTGCGGCTTGTCGGGATCGAGCAAGTAGCCGAAATGGAAGTTGCCGTCCCCGACATGGCCGACCAGGAAGTAGGGCAACTGACTGTCGTCTGCTTCCTTGACCGAGTCGAGCAGGCAATCGGCCAGGCGCGAGATCGGCACGCAGGTATCGGTGGAGATCGATCGGCAGCCGGGCCTGGACTGAATGGCCGCGAAGTACACGTTGTGGCGGGCGGCCCAAAAGCGCGTTCTCTCCTCGGGCGTGGTCGCCCATTCAAAGGCATTTCCGCCGTGGTCGGCCACAAGTTGCTGCACCTGCTCGGATTGCTCTTTCACGCCCGCAGGGGAGCCGTGAAACTCCATCAGCAGCATCGGCTCTTCTCGAAGGTTCAGCCGGCTGTGCGCGTTGACCATGCGCACCGTGTGCTTGTCCAGCAATTCCACGCGGGCGATGGGCACGCCAAGCTGAATGATCTCTATGACGGTGCGTACCGCGGCCTCAATGCTCGGAAATGAGCACACGGCCGCCGCGATGGCTTCGGGCAGGGGATACAGACGCAGCGTCACTTCGGTGATCACGCCCAGCGTGCCCTCGCTGCCCACGAACAGGCGCGTGAGGTCGTAGCCCGCGCTGGATTTTCGAGCCCGCGTTCCGGTTCGTATCAGATCGCCACTGGCGGTCACCACCTGAAGGCCCAGCACGTTTTCGCGCATGGTTCCATAGCGGACCGCATTGGTTCCGCTGGCGCGCGTGGCGGCCATGCCGCCGATGCTGGCGTCGGCGCCGGGATCGATCGGAAAGAAGAGGCCGGTGTGTTTGATTTCTTCGTTAAGCTGCTTGCGCGTGACGCCGGGTTGCACCGTCACCGTCAGATCCTGGGCATCGATGGACAAGATCTTGTTCATGCGGTTCACATCGATGCTGATGCCGCCTTGCACGGCCAGCACATGGCCTTCCAGCGATGAGCCCACGCCGAAGGCGATGACTGGCACCTCGTACTGGGCCGCTAGTCTGACCGCGTCGGACACGTCCTGCGTGTCCTGCGCGAACACCACGGCCGCGGGTGGCGGCGCCTCGAAAGACGATTCATCGCGGCCGTGCTGCTCGCGCACCGCGAGCGCAGTGGAGAAGTTGCCGCCAAAGCGATCTTGCAGCGCGCGTAGCAGCACTTCGGGTACTTCGCGCGGGCGGATTTCAGGTACGAGGTGCGACAATTCCGTGGGTGCGTTCATGCGTGTCTCCGGCTGGCAGGCTTTCAGTTTAAGGCCACAGCCCGGCTTCGTCACCGCCCGCCTGTGGGGCAGCATACGGGCGCGTCAAGCACAATGAGCACTGTGATTCTGCACGGAAGGGTTCATCCATGGGCAAGCGCCTGACACAGATAGCGACACGCACCGGCGACGACGGCACCACAGGCCTGGGCAACAACACGCGCGTCTCAAAGGACGATTTGCGTGTGCACGCCATGGGCGAAGTGGATGAACTCAATTCGCATATCGGCCTGCTTCTTTGCGAAGACATGCCAGAAGGCGTCGTCGAATTGCTGGTGGAGATCCAGCACCAGCTCTTTAACCTGGGCGGAGAGCTCTCTATCCCCGGTTTCGAATTGCTCAAGGGCGAGGCTGTGATTGCGCTGGATGTGGCGCTGGAGCACTACAACGCCAAGCTACCCAAGCTGCAGGAGTTCATTTTGCCGGCGGGCAATCGCGCGGCATCCCAGGCGCATGTGTGTCGCACCGTCGCCAGGCGTGCTGAGCGCGCGGTTGTTGCCCTGGGCGCCGCGCAAGCCTTGCGCGACACGCCTCGTCAGTACCTTAACCGACTCAGCGACCTGATGTTCGTGCTGGCGCGCGTGCTCAACCGCATGAACGGGGGCGACGACGTGTACTGGAAAAGCGAAAGACTCAAGCGGGGCGAATCACAGGAGTGACCCTAAAAACAGCAGCCCACCTCATGACTCGCTTGGCAAGATGGCAAGCGTCAAGCGTGACACGCAGGTGAGTTGATTCTCATCGTTGCGCATTTCAATCTGCCAGACCTGGGTGGAGCGGCCGATGTGCACTGGCCGCGCAGTGCCAGTGACCCAGCCGCTGGATGCGCTGCGCAGATGGTTGGCATTGATGTCCAGCCCCAGCGGCCGGGTGCCGGGGGCACACGCATGCACCGCGCCCGAGGACCCTAGTGCAGTGTTTCACGCTATGCAGCACATAAAACCGCGTCTTTGCCGCCCTGGCGTCGTTGCAAATCCGCGCGATGCCACTGGGCATCGCTGTGGTTTGCGCCTAGCCAGGACGACAAATCCATCGGTTTTATTAAGTGCTGCATAGCGTGAAACACTACACTAG
>CANJPU010000080.1 GCA_947476285.1 Comamonadaceae bacterium | reverse complement strand
TCAATTTCTACAACCATACAAGATTGCACTCGACGCTGGGCTACGTCAGCCCGATGACGTTCGAGCAACGCTGGATCGCGGCCCAGCAGCAAGACAGGAAGTCCGCATAATGGGCAGCCTATGGAGTGCGGTAAACAGGGGCAAGGTCACGGCCCTGTCCGCAGTTGCCGCACCGGGGCTGTGGTCCGGTAGGCTTTGCGCAATGACCCGAAGGAGGATGCGCAGCACTATGTTCAGCACCGCTCCATCGCGTTGCCCGGCCTTATGCAGGAGAAAGGGATGAAGTAGTCGTGCCCACAGTCGCCACAGCGGGCGCGGGCAAAGCCATGCTTGATGCGCTACAGCATGGCATTGATCACTTGTAGATTGCTCAAGCTGACGTTGCCGCGCTGAGTAGGCAGGCAATGCTCGATGCGCGCAAACTGCTCTGGTGTGATTTCCATAAACAGCAGTTTCGCGCATTCTTGTCAGCTTTGTAATTAGTGTTAACACGCCCTAGTGGGACGGCACTCTTAAGCGGCCATCGAATACAGGCCGCCGGCATGGAGCCGCTGCAATATGGGCTCGGGAAGCGCTGCAAACTTCAGCACATACCCCGTCGTCAGATTGCGCAACACCCCGGTGGCCAGGTTGAGCTCCAGCATGTCGCCCTGCGCCACATGCGCGAGCAGATCGCGGCACTCCACGACCGGCAATCCGTGGCTGAGCGAGTTCATCAGGAAATTCATGTTGCTGGACTCGCACAGCACCGCCCCCACGCCGGCCCCTTTGATGGCCATGGAGGCTGTTCCGATTTGATGGGGATCGTCCGGGTCGCCATCCAGGCAGGCGGCGCAGTAACCCATGCCCTCTCCCGCTACCACGAAGTCACCAGGCTGGATGCGCTGCGCAAAGCCGGGCATGAGGCGTTCCAGGCAATGTCTGCCTAGCTGGTCGGGCCCGATCGGGCCACCTTGCCTCCTGAGCATGTGCAGAGTGTCCAGCGAGAGGATGTCGCGGTCCACATCGACGCCATTGCCAAACACCCAAGCCCGTCCTTGCAGGATGTTCTGGTTCATGCGGGAAGGGAAGTGGCCGCGAGGCGCTTTCTGGTGATGGCAAGCACGCCGCCAGCTTCGATCATGTCGAGAAGAAACTTTGGATAAGGAACGAAGCTGTACTGCTGGTTCTTGGTGACGTTGCGGATGGTGCCGCCGACCAGATCGAGCTCGATCTGGTCGGCCTGATCGATGAGTTGGCGGATGCCCGGATATTCAACGACAGGAAGACCGCGTTCTAGCGCCATGCGCAAGAAAAGACCGCTGCAGGAATTGCAGATGACCGCCGCCACGCCCGCGCCGAGGATGGCCAGGCAAGCGTGGTCATGGTCGTGGCCATAGCCGAACGTTTCCCCCGCAACAATGAAGTCGCCCTTCTTGACCTTCTTGGGAAACTCGGGGTCCACCACGATCATGCAGTACTGCCCGACTTCCTCGGCGGTGGGGTTCTTGATTCCGCGCGCTCTGAACACCTGGACGAATGTTTCGTATGGGCAGATTTCCCAGTCGACGTCCAGCATGTCGCCGAACAGCCAGGCCTGCCCCTTCATCAATGCGTTCATGTGCCCTCCATCGTCTCAAAGATATGTTCGGGGATCGGCGATTTTTCCCTCGACGCAGGACGCGGCCACTGCCGCCGGATTGGCAAGATAGATCTGTGCATCCTTGCTGCCCATGCGGCCGGGGTAGTTGCAAGTGCCCGTCGACATGCAGACGTTGCCGGCCGCAAGCGGCGTGTTGGCGCCCCAGCACATGCCGCAGGCGGGCTGCTGGATGGCGACCTCCGCCTCGGCGAAGATCTCCAGCAGGCCTTCCCTGGCGCATTGCTTGTAGATGTCCATCGTCGCCGGCGTGACGTTGAAGATCACGTCAGGATGGATCTTGCGGTCCTTCAGCACCGCGGCCACCATGCGCATGTCTTCCATTCGCCCGTTCGCGCAGGAGCCGACAAAACCGCGGTCGATGGGCGTGCCAACGTACTTGGTGATGTCGTGCACGTGGTAGCGCTCGGGCGGAGGCACGATCTGGGGAACGATATTGGAAATGTCGAATTCGAAAACCTTGAAATAGGTCGCGTCCGCGTCGCTGGAGACGGGCTCGAAGCTGGTGGGATTGCGCTGCTTGCAGTAGTCGATCACCTTTTGGTCCGGGTTCATGATGGAAGTCCAGGCACCGAAGAAAAGCGCGTTGCAGCAGATGGTGAACCGGCCATCGAGGCTCATGTCGTCGATGGCCGGGCCGGTCCATTCGAGCACCTTGCCGGCGGACACGCTCGGCCCTAGCTGGCGCAGAACGTACTCGACGACGTCCCGTCCGAACACGCCCTTGGGGAGCGTGCCATTGAGTACGATCTTGATGCTCTCGGGCACGCGAAACCATGTCTTGCCCGTTGCGAGGTAAGGCGCTGAGCCACCTGTGAGGGGTACCGCGAAAGCACCCAGGGCACCCAGGGTGGTGGTGTGGCCGTCGTTGAACGCCTCAAGAAAAATATCACCCGGCAGCGCCCACGCCTTGTCTGCGCTAACCACGTGTTCGATGCCCGAGCGGCCGAGGTCAAAAATACTCTCGTTGGGAATTCCCATTTCCTTGGCGAAGGCGCGCATCTTGGTGCGGACATCGCCTGCGCCATGCGAGCCGGAGCCTCCGGTGTGACCATCGATGATGCGCACCTGCTTTGGATTGAAGAGTCCTTTGGCGCCGATCTTCTCCAAGCTGTCCGTCACGCTGCTGCCCAGCATCATGCCCATCGTGATGGGAAGGCGGGAGCCGCCCTCGAAATATTCTCCGGGCATGACTGGCCTGCCAGCGCCGCGAGACAAGATCTTCTCTGTGATTGTCTGACCCACTTTGAGCCTCCTCTGTCCAATATACAAAGATCGAAGCCTGCCCCTCCCCAGGGAAACCCTTGCCGAGGGCCATGTCCTTGGGCGTATTCAGTGGTGCCTGAGAGCCTGTCTGACTTTGGGACCGTCGGGCGCAATCTGGGGGAGGTCCATTTTCTCCCCCGCCTTCTTGCCCTACCGTTGGACTATGCGGCTGCGAATGGGGAAGAAACCGTGCTCGCTCTTCGCAAATTTCGCTTCGACGCCAAGAGTTCGACATGCTCCTGCTATATTGCCTTTGGTGACATGTCCGCGCAGACCACATGTTTGAGGCCACGGTCATTCAACGTCCGAAGGAATCAGTCCCATGAAAGTTAGGAAGCTTGCTTATTCGCTCGGCGCCGAGGTGACCGACCTGGATCTGAGGGAGCCGCAGTCCGATGCGATCATCAATGAGATCCGCGAGGCCTGGCTGGAGCATCTCGTGCTGTGCTTTCCGCGCCAAGATCTCTCGCCCGATGAACTGGTCGCTTTCACTGCGCGTTTTGGCAAGCTCGACGATGACCGCGCGGGCTCGCTTTGGAATCTTCCCGATCATCCAAAAGTGAACATCATTGCCAACAAACCGGTCGAGATAGGGGCCAAGACGATTGTCCCCGTCATCGCTGACAAGTGGCACACCGATCTGTCCTTCGCCTTGCGTCCCTCATCGGCGACTTGGCTTAACGCCAAGCAGTTGCCTCCCATCGGAGGCGACACCATGTTCGCCAGCATGTACGCGGCCTACGACGCGCTGTCACCGAGCATGCAGGGGTTCATTGGTGGGCTGGAGGGCATGCACGACGTGAGCATGTCACCGGACTGGGGACGCTACACGCCCGAGATCCAAGCCAGGCGCCGCGGCACCCATCCACCAGTGGTGCACCCAGTGGTACGCACGCACCCGGAGTCAGGCCGCAAGGGCATATTTGCGGGTGGGTTCCTGCGCAAACTCATCGGATTCACTGAGCAAGAGAGTCGCCCGATCATCGACCTGCTCAACACACACGCTACCGACTACCCATTCGTCTATCGCCACAAGTGGAGCAAGGACGATCTCCTGATGTGGGACAACCGCTGCACCATGCACAACGCCGTGCAGGACTACGACCGCACGCAGTTGCGCCTACTGCATCGCGCGACACTGCTCGCTGAGAAGTCGGGGCGATATTACGAAGCGGAGAATGCGTCGTCGGCACCTGCGTCGATGAGCTGAGTTTTCTCCTTTGGTCCGCCCCACGCTCTTGCTCGCCCATCACTGAGTCATCACTTAACCCACCTCCAACTCCGAATCATGAAAAAGCTAATTGATCGCTCTCATTGCATCGTCTTGCTCGGACTTTGGCTGCTGTGCGCAACTGCAGGCGCGCAGACGTATCCGGCGCGGCCGATACAGCTCGTCGTCCCCTACACGGCGGGCGGCCCAGCAGATGCCATCGCCCGGCCCGTGTTCGAGCGCGTGGGGGAAATTCTTGGCCAGCAGGTCTTGATCGTCAATCGCGGCGGATCGAGTGGCGAGATCGGTACGACGAGCGTCGCTACGGCCCCGCCTGATGGCTACACACTGCTCTTGGCGACGACCGGAGCGAATGTGAACAGCATCGCGCTGGGACGTCCAGTGCGATACATCGCAGCGAGTTTCCAGCCCATCACAATGATTGTTGAAATCCCCTCGCTGCTGGTGGTGCGCCCTGGGCTGCCGATCCAAGACATGAAGGACCTCATCGCCTACGCCAAGGCAAATCCCGGCAAGCTGAACTACGGAACCTTGGGCACAGGCAGCACACCTCAGATCGCGCTCAAGACCTTGAACAGGTCGGCGGGTCTGGACATCAGAGAAATTCCTTATCCGGGAGTCGCCGCCGTCCTGACGGATTTTCTTGGCGACCGGCTGGACATCATGTCGGGAGTGGTCGGCTCGCTGGCGCCACATGTCCAGGCCGGCAAGCTCAGGGCGCTCGGACTGTTGACGCCAGGGCGCTCCAGCGTCTTTCCTGAACTTCGGCCGCTTTCGGAAACTGTGCCGGGCTTCGTTTCTGTGACATCTTGGATCGGACTCATGGCGCCCGCAGGCACCCCCAAGCCCATCATCGACCGTGTCTACCAGGCAACTGCCGAAGCCTTGCGCTCCCCCTCTGTGGCGGAGCAGATGCGCAAGCTGGCCGCGACAATCATCGCAAACCGGCCCGAAGCGTTCGCCGCATCGATCAACCAAGAGATCGCCACCTGGACCGAGCAGTTCAGGTTACTGGGTATCGGCAAGGAGTAGTCGGACCGCTCGCCGACCTGGTGCAGTTGAATGATACGGCGAGCTATTTCGCCGCCGCTCTACAGGAGGTTTCGCTCGTGACTCAAGATGACAACGTATGGACCACTCGCCTCTCCAACTATGCCGACGGCAAGGTCAGTCTCCATGGCTACGATTTGGCCGAGGTCGCGCAGACGCTTGATTTTGGCGCGTCTGTCTTTCTAAGCTTCACCGGCAACATTCCCACGCCGGCCCAGGCACGGATGGTCAATGCGATGCTCAGCATCTCCATCATTCAAGGCATTGCAGGCTCTGGGGCAGTGACGCGTGTGCTGACGGGAACCGGCGCGCAACTGCAGGTTGCAGTGGCGGGCGGATTGTTGAGCATTACCGACAAGGTGGGCGGAGCAACAGAAAAGCTGGGCGCCACTTTGGAGGAGTTGTTGGGACCGAACTCGGACAGCGGTGCCACCATTGCCGATGCGCAAGTGGATCAGATCGCCCACCAATGCCTCGACCAAATCGCTGGCCCAGACGGTCGCGTCGATGGGTTCGGGCATCCCAACCATCCCACCGGCGACCCACGCGCAAAGATGCTGCTTGACCTGGCGGCGAGTGTCGCAGTGAAGGGCAGGCACTGCGCAGTGCTAGAGCGGATGGGAATACTGCTCTCGGAGCGCAAGAAAAGATCGCTCAAGCCCAACATCGATGGCGCCACCGTCGCGATCCTGCTCGACATGGGCATCTCATGGCGGTTTGCGACAGCGATGATCCTGGTTGGCCGCTCGGCCGGGCTGTGCGCGCAGGCGGTCGAACAGCGCGTAGCTCCTAGCGATTTCCGAAAAGTGGCGGTGCGCTCGCGCTATATTGGGCCTCAGGCGCGCAAGCTCGGCTGACCGCGGCACTCTCCCAATTCTTCCCACAGGCGGCTTGTGGCCTTGCTCCCGAATTGACCAGGCACACCAGAGAGGCGCACCAGAGAGGCGCACCAGAGTTGACGCCGATATTTTGGCTGCTTACACTCCTTGCTCGTGCGGTGGGCTGTGCCCGACGTTCCGATAGACCGAGCTGTTGGGCCATTGGTATGTCGCTCGCAATGCGCGGCATCGTTGTTCCTCTGGAGAAGATACGTGGAAGTTGATGGCAATTCAAAGAAAGAGCCGATCGATGTGCTTGCGTTGTTCCCAGAGGTGCGCTCCATCAAGGATGCGAATCTGCGCGATGCGGTCATAGCTACCTGGCAAGAACTCTGGTCCATGAGCCAGTGGGTCAGGGTGCAGGATGTACCCACCGGTCCGGAGGTTCCGTATCCGACCATTCCCCACAATCAGGCAGTCATCGCAATGTCCTTGGCGATCGCGGATGTCTTCGAGTCCGTTCACGGTGTCACCGTCGATCGTGACTGCCTGGTTGCGGCGGCAGTGCTGCAGGACGCCAGCAAGCCGATTGAATACGCGCCGTCAGCAAACGGAGGATTTTCCATCGCACCATTAGGGCGAATGTATCCTCACGGTTTTTGGGCGGCCCACGTCGCACTCAAGCACGGCATCCCCGATTCGGTGGTGCACATTCTTCTGACGCACGCGTCGCAGTCACCGACCTTTCCCGAGTCGCTGGAAGGCAAGATCCTGTACTACGCCGACCAACTGGATGTCATCGCGATCCACAAGGACAGGTGGCGCAAACAAATCTTCATTTCGAAGTGAAATGTGTCGAGCAATTTCTTGACAACACTGACCATACTGAGAGAGCCATGAAGATCACGCGCGCGGTGATGTGCTTTGGGATGTTCTGCGTCACACTGGTGGCATCCTCGGGCTTGGTACACGGCCAGGAGAAGTATCCAAGCCGGCCGATAACCTTGGTTGTGCCCACGCCCCCTGGCGGTGGCACGGACGTGGTGGCCAGAAGGCTACAGGCGATTGTCGAGCCCATCCTGGGCGTTCCGGTCGTTGTCAGAAACATGCCCGGTGCCGGTGGCGTTGTCGGCACCGCGTACGTCGCCGATGCGAAGCCGGACGGCTATACCCTGGCCTTGACGTTCAACGGCGCGCTCACAACGATTCCCAGCACCAAGCGCGTCCCGTACAAGACGGATTCGTATGTTCCGATCATGCAAGTCGGATCCAGCTTCTACGCCATGTGCGTGGCGCCTACGTTTCCCGCCAACACGGGTAGGGAATTTTTGGAAGAGTTGCGGCGCAACCCCAACAAGTACACCTACGGAAATGACGGCGCCGGTGGGAACATGCACCTTGCCGCCGAGCGCATCTTCAGCAAATTCGCAGTCAAGGCCAGAGCGGTTCCTCTGGGCGGTGCAGGCGAGACGGCTCGATTTTTTCTAGGCGGGCACATCGATATTTATGGCGGCTCGGTGCCGCCCATCATGCCCTACGTCACTGCAGGCACCGCGAAATGCCTGTTGTTGACTTCGGCCAACGACAAGGCCACTTTGCCTCAGGCATCAGGTTTGGCAGCCCTGGGCGCAGCCGAACTTGAGACCGGGTTCTGGTACGTGATCGTCGGCCCCAAGGACTTGCCCCTTGAGATCGTGAAGACGCTGCATCAGGCCTTGGGAAAAGCCGTCGAGTCGGCATCATTCAAGGAGACGCTGGACAAACTAGGGGCCGAAGCGGTGTTCCGGGGGCCTGATGAAACCAAGGCATTGATTCAGCGTGAGGGTAAAGAGTTGGGAGACGTCGCAAGGCAACTTGGCCTGGGTCTCGACTGAACTTCAACCACAAGTTCACACAAGAGCTTAAAAGAGCTTAACGCTGCCCACGAACAAGCCGGCCAGGCAGTGCGCCGGTGGCCTCACCATGGCGATAGGTCACCACCCCGGAGACGATCGTGGCGTCATAGCCGCTGGCCTTCTGGAGAAGTCGCTGCCCCCCAGCCGGTAGATCATGCGTGGTGTAGGGCTGTCCGAGTCCGATCTTCTCGTAGTCGATGATATTGACATCGGCCTTCATCCCGACGCGCAGCATCCCGCGGTCGCGGAGGCCTGCCGCGCCAGCGGTGTCCGATGTGAGGCGCCGCACGAGTTCCTGCACCGTGAAGCGCTTGCGCGTCTTGCCCCAATACGACAGAACCCAGGTCGGAAAGCCAGCGTCAAGAATGCACCCGACATGCGCGCCGCCGTCCCCCAGCCCCATGATGGAAATCGGATCGGCGAGCATCGCCTCACAGGCTGACAAATCGAGACTCTTGTAATTGCTCAGCGGCGCGTAAATGAAGTTGGTGCCGTCCCCTTCGACCATGATGTCATACGCTAGCTCCTGCGGCGTGCAGCCCCGCTGATCCGCGATCACCTGCAGACTTTGCTGCGGCTTCGGTTCGTAGTCTGGCGGATTACCGAAGACATACATCTGGGAATAACTGAGACGATGGAAAAGCGGAAAGGTGCTACCGGCGCGCGGATCCTCGGACAGGATCTTGGCGCGAGTGTCCGGATTCCTCATGGCCGCCACTCTCTCCTTGAGCGGCAGACGCGCAACCGACTTGTAAGTTGGCGTCGCGCTGAAAGGATTCTGCGAGCTTTCCAGCCCCAGCAAAATGCCAATCGCTCGCGGTGCACAGACCGGGCGCATGGAAATGCCCGCCTGCTTCGCGGCATTGGCCTGAGCCAGCAGCTGATCCCAAAAGCTCGCTTTCGTGTGATGCTCGGTGCAAGAGAAGAGGACGTTTCTGCCAGAGGTTTGTGCGATGCGACGCAGCATTGCAAATTCAGTGAGAACGTCAGGGTAGTTCCACTCGGATACGACCTCCATATAACCCGAGCCTGCGTCGGCCAATCCGAGGGCGATCTGCGTCAATTCCTGCTCTTGCGCGCGCAGGGTCGGGATGTAGTCTCCCGCCAGACTGCGATGGCTTGTTGTACGCGAGGTAGAAAAGCCCATCGCGCCGGCTCTGACGGCCTCAGTCGCAATCTTGCGCATTTTTTCAATGTCGCTGGGAAGCGCGTTTTGGAGGTCGAGCGCCCGATCGCCCATGACGAAAACCCGAACCGCGGCGTGCGGCAACAGCGCCCCAACGTCAATGTCGCGCGGCCTCTCGTCCAGTGCGTCCAGATACTCTGGAAACGAGCTCCAGTTCCATTTCAGTCCCTGATGCATTACGGGCGCGGGGATGTCCTCGACCCCCTCCATCAAGGCAACCAACTTTTCACGATCGTCGGCCCGGCAAGGTGCGAAGCCCACTCCACAATTTCCCATGATCGCCGTCGTCACCCCGTGCCAGGCGGAAGGCGCCAAATGCGGATCCCAAAGTGCCTGGCCATCGTAGTGAGTATGGATGTCGACGAAGCCCGGGGTGACAAGTTTGTCGCGTGCGTCCAATTCTCGCGCGGACACACCGGTCACATTTCCGATGCCCACGATCTTTCCGTTGGCAATGGCGAGGTCCCCCTCGTAAGGCGGGCCGCCGCTTCCGTCAACAAGCGTTCCGTTGCGGATGATCAGATCGAAATTGCTCATGATTGACTGCTCTTGAGTGTTGGCATTCGCCGCAGGTGAGACGGATGGCGCATTGACCTTGCCCCTGTTGTCCGCACTCCATCGCGCTGCCCATTATGCGGACTTTCGGTTTTTCTGGGCGATGTCCCATTTCTAGTTGCAGGTTGAGGTGGTGGTTGAAGCCGTCATGGCCCGCAGCATGTGGGTTCTGACAGTTGTATGCCTCTGGCCTGTTGATGCGCTCGATTTCATAGATGTCGCGGACACCCAATGCGGCCGGCGCTGACGCCAAGCGTGAAGTCCGGTGCGATCAACGCCGATGGCTATCCAATCAGATGATCAAGCCGCAGGCGACACCGATGGTTCGCGCCGTATGGATTCCACGACCCCGGGAAAGCCAAACTCTATGAGCATGTAATCCTCGGAAAACCTGTGCGCGTTGTGCACAAGCAGCGGCGGCACCGCATTTCCGGATTCGCGCACGATCAGCATTGGCTCGTGGCCGTCAAATACCACCTCGGCCCAGCCCTGGATTCCGACGCCGATCCGTGCGCCCCTGTGACAATGCCAACCTGTCCCTCCCTCTGGAACCTCTGCCACGCGGACAATATGGCCGGACACCTTATTGTTTGTGGCCTCCATTGCGCCAACCTCACGGTATAGGAAGCAACCCCGCAGCCCCGGAATGTAGGCGTCCTTGCTTTCCCGGTTCACCAGGGGCTTTGTCCGCGATGGGTCGATCAGGGGCGAAGCAGCCGAATCGCCGCCCTCAGGCCATTGCACGACAAGCTCAAGACAACGATAGTCGTGGGAAAACTCTTCCCTGTAAACCTTACCCGGCGGAATGATGATGGAATCGCCCTTATTCAGCCTCAGCGCGGCTTCGCCTTCGGCGCTGAACTCAAAGGTGACCTGTCCCTCGAACACATACGTGAAATGAAATTGGGCCGATTGGGTGAGCCAGCGATGATCAGGTTCGCCACGGCCCCGCACGGTCAACAATCGCGTGTTCACCTTTCCTTCGCTGACGTCGAGGCTGCCGAGATCGTAAGACAGCAGATTCGGCCGATCAGCAACCGGCAGCCATTGCGAATCGCTTGAAGGCGCGTCCACGAAGGTGAACCCTTCGACCAGGGTCCTCTCGGTTGGAAACCGCTTTTCCGTCATCATCTGGCTGCTTTGAGGCATTTACGCTCTCCCATTTAGTGCACATTTCAACAATGTGGCGGCAACCTGCTTTTGTCAAGTCCCCCGCGCTTGGCAGTGCCCAGGCATCAGACATCCCCATTTTCTCAGCGCACTCGAGATCCAAAGTCAGAGAACCGTTCCGACCTTGCCACCATCAACAAGAATCGTTTGCCCGGTGATGTAGCTTGCAGCGGTCGAGCACAAGAAGCTGCACAATGCGGCCACTTCGGATGGTTTGCCCAGACGACCGACCGGGACGCTACGCACTCTCTGCTGGACTACCTCGTCAAATGTCGTGCCCGTCTGTTTTGCGAAGTCTCTCCAGGTTTGCGCAAAGCGTTCGGTTTCAATGCTTGCCGGAGCAATCGAATTGGCGGTTATTCCGAAAGGCCCCAGTTCAGTAGAGATTGTTTTGACCAGAGCTATGGTGGCCATGCGGCCGACGTTGTGCAACACAAAACTCGGAGTAGCGTGTTGCTGCTTGACCGCAATCGATCCAATATTCACGATTCGACCCCAGCCTTTTTCCCGCATGTGGCCGGCGAGTTCGCGACTAGACCAGACGAGCCCAAGCACGGCGCTATCGTGTGTTTCCAGAAAATCACTGTCAGCGGCGTTCTCGAAACTTGCGTAGCCGCCCACATAGGGGTTGTAGACAAGGATGTCCGGCGGGCCGAGTTGCTGGCGCGCAGACGATATAGCGTGGGCAATATCGTCCTTCTTGGTGAAATCCGCTGGGATGCCAACAACTCTGCCTGGGGCACTCGCAAGCTCGTCGACGGTTGTCCTGAGCGCCTCGGCACCGCGTGCCACTATCGCGACATGGCAGCCCTCGTTCGCGAGAGCTTCCGCAATTGCCTTGCCGATTCCCTTGCTGCCGCCCGTGACGAGCGCCACTTTGCCCGCAATTCCATAGTCCATTTAGCGTTTCACTCCGCGTTATCTGCAGGTTTCACTTGACAGCCTCAGCCTGCTTGTCACGCAGCATGTAGAGCTGTATCGGCACCACCAGCAATACCAGGGATCCGACCAGCAGGATCGACAAGGCAGAGGCTGCTGGATGGTCAGGGTAGCCCCAGCGAACATAGATGGAGGCTGAGATGACGATATTGGCGGTGGTGAGCAATATAAGCGGAAAGGTAAGGTCGCGTGCGCTATGGGCTACCACCCATAGCCAGCCGTTGACGATGTGCGGCCAAACGAGCGGAACCAGAACGCGACGGAACATTGTCAATCTTCCGGCTCCGCTGACGATTGCCGCATTCTCCAGATCCTTGTGTATCTGAATGAAGGCCCCGCCCATCGTGCGCGTTCCAAACGCCAGATAAGTCGCCACGTGCCCTGCAACCAGCACCCAGATTGTTCCGTACAGTGGAGACTTCAAAAACAGCAGCAAGATTGCGACAGCCATCACCACAGGCGGGATTGCATTGGGGGCAAACGACAGCACGTCGACCAACCTTCCTGCCGCCCCGCGCGTGCGCAAGGTCAGCCAGCTCGTGACGCAAGCCAGCGTCATGACAAGGGTTGCACTGGACAATACAAGGATGATTGTATTGAGTGCGGCCCTCTTGATCGAGACGTCTGATAGGACACGTCGATAGGAGTCCAGGCTGATGGTGCTGAGATCCGCAAGATTGGGCACACGGTAAAACGGAAGCAAGCTCGTCCAAAGAAGGATCAGAAGCGGAAGGAGCATGACCCCCAGATAGCAACCGACAAATAATAGCGCGGGGCCGCGCCAAGATCCGAGTTTGACTCTTCGAGGGCGAAAATTGCGCCCCGTGACGACACGAAATTTCTCGGTAACGCGCGTCACCCGGAAGTAGATCCACATCAGCCCGAATGCGAGGAGCAAGAGAAACATACCGAATGCGCCAGCCAACCCATAATTTGGCGCACCAGTGTCCGGAAGTGCCAACAGATAAATTCTTGTGCTCAGAACGGGAATCTGGGCGGTCGTTCCGATGATGAGAGGCAGATCGAATGTCTGCACCATGCCGATGAAGAGAAATATTCCAGTGGAGAGCAGCCCTGGCGTCAGCAGGGGCAGCGTTACCTTTCGCAAGACAGCGAAGCGCGAAGCTCCATGGACGAAAGCGGAGTCTTCGAGCGACGGGTCCATGTTTCGAAGTAAGCCGCTTGTCATCACGAATGCGGTTGGTACCAGGCTCAAACCGCTGATGACGATCAGCGACAGCATCGAGTATGGAGTCAGCGGTGCGTTTTCAAGACCGAACAAAGAGCGAAGGGCAACGTTCAGCGCGCCATTTCCCGGATTGATCAACAGGATCCATCCGTAGCCGAACACCAGCGGCGGGACCGCCATCCAGGAAAACAAGAGAACACGAGTCGTGGTGCGTCCCGGGATGTCCGTGCGCTCGGTAAGCCACGCGAGCGCAACCGCCACACAACCGCCAAACGCAACGCTTGAAAACGCATAGACGAATGTGTTTCTGACCAGCGTGAGCGTGTGGGGTTGTTTGAGAACTGTCCAATAGTTCTCCAAGGTGAGCGTTGTGGTCTGGAATGGAAGCGTCCCTGGCTTTCCCACGCTGGCAACGAGCAGCACTACGAGCGGACCGACGACCAGCGCGCCGACAATGACCAAGACGCCAATGAGCAGCGCGTTCTGCGAGGCGAACTGCCTGGCCGAGCTCCGTAGCTGCGATGCCGAGTAACCCATCCTTGTCAATCCATTCTCAGGTCGGCGCCGCTTGTGTCAAGCGACCGAGCTGTAACGAGCCCACTTCTTCCTGCCCGGGCAATCCAGCCGCATCTTCCGACGCAACTGCGACGCACCGATTCCTGCGAAACTCAAGCAACAGCTCTGTGCCCACTGCAATCTCAAGATAGGGATCCAGTGCAGTGCGCACTGTGAAGTCGGCAAGCTTCACCTCGGCTTCGATAACGTCCCCTAGAAAATGCATTTTCACGACACTGCCGACGAAGCTATTAGGCATGCGGGATGCGCGCGCCGCGTCAGTCGCCGGCCTTGCAATGATGGCCTGTGGCCTGATGACGGTGACGAGTTGGCGCTCGCTCTTGAGTTCGTCTTTGATCAGGCACTCAAGTTCACCAAAGGGTGTGCGAACCCTGCCCTCGTCAGAATCAAGCACGTAGCAGGGGATCAGATTGCTGCGCCCCATGAAATCCGCCGCAAAGCGAGTGCCGGGGCGCAGAAAAACTTCGCGCGGCGGGCCCATCTGTTCGATCTTTCCGTCGCGCATCAGCACGATTTGATCCGACATCGACATGGCTTCCAGCTGGTCGTGAGTCACGAACACGGTTGTGATGCCTAGATGCTTGATAAGTTGCCGAAGCTCTACGCGCATGGCGTCGCGCAGCTTCGCGTCAAGATTTGAGAGCGGCTCGTCCAGCAGCAACAAGCGGGGCTGATGAACGATTGCGCGCGCAAGCGCAACGCGTTGCTGCTGGCCGCCGCTCAGCAGCGGTGCCGGGCGGTCAGCATAGTCGGCCATCTTCACGGTATCCAGTGCCTGCATGACACGGCTGCGAACATCACCAGCAGCCCGCGCCTGCACCCCGTAGACAAGTGGAAATGCAACGTTTTCATACACCGTCATATGCGGCCAGATCGCATATGACTGAAACACCATGCCCAGTTGCCGTCGGTTTGCCGAGACCAGAGTATTGGTCGCGCTGCTGAACACCACATCGCCGGCCATGACGATCTCGCCCGAAGTTGGCAATTCAAGCCCGGCAATGCTTTGCAGCGTCGTCGTCTTGCCGCAGCCGCTCGGCCCGAGCAAGGTAAAGAAGTCTCCACTTTTAACTTCGAAGCTTATGCCCTTGACGGCCTGCACGTCGCCATAGAATTTCACGAGATTACGAACGGATAGCACAAACGACTCCAGCGAATGGGCAAGTCACCCGTTGATGATTTCGCAACCGCGGCTCAAAAGCATCAGACGATCAGCGTTTCGAGCATGCCGATCCGATCAACGATGGCCTCGACCTTGTCTCCCGGCTTGAGGAAAAACTCAGTGGGATCGGGCTTCCTGGCGACCGCGACTCCCTCTGGAGTTCCACTTGTCACCAGATCACATGCATCAAGACCTATTCTTGACCAATGTGATATCAGCTGCTCAAACGAAAATATCATCTCAGCGCATGTCCCCCGGAAACGGAATTCTTTCAGGAGCTTTGCGCCTCAGGCGGTTCACGTTTAGAACTCGCAGTGCACCCGATGTTTCGACAACCACACCCAGCGACTCGCCTTCCCCTTCCTGACTAAATGTGCCTACTTTCACCAGTTGACTCCTGTCTCAATGGAAGTCGAGAACGTTTGATGGTCGAAGTGCGGAACTTGGATGGCTATTGGCGCACTCGCTCAGGGGTCCCAACCTGCGAGCGATCAGATGATGCAACATTGAAATATTATGCACAGCACAACACATTAAAGCGAGAATAGTGCAAGGCAGGCGCCTGACGGCCAAGGGTTTCTCATTAGTAAATGTTGATTGGAGAAGACATGAACAAGTCTGTGCGAATCGCACTAGCTCTCATTCTTGCGGCGCTGACGTCTTCGATCTGCGCCGCGGAAAAGCTCGGCAGTACCTTCGATGAAATAGTTGCAGCGGCACGGCGCGAGGGCAAACTTATCGCATTCACTCAGTTTCCCGCCGCGGCATCGCATAAGGCAATCAACGATGCCTACAACCAGCGCTTCGGTCTGACAACGCAAATTGAATGGACGCCGATCACCGCGACCACGGCAGGCACGAGAGCTCTCTCCGAATCCGCAGGCGGAGCCTTGGGGATTGATCTGATCGGCTTCGGCAGTTTCGAGGAAGTGCGAACGCTCGTGGATGCGAAGCTGTTGAAGCCCTATCCATGGACCAAGGTGTTCGGGTCAACATTTCGTGAGATGTCGCGCCTGGAGGCGATGATCGTGCCGGAATTCCGGGGAATGGCGCTTCCGCACACTGAGGTGGCGTATGTCCTTAGTTGGAATCCGCAATCCATCAAGGATGAAGAAGTCCCTGGTAGATTGGCCGATTTTGGGGATCCCAAGTGGAAGGGCAAGATCGCCATGAACGCCTTTTCGATGGAACCGCTCAGCATCCTGAGCCTCGGCCGGGGCGAAAAGGAAACCATCGAACTGGCCCGAAGGATTATGGACAACAAGCCGGTGCTCGGCAGGGGATCCGCGTCTGTGAATCAGTCTATTGTTTCAGGACAGGTTCTGTTCGGGACCGACATCACCTTGACGGCGCAACGGGCGGTCAACTCGAAGCAACCGCTGAAGTTCAAGATGTTCTCCGACTACATTCCGCTCACCATCACTTATATGTATACGCCGGAGGGAGCGCCAAACCCCAACAATGCAAGGCTCTTCATTGCCTGGCTGGCCAACGAAGGTTATAAGATCGCCAAGACTCATGAAGTCTACCCAAGCCCCATTGATCCAGACAGCCAGTTCCGGAAGATGGCGGACCAGCAAGTTGCTTCCGGCGCAAAGATCATGAAGGCCAATTCTGTCAAAGACATTGATCAGATGCGGCGCGTGCGTACCGCCGTCAATGAGATGCTGACAGGAAACAGGTAGGCGCGATTGCCTCTCAAAGGGTCAGGCGGCATCCTTGATCGGCAAGCCGCTTGTAACCTCCAGGCTGTCAGGCCACTGCCAGACACGCGGCGCCGCACCGTCGCGAATTGCCGTCAACTCATTTGTCCACAATCGCCTCATGTGGACAATGTGGGTGTCGGACGCGCCAAGCAGTTCGTTTTCTCGGTTTGCGATAACGCCTTGACCTTTGAGAGCCGTTCCGTCCTGAATCGAGAGCAGATCAGGATGATCGACAAGCTCGTCCAATGACATGCGTCCAGCCAGCACTTCGTCCACGAGTACGGAAGCAGGCGTTGCCGCTGCGATCTGAGCAGCCTCGGCCTCGTGCCTAGCGCGGTAAGCGTCCATTTCTTCGCTTGTTCCCCCACAATAGTCGACAGTGAAACTTATGTGCGAATAGTCGTCGACCGGGACTCGCCAGACAATATGCAGCGCGTCAAAAAAGATTGAAGCGTTGATGTTGGGCATGAGGAAATGCGTCTTTCGATCAACGCCCCGCCGCGTCGACGCACGAGCCAGTCCGTAGTCGGTCTCTTCACATGTGAGCGTGGGAATTGCGTCGGTAAGTCCTTGTTCCGCAATACGTGAAATGCGATGAACGAACCGGAAATGTACTTCGTCGAGTGCGTTTTCAAGCTGGCTGAAATAGTTGAATGTGCGCAGCGGGGCCTGAACGGTTAGATAACCATCGTCAGCCACATCGGAGAGTACCGGAAACGGCGGTGCTTCCCCTTCGCCGAGATACGCGAAAACCATGTTGAGCCATTCGTGCGTAGGGTAGCTTCGTATGTACAGGTTCGCCGGACAACTACGCTCCGCAGGCCGTTCGACACACTGTCCTGTGGCGTCGTATTTCCACCCATGATAGAAGCAACGAATCTGATCGCCTTCTACCTGCCCGGTGGAGAGCAAGGTACCTCTGTGCAGACACCTATCCGCAACCACGTGTGCCGTGCCGCTTTCACCACGGTAGATAGTGAATTGCTGGCCCATGATCTTTAGAGGGCGAGCCTGGCCAATGGGCAAATCGGCCGAAAGATAAACAGGCTGCCAGAAACGACGAAGAAATCTCCCCGCTAGCGTTCCTGGCCCAGTGTGTTCAAAGTCAGGCCATTTGCGCGCTGCGTAGTCCATGTCGGATGCTCCTTCCGGTTGATACGAATCAAGTCTACAGGCCCGGAGTTGAATATTGGCCGCGTCAACACCGAATGGTTCGTCATTATGTGCCAATGGAAGGGGTGAGCCGGGAGCAGCGCGGCCTGCCGTCTGAGCGTCACGCGCAGATCTGTCATGGCCTGACTTCGATGAATGGCCGGTTGGGTGCGCTTAGGGCAGATAGGAAAAGTGGCCCAGCAATTCGGCACAGCGCCACGAGTGGAAACTCAGGATACAGAGCCGCGCCGAGGACGGCCTGGCGGTCTTGTGATTGGCCTCAGATCAGGCTCAGCCAGAACGCAGGAATCGGTTCAGCGTAGCCTTAGCGTCTCCACCAGGTGCGCCAACCAACTAGCGGCTGTTTGCGTTGATTGCCCAAAGCAAGGTCGGCCATCGGCCAGAACGCATCGAGCCTCGAATGCAAAAACGACGACCCAAGCCCTACCCTTGGCTGAAGGTGCCACGGGCTCAGGCCCGCCGTCACTTCAAGAGGCACGTTCATGCGTGCAGGGCGAAGTAAGTGCCACTCGGCTTGGCCCTGACTTTGTCCCACGATTTCGGACAGTTAAGTTACAGAGGAATTCGGCGTGAAGAACGCCCCCCGAGGGGGAGTCCAGCGACATCTTCAGTGTACTGTGCAATCTTGATCAGTATACTCAACGAGTAGTAGCTTGCCGCAACCCGGAGCTGGCGAAGTTGCGGGTTCACACCAGAGAAGATTTGTTGGCAGCGACCGAGAAGAATCTGGACAAGATCAAAGTCCGAGTTGAGTGCGCCAAGCTGGTGGGCAAAGACAAGATTGGCGTGGCGGTG
>CANJPU010000079.1 GCA_947476285.1 Comamonadaceae bacterium | reverse complement strand
TATGCAGCACATAAAACCGCGTCTTTGCCGCCCTGGCGTCGTTGCAAATCCGCGCGATGCCACTGGGCATCGCTGTGGTTTGCGCCTAGCCAGGACGACAAATCCATCGGTTTTATTAAGTGCTGCATAGAGTGAAACACTACACTAGCCTTCGGTGATGATCCCTGGCGGCAGGCTCTGGCAGTGCCGCGCAATCTGGCCAGGCAGAGTCCACCACACGCGATCGCGCTTGGGGTGCGTCACGCAGTGCTGCAACGCCTTGCGCAGCGGGCCCAGCCGAAAAGGCTGACCGGTGATGAAGGGATGCAGCACCACAGAGCACACCAGCGGCTGGTGCACGCACTGCTCGATCATTTCGTCGAACTGGTCCACGATCATGTCGGCGAACTCGCGTGCGCTGTGCTGCCGCCGTGCCAGCGCCGGCCCGTCGTTGATTTCGATGGAATAAGGCACCGAGAGAATCTGGCCGCTGCGGGTTTTCATCCAGAAAGGCTGGTCGTCGCAAGGCCAGTCCATTAGAAACTGATAGCCCGCTTCCTTGAGCAAGTCAGGTGTCACCTTCGTCTCCGACAGCCCAGGCCCCATCCAGCCTGCCGGCGGCGCGCCTTCGTGCTGGGTGATCGTGTCTGTCACTTCGCGAATCAGGCGCGCTTCATCGGGCTCCCACATTTCGTCCTGATGCTCGGAGTTGGTTCTGCCGTGCGCGATCACCTCATCGCCGCGCTCGCGAATGCGCTGCACGACGTCAGGGCGAAACTGGTAGATCAGGCTGTTGACGTTGTGCGCGCTAGGCAGGCCCAACTGATCGAGCATGTCGAAGATGCGCCAGATTCCCACGCGCAGGCCGTAGTCGCGCCACGCATAATTTCTGTGCGTCTGCTTGGCGTTGATGGTGGCACTGTCCAGCGCGCCATCGCCCGCGCCCAGCGCAAAGTATTCGATGTTGGTGCAGACATAGAAAGCCAGACGTTTTCCGTCCGGCCAGTCATACACAGGGCGATTGTCGATCCGGGTGTAGCCGTAGCGATTGTGGGTGGGCAGCATGGGTGAACCTGAAAACGGTGGTTGACCGCCTATTCTCAGGGAAAACAATCGTGGCAGCGGTGACGACGCCACCGCCTTGGCTGGGCTGACCTATTCTCCAGCCGCGCAAATCAATGGAGTGCTAAGTTCGACCCATGCCCGCTTATGGTCGGTGGCATGATGTGAACCTCGTCATCAGGCATTACAATAAGCGTTAACAGATACGTTAAGGGGCAGGGCATGACTTTGCGCGCCAGTGACATTATTCCCATCAGCGAGGCACGAGCCCGTCTTACCGAATTGGCCGAAGACGTGGTGGGCAGCGGGGCCGAGAAGGTTCTCACCAAAAACGGCTCCAGCTACGTGGCGCTGGTGGATGCGAAGAAGCTCGATTACTACCACGCTCTGGAGCTGGAGCATGCGGGCCTGGTTCTACTGACCGAGGCCGAAATCGCCCTGGGCCAAGTGATCGCCGGTGAACGCATGTCATCGGCTGAGCTCGATCAGTTGCTCGCAGACTGATGCCACGGGCAGTAACCCGCATATTTCACCAGGTCGGCTTGTTTCAGCAAGCATCACCAATGAAAACAATGACTTGTAGCCTTGACGGAAAAATCCAATTTGGATTGAGCGCCTACGCGGGTGTCTGCGGGCCATTGAGCGGCCATTTTGGGCTCAACTCCTCGCCAAGGCCCACCGGCCTTGGCTGCGGCCGTCTCGCCCAAACTGACCACTCACTGACCCACAGCCATCCCGCGTCCCTGATGAAATATGCGGGTTAAGAGGCGAGTCAGCGCACAGGTCAGCGCTGCGCCTCACTTTGCCGCTTGCCTGCTGGTGGTCCATGCTTTTATGGTGGAGCAAGACGCTGCCAGCGCGCCAGCGCGGCTTGCACAAATCAAACGTGATTTGCGAGAAATGAAAACGCTGCTGGCTTGGTCTCCTGCCAGTGGTCGCCCTGCGCGCTTCTTGCGCCCGAACTCTGCGCAAGCCAGTTTGCGTCTGGCGGCGGTGCAGCAGTTGGCACAGTCGGCGGGCTTGCCGCATCTGCGCGAACACGTGATCGGGTCGCACGTCGTGCTCTACGCCCATTCAGATGCCGAGGTCGTTCTGCTGTCCATCCAGCATCATCGGCAACTCATTTACATCGCGCTGCAATGAACACCGCGACACATGACTTCCACCCCGGCAACGTGGTGCGTGCTCGAAACCGCGAATGGGTGGCATGCGCACTGGCGGCCTTGCTCTTGCCTTGCAGGCATCAGCCTGCGGCGTCGTCGCGCCTTGCCATCGGGCTTTCCTGACGCCCACTCGAACATGTCCAACTGCCGTTCTCAGCTTGAATCAAACGACGCGCCACCGGGCGGCAGCCTCTTGGCCCAGCGCGCCTTCATGCGCTTTTGTTCGGCCCGCCTGATGGCAACCATGGCGCTGCAAATTCTGGCACTTGCGCTGGGCTGGCAAATGTATGAGCTGACCGGCGACGCCTGGGATCTGGGCTTGCTGGGGCTGTGCCAGTTTGTTCCCGCGCTGGCGCTGAGTTTGTACGCCGGCCAGCTTGCCGACAGGCACCACCGCGCTCGCATTCTGGCCTGCTGCATCGCCCTGCAGTTTGGGGTGGCGTCGCTGCTGCTGGCCGCTTGCCTGTGGGGGCGTATCTCGCCGGGGCTGCTGATGGGCGCGGCCGTGCTGATTGGCATATCGCGCTCGTTTCAGTTGCCCGCCCAGCAGGCGCTGCTATCGCTGTTGGTGCCGCCGTCAATACTTGCCCGCGCAACTGCGTTCAACGCAGGCGCGGGTCAGGCCGCCATCCTGGGCGGCCCGGCCATCGGTGGCTTTCTGATGGCGGCCGGTGCGGTCTGGACCTACGGCGCCTGCGTGCTGCTCTTTCTGGCCGGCTTCACACTGATGTGCACGGTTCGCTATGCCCATGCTCCGCCAGCGCACGAGCAGCCCGGTTGGGCATCGCTATTGGCCGGCGCGCGCTTTGTCTGGTCAAGCAAGACCCTGCTGGGCGCGATGGCGCTGGATCTGCTGGCCATATTGCTCGGCGGTGCGACCGCGCTGCTGCCCATCTTCGCCAAAGATATTTTGCAGGTGGGGCCCGTGGGCCTGGGCATCTTGCGCGCCGCGCCTGCGGCAGGTGCGCTGCTGGTGTCGCTGCTGCTCGCAAGGCTGGCGCTGGAGCGCAAGGTCGGCGCCAAGCTGATGGTGGCCATCGCGGTTTACGGCGCCAGCATGCTGGTCTTTGGGCTGTCCACACAGTTCGCGTTGTCGCTGTGTGCGCTGGTGGTCTCTGGCGCCGCCGACATGGTCAACGTGGTGGTGCGCCACACCCTGGTTCAGCTGGACACACCCGATGCCATGCGTGGGCGGGTTGGCGCCGTCAATGCGATCTTCATGGGCGCGAGCAACCAGCTCGGCGAATTCGAGTCCGGCGCCACTGCGGCACTGGTGGGGCCGGTTGGCTCGGTGGTGCTGGGCGGCGCAGCCACGCTGGCGATCACCGTGTGCTGGATCAAGCTCTTCCCTAGTCTTTGGCGGCGCGATCGCTTTCATGAACCGGTATCGCAGGCGCAGGCCAGCACCGGACCCGCTGGGCGTTAAGCCATAAGCAGACACCAAGAATTCCCGCCTTGACGAACGCGCCCAAATATGAGCGAATGCGTATCCGACTGCGCGCATGGTCCATGCCGCACAGCTTCGCCATCTGGCGCCATTCATTTCAAGACGCACATCCATGTCAGACACCGCACACCCTTATCTCTCCAGGCCCGGCCCCAAGCTGCTGCTGATCAACAACCAATGGGTGCCCGCCCTGGATGGGCGCACTTTCAAATCCATCAATCCATCCACTGGCCTTGTGCTGGCAGAAATCGCACTGGCCGGCGCGGCCGATGTCGATGTGGCGGTGAAGGCTGCGCGCGCTGCACTGGAAGGCCCCTGGGCACGCGTCAAGCCGGCTGAGCGACAGCGTGTCTTGTTGCGTCTGGCCCAATTGGTCGATCAAAACTTCGAAGAACTCGCCTGGCTGGACAGCCTGGATATGGGCGCGCCGATATCGCGCACCAAGGCCGGTCGCCAGCGCGCGGTCGGCATGCTCAACTACTACGCCGGCCTGGCCATCAACCTGACTGGCGACACCATTCCCAATTCCATCGCCGGCGAAGTGTTCTCCTACACGGTCAAAGAGCCAGTGGGCGTGGTCGGCTCCATCATTCCGTGGAACGGACCATTGAGCACTTCGATCTGGAAGATCGCGCCGGCGCTGGCCACTGGCTGCACCATCGTGCTCAAGCCTTCTGAGGAAGCCTGCCTCACGCCACTGCGCCTGGGCGAATTGCTGATGGAAGCCGGCCTGCCGCCAGGCGTCATCAACATCCTGCCCGGTGATGGCCAGGCCGGCGCCGCGTTGTCCGAACACCCGGATGTGGACAAGGTCGCATTCACCGGCTCCACCGTCACTGGCCAGCGCATCATTCGCGCATCGGCCGGCAACATCAAACGGCTGACGCTGGAGCTGGGCGGCAAGTCGCCCGACATCGTGTTTGCCGATGCCAACCTGAACATCGCCATTGCCGGCGCGGGCAACGCGGCCTTCCAAAATTCCGGTCAGGTCTGCTCGGCCGGCACGCGCTTGTTCGTGCAGCGGCCGATCTATGAAGAGTTCAGCGAGCGGCTTGCCAAATTCGCCAACTCACTGGTGGTGGGCGACAGCATGCAAAAAGAAACGCAGCTCGGCCCGCTGGTCTCGGCCCGTCAGCTTGAGCGCGTCACCGGCTACCTCAAGGATGGCAAGCAAGACGGCGCACGCGCCGTCTGCGGCGGCGAGCGCGTCACCCAGGGGCAACTGGCCAACGGCTACTTCGTGCGGCCCACAGTGCTGGCCGATGTGCGCGAGAGCATGAGTGTGTACCAGGAAGAAATCTTCGGGCCGGTCATCTCCATGATGCCTTTTGACACGATCGATGAAGTGATCGCCCGCGCCAACGCCACCACCTACGGTTTGGGCAGCGGCGTGTGGACCGAAGACCTGCGCACCGCGCACCGCATGTCCTCATCACTCAAGGCCGGATCAGTCTGGGTCAACTGCTACCAGGCCATGGACCCCGCCATTCCCTTCGGCGGCTACAAGCGCAGCGGCTACGGCCGCGAGTCAGGCCGCCACCATGTGGATGAATACCTTAACGTCAAGGCGGTGGTGATGAAGATTGGGTGAGTGGTAGGCCAACACAACAAATGCAAATGGAGAATTGAATGATCACTGGCAACCTGCGTCGTAGCTGCGTCCCGGTATTGATGGCGCTGCTATCGGCGCTTACCTGGGCTGGCAGCGCCACCGCACAGACCTTTCCTTCCCGTCCGATCACCATGATCGTCCCGTTTCCCGCAGGCGGGGCGGTGGATGTGCAGGCGCGCTTTCTGGCCCAGAGTGCATCCAAAGAACTGGGGCAGGCGGTGGTGATCGTCAATCGCGCTGGCGCTTCAGGATCGCTGGGCCCGCTCGCGGTGCGCACTGCTGCGCCTGATGGTTACACGCTCACCATGTTTGGCGGCAACCTGTTCCGGCTGCAGCACATGCAGAAGGTCGGCTACGACTCCCTCAAAGACTTCACCTACATCATTCGCCTGGTTGATTTTGGCTTTGGCATCACCGTCGCACCTGACGCGCCCTGGAAGACACTGGCCGATCTGCTCGCCCATGCCCGGGCCAACCCCGGCATCGTCACTGTCGGCGCGATCGGCCCCGGCGCGGCCGGGCATGTGGCAATCACACAATTGGGCAAGCTCGCTGGCGTGCAGCTCAATTACATCCCCTACAAAGGAGCCATCGAATCGCAGCAAGCGGTGATCGGCAGGCAGATCGATTTCGCGGCCGACACCGCATTTGCGCCGCTGGTCAGTGCCGGCACGCTGCGCTTGCTGGCTGTCATGAACGAAGCAAGAAACCCCGGCTTTGCCTCGGTACCCACGCTCAAGGATCTGGGCTTCGATGTGGTGGCGACCAGCTCGGTGGGCGTGGTCGGCCCCAGCGGCATGGACCCTCAGGTGGCCAAGACAATTCACGATGCGTTCTACAAGGCACTCAGAGACCCTGAGTTCGCCAAACTGGTCGAGCAGCAGGCGCTGGCGGTGCGTTATCTGGGCAGCGCCGCCTACACCGAGTTCGCTGCGCAGCAGGTCGCCAAGGAAAAGCTCATCGTCACCGAGCTCCTGGGCGGCGGCAAGTGAACCGAAGGGACGCACATGACTGTTGAAACTCCCAACCGAGTCGAGCACGGTGGCGGTGAGTCCGCGCGCTTCATCTCGCCGCTTCGCGTCGAAAAAGCGGGCGAATCCCTTGGCGCCGAGATCTCTAACTGCGATCTGGCCAAGGTGCCTGGCGATGCAGGGCTGATCGCCGAAATCCGCGCGCTTCTTCTTCAACACAAAGTGCTTTTCTTCCGGGATCAGAACATCACGCCTGCGCAGCATGTGGCCTTTGCCCGCTGCTATGGCGAACTGGAGCAGCACCCAGTTTTCGACCACCATCCCGACCACCCCGAACTGGTGCTGCTCTACCGCAACGATGGCAAGCAGGCCACCGAGAACGTGTTTCACTCGGACACCAGCTTTCGGGCCGTACCGTCGCTGGGCGCGGTGCTGCGTTGTCTGGAGTGCCCACCCACCGGCGGCGACACGATCTTCGTGAACATGGTCATGGCCTATGAGCGGCTGGACCCGTTCTACAAGGATCGGCTGGACGGACTGTATGCGGTGCATGACGTGGCGCTTGGCTTTGGCGCAACATCCACCCGCGAGCGGCGTGCGCAGCTGCGTGCGCAGTTGCCACCGCAAGAGCACCTGGCGGTGCGCACGCACCCTGAAACCGGCGAGAAAATTCTCTACGTCAATCAGGGCTTCACCACGCACTTTGCGAACTACCGCTCCAAGGTGGCCACGCAAGTGGGCTGCGAGCGCAACCTCGGCGCCATGGCTTTCATGCAATACCTGCTGCAACTGGCAGCCATACCGGAATACCAGGTGCGCCTACGCTGGCGCCCCAACACCATCGCGTTCTGGGACAACCGCTCAACTCAGCACTATGCCGTGCAAGACTACTACCCGGCCGTGCGCCGCATGCAGCGCGCCACCATCATTGGCGACGCACCGTTTTGAGATCTCGGCAGCACAGACCTGCTGGGCTACGCTGAGTGGCGCAATTTTGGCGCAGTGCTTAGCAAGGCCAAAACCGCATGCGAGCTGTCTGGACACCCTGTGGGCGATCATTTTGTTGACGTCAACAAAACGATCGCCATGCCCAAAGGTGCGGAAAAAGAGGTCGATGACCTCATGCTCACCCGCTACGCCTGCTGCCTAGCAGACTCCTGACGAAGCCGTCACCGACGACGCAAACCCGAGCTTGTTGCCCCACCCTGCGGAACCTGGATGCGGCTGATGCCCGAGCCCTCCCACGCATGAAGCCCCCTGCACGAAACCACCCCAGTTGCTATGATGATTTCCCGATCCACTCTTGCAACAAGGAAACCATCATGGCGGAAGTTGGAAAAGCAGCCCCGGAATTCAAGCTCAAGGCGCACGACGGCAGCGAAGTGAGTCTGAGTCAGTTTCGCGGATCTAAATGGGCGGTGATCTCGTCCTACCCTCTGGCCTTCACAGGCGGCTGAACCAATCAGACATCGTCCTTCAACCGTGCGTTGAAGCAATTTGAAGAAAAAGGCGCGCAACTCCTGGGGCTGTCCTGCGACACGATTCCGGCTCTCAAGGTCTGGTCTCAGAGTCTGGGCGGTATTGCTTATCCCCTGTTGTCCGATTACTTTCCGAACGGCAAGGTCTGCCAGAGTCTGGGTATCTACAACCCGGACAACGGCTTCACCGTTCGCGCTGTGATCATCATCGACCCACAGGGCATCGTGCGCGCATGTCACATCTATCCGCCAGGCGTGCTGCCTGCGCCCAATGAGGTGCTGGCTGAGTTGACCAGTCTGCAGGCCGCTTAGAGCGGCGTATCACCCGCGATTCATTGAGACCGGCCCGAGCGTATGAGGCATTCGCCTCATGCGCCGGCGCCTGCCCGCCATTCGCTTTTTCGATACGTTGGCTGGAATTTATATCTCTTGTGAAAGCGCCCTGAATTCATTAGTCTCCTAGCTGAACAAGAGGAGACAGGCACGTGGCTGAATTGGCGCAACTCACGGCGTACTCATTGGAGCAGCCGGCCCTGGTCGTGGCCGATCTGGATGCCGCCACCGACCGCATGCACGCACTCTTTGGCGCACTGCCGTCCGAGCGCATACCCAAGTACAACGCGGTGTACCCCTTTGGTGCCAACACTTATCTCGAATTGCTCGGCCCTTTTGAGCCCGGCCATACCCGCGCACGGTTTCTCGCCAGAAACGGGCCCGGCTTCTACATGATCTGCGCCACCCTGGAGAACCAGGACGTCGAGGAGGTCGAGGCGCAGATCAAGCGCAGCGGCAAGCGCATCGTGCGCAGCATGGTGCACCACAATGTGCGCAAGACCTGGCACATCCATCCGCATGACGCACCGGGCATGCTGGTGCTGCTGGCGGTCAAGACCGATGTGCTGGACAACACCGACTGGTGCGGCCACAGCTACAAGGCCTATATCGACGGCAACACCCGCTATGTCGATCAGGTGGGCGGCCTGATCGCGCGCACCGCTGATCCCGCAGCCGAGGCGCTGGGCTTTGCCGAGCTGGGCTTTCCCATGTCGCCTTTGCCCGATGGCGCGCAGCGCTGGCAGGGCAGGGCAGGCACCGTGGTCGAGCTGTGGCCCAGCACAAGCTGGCTGGGGCGCACAATCACTGACAGGCGCGACTACGCACTCTGCCTGCGCACACAAAATGCACCGGCGGTGCTGTCGCGCCTGGCGGCCTGCGGCCTCACCGGTGAACACGGCATGGCAGGCGGGCGCTGGCTCTCCAGCACCGATCCGGTGCTGGGTGTGCGCTTTGCTGTTGAAGAAATCGCACCGACATGAAAGACACACAAATGGATTACGAACGCTTCAAACACATGATGGTCAAGAAGGACGGCGGCATCGCCATCGTGTCCATCAACCGGCCCGACATCATGAACTCGGTGCCGCTGGAAGTGCATGCCGATCTGGAGCGCATCTGGCCGGTGCTGGCCGAAGACCCAGAGATCAACGTCATTGTGTTCACTGGTGAAGGCAAGTATTTTTCGGCCGGCGGCAACATCAAGGGGCAGGTCGAGCGCTGGGGCAAACCCGAGCAGCGGGCCCATATGGCCACCATCACCGACAAGGCCAAGCGCGTCGTCTACGGCATGCTCGATTGTCCCAAGCCCATCATCGGCGCCATCAACGGCGACGCCATGGGCCTTGGCGCCACACTGGCCGTGCTGTGCGACATCTCGGTCATGGCTGACAACGCCCGCATCGGCGACACGCACGTCAAGGTCGGCCTGGTGGCGGGCGACGGCGGGCCGGTGATCTGGCCGCTGGTGGTGGGTGTTAACAAAGCCAAAGATTATTTGATGCGCGGCAAGGTAGTCACCGGCAGCCAGGCGGTGCAAGAAGGCATCATCAGCTACGCCGTGCCGCGCGAAGACGTGATGCAAGAGGCAATGAAAATCGCAGTGGAGATCAACGCGCTGCCGCCGCTGGCGGTGCGCTGGACCAAGATCTCCACCAACCTCATCATCAAGCGGCAGTTCGACGCGGTGATGGACGCGGCCATTGCCTACGAGGCCTTGTCCATGGGCTCGGAAGACCACCGGGAAGCAGCCATGGCATTCCTGGAAAAACGCAAGGGCGTCTACAAGGGAGTCTGAGGTGCAACTCGATTACGAGCCGCAGGACATCGCGTTTCGCGAAGAGGTGCGAAGCTGGTTGCATGACAACGTGCCGCGCGAACCCACGCCCATGACCCTGCCCGAGCAAAGGCAGTTCCTGCTGGCCTGGCAGCGCAAGCAGTTCGACGCGGGCTGGGCTGGCATTGCCTGGCCGCAGGAATACGGCGGGCGCGGCCTGTCGCTGGTGCGCCAGTTGATCTGGTACGAAGAATATGTGCGGGCCAATGCGCCGCCCACCGGCTGTCTCTTTGTCGGCCTGAACCATGGTGGCCCCACGCTGATCGTGCGCGGCAGCGAGGCGCAAAAGGCGCTTCACCTGCCCAAGATTCTTCGCGGTGAAGTGATCTGGTGCCAGGGCTTCTCCGAGCCCGGCTCCGGCTCCGACTTGGCCAGCCTGCGCACGCGCGGTGTGGTCGATGGCGATCATCTGGTCGTTAACGGTCAGAAGATCTGGACCAGTTTTGCCCAGGTCGCGCAGTACCAGGAGCTGGTGGTGCGCTCCGACCCGCAATCGCGCAGGCACAAGGGCCTGACCTGGGTGATCTGCGACATGAGCCTGCCCGGCATCACCGTGCGGCCGATACGCACCATCGCGGGTGAGCTGCATTTCTGCGAAGTGTTCTACGACAACGTGCGCATCCCGCTGTCCAGCGTGGTGGGCGAAGTGGGCAACGGCTGGAGCGTGGCCATGTCCACCCTGTCCTTCGAGCGCGGCACCGCCTTCATGGCGCATCAACTTGAACTGTCTCGCACGGTGGAGCGCCTGATCGAGCTGGCCCGGCGCATCCCCGGTGCGGGCGGCAAGCCGGCGATCAAGGACGACGCGGTGGCCGCGCAGCTAGGCGCCTTGCGCGCCGAGGTCGCGGCGATGCGGGCCATGACCTACATGAGCGTCTCGCGCGGGCTGCGCCAGGAAACACCGGGCCCGGAAGGCACCATGCTCGCGCTGTATTTCGCCGTCACGTCGCAGAAGGTTCAGCGCGTGGTGATGGAGGTGCTGGGCGAGCGCGCTCTGCAGCGCGATGCGCAGTGGGAGCACTGGGTGCGCGACTACCTCGTCTCCTTCTCGCACACCATTGCCGGCGGCACCGCAGAGATCCGGCGCAACATCATCGGCGAGCGAGTCCTCGGCCTCGCCCGCGACGCGAGGCCTTCATGATCGACCTTCTTCCCGACACCGAACAGCAGGCGATGGCCGACAGCATCGCCGCGTTTCTCAAGGACAAGCTGCCGCTGGAGCGGCACGGCCCACAAGACCGCATCGCGCACCGGCATGAATTCGAAATCTGGCGCGAGCTGGCGGACCTGGGCTGCTTTGCGCTGTGCATGCCAGAAGCGCACGATGGCCTGGGGCTTGGCCTGGCCGAAGATGCATTGGTGTTCAGGGAATACGGCCGCCACCTGCTCTCGCCATCGATGCTTGCCACCACGGTTGCTGTGCAGCTTGCACAGGCGGCAGGCTTAGACAGCCAGGCCGGGCAACTGATGCAAGGCAGCCTGCGGGCCGCGCTGGCCATTCGCGTGCCAGCCGAGGGCGACGGCGCCGCAGATGCTCAGGCCCAGTATCAGTTGTTTGACGCACGCCCTGGCGATCTTGTGTTGGCCTGGAGCGAAGAAGGCCTGGCGCTTCATGCGCATGCGGCCTTCTCGGGCATGCAGGAGGTGCGCTGCACCGACGAATCGGTCACGCTGCACACGGCCACACTGGCTGGTGGCGCGGCCAGGCTGGGATGGGAGGCCACGGGCAGCCCGCTTGCGCTGGCGGCCCTGGTGCGGGTTTCTGCGATGCTGGTGGGCATCTCGGAGGCAGCGCGTGACATGGCGGTAGGGTATGCGCAAACCCGCATGCAGTTCGGCCAACTCATAGGCGGCTTTCAGGCCATCAAGCACCGCTGCGCCGACATGGCCTTGCGCTCTGAGGCTGCTTGGTCGCAGACGGTCTATGCGGCGCTCAGCGTGAACAAGGGCGCCGCCGACAGCGCCTTCCAGGCCGCCACCGCGAAACTGGTGGCTACTCGCGCTGCGCTCGAAGGTGCGGCAGACAACATCCAGACGCACGGCGGCATGGGTTTTACCGCCGAGATACCGGCGCACCTGCTGCTCAAGCGCTCGCACCTGCTCAATCAGGTGGGCGGCAATGTGCGCTTTCAGCAAGGCCTGCTGCTGACATTGCCGGCGCCGGGGTAAATTTTTTCAAGACGGAGACAGGCATGAAGAAATCATGGATTCGATTCTGGCTGGCGGCAGCCCTTGTGTTCGCGGCGGCTGCGCCAGCGGTAGCGCAAGACAGCGGCCCGCCCATCCGCTTCGTCGTCAGCGGCGCGGCGGGCGGCTCCATCGACATCCTTGCGCGCATGATCGCGCAGGAGAGCGCGAAGATTCTCGGCACCACCATCGTGGTCGAGAACAAGCCCGGCAACTCCGGCATCGTGGGCGCGGCTGAAGTCGCCAAGGCTGCGCCCGATGGCCGCACCTTCCTTTTCACCACCGTGGGGCCCATGGTCAACAACGCAGCGGTATTTGCCAAGCTGCCCTACGACGCAGCCAAAGACTTCGTGCCCGTCAGCGCGGTGGGGCGCTTTCCCCTGACCTTCTTTGTGCGTGCTGATTCGCCTTACAAGAGCGTGATGGACGTGGTCGCCGCGGCCAAGGCCAGACCCGGTGCATTGAATTTCGGAACCGCGGGCCCCGCCAACCTCACCAACCTAGCCGCCGAACGCCTGGCCGAGCTTCAAGGCTTCAAGTTCACGGCCGTTCCCTACAATAGCGAGCCGGCCATGATGGTGGCCCTGGGCGGCGGGCAGGTCGACGTGGTCATCACCACGCTGTCGGGCGGCATCGCGCTGGTGCAGGGCGGGCGCTTGCGTGCGTTGGCCATGCTCGATGCCGAGCGCTTTCCCATGCTGCCCGATGTGCCCACCATGAAAGAGCAAGGCGTCGCAGGCCTGGAGGCTGCGGGCACGCCTTGCATCTATGCGCCCACCGGCACACCGCGCGAGGCGATCGATAGGCTCAACCGCAGCGTCACCCAGGTGCTGCGCCTGCCGGAGGTGGCGCGCAAGATGCGCGAGCTGCTGATGGTGCCGCAAGGCGGACCACCCGAAGAACTCACCGCCATCATGAAGCTGGAAGGCGAGCGCTGGGTGCCCATCATCAAGCGCCTGGGCATTCGCCAGTAGGTGGCGCTGGTGGGCCGGGGGCACGCGCTTTCCATCGAGCCGATCACGGCGGACGATGTCTCGCCGCCCGAGATGGCGCGACTGGCCGCGCAAAACGGCGTCGCCTATTTCGGCGTGGTGGTGCAGCAGCGCCCCGGCCGGCCCGACTGGGGCCTGATTGGCGACACGCCGATGCGGCGCCAAACCCTCGAGGCCTGCCGCCAATGCGGTGTGCAGGTCGATCTGATCGAGAGCTTCCTGCTGGAGCCGAGCCAGGACATCGCTGCCTTCGCGCCGGCGCTGGAATCAGGCGCCTGGCTGGGTGCGCGCGCGCTCACGCTGCTGGTGCGCGACCCGGACCGGCCCCGGCTGATCGATCGCATTCACCTCATGTGCGAGCTGGCTGAACCGCTGGGCCTGCAGGTGCTGATGGAGTTCACGCCGCGCATGAGCATCAAGACATTCGCTGATGCAGCCGAACTGGCCGCGCAAGTGGCGCGGCCCAGTCTGGGCATCGTGGTCGATTCGCTGCACATGGCGCGCACCGGTGCCTGGACGCAGACGATACCGCTGCTGCGTTCACCCCTGGTGCGGCGATTGCAATTGTCGGACGGGCCACTTGTGATCGCGCAAGAGGACGGGCTGCATGAGGCCATGAGCGAGCGCCAGTTGCCTGGTGAGGGCCAGTTCGCACTGGGCGAATTGATCGCCGCCGTGCCCGATGGCATACGCATCGGCATTGAGGTTCCGCAAGAGCGGGCGGTGCGTGCGGGCTTGAGTGCGGCGCAGCGGGTGAAGCGGGCGGTGGATGCGACGCGTCGGCTCGTGATTCAAGCTTGATTCAGGGCTGATTCAAATCACCCGGCCTGCCCCCTCCATCACCTGCTGGCGCAACAATCTGCGGTCCAGTTTGCCCGAGCTGAGAAACGGAATCTCATCGGCTTGCAGCATGAGAAACTTGCGCGGCACCTTGTAGTTGGAGATCGATTTGCGCAGATCAGCATCCAAGGCCTGTGCTGACCACTGCGTCGACCCCTGCGCGCCCGATCGGGGCACCAGCACCGCCACCACGATCTCGCCGCGTTGCGCATCGGGTATGCCCAGCACATGCGCCTGCAGCAGCCCGGGCAGCGCGAGCAGGGCTTGTTCCACTTCGGCTGGGGCCACGTTGTTGCCCGATGTCTTGATCATGTCGGTCAGCCGGCCAGTGAGGTAGAGGATGCCCTCATGGAAGAAGCCCTCGTCGCCGGTGTTGTAGAAACCGTCGGACTCAAACACTTCCTCTCGCTCTTTCTTGATCAGCCCGTTCATCAGGCTGTAGCCACGCACGAGAATGGCGCCGCGCTCGCCGTCCGGCAGTTGCGCGCCGGTGTCCGGGTGCACGATGCGGTGTTCGATGAAGGGCAGCTCCACGCCCATCGAATTGCGAAAACCCTCTGGCACCGGCCTGCCGCGCGTATCGGCAAAACACCCAGTGTGCGGCCCGCAGGTTTCGCTCATGCCCAGGCTGTGGTGTTTGCGCGGCCCAGCCGGTGCATACCAGGGATGGCTCATGGCGGGAATGCGGCGCGACTTGATCGACGGGTGCGTCATCACCGGTCCGGTGACGGCTGGCCAGCCTGTCATCACAGTGGCTTGCTCGCGCTCCATCAGGTCCAGCGCCACGCCGGCATCGAAGCGGTCCATGCCCAGTAGCGTGGCACCCACATGCATGGTAGGCATGGTGCTAAAGGAGATGCCGCCGACCCAGAACAAGGGCATGCCGCAGTACACCTTGTCATCGCCGGTGAGGTCCAAGAAGCGCACCAGTTGCGCGCCGTGGCGCACCATCGCGCCGTGTGTGTGCACCACGCCCTTGGGCTCGCTCACCGTGCCCGAGGTGTAGATCACCACCATCAGGTCCGCCGGCGTGACCTCGGCTTGCGCGGCCTCCAGCAGTTGCAGGGAGATGCCGCTGTCCTGGCCCATGCGCGGATCCATCAGGTCCAGCGATTGCGCCCACGGCGGCACATCGCCTGTCGGCTTAGCGCTGCCGCACAAGCAGATGCGGCGCAGAAAAGGCAGTTGCGCGGTGCGCAGCGGCGCTCGCATGGATGCCAGTTTCTCGATGGTCGCCTCCAGATAGGCGATGCGATCCTGACCATGCGACACCAGCAAGGTGTCCACATCACTCTGGCGCAGCACCTTGGCCAGTTCGGGCGGCTTGTAGGCGGTGCTCAGCGGGATGAAGAGGGCGCCGATGCGCGTTGCGCCCAGCCAGGCCACGAACCAGTCGGCGCCGAATGGCAGCTGCGCGCCCACCCGCGTGCCCTTGCCCACGCCCGCGCCCAGCAGGTGCCGCGCGAAGGCGAGCGAGGCGGCCTCCACCTGCGCATAGCTGACGCTGGCTTGTGGTGTGACCACGAAGGCCTTGTCGCCGAACTTTTCTGCCGCACGGCGTATGAGAGCGCCAGTGGTGGCTGGAAAATCAAGCTGCGGTGTGCGTGGTGTGGTGTTCATGGACATGTGAAGTGATTCGCCTGTGTAGTGCAAGCCGCGCGTGAATTTTTCGACTGCATGCAGGGGAACAAAATTCAAGCGCCCGACTTTGTGCTTTGACAATATACTGCGACGAACACCGAAGGAGACATCGGAATGAATGCATACACAAGGCTCTCGCCAGCGCCCTACCGTCTTGTCCGCTTGATCAAGGCAACGGCAGTTCTCCTTCTCGCGGTGGCGGCGCTGCCCGGCAGCGCGCAGGACTTTCCCACCAAACCCATTCGCATCATCGCGCCCCAGGCTGCGGGCGGGCCCAATGACGTGCTCGGCCGCATGCTGGCCGACAAGATGAAGGACAGCCTCAAGCAGCCCATCGTGGTCGACAACAGGCCGGGCGTGGGCGGCATGCTGGCTGCTGACGTGGTGGCAAAGTCCGCGCCTGACGGCCATACTCTGTTGCTCATCACCGCGAGCCTCATCTACACCGCCCACCTCATGCCCAACCCACCCATCGATCCCCACAAGGATCTGGTGCCGGTGGCGATGGTGACCTTCACGCCGCTGGTGCTGGCATCGAACATCAGCACCATTCCCAATGTCAAAACATTTCCAGAGCTGATCGACTATGCCCGCGCCAACCCCGACAAGCTCAACATCGGCGTCTCCAGCGTGGGCGGTGCCGACCACCTGGCCGCCGAGATGATCAACCGCCGCGCGGGCGTGAGAATCCAGCCCATCGTGTACAAGGGCGCGGCACCGGCCACGGCCGATCTGATCGGCGGGCGGGTGCAACTTGAAATCACCACCTACGCATTCTTGCGCCAGCACATCGAGAACGGCACGCTGCGTGTGCTGGCCTCGCCCGGCGCGGCGCGCAATCCGTTTGTTCCCAACATTCCCACCATCGCCGAGCTGGGTTACCCAGGCCTGGACGTGCCGACCTGGACTGGCTTCATGGCGCCGGCTGGCACGCCGCGCAATGTCATTGCGCGCCTGAGCGCCGAGTTCAAGCAGGCGCTGCAATCGCGCGAGGTGCAGGAAAAACTCGGTAGCCTGAGCCTGGTGGCCAACTATGCCGACCCGCAGGAGTTTGGCGCCATCATGCGGGCCGACAGCGATCGCATGGGCAAGATCATCAAGGAAAGCAACATCAAGATTCAATAAGCGCCCGATGACCGCCATCGACCAGTCCCCGGTACCCGACTTCGCCAGCCTGCAGCGGCTGGACGGCAAATGCTTCATCGTGCTGGGTGCCGGCCAGGGCATGGGCCGGCAGGTTGCGCATGCGCTGGCGCAGGCTGGTGCCCGCGTGTTCTGTGTGGACATGGATGCGCAGCGCGCGCAGCGTGTCGCATCGGAAGTGCAAGGCATCGCCTGGGTGGCAGACTGCACCCGCCGCGAAGAAGTGCAGACCATGGTCGATCAAGCGGTGCTGTCCATGGGGCGGGTGGACGGCTTCGTGGACATCATCGGCCTGGCCTTGTGGGGCCAACTGCTGGATGTGGACGACGCCTTGTGGGACAAGCAATTCGACGTGGTGCTTCGCCATGCGTTTCTGGTTGCGCAGATCGCCGGGCGGCGCATGCGCGATAGCGGCGGTGGCAGCATGGTGTTCATCGCCTCCATCAGCGGCCTGAGCGGCGCGCCAGGCCATGCGCCCTATGGTGCGGCCAAGGCCGGCCTGATGGCCATGGTGCAGTCGCTGGCACTGGAGCTGGGGCCCATGGGCATACGGGCCAATGCAGTGGCGCCCGGCTCCATCCTCACACCGCGCCGTGCGGAGGCTTATTCGGATGAAGCCAAGGCGCAGGCAGCGCGCACCATTCCGCTGGGGCGGCGCGGCAATACCTCCGAGATCGCGGCGGCCACTTTGTTTCTGGCCTCGCCGCAGGCTTCCTACATCACCGGTCAGACGCTGGTGGTCGATGGCGGCGTGGGCTGCCGCTTTCCGCTGCCCATTTGATGCTGCATCAGCGTTTCGCGAGCTGCTGCTCGATCAGACGCAGCAGCGCCGCATCATCCGGCCCGGTGGTGCTGGCGTAACTGGCCAGCACCGTGCCGTCGCGCCCGATCAGGTACTTGTAGAAATTCCACAGCGGCGCGCGTCCTGTTTTGGCAGCGAGTTGCTTGAACAGTGCATTGGCATCGCGCCCGCGCACGCTGCTCATGGCGAACATCGGAAACTTCACCCCGTAGGTGTTCTCGCAGAAGTCCGCGATTTCCTTGTTGGAGGATTTTTCCTGAGCGAAATCATTGGACGGAAAACCCAGCACCACCAGCCCACGCCCCTTGAGGCGCTCATGTAGCGCTTCCAGCCCCTGGTACTGGGGCGTGAAGCCGCAATAGCTGGCGGTGTTGACCACCAGCAAGACCTTGCCCTTGTACTGGCACAGCGACTGGGGCTTCTCGTCCTGCAGGCGGGCGAAGGTGTGCTGCAAGATGGCGGGGCAGGTGGCGTCGGCGGCGCCGGCTGCGGCTTGCGGCTTGGCCTCACGATTGGCGCTGGTCTGCGCCAGCGCGCCGCCTGCCAGACACATCATGCTGAGCAAGATGCCAAAGCGCAACTTCAATCTGAGTGTGTCGACCATAGGGTCTCCTTGGTGAGGCTTGATTGTTCCCCAAATGCGCTCGCCCTACTGGCGAAACGGACTTGCAAAGCGTGGGTCACTCGCCAAGGTCGTGTCGTCCAGTGTGCGAAGAAAGGCCACCAGCGCCGCCTTGTCCGCTGCGCTCAGGTTGAGCACTCTGGGAGTGCCTGCGGGCGTGCGCAGCCGGTTGTCCAACGCCGTGCCGTCCTTGACGCCGCTGTTGTAGTGTTCCACCACTTGCTCCAGGCTGGAGAAGCGGCCATCGTGCATGAAGAAGAGTGATTTGCCAACGCTCTTGAGCGAGGGCGACTTGAAGATACGGGTCTCGCCCGCATCGAGTCCATTGCTTTGCGAATTGGCCGCCAGTGCAAAGGTCGGCGGGATATGACAGCCGGCGCAGGCCAAACCGCCTTGCGGTGGGCCGTGGCGATGTCCCAGAACTTGTTGAACAGATGAGCTGAGGGTGGCGGCTCCTTTCGCCCGCATGTGAACATGCGGGTGCCTAGCAAGCAAAGAAAGGAACCACCGAAATGAAGTCTCTCACAAAGTCCGCACTGCGGGCGATCCCTGCT
>CANJPU010000078.1 GCA_947476285.1 Comamonadaceae bacterium | reverse complement strand
GGGCGTCGAAGCGAAATTTGCGAAAACCGAGGACAGTTTTTTCCGCATTCGCAGCCCCATAGCCCAGCTATGGGGCAAGAAGGCGGGAAAAAATGGACCGGTTTCTCGCAAATTGCAGCCGACGTTCCCAAAGTCCGACAGGCTCCTAGTGCTTCAAGACGGAGGTACCCCGTGAGTCACTTTCCCAGTCTGACCTGGTTCCAGGGGGCGGCCGAATCGATCGTCGCCGATGAAGACTTCCGCAGCCACGGCCGCTGGCTGCGCGCACGCATCGCTTTTTGCGTTGATGAGCTCAGTGTTGTCATGCACTTCGATCGCGGGCTCGTATCCGAGGTGCACGAAGGAAAGACTCCGCACGATTTCCTCATCGCGGGCACAGCCGACAAGTGGGATCTGATGTTCAGCCAGGGCTGGGGTCTGGTGCGCATGTATCGCACTGGCTCATTCGATATACAGGGCGAACCGGTGCAATTGATGAGGGAGTGGAAAGCCATCTTCTTCATCGCCGAGGCGCTCAAGCGCCACCATGCGCGCGTCGCCTGAAGCAAAGGACTGAACATGCCCTACATCACAGTCGCTGGCTTGCGCACCTATTACGAAGAACATGAATCGCAGTCGCCAGGCGGTGCCAGCGCCGCACCGCTTCTGATGATCCACGGCGCCAGTGCGGACACACTGGCCTGGCAGGACAACATCGCGCATTTTGCGCGCCATCGCCGTGTGCTGGCCATCGACTTGCCCGGCCATGGCAAGTCGGCGCTGGTGGGCGGCAGGCCAACCGAGACGACCGAGGAGTACGCGGCGCATGTGGCCGCATTCATGCAGGCCAAGCACCTGGAGCCCACATTGATCGTGGGGCACTCCATGGGGGCGGCCATCGCCATCACCACGGCCATCGTCCACCCTACGAAGGTGTGCGGTGTGGTTGCCGTGTGCGGGGGCGCTGCCTTTCGCGGCGCGGCAGGCGTGAACTACAAGGGCGATCTGCTCAACTATGTGTCGGTCGATCCCACGGCCTGGCTGGAGACGACCTTCCAATCCGTGCTGGGGCGCACCACGCCCGAAGCCAGGCGCCGCGAGATGGCATTTGATGCGACGCGTGCCTCACCCTATGTCGCCTATGCCGACTTGCTGACCTACACCAGCTTCAACTTCAACGAGACCATGCCGCGGCTCACACGGCCGGTGCACTGGATCGTCGGCGAAGACGACTGGTCCACCAGCCCGGCGATGGCCCGCGACACCAGCTCACGCCTGGTCGCCATGGGGCTTGCCAGCACGGTGACCGAACTGGCCGGCGTGGGGCACATACCGCATTGGGAGCAGCCTGCGGTTTTCAACGCGGCGCTGGAACAGGTGCTGACCAGGTTCTGACATGCCCTATCTGAAGCGCGCGGGCAAACCAACTCTCTTCTACGCGGTAGACGATTTCACCAACCCATGGGAGAAGCGCCCGACCATTGTGTTGCAGCACGGCTATGGCCGCTCCGGGGTGTTCTGGTATCCCTGGGTGCCGATTCTGGCGCCGCATTTTCGCGTGGTGCGACCTGACTGGCGCGGCTTCGGGCGCTCGCTGCTGGATTTCGATCCGGCCACGCAATTGGGTGTGGATGATTTGCTGGACGATCTGCTGGCGGTGATTGCCGAGGTGGGCGGCGGGCCCGTGCATTACTGCGGTGAGTCGCTTGGCGGAACCTTGGGCATGCTGCTGGCCGCGCGCCATCCAGAGCAGGTCAGCTCCATCACCGCGATTTCATCGCCCAGCGCTGTTCCCGAAGCCACGCGCGATGCACTGCGCTTTGGCCACGCAAGCTGGAGCGACGCGCTGCGCGCCATGGGCACCCGCGCCTGGGTGGCGGCTGCCAACGGCAGCACGCGCTTTCCCACAGGTACCGATCCCCGCCTCATCGAGTGGTACACCGACGAGATGGGAAAGACAGATGTCGATGTGATGATCGCGATGGGGCTGGCCGCACATGAGATCAACGCGAGGCCATGGCTGTCGCGCATTCAAGCGCCTGTGCTGGGCCTGTATCCGTCCGACGGCACGATCACCGGCCCTGACGAAGAATACCTGCGCACCTCGGTTCCTGGCATCCGCTTTGTGCGAATGCCCACACGGTTTCATTCGATCCAGTTTCTGATGGCCAAGGAATGCGCGCAGGAGGTGCTGCAGTTCGCGATGGACGCGCGCTCGCCTGGCTAACTCAGTTCTAGCGTTTCATCAGCACCTTGGCGCTGTACTCCAGCACGCTTTCAGAGCGCTGGTTGATCACATTGATGCGCATCCCCAAGACGCCGCGGCCCGCGTCCTTGGTTTCCTTCTTGCTGACGATTTCAATCTCGGCATGAAGGGTGTCGCCAACTTTCACCGGCGTCTTGAACTGGAAACTGTCCATGCCAAGCCCGGCCAAGGTGTTGGGGCCCAAGACGCTCTCCATCATGCCGCCCGACAGCGACGCAGCCAGGAAACCAGGTGCAATGGGCTCACCGTAAGGGCCTTCTTTCGCATGCTGGTGGTTGATGAACAGCGGCAGTTGCATGCCGGCCATGGCAGTGAAGTTGACCAGATGCGTCTGCGTGACGGTTCGCCCGTATGTGACGTGCACATCACCCACATTGAACGCATCGAAAGTTGGCGCCCTCATCTCGATGCGCCGCCGAGCGGTCATCGGCACTTGTGTCATTTGGCGATGCCCAGAGCCTTGGCAATGCGGGCCGTCTTTTCAATCTCGGCTTTCATGCTTTGGCTGAACTCTTCATTGGAGGGTGAGATCAATTGGGCACCAAGGCCCTGCAGACGCGCGGCGACTTCGGGCGACTTCATGGCCTGCGTCACCAGTGCATTGAGGCGGGCTTGCACGTCGCGCGGCGTGCCTGCGCGGGCCACGAAGCCGTACCACAAGGGCGTGGCCACATAGTCGGGCATGCCCATGCCTTCAGCGAGGGTTGGCACATCGGGCAAGGACGGGGTGCGCTTGGTGTCGAATATGCCCATGGCCTTGATGCGCCCGGACTTGATGTGCTGCAGCGATATCGGAACGCCTGCGGGGTACATGTCGATCTGCCCGCCCACCACATCGGTCATCGCCTGCGCCGTGCTCTTGTAAGGCACCTCGACGATATCAATGCCCGCAGCCTGCTTGAAGAGTTCCATCTCCAGTTGACTCGGCGTGCCGGGGCCCGAAGAGGCATAACTCATCTTGCCGGGGTTGGCCTTGGCATAGGCGATGAATTCCTTGAGGTTATTGACCGGCAACCTCTGCGTCACCGTGAGCACGATGGGAATGATGGCCACCTTGGCCACTGGCACAAAGTCCTTGACCGGGTCATAGGGCGCCTTGCTGTTGGTGCCCGGAACGATGGTGAACGGGTTGGCCACGATCAGCATCGTGTAGCCGTCCGCAGGCGCCTGCAATGCGGCCATCGTGCCTATGATGCCGCCCCCGCCTTCGCGGATGTCAATCACCACGGGCTGCTTGATCTCTTCGGCGATCTTGTCACCCACGGTGCGGGCAATGACCTCAGTGCCCGTGCCTGCCGCGAATGGCACAACGATGTGGATTGGTTTGTTGGGGAAAGGGCCGCTTTGAGCGCGGGCAGGCGCTGACCCCAGTGCCAATGCCAAGGCGGCAAGCACCGGCAAGACGTGGTGACATCGGAAGGCGTGCAATGCTTTCATGCGTAACTCCTCAATTCAATTGGCTTGTACAAATGCGCCGTCCGCCCGCAGGGCGTCGACTTCCTGTTCACTGAATCCAAAATCATGCAGAACGCGCGCCGCGTCAGTCCCCAGATCGGGCCAGCGCGCGCGGGGGTCGTCAGCCGCAGGCGCCGCAATACCAGGCGTGACGGGAAAATGAAATGCACGGTCTTGGTCTTGTGTGAGCGGCGCAGTGCCCGTGGCCATCACATGCGGATCATGCAGCCAGTCTGTGAGTGTGTTGATGCGGCTGGCGACCACGCCATGGGTCTGGAAAATATCAAGCCACTCCTGCGTGCCGCGTTGTGCCAACACGGCACCAAGCTCGGCCTGCAGATGGCGGGCATGAGAAGCGCGTAGCTGAAAGCTCGCAAAGCGAGGGTCGCTTGCCAAATCGGGCCGGCCAGTTGCTTTGCACAGAGCGCCGTAGTGCGCCTCTTTGCTCAGCGTAATGGCCAACCAGCCGTCATGTGTGCGATACCCGCCGGCCGGAACATTGATGGCCTGCGGTGCCTGCCCCTCCAGGCTGGCCTCGATGATCTTGGGCGTGAGGGCAGCGGCTGTGGCCTGCATGAGACTGATGTCCAGATGCTTGCCGCCCGCGCCGCCCCGGCGGGCGTACAGAGCGACCGATACAGCCTGGAAGGCATACAGCGCCGTCAGTGTGTCAACTGCCAGAAAACCCAGCCCCCTGGGCTTGCCTTCGCCGTCCGGGTTCAGCGACATCATCCCTGAAAACCCCTGCATGACAGTATCGGTGGCCGGCAGGCCTGACTTGTCGCCAGACTGCCCGTATCCGCTCACCGACACATAGATCACGTCGGGCTTGAGTTGCGCAATATCTGCATAACCGATGCCCAGCCGCGCGGCGATGCCGGGGCGATAGCTTTCGATCACCACGTCGCACTGCGCGGCAATGCGCTTGACCATGGCGAGGCTGGCCTTGTTCTTGAGATCGACCGCAATGCTTTGCTTGCCACGGTTGGCCATGAGATCAATGGCCGAATGCGAACCATGGCGTGTGCCGATGCCACGGCTCCAGTCGCCTTCGGGTGGTTCGAGCTTGACGACATTCGCCCCATACTGCGCCAGAAGCATCCCGCAATACGGCCCCGCCAGACCCTGGCTGACATCCAGAACACGCAGGTCGGAGAACGGCAGGCCGGTGATTGCATTGGAGCGTGATGGTGCCTGCTTGTCGCTTGAAATCAACATTTCTCCATTAAAAAATACCTTTCCGTATTGTGAATGAGCATGCCGACTGCTTCAAGGCCATCGAGCTGCATCAGCCCTAGGGCATACCCGATGGGTAGGGCAGTTCAGGCCGGGCGGCCAGAGCACGCGCCTGCTCTATCATCCTGAGAACCTGTGATGTCATCAGGTTCGCACCAGACAAGGAGTTGAGCATGGTCGTGCGTGTTGTTCCCAATGAGGTGCCTGTGGGCGCGCAGATCGAGAGCCTGGACCTGAGCGTGCCTATCGACGATGCATCACTGAACATCGTGCGCACCGCACTTGATGCGCACGGCATGGTGTATCTGCGCGATCAGCAGCTGACGCCGGCGCAATACGTGGCGCTTGGGCGTCGGCTGGGCACGCTGGAGAAGCATGTGTTTGACCAGTTCCTTCTGAAAGACCAGCCCGAGATTGTCGTGTTGTCCAACATTGTCGAGAACGGCCAGCAGATGGGTGTGGCCGATGCAGGCCAGTTCTGGCATACCGATGGCGCGTTCAACACGCATCCGCACATTTACTCGATGTTGCACGCCCAGGAGATACCCACCGATGCGGGCGGCGAGCCGCTGGGCGACACGATGTTCGTGAGCACGGTGCACGCCTTTTCCACCCTGCCCGCGCAGTTGCAGGAGCGGCTGCGGCCGCTGCGCGGTTTGCACAGCCTGATCATTCAGTACGAGAAGAAGAAAACCTCAGGCATTGGAAGGCATGTGCCGCTCACGCCCGAGCAGAAGGCGCGCACGCCCGATCTATACCACCCTGTTGTCTGGCCGCATCCGCGCACCGGGCGCGAATGCCTTTACGTCAATGAAGGCACGACCTTCGGTCTGGAGGGCGTGCCAGCCGAAGAAGCCCTCGCGCTGATCCGCCAACTGTGCGAACACATCAGCCGACCCGAGGTGACCTACCACCACAAGTGGCGTGTGGGTGACATTCTGATCTGGGATAACTTTTCAACCCAGCACAAGGTGAACTTTAACTTCGGCCCAGAACGCAGGCGACGCATGCATCGCATGACGGTTAGCTAAAGAGGCTGGCCAAATCGGGCGTGCGCAAGTGCCAGCGCGTTGCCTGCTGGAAGCCCGCCCCGATGCGCATCAGCGCCTTCTCCGCGTTGGGCTTGCCCATGAGCTGGATGCCAATTGGCAAGCCCTCCCGCGACACGCCGCCAGGCACCACCAGCGCGCACGCACTCAGGTAGTTGCCGCCACGCGCGAACGAGGCCAGCGGTGTCGCAGTCTCATCCACTTCTTCCAGTGGGCAGGCCACCATGGGCGAGGCCGGCATGAGCAAGGCATCGGCATCGGCCAGCCACTGGCGCCACTGCGCAGACATCGCGCGGTGGTGATCGAGTGCGCCCTGGTACTGCTTTGCGTCTATGCCTTTGCCGGCGATCACCCTGCGCCGCACCCAGGGGCCGATGGCAAGCGCGGGGTCTTCGATGTAGGCGGCGTGTATGCGCCAAGCCTCGGCGGCGATCAGATCGCCATTGCGCCGGGCGAGTTCTGTCAGATCAAAGGGAAAGGGCTTTTCAATCACTTCAGCGCCAAGCGCACGCAACACGGCTTGCGCATCGCGCAAGGCATCAACGACAGCGGGCTGCACCGCTGTGGAAAAGTCGGCTTCACGCAGCGCGAAGATGCGCACACCGGCCAATGTGGGCTCAGGTACGGCCCCAGTTGCCAGGCCGCAGACCTTGGCGCCCGCCATCACATCGGTCAATAGCGCCGCATCGCGCACATCGCGGCACAGTGGGCCGACCGAATCCAGCGTGGGCGACAACGCCAGTGCGCGCTCCAGGCTGATGAGGTCGCGGCTGGTCTTCAGGCCGGTGATGCCGCACAGGGCAGCGGGCACCCGCACCGAACCGCCTGTGTCCGAGCCAATGGCCGCTGGCGCCAGCCCTGCAGCCACGGCCACAGCAGAGCCGCTGGAAGAGCCGCCAGGAATGCGGTGACGCGACAGATCCCAGGGGTTCCAGGGCGTGCCCATCAGCGGGTTGGTGCCCCATAGGCCGAAGGCAAATTCGGTCATGTGCGTCTTGCCCAGAATGACCATGCCGGCGTTTTGCAGGCGAGCAACGCAGGCGGCCGTGCCCACACTGCGGCGGCTCAGCCATGCGGCGCTGCCAAAGGTGGTGACTTGTCCGTCGATCTCGAACAAGTCCTTCACCGCCAGGGGCATGCCGTCCAGCGGACCGAGCGATTGGCCCGCGGCGCGGCGCGCGTCGGACGCACGCGCGGCGCCCAAGGCGCCCTGCGGGTCAACACTGACGAAGGCATGCAGGCGAGCGTCGGCGCGCTCGATGCGATCAAGGTAGAGGCGGGCCAGTGCCTCGGATGTGGTGCGCCCGCTGGCCAACTCCTGCGCCAGTTGCGACAGGCTCCAGAATGGGTTGATGGACATGGCGGCGCTTGCGTTTACACCAGGTTCAAATCTCGCCGTCGCCGCCGCGCACGACTGCGAAGGCGCGAAACGACAGCACGGCGATGATGACCACCGCCATCAGCAGCAAAGAGCCCGACAGTGGCCGCATGAAGAAGATGGAGAAGTCGCCCTGCGACATTTCAAGTGACTGGCGCAGACCACGCTCCATCAGCGGCCCGAGCACAAAGGTCAGCACCATGGGCGCGGTGGGAATGTCGAGCTTCTTGAACACGTATCCGATGACACCGAAAGCCAGCATCACGCCGATGTCAAACACGTTGTTGCTCAGGCTGTAGACACCCACCACGCAAAGGCCCAGCACCAGCGTGAGCAAGATGGCATAGGGAATTTTCAGAATCGACACCCAAAGCGGTATGAATGGAAGACTCAGAATCAGCAAGATGAAGTTGCCCACGAAGAAGCTGGCGATCACGGCCCAGATGAACTGGGGTTGGTCGGTGAACAAGGTAGGGCCGGGCACCAGCCCATTCATCATCAGCGCGCCCATCAGGATGGCCGTGGTGGCGGCGCCCGGAATGCCCAGTGTGAACAGCGGAACAAACGCAGCATTGGCATACGCATTGTTGGTGGTCTCTGGCCCGGCAACGCCCTGGATCATGCCTTTGCCAAAGCGCTCGGGTGTTTTTGAAATTCGCTTCTCAATCGCATAAGAGATGTAGGTGGGCACGATCGCGCCCACCCCAGGGATGAGGCCCAGAAAGAAACCCAGCACCGAGCCGCGCGCGATCGGGCCGGCTGAGTCCTTGAGGTCCTGGCGGGTCAATGTGAGTGAGGTTTTGTCGGTGACGAACACCTGCTTGGCCTTTGATTCGACGTTCAGCAAGATCTCGCCAATGCCGAACAATCCCATCACGACAGGCACGATGCCCAGCCCATCGAGCAGCGCCACCTCGCCGAAGGCAAAGCGCGGTGCGCCCATCACCGGATCGATGCCAACCTGAGCCATCAGCAGGCCAAGAATCGCCGCGATCAATGCGCGCACCAGCGACTGGCTGGCCAGCCCCATCACGAGTGAAAGGCCGACAATCATGAGCGCGAAGAACTCCGGAGGCCCAAACGAGAGCGCCAACCGCGACATCGGCACCGCCACGGCGACCAGGCCCACGGTGGCCAAGGTGCCGCCGACAAAAGAGCCGATCGCTGCGATGGCCAGTGCTGGCCCAGCGCGTCCTCGCTTGGCCATCTCGTAGCCATCCAGGCAAGTCACGGCGGAAGACGCCTCTCCGGGCATGTTCAGCAACACCGAGGTGATGGTGCCGCCATACATGGCGCCGTAATAGATTGCGGCCAGCATGATGATGGCCGCCGTTGGCGACATGCTCATCGTTACCGGAATGAGCACCGCAGTGCCCGCGGCCGGGCCGACACCTGGCAACACACCAACCACCATGCCCAGCACGCAGCCAATCACCGCGAAGGTGAGGTTGGCCGGCTGCAGCACGGTGACGAAGCCCTGCATCAGGAGCTGCCAGGTGTTCATGGCCTCAGATCCCCAGCTTGCCGATGGGCAAAGGCACACCCAGCCACTGCACGAACAATTGGTACAGACCAAAGCTGCCGGCCAGCGAGATGACCGGTACCACGACCCAACCGCGCTGTCCAAGCGACCACAGCAGGGCAAGGTACATCGCCAGCATGGTCAAGCGAAAGCCAAGCGGCTCCAGCAGCGCAATGACCAGCACCAGCGCCAGCACGACTGTGCCGATCTTGCGCAGTCCGTCACGGCTTGGGAAAAAGTCGGCCGGCAGCGCGGCCTGCGGCTTGTACAGAGCATCAGCCGCCATGGCCAACGCGGCCACCCCGAGGAAGACGGACAACCAGAACGCGAAGAAACCTGGGCCGGGGCCCAGGTGGGTGTAGTACTGCAACTTGAGTGCCCCGACACCAGTTGCCAGCGCCAGCACAAACAGCAGCGCCGAGGTGATGAGGTAACTGCGCCGCATCCGCCGGCTTCAGATCGGATCGAGCGAGTCGCTTTGCGCCCAGCGGAACTTGCGCTCTTTGTACTTGGTGCCGTCCGGATCCCACAGCATGGCCAGCAGGTCAACCACTTCGCGGCCAGACTCGACCCAGGCCATTTCCTTGTCGTCGAATGCGATGCTCTTGAGTGCAAGATCAAGCACGGTTTCAACTTGCTCCCAGGGCACGACGACGACACCGTCGTCATCGCCGTAGATCAGATCGCCGGTGCGCACCGGTGCGCCGCCACACACAATGGGCTCGCCCAAGGTGCCGCTGGTGGGTGTGCCAAAGCCGGCAATCGCCGGCACCTGACCCAGTGCGAAGAGCGGAATCGACGAGCCCGACGTGCGGCATTCGGCGGTGTCGCGCATCATGCCGTCCATGACGACCCCAGCCAGGCCCTTGCGCGAGGCATTCCAGTGCACCATGCCGCCCCACACAGCCACTTCGGCCGGGCCTCCGGCCGAGATGACGATCACGTCGCCTTTGTCTGCACGAGCCAAAGCTTCCAGGCAGCGCCGGTTGTAGCCGGGTGCGGTCTTGACTGTGAGCGCGCGACCAGCAAAGCGCAGGCCGGGAATCATGGATTTGATGCTGCTGTGCATGCAGGTGCCGCCGCCGGAGAACACATGCTCGGCGATCATGCGCGGGTGCAGAAACTTGGCCAGCAGTTCAGCGTGGGCTGCGCTGTTGGCGAGCGAGGGTGACGTCATGGATGGGGTCTCCTGTATGTGAGTGGAACTGGGATGGGTTTATTTCTTGGCCGCTGTGGCCTTGGCCTGCTCGATCAGCGGCAGCACTTGCTTTTCCATGGCCACCCAATAGGCTGAGAACTCGGCCGGGTCCATGTAGCGAAGGGTCTGGCCCATGTCGGCCATGCGCTTCTTGTGGTCTTCGGTATTGATGGTCTTTCGGATGGCCGCGCTCAGCGCATCGACGACTTCCTTGGGTGTGCCCGCTGGCGCAGCCAGCCCGCGCGACGCGGCGAATTCCAGCTTGAGCCCCTGCGAGTTCAGCGTCTTGACGCCCGGCAGGAAAGCGTTCTCCTGAGAATCCATGATGCCCAGCACGCGCAACTCGCCTGCCTTGACCCGGTTGTACGCGCCGGCCACGGTGTCGAGCAGCACATCGATGTGCCCGCCCAGCAGCGCGGTGGTGCTGGGCGCCGAGCCATCGAAATGAACGAAGGCCAATTGCGTGGCACTCAGGCGCGCCAGTTCAAGCCAAGCCAAGTGGGTGGTGCCCATGAAGCCGCCATCGCCGGCCTTGACCTTGTTCGGGTTGGCTTTGGCGAAGTCAAGCAATTGCTGCATGCTGGTGAACGGACTGGCGGCCCTGACCACCACCACCACTGGGTCCACCACATGCATGGCCAGCGGCTGCAAGTCCTTGCGCGCGAAGACTGATTTGCGCTCGGGGTCCATGTAGATGGTCAGCAATTGCGGCAAGCTCAGAAAGCCGATGTTGTAGCCGTCGGGCCGCGAGGTGACCAACTGCGTCACGCCAATTTGCGTGCTGGCGCCTGGCTTGTTGATGACCGTGATCGGTGTTCCAAGTTCCTTTTCGAGCGAAGGCACAAGCAGCCGCGCGGCCACATCGGTTGGGCCGCCAGCGCCGAATGGAACGATCATGTTGATGGGGCGGCCAGACACTGGAAAACGCTGGGCCTGGGCTGGCGTGCTGGCGATCGCCGCGAAGCCGACGGCCAGCAGGAGTGATGCAAGTCTGCGATTCATGATGAGACTCCGGAGGGATGGTATGGGATGGGTCAGGTCGGCCCCGAGGCGCCGCGCCAACCAGTCTGCCGGGCGCCCACTCGTGTGCGTCCAACAGAGGTTTCTAGATTAAAAGGTCGAACGCGCGATACCAGCAGGGAATACCCTTGAAGGCACGAACTATCTCGGAATTACCACGGCCAAACGGTCTCGCCAGTCGCGCCTTCAAGGCCATTCAAGTGCCCGATCGAAGCGAGAGATTTCGGCGCAGCACGATCGGCTTGCCGCCGTGCTTGCGCTTGCACATCCAATGCGAAAGTGCCGAGTCAAGGTGCGTCGCATGGCCAGGAAACCAATCCTGCAGGGCCAGCGCCAGGCTGCGCGCGGTGGCATCAGAATCGTCTTGCGTCGCAGCCTGGGCTCGCGCAAGCAATGATTGCACTTGCCGTACGGACAGCATCACCGCCGCGTGTTCGTCGATGTGGCATTCACGCGGGGGAAAATCCGTCTCGCGCATCCAGTTGTCCTCGGCCTCGAAATGTCGCTCAAGGTGAGCGGCGAGTTCATCCAGGCTGGCACGCAGCTCGCCCTGTGGTGCTGTGATCAGCTTGCCGACGATCTCAACAAATTCCTTGTGCACTTCGTCCATGGGGGCGAAGCCCAGCAGGAATTCATCGCTCCAGTCGAAAGCGCCTGGGTGGGCAGTTGTCTCGGGCTTCATCTTTGTGCGCGTTGGTTGCGGATGTTCTTCGGACGATTCTGCATGGAAAAGCCCTGAATCTCCACCGAGATGAAAATTGATATGCTGCAGATGCGGCAACACAGTGCGCGCAACTTTGGAAAACAAGATGGGACAACTGGACGGCCTTCTCGTGCTGGACCTCAGCCGCGTGCTTGCCGGCCCGCTGACGGGCCAGATGCTGGCCGATCTGGGCGCGCGGGTGATCAAGGTGGAGCAACCCGGCACCGGCGACGAATCTCGCTCTTACGGCCCGCCCTTCTTCGAACACGGCCAAGCGCATGAATCGGCATTCTTCCTCAGCGCCAACCGCAGCAAGCAATCCGTCACCATCGACTTCTCCACGCCCGAGGGTCAGTCGATTGTCCGGCGCTTGGCCGAAAAGGCGGACGTGCTGATTGAGAACTTTCGCGTCGGAACGCTGGCCCGCTACGGGCTGGGCTACGAACAACTCAAAGTGATCAACCCGCGTCTGGTCTATTGTTCGCTGACCGGTTTCGGCCAGGACGGGCCCAGCCACCAGCGGCCGGGCTATGACGCGATCTTCCAGGCCATGGGCGGGCTGATGAGCAGCATCGGTCACCCGGACGGCGCGCCAGGCGGCGGCCCATTGCGCACCGGCCTGAGCATCACCGACGTGTTCACCAGTTTGTATGCGGATGTCGCCATCGTGTCGGCGCTGTACGCACGCGACGCCCGAGGCGGCACTGGCGAACACATTGACATGGCCCTGCTGGACGCGACAGTGGCCACCATGTCGCACTATGCCCAGCACTACCTGGTGGCCGGTCAACAGCCGCCGCGGCGTGGCAATGGCGGCAATGGCGGCGTGCCCTCTCAGGCCTTTCAGTGCTCAGACAACTTGGTGATGCTCACAGTGGGCAACGATGCGCAGTTCGGCCGCTTTGCCAAGGCACTGGGGCATCCGCAGTGGCTGCAGGATGCGCGCTTTGCAACCGGCGTGGCGCGCATTCGCCATCGCGATGTGCTGACCCCACTCATCGAGAAAGTATTCCTTGGCAAGCCGGCCCAGTACTGGCTGGACGTGCTGCTGGCGGCTGACATTCCCGTCGGCCTGGTGCAAGACATGGCCCAGGTGTTCGCTGACCCGCAGGTGCGCCACCGCGGCATGGAGCAGACACTGCCCCATGCCTGCGGCGCCCCAGTGCGCTTGGTCGCCAACCCGATCCGCTTTCGTGAACAGCCCCTCGCACCCGGCACTGCGCCACCGCTGCTGGGCCAGCACACCGATGAGGTCTTGGCGCGAGAGCTCGGCCTCGATGCCACTGAGATTGCGCGGCTGCGCAAGCAGGGTGTCATTTGATTTTATTCCCGGAGGGTAGATGCAGATACGACTGACAGCAGAACAAGAGGCCTTGTGCGAACAGGTGCGGCGCTTCGCCGAACGCGAAGTGCTTCCCCACGAACGGGGCGCGGAAACCGATCCGGACTACGGCAAGCAATTGCTGCACCGATTGGGCAAGGGCCGTCTGCTGGGGCTGAACCTGCCGGAAGAATATGGCGGCGTGGGCCTGCCGCACCTGGACGCTGCCCTGTGCATCGAGGAGATGGGACGCCACAGCCTGGATGCGGCGGGCTACATGGCGGCGTCCAGCCTTGGTCAGGCGCACTACATCCTCTCGTTTGGCTCCGAAGCGCACCGCAGGAAATATCTGCCCGCAATCTGCGCGGGTGAGTACAGCGTGGCCATCGGCATCACCGAGCCGGGCGCCGGCACGGCCTCAACGGCGCTGACCAGCCGCGCAGTCATACGAGATGGCAGCATCGTGATCAACGGACGCAAGCACTACGTCTCGAACGTGCCGAACGCCGGCCTGTTCATCATCTATGCGCGCACCGGCACGCGCGCCGGGGCCAAGGGCATCTGCGCGGTGCTGGTGGAGCGCAACACACCCGGTTTCACAGTGGACCGCTTGAGCGAGAACATGGCCGGGCATCACCAGGCAGACCTGCTGTTCCAGGACTGCACGGTGCCAGAATCACAACTGCTGCTCGGTGAAGGCCGCTTCGCCGATCTGACGAGCTGCTACAACCTCGAACGCTGCGGCGGCACCGCTGCGGTTCTGGGCACGGCCATTGGCGCCTTTGACCGAGCCCTGGCCTATGTGCAGACGCGCCAACAGTTTGGCCGCGACCTCGTTGAGTTCCAGGCGGTGCAGCTCAAGATTGCCAACATGGCGATGCAGATTCAGGCTGCGCGCCTCATGCTGCACCATGCGCTTTCTGAAAGCGCCACCGAGTTCCCCTCGCCCATCAATTCGTCCATGTGCAAGGTGTTCGGCAACGAGGTTGCCAAGATGGTGACCGATGAGAGCCTGCAACTTTTCGGTGGCGCGGGCTACCTGAAGGAATCTGGCATCGAGCGGCGCTATCGCTTCGTGCGCGGCTACTCAATCGCCGGTGGGCCGCTCGACATCCATCGCAGCATGATCGCGGGCTGGCTGACCGAGCGCCGATTCAGCCAGTGGGCACCGCAGCCATCCCATGCCGATGCAAGCTGACAGAGCACCTGATACAAGTTGGCATCACCCCCAAAGGAGACACACCTTGAACTCTTTGCGCAGAACCGGAATCGCCGCAGTCCTCGTCGTGCTTGCAGCCTTCGTGCTGGGCCCTCGGCCAGCGAAGGCGCAGGACTTCCCCACGCGTTCGGTGCGCCTGGTGGTACCGCTCTCGCCCGGCGGCGTCACCGATGTCATGGCGCGGCTGATCGCAACCAGCATGAGCAAGCAGCTCGGGCAATCGGTGATCGTCGAGAACCGCACCGGTGCCAACGGCGCCATCGCGGGCGATTTCGTGACCCGCTCCGCGCCCGACGGCTACACCGTGGGCTTCTTCCCAAACTCTGCTGTGGTGGTGCTGCCGCTGCTGGGAAAATTCACCAACGCGACGACTGATCTCAAGCCAGTGTCCAAGCTGTACGACCTGGATCTTTTCGTGGTGACGCGCAGCGACCATCAGGCCAGCACACTGGCCCAACTGATTGCAATGGCCAAGGCGCAACCGGGCAAGTACAGCTACGGCACCACCGGCATTGGCAGCACGCTGCACCTGGCCATGGAACTACTCAAGCGGCAAGGCGGCTTCGACATGACGCATATTCCATATCGGGGTGGTGCCGACCAATTGAATGCGCTGCTCGGCGGCAACCTGGACGCCGCAATCATCGGCACCTACGATGCCGGCCTCTGGGTCAAGCAAGGCAAGATCAAGATCCTCGCCTCGCTGGGACCCAAGCGCAACATTGTCTTCCCCGACGTGCCCACCCTCAGCGAGTCCGGCTTCCCGGGTGTTGTCGCGAGTAGCTGGGCGGCGCTGTTCGTGCCCACCGGCACGCCACCTGCGATCGCCGAACGACTGGCACAAGCGGCCGGCAGCGCGCTGCGTGACCCCGTCGTGCGCGAGCGCCTTGTGAGCAACGGCCTGACCCCCGTTGGCGATGAACGCCCCGAGGACACTTCGGCCGCCATGAGGCTGGAGTCAGAGAAGTGGAGCAAGGTCATACAACAGCTCGGCGCGGCAAATCTGCAGTGAGCACACAAACAGTCGAATTGATTGTCTAAAGCGGAGTTTTCATGGACAAGAACACCCGGGCGATTGCCCAGTTTGCAAGCTCGCTGCGCTTTGAGAGCCTGTCGCCATCAGCGGTGCACGCGTGCATCCGGCATCACCTCGATGGCATCGGTTGTGCCGCTGGCGGCTTTGCCAGCGACCCATGCCGCATCGCGCGCCAGGTGGCCGCCGCAGTCGAACAGCCCGGTGGTTGCTCCGCATTCGGAGTGCCCATGCCGACCACGCCCGAGTACGCTGCGTTTTGCAACGGCTCGGCTGTGCGCCACCTTGACTTCAACGACACCTACCTCGCCGGCAAAGGCGGTGGCGGCCATCCCAATGACATGGCGCCAGCCATTCTCGCGGCGGTGGAAATGGTGGGCGGCAGTGGCAAGGACTTGATCGCGGGCATTTACACGGCCTATGAAATCTACGGCGCGATCTCCAGTGCCATACGCTTGCGCGGGCGCGGCATCGACCAGGGCATTCCTGTCAGCCTGGGCACGGTGGCGGCCGTGGGAAAAATATTGGGGCTGGACGAGGCTGGCATCGCCAACGCGATTGCACTGGCCATCGTGCCCAGCACGCCGGTGCGTGTGACGCGCACTGGCGAGCTGTCGCACTGGAAGGGCTGCGCCACGGCACATGCCTCCATGACGGCGATGTTCGCGGCGCGGCTGGCCAAGCTGGGCATGACCGGCCCTGGCGAGCCCTTCACTGGCGTGGACGCATTCTGCAACCTGTCGGGGCCCTTCGAGCTTGATGACATCGGTGCGCTGGTGGACGGCAAAAGCATGGTGGAGAACACCTCGATCAAATACTTCCCTGCCGAGTTCAACTCGCAAGGCCCGATCACCTCCTTGCTGGAATTGCGCAAGCAGTTCGATTGGCGCGAGCTGGAGTCGCTCACCATTGCGAGCTATCACCTCACCTGGCACGAGATCGGCGGTGGCCAGGGCGATGTGCGGGAGAAGTGGGACCCAGCCACCCGCGAGAGCGCGGACCACAGCCTGCCCTACCTGGCTGCCGTCACCCTGGTGGACGGCATGATCACCAACGACAGCTTCGCCCCGGCCCGGGTGCGTGACCCCGCCCTGCGGCCGCTGATGCAGAAGATTTTTGTCCTTGACGACCCGGAGATGTCAGCGCACTGGAAGGCGACCAGCCAACCCAAATCGCGCTTGACGATCCGCCTGAAAGATGGCCGCGTGATCGAGGACACGGTGCTCAACTTCCGTGGGCATCCCAGCAACCGGATGACCGACGAGGAAGTGCAGTTCAAGTTCGACAGCATGATCGGCAAGGTGCTGCCGAGCGAGCAGGCGCAAGAGATGCGCGACATGCTCTGGCATCTGGATGGTCTTGCGGATGTGAAGCGGCTCTGCGCGATCATGCGCGCCTGGAGCGAGCGCACATGAACGGCGCACAAAGCCTGGTGCACACGCTGGTGGGCGGCGGCGTCGAAGTCTGCTTTGCCAACCCCGGCACCTCCGAGATGCACTTCGTGGCCGCGCTGGACCAGGTGCAAGGCATGCGCTGCGTGCTGGGCCTGTTCGAAGGTGTGGTCACCGGTGCAGCCGATGGCTACTACCGCATGGCCGACAAGCCTGCGGCCACACTGCTGCACCTGGGCCCCGGCCTGGCCAATGGGCTGGCCAACTTGCACAACGCGAAGAAAGCGCAGTCGGGCATCGTCAACATCGTGGGCGAGCATGCGAGCTATCACATACAGTACGACGCACCGCTCACCACCGACATCGAAGGGCTGGCCCGGCCCATGTCGGACTGGGTGCGCACTTGCCGCAGTTCGCGCGATGTCGCCAGCGACGGTGCGCGCGCACTGGAGGCGGCGCGCACCGCCCCCGGCCGTATCGCCACCCTGATCCTGCCCGCCGACACCGCCTGGAACGAAGCCGATGGCCCTTCCATCGCACGCGCCGCCTTGCCGCGTGCCGCCGTGCAGGAAGACGCAGTGCGTGCGGCGGCTGCGGCCCTGCGCCAACCTGGCGCTGCGCTCTTGCTGGGTGGTGTCGGCGTGCGCAGTGCCGCACTCGAATGGGCCGGGCGCATTGCCGCGGCCACCGGCTGCAAGCTGCTGGCAGAGTTCGGCTGCGCCCGCATGGAACGCGGCGCGGGCCGCGTCACGCCAGAGCGTGTGCCCTACTCGGTTGACGCGGCCACCCAGTTCCTTTCCGGGTACCGCAACATCGTGCTGGCCGGCAGCAGCCCGCCAGTGAGCTTTTTCGCCTATCCCGGCAAGCCTAGCTTGCAAGCGCCTGCGGCCTGCGCGTTCACGCAGCTCGTCGGCGTGCAGGAGGACATCGCTGCAGCCCTGCAAGCCGTGGCCGACGAGCTCGGCGCCAGCAGCTTGTCGCCAGCACAACAGGCACAACTGGAACTGCCTGCTCTGCCGACCGGACAGGTGACATCACAAGGCATTGCCGCGGTGCTGACAGCGCTGTTGCCGCAAGACGCGATCGTCGTCGACGAATCGGTATCGACCGGCCGGGCTTTTGCCGCGACGACGAGCCGGGCCCGACCGCACGACTGGCTGAGCCTGATGGGCGGGGCCATCGGCTTCGCGCTGCCCGCCGCCGTGGGCGCGGCGGTGGCCTGCCCACAGCGCAAGGTGATTGCGTTGGAGGGCGACGGCAGCGGCATGTACACGCCGCAAGCCTTGTGGACCATGGCACGCGAAGGCCTGGACGTGACGGTGCTGGTGTTCGCCAACCGGGCCTACAACATCTTGCGCGGCGAGCTGGCAGGCGTGGGCGCCGGCACCCCCGGCCGCAGGGCCACCGACATGCTCACCATCGACCGGCCCACCATAGACTGGCAAAGCCTTGCGCGAAGCCTGGGTGTTGAAGCGGGACGCGCTGCAACGCTGGAGGAGCTGGCCACGCAACTGCGGCGCGGCCTGGCCTGCGAAGGGCCTTATCTGGTGGAGGTGGTGCTCTAGCCCGCATGCTTCATCGCTCATGGTCGCGAAGAGTCCATCGCGCTCAGTTTGTCAACGCAAATTAGAAATGCCCCCTTTTCCTGCAAGTTAGAAATGTCCCCTCGCACCAGCCACCCGGCCAGTCCCGGCGTGGGCAAGGCTGCGGTTGATTGCCTGCTTGTTCTGCGCGTCGCGTCAGGCGATGCCCGGCATGCGCTCACTGTGGCGGTCTGCGCTTCGCGCCGACTTCGCTGGGATTTGCGGCCTGAGGTCGGCGGTGTGCAACTCGCTACTCGCCCTTCGGCCGATCCGCTCAGACAAGCACACCGAGCATGAATTGAAGCGCTTCGCGC
>CANJPU010000077.1 GCA_947476285.1 Comamonadaceae bacterium | reverse complement strand
TCTGCGCTGCGCGCAGACTCCGCTGTGATTTGTGCTCTGGGGTCGGCGGTGTGCAACTCGTTGCGCGCCCTTCGGCCGCTCCACTCAAACAGGCACACCGAGCATGACAACGTGTCGCGCTGTGCGCGATCCGACCCCAGAGCACAAATCACAGCCGCCCCAGAATGAGCCCTGGCCGCCTTGCGCCTGCCGCGACCGACAACTGGGTTGCGCGCGAAGGGTTCGGGCCGAGTGATCTGGGCTGCGCATTGCGGGATCTGCACGCGAGAGATGTATTGACCGCAACGCACGCCCACCCAATCCCCGTCGCGGCAGGCATCGTCTGACGCGACGCGCAGCCCAAGCGGGCCATCAACTGCAGCCTTGCCAAACCCAGGACCGGATGGCGGTTGCGAAGGGACATTTCTAACTTGGGCTGATATGGTGGGTGTCAAAGGCGCACTTGAGCCGTGTCAGTTGTGTCATGCTTTGGCATTGGCTTTCTCGCGCATTGAGTTACTCTCTGTATGGGCACAAAGACAAGGGGCAGAAATTGCACTTGAAAAATATTCGATGGAAGCGATGGGTGGCCGGTGTGGTCGGTGTGCTGGCGCTTTATGCTGCGCTGGGATTCTGGCTGCTGCCATGGGTGATAGAGGATCAGATCCCCAAGATCGGGCAATCGCAGCTCAAACACAAGGCCTCGGTCGGCAAGGTCAGCTTCAACCCCTTCACCCTGGCGCTGGAAGCGGCCGATCTGCGATTGGCGCAGCCCGATGGCGTGCCGCTGCTGGCCGTTGGCAAACTAAAGGTCGAGTTGCTCTGGCGCTCGATCACGCGGCGCGCCTGGAGTTTTGCGCAAATCAATATCAGCGAGCCCCGCCTCAATTTGCTGATCGCAGCCGATGGCAAGTTCAACTGGGCGCAACTGCTCGATGCGATCAATCGGCAGCCGCAACAGGCATCGTCTGACAACGCGTTGCCGCGCCTGGTGATCGAGCAGTTCAAGCTGGAGCAGGGCAAGGTGGAGATGCGCGATTTGCAGGCGGGCTACGCCAACGTGTTCACGCCTGTGCAGTTCACGCTGTCGCATTTCAGTACCTTGCCCAAAGAGGGCGACACGCACCTGTTCAGCGCGCAGTCGACCAGTGGCGCCAAGCTGCTGTGGAATGGCCGCGCCACGGTCAATCCGATTCAAGGCAGTGGCGAGCTGAGTCTGGAGACTGCGCCTCTGGCGGAGTTGGGCGTTTACCTTAAGCCCTACACCCGCGCGGCGCTGACATCGGGCCAGCTTTCTTTCACGCTGCCTTACACATTTGCCTACGCTGCCGGCAAGTTCGAGGCAGCCATTGCCGGTGCCAAGCTCTCATTGCGCGATCTGGCGCTGTCGCACGCTGGCGCCGCCGAGCCATTCGCCGCACTCACGCGTCTGGATGTGACTGGCGTCGATGCAGACCTGGTGCGGCGCGAGGCGACAGTGGGTGAAGTGCGAGTCGAAGGCGGCAAGATCAAGGCCAGGCGCGATGCCAAAGGCGACATTGACCTGACCCGGCTGATGATCGATGCCGCACCGCAGACCGCACCCCAGCCCACACCACAGCCCACGCCCCAGCCGCCAGCCGCCGCCAAGGACAACAACTGGAAGCTCGCAGTCAAGAAAATCAACATCGACCAGTTCAGTGTCAACGCGGTGGACGAGACCGTCAATCCACCGCTGCAACTGGCTGCCTCCAAGCTGGGCCTGCAATTGCAATTGCAGGCCAGCCAGCAAGCCGAAAAACTGCAGCTTGAGGTAAACAATGCGACGGGCTCGGCGTCTGAGCTGTCGCTTGCCAGCGGCACGCGCTCGCCATTCAAGCTGGCGCGGCTGGGCTTTGATGACGCGTCGCTTGACCTGGCTGCGCGGCGCGTGGCGGTGGGCCGCGTCTATGCGCAGGAAGGGCAGTTGCAAGTCAGCCGCGATCGCAAGGGCCAGATCGATCTGCTGGCGCTGCTGCCCAAGGCGGATGGGGCACCGCCAGCGGCTGCACCCCCCACGCAGTCTGCGGGCGCGCCGTGGAAAGCATCGGTCAAGGTGATGGAACTCACCAAGTTCGAGGCCGATGTGCAAGATGAGGACTCAGGCCTGAAGCTTTACGTCACCGATCTGGCCGCCAGGCTCGACGGCGCGAGCAACGATTTGAAGCAAGCGGTGAAATTCGATGCGAGCTTGCGCGTGCGCGAAGGCGGGCAGCTCAGCGCCCAGGGCAGCGTGGTGCCCGACAGCGGCGCACTGCAGGCCGACATGGTGCTGACAAAGCTCGCGCTGGCGCCCGCGCAGTCCGTTCTTGCCAAGTACCTCAAGCTCAAGATCGCCGGTGGCGACGTGTCCGCCAAAGGTAGGCTCACCGCAGGCGACGGTACCGCCCGCAATGCAAGCCTGCGCTATGTGGGCAGCCTGGATGTAGCGGGGCTGATGCTCAACGAGACCGATGGCGAGCTCTTCGCATCCTGGAAGAACGTCGGCGCCGAGAGACTCACCGCGAGCATCGGCCCCAACCTGCTGGACATTCCCGAGCTGCGTGTGCTGCAGGCCAATGCCAAGCTCATCATCGAAGATGATCGCAGCCTGAACGCGGCGCGGCTGCTGGTGCAGCCGGCGAGTCCGGCTGCTGCGCCCGCACCAGCGGCCAGTGCGCCCACCGACGCGTCAGAGCCTTTCCCAATGCGCATTCGCCGCGTGCGCCTGCAAGATGCCAAGCTGGACTTCACCGACCTGAGCCTGCGCCCGCAGTTCAGTGCCAAGATTCAGGAACTCAACGGCGTGGTCAATGGCTTGTCCTCCAGTGTTGAATCACGCAGCCAGATCGAGCTGGACGGCCGCGTGGACGAGTTTGGGCTGGCCCGAATTCGCGGCGAGCTCAACCCCTTTGCGCCACGCAACAACACCGACATCAATGTGGTGTTCAAGAACGTGGACCTGGTGCCCACCACACCCTACAGCATGAAGTTCGCCGGCTACAAGATCGCAGAGGGAAAAATCTCGCTGGACCTGCAGTACAAGGTACGCAACAGCAAACTCGAAGGCGAAAATCAGATCATCATCGATCGGCTGACCCTGGGTGAGCGGGTGGAAAGCCCCGACGCGCTGAAGATCCCGCTGGAGCTGGCCATTGCCATCCTCAAGGACAGCGACGGCCGCATCGAACTGGGCCTGCCTGTGTCGGGCGACATCAGCGATCCGCAGTTCAGTTATGGCGCACTCATCTGGAAAGCCATCGGCAATGTGCTGGGCAAGAGCGTCACCGCGCCCTTCCGGGCGATAGGTGCGCTGCTGGGCATCAGCGGCGAAAAGCTGGAGTCAGTTGATTTTGATCCAGGCAGCAGCAGGCTCTTGCCGCCTGAGCGAGAAAAGCTCAAGCAGATCTCGCAGTTATTGACCAAGCGCCCGCAATTGCACTTAAGCGTGCCGGCCAGCTACAGCCAGGCGGGCGATGGCGCGGCAATGCGCGCGCGTGCGGTGCGGGTCGAGCTGGCCCGCCGCGCGAACATCAAACTCGATGCGGGTGAAGAGCCCGGTCCTCTGGACTTGAGCAGCCGCGCAATGCGCACCGCAGTGCGGGAGCTCTATGCCACGCGTTTCGGGCAGGATCAACTTGATCTACAGATGAAAGAGGCCGAGCGTGCGGCCGGTGTGCCCAGTGTGCCCAGTGCGCCCAGTGCACCCAGTGCGCAATCGCAAACACCGCAAGACACGCTGCCACTGGTGCAGCGCATGGGCAGGTTGGTGCAGGGCGAGCCGCAGGTGGCCGACGCGGGCCCCTTCTATAACAAGTTGATGGAGCGGCTCAACCAAAATCAGAGCCTGCCCGAGAATGCCCTGGCGCAATTGGCCACGCAGCGGGCTGAGCTCATTCTTGCGTCGCTCAAGGAGTCCGGTGTAGATGCTGCTCGCCTGACGGCAAGTGCGCCGCAGACTGTGTCATCGGATGTGGGTAAGTCGGTACCGGTGGCGCTGGGGTTGGCAGGTAAGTGAGTCAGGCTGGTACACGCACCGGCACCATCGCAGCAATCAGACCGGATGCAGCCAGGCAGCACACAATCACCGCGCCAGTGGGCAGGTCAGCCAAGGCCGACAACACCAGACCCAGCGCATAGCCGAGCGCGCCCACTGCATTGGCTGCCCACAGGCGCGGCCCGGCCTGCAGGCGGCGCGTGGCCAGCGCGGGGATGATGAGGCTGGCAAATACCAGGTACACGCCAACCACTTGCACCGATGCCGTCACCGCCACTGCGAAGACAGCGTAAAAGCCAAAGCGCCCCAGCACCCGGGCCCAGCCGCGCCAAAGTGTGAGCACCAGCAGCGCCGAGACAATCGCCAGCCAGGTCAGATGCGTCGGGCTGACCCACAGGATTTGGCCCACCAGCAAGTCCTTGAGATTCTCGCCACCATGCGGATTGCCCGCCAGCAACAAAATGCCGGCGCAGGCCGCCAGGATGAACAGCACGCCGATCAACGCCTCCTGGTCACGCGCTGCGCGCCGTTCGGTCCAGGTCAGAAGCCATGCGCCCAGCAAGGCAGCGGCGAGTGCGGCTGCCTGCACCGCTGGCCCGGCCTGCGGGAAACCGAAGGCATCGGCTGCAATCACACCCAGCCCAGCGATCTGCGCGATGGCCAGGTCAATGAACACAATGCCGCGGTCCAGCACCTGCATGCCAAGCGGCACATGGGTGGCCAGCACCAGCAAGCCGGCCACCAGGGGCAGCCCGAGAATGCTCCAGTCGAGTGCGGCCCAGTTCATCGCTTCACTCCTGCGGCCAGCAGGCGCGCCAATGTGTCGTCGAACAGGCCAAAGAGATCTTTCGCGCCGTCGGAGCCGCCCACGGTAAAGGGTACCTTGACCGCAGCGATGCCAGCGTTGCGGGTCAGCCAATCGGATGCGCGCGAATCTTGGTAGGCCGCTGCGATCACCATGCGAGCGGGCGTGGCCTTGAGTGTGGCCAGTACTGTCTGCAGATGAGAGACACTGGGCTCAACGCCGGGCTTGGGTTCGAGCACCGCCACCTCTTTCATGCCCAGCCAGTCGTACAGATAGACGAAGGCCTTGTGCTGCGACACCACAGGCATGCCCTTCAATGGCGCGGCCAGTGCGGCCCATCGGCTCATTGCCAGTTGCCAGCGCTGCGCAAAATCTGCCTGCCTGCGCGCGTACTCACTCGCACGCGCCGGATCGATCTGCTGCAGGCGCAGACCCAGTGCCGATGCAACCTGCGCGATGTTGCGCGGATCGGTCTGGATGTGCGGATTGCCAGCGGCATGCACATCGCCCTGCGAGCGGTCCACCTGTACCGGTATCTCCAGCTTGCGCACAGAGTCGGCGGCGGCGAAATTGCCTGGCTGTCCGGCCTGTACCTTGCCATTGCCAGACTGCTGCAGCAAGATCGGCAGCCAACCGATCTCTAGGTCGGCGCCGGTGCAAACGATCAGGTCGGCATTGCGTGCCCGGGCGATCAGGCTGGGCTTGGCCTGGATCTGATGCGGGTCTTGCAAGGCGGTGGTAGCCACCGACACATCGACCAGATCGCCACCGAGTTCGCGCACAAGTGCGCCCCACTCGGGCTCGCAGGCCAAGACCTTGAGTGCGGCGTGTGCCGGGGCCAGGCTCAGTATGAGCGTTGCCGCAGCGATGAAAGACTTGAGTGCGTGAAGTTTCATTGCGTGTCTTTCTGCCGGTTCAGAAACCGTGGGCGCCGTGAGCCCCCAGGCTCATCTGGTACTGAATGAATAGCTGCCTGTCGGCTCGGCCATCCCGGGCCTGGTCGCTTGCCAACTGAAGGCGAATGCGCGAGAACTCGCTGGGATTGAAATCAAGCATCAGGCTGTTCTTGCGCGGCTGGTAGCCGGTGCCGCTTAGCGCGCTTGCATTGATGCCCAAGTATGGCGTGCCGGGGCTGAGGCGTTCGGTGCGCAAGCCTAGCCGCCAGCGCGGCATGAACTGGTACACCCCTTGCACATACCAGCCAGACTGCACTGCGCGGTAGCCATCGGCGATGGCTGCGCCGGTTGCGTCGTACACCAGCTCGCCGCGCGCCGTGCTGCGCAGGTATTCGCCTTGCAGCTTGAAGCTGGTGCGGCTGGCGTTGCCATTGGGCGCCCACTTCCAGACGCCGTCGGCAATCCACAGGCGCGTCTTGCCGGTGAATGAGTTGCCCACTGCGGTGCCGCTCGAATTGAGTGTGTCCAGCGCCTGGCCATCGGCCTTGGCCGACAGCACGGACACACCTGCGCGCCAACTGTGGCTCTCGCCGATGTCGCCGCCGGTGTGCACGCCCAGCGAGGCCATGCCCGCGCCGTTGCGGCTGTTGCCGCTGCCCGGAAAGCTGCGGCCACGGGCTAGCTCAGCGCCCAGCTCGATGTATTGGTCGGTTGGGGCGATCCACTTGAGCTGCACCCCGTCGTCCCCCAGTTGCGTGCCAAGCAAGGCCTGATAAGCCAGCGGCGCATCGACAAAATCCCAGGTGTGCGCATGCTGCGAATTGAGGTAGCCCACGCCTGAGAGAAACCGACCGGCCTTGAGTGACAAGCCGCTTCCAAGCGATGTGGTCTGCACATAGGCTTCTTCTACCGACACCGCATTGTCAGGATGCAGCGCGATGTGGGTGACGCCGCGCAACCAGGGATCGATGTTGGCTGAAAAACTCAGCTCGGTTTCCGCCAGTGAGAAGCCGCGCGTGCCTGGCCCGACTTCAGCGCCCGATGGCAATTGAAAGCCGCTGATGCGGTAGTCGGCCGGATCTCTGGAAGTGCGCGAATAGGTGCCCGAAAGAACCATCGAGATGGCCGGGTTCAAACTGTTGGCATTGGCTGGTGCAACAGCAGCACTCGGCGCCTGCGTGGTGTTTGGTGCCTTGCCAGGTGCTGCTTGCGACTCGGCGGCGATGAGCCGCTGCTCCAGCGCCTGCAGCCTCGCCTCATAGGCCTTGCGCACCGCATCGAGTTCTGCGCGCAAAGCCTGAATGTCCGATGCGGTGTCTGCCCATGCGCCGATCGGCGCGAGCAGGGCGAGCGTTGCGCTTGCCAAAAAATACTTCTTCATTCTTCTCTCCGGATTGACCATGAATCGGTACCGCGCTGCCCAAGAGATGGCAGCCGCGGGATCGACCTGAAAAGCGATCAGAGAAGAAAAGCGGGTGGAGCGCGACTGAGGTAACTGTGCGCTGGGGCAACAGACGCAAGCCCGGTTGCCGGCATGACTGGCACGCGATCGGTGCCGGCCAATGAGATGAACGCGATGGGCTCGGCGGCAGCGGCGCCGCCGCACAAGGCGGCACCCGTCAGGCACAGCCCACAGGTGTCGCCCGGCAGCGCCTGCTTGCTGCTGATTTCGCCCGAGGGCTGGGCATCATGTGAGTAGGCATGGGAGAAGGCAGCCGCCTGGGCCAGCGGCAAGAGCAGTGCAAGCCACAACAGCCAAGCCCAGCCACGCGGCAGCGCCACGCTTGACATGCTGTTGATGGATGACTGGCCAGTTGTCACTTGTGAATAAGACCTTCAAGACTCTGAGCTTCTATTGTGTCGGAAGTTTCGCAATCGCGAAACACGCCACATGAGGTGGTTTGGCTTACGCGCTTGAGTCGCTCAGTCATTTATGAGCGTTGTTGACAGACGCCATGGTCTTGATTACCGTGGCCCAAGTCAAACTGGAGGAGACCATGAATAGTTCTTGTGCTTCGGTGCTGCGCAGTTGCGGCATCTTGCGTGTGCTCGCCCTGGCGAGCGCGGTGACCCTTGCGGCTACGGCTGCGCACGGCCAGTCGGCCAGCACGGATCCGCGTGTCCAGAATTACCCGAACCGCACGATCACCATCGTCATGCCAATCGGCGCGGGCGGTGCCGCTGACATTCTGGGCCGATACGTCGGTCAGAGGCTGTCGCAAAGTCTGGGCCAACCGGTCGTCATCGACAACCGGCCTGGGGCGGGCGGCATCATCGGCACGCAGGCGGTTGCCAAGGCGGCGCCCGATGGCTACACGCTGCTGTGGGTCTACCCCAGCCACACCATCAATCCCAGCCTCATCGCCAAGCTGCCCTACGACACCATCAATGATTTTGCTGCGGTGTCGCATGTGGCCAGTGTGGACCTGGCGCTGGCCGTCAGCACAGCAGTGCCGGCCAAAGATGTGAAGGAGTTGATTGCTCTGGCCAAGGCCAAACCGGGCGCGCTGAACTATGGCGTGGTGGGCGAAGGCAGCCTGGGCCACCTGGCCGGCGCTGTGTTCAACCGCATGGCGGGGGTGGACATGACGCTCGTGCCCTACAAGAGCACGCCTCAGGTGGAGGTGGCTCTGATGGCCAATGAGGTGCAGGTGTTCTTCACTCTGCCCATCACCGCCGCGCCGCAAGCCAAGGCCGGCAAGATCAAGGTGCTGGCCGTGACCAGCACCCGCCGTGGCACTTCGATGCCCGATGTGCCCACCTTGGACGAGGCGGGACTGCGCGGCTATGAAGTGGCGGGCACGCACGGCATCGTTGCACCTGCGGGCGTGCCCAGGGAAATCATCCAGAAGCTCAGCGACGAACTTGGCCGCATCTTGAGGCGAGCCGATGTGAAGGAGTGGTTTGCCGCGCAGGGGCTCGCGCCAGTGGGCAGCACTGCCGATGAATTCACCGCACTCATCAAGTCCGAAACCGTCAAGTGGGCTGGCATTGCGCGCGATGCCGGCATCAAGCCCAAGGCCAACTGACTTGACTTGACTTGCTTTGACTTGATTTGTTCACACCGGAAGCACCATCCCCATGCCCAGCCTTTCCCAGTCGCTCGCCAGCTATGTTCTCGCGTCTCGCTTTGAATCGATTCCGAAGGAAGTTCGCCACGAAGGAGCACGCGCGTTTCTCAATTGGGTGGGCTGCGCGCTCGGCGGAAGCCGGACCGATCTGCTGGACCGTGCCCTGGCCGTCGCCGACCGCCTGTCGGGGCCACGCGAGGCCACGGTGCTGGGCCGCACCGAGCGGGTGGACATCGCGCATGCGGCCTTCCTCAACACACTCAGCTCCAGCCTGCACGCCTTCGATGACACGCATCTGACCAGCATCGCTCACCCCACCGGGCCTGTGGCCGCGGCGTGCCTGGCCATTGCCGAGCAGCAAGTGGTGTCTGGCCCTCAGTTTCTGCATGCGCTGGTGCTGGGGCTTGAGATCGAATGCCGTATGGGCTGCGTGCTCATGGAGCCACCCGCGGTTTGCAGCGTGGGGCGAACCATGACCGGCCTGGTCGGGGGCATTGGCGGTGCGGCGGCCTTGGCCAGGTTGCTGCCGCTGACGCAAGAGCAACTCGTCTGGGCAATGGGCATTGCCGCCACCAACGGTGCCGGCCTGCGCGAGGGCGTGGGCTCCATGATCCGCGACCTGCCCATGGCGCAGGCGGGACGAACCGGCGTGGAGGCCGCACTGCTGGCGCAGGCTGGATTCACCGCTGCCATCAGCACGCTGGACGGTTCGCGCGGCTTTGCGCACATGCTTTGCACCAACCCGAATTTCGAGACCGCAACCCGCGGTCTGGGTGAGCGCTACGAGTTCATGACCAACGCCTACAAGCCCTATCCCGCCGGCATCGTGATTCATCCGCTGATCGACGTGGGGCTGGCCCTTGCGATCGAGAACGACCTGGACCCAGCGGGCATCGATCACGTCGTCATTCGCGTCAACCCTGACACGCTTGCCATCACCGGGCTGCTCAACCCAGTGGATGGCCTGGGCGCACAGGTCAGCGCGGTGCACTGGACGGCTGCGGCGATGGTGCGTAGGCGTGCTGGTTTTGAAGAAACCAATGATGCGGCGGCGCGCGATCCAGTGATCAGCCGGGTGCGCGCGAACATCCGGCTCGAAGGCGACGCCTCCATAGGCCGCGACGGCGCTGCGGGCACTGTGTACCTCACCGACGGGCGCAGCTTTACCAAGGCAGTTGATCATTGCGTGGGCAGCGCGGCGCGGCCCATGACGGATCTGCAACTCGAAGACAAATTCCTGCTGCAGGCACGCCCCCTGATGAGCGAAGCAGCGGCTCGGCGCATCATCGATTTCTGCTGGCGCATCGATCAGGCCAAGGACGTGGGGCGCGAAATGCGGGGCTTGTTCGCACTTTAGGTCCGCCCGGGGCGCGCCACGCCGGTTCCCAGTCGGGGAATACCCCTGCCTTTCTTTACACGGCAGGTGCGCCGTGTTAAAAAGCGTCTGGTATTTCGTAAGGTGTTTCACAATACTGAAAAAATGTATTTGAGCCACCGCCCTCGGCCTTGGATTCATCAGCGCGACTTTGGAGACACACATGAAATTTTTCAAACACACCAGGCCTTCTCTGGCCGCCAGCTTCCTGAAACTCGCATGCGTGGCCGCATTCGGTCTTGGATCGCAGGCGCAGGCATTTCAGGATGAAGGCACAGTGCGCGTGGGCGTGCTGGAGGCGCAGACCGGCACCTACGCACCATTTGGCTTCGCCAACATGTGGGGCACGCTGATCGCTTTTGACGAAATCAATGCGGCCGGTGGCGTCACGGTCGGTGGCCGGAAAGTCAGAATCGCGGTCACGCCCGGACCGGTTGGCTACGACGCAGGCACCGACCCGGCACAGTCGGTGGCCTTGCTCAAGCGCCTGATGGCCGACGATCAGGTGCTGATGGTCAAGGGCATCTCTAATTCCATCGCCGGCACCGCCGTCTACAACTACCTGGGCGAGATGGAAAAGCAGGGCAGCTCCATCGTGGTTCATTCCTCGTCGGTAGGCACGCCGGGCCTGACCAAGGTTTCCAAGTACGCGTTTCGCAATGCCTTCATCGAGAGCGATGTCATTGTCAACCTGACCAATGAAGCCATCAAGAGAACAGGCGCCAAGACGGCTGCCCTCTTTGTGGTCAAGGACAACCCGTACTACGTCGCCATCACCGACAGATTCATCATGCCGGCACTAAAGGCCGCCGGTGTGCAAGTGGTTGCCACCACCGAAGCCGTCACCGCCGACCGCGACTTCAGCCGTCAGGCCAACGACATGCGCGCGGCCCGGCCGGACATCATCTATGTGATGGGACCGCCCTTGTCCGCCCTGTCGTTCCTGAAGGAAACCAAGCGCCGCCAGGTGACACCCAAGATGTACGTGGGCAATATGTCGCTCATGACCACCGAAACATTGCAGTCGGGCGCCGATGCGGTCGAAGGCATGATCATGGCCTCAGGGTATGACCCTAAGTCGCCCAAGATGGCTGGATTTGCCGCCGAGTACAAAAAGCGTTACGGCCAGGACATCAACATGTTCTCTGTGACCGGCTATGAAGCGGGCTTTCTGATCGCCAAGGCCATCGAACAATCGGGCATCGCCAACACGCCCGCTGCGCTCTTGGCCGATCGCGTCAAGTTCCGCGATGCGCTGGCCAATGTGTCCATCGTCAGCCCGACCGGCGAGACCGTCAAACTCAATGCCGACCGCGAGACACCCAAGGGCGGCGTGTTCCTGACAATCAAGGGCGGTCAGTTCACACTCTGGCAGTGAGCGGTCATTTCCAGCATTTTTGTGATCACCGTTGCTAGTTCTTGAGTACCTGATCAGCGGCTTGCTGTTTGGCGCGAGCTATTCACTGGTGGCCATCGGCTTCACGCTGATTTTCGGCACGCTGAACCGGCTGAACATCGCCCACGGTGCGACCATCATGGCCGCGGCCTTCGCGGGGGCCTACATCAGCCTGAGGTTTGGCGGCAGCACGAGCTATGCCGTTCTCGCTCTGGCGTTCGTCGTCTCGGTTGTCACGGGCGCGGTGGTGGGCATTGTGGTGTGGGCGAGCGCTTTTGCACCGCTTCGCAATGCATCGCCGCTGGCGCCCTTCATCACCAGCGCGGCCGTCACTCTGGTCATGGAAGAATCCGTCAGCGTGCTGAGCCGCAAAGTCGCGCTGTTCTCGCCCGAGTTCTCATCGTTTCCATCACCGATGGAAAACCTGGTGTTTTCCATCGGTCCCATCTTGATTCGCGGCGCGCATGTGGCCATCTTCGTGATTGCTGCGGTGTTGATGCTGGGCCTGCATTGGTGGATCACCCGAAGCGCCATGGGCCGTGCCATTCGCGCCGTCGAAGAGAACCCAACCGTGGCCTGGCTGATGGGCATCAATGTGCGCAATGTGGAGATCGCGGTGTTCGCGGTGGCCTCAGCAATTGCCGGCGCCGCTGGCTGCCTGATCGGTGTGTCCATGGGCATTGTCAGTCCCTTCATGGGCTCTAACCTCTCGCTCACTGCTTTCGTGATCATCGTCTTGGCGGGGCTGGGCAGTCTTTATGGCGCCATGATCTGCGGGCTGCTGGTGGGCGTGATCGAGACCACCATCGTCGGGCTGGTTTCGGCGTCCATGAAAGAGGCTGTGCTTTTCGTGATCCTGTTCGCCGTGCTGGTCATCAGGCCCGAAGGCCTGTTCGCTGGCCAACAAGTCAAGCGGGATTAGCGAGCATGGTCGGTTACCTCAATATCCTGGAGTTGGGCGGGCTGAACATCCTGCTTGCCCTTAGCGTCTACGCCACTTACATGGTGGGGCAGTTCTCGCTGGCGCAGGTCGGGTTCTGGTCCATCGGCGCGGTGGTCACTGGCATGCTGACCACCATGTTCGGCTATTCGCTCTTGCCCGCACTGATGGCCTCTGCGCTGCTGTGCGCATTCATTGGTTTGATTCTGGGTTATCCTTGTTTGCGCATTCGCGGCATCTATCTGGCGCTGGCCACGGTGGGCTTCTCCGAAGTGGTGCGGGTGTTCTTCCACAATTTCAAATATCAGGTCGAAATCGGCGGCAAGATGGTCGGACCCGAAGGCTCGCAAGGCTTTCTGGGCATTCATGTGCAGACCGCGTGGCCGCAGATTCTGACGGCGGTCGTGCTGGTAGCGGGTCTGTTTGCGTGGCTGGAGCGCTCGCGCGTGGGCCTGTCGGCCAAGGCGGTGCGTGAAGATGAAGTGGCAGCCGCTGCGTCAGGCATCAACGTCGTGGCCATCAAGGTCGGCATGTTCGCATTCGGCGCGGCCATTGCTGCGATGGGCGGTGGGCTTTATGCCACTTACCTGTCATCCATCAACACTGACTACTTCGGTTTCCATCTGGCACTGGTCTCCATCTTCTACGTGGCCGTTGGCGGCAGCGAGCGATACATTGGGCCCGTCATCGGCGCGGCTGTGCTCACAGTGCTGCCCGAGCTGCTGCGCGGTTTTGGTGATTACCGCATGATCGTGTATGGCCTGATCGTTCTGGTGCTCACGCTCGTGTTCCCGCGCGGGCTGGCGGGCGAATTCTGGGCCAGGGTTTCATCGCTGTGGCGGTCAAAGGCAGAGCCGCCACCTGTGGAGCGCGGGTCCTGATGTCGGTGCTCAAGGTTTCCAATCTCAGCAAGGCCTTCGGCGGGCTGCAGGCGCTCGCCGATCTGGATTTCATCGTCAACAGCGGCGAGATTCTCGGCCTCATTGGCCCCAATGGTTCAGGCAAGACCACCACCATCAACGTGCTCACCCAGGTCTTGTCACCCAGTACCGGCGAGGTGATGCTGGACGCGCATCGGCTCACGGCCATGAAGGCCAACCAGATCGTGCGCTGCGGCCTGGCCCGCACCTTTCAGAATCTGCGCCTCTTCAATGGCCACAGCGTGCTGGACAATGTGCGCGTCAGCCAGACCATTCATTGCCCGACACTGCTCTCGCGCCTGAACGCGCTGCCCATGGGCCCTGAGCGCGTCTTGCGCCTTGAAGCACAAGAACTGGTTGAGCGATTCGGCCTTGGCAAGCGCATGCATGCGCTGGCGGGCTCATTGTCTTATGGCGAGAAAAAGCGCCTGGAGATCGCGCGTGCCATGGCCACCCGGCCAAAATTCATTTTGCTTGACGAGCCAGCCGCTGGCATGAATACACTGGAAATCAATTGGCTGCAGTCAGCCATCCGAGAGATCCGGGCCAGCGGTGTCGGCATTTTGCTGGTGGAACACCACATGAAATTGGTCATGGACATTTGCGATCGCATTCTGGTGCTCAACTTCGGCAAGAAGATCGCCGATGGACCGCCCGAGTTGATCGCACGCGATCCGGCGGTCATTGAGTCCTATCTTGGAAAGGCGCATTGAGGTGCTGACGATCACCGATGCCCAGGTGAGCTACGACGGCAGCGTCGCGCTGCGCGGCGTGGACATGACCGTGCCGCAGGGCACGCTGGTTGCGGTGATCGGGCCCAATGGCGCGGGCAAGACCACGCTCTTGCGGACCATCTCCGGCCTGGTGCCGCGCACGGCCGGCAAGATCACGTTTGACGGCGTTGACCTGGGCCGCTTGAGCGCGGACAAAATCGTGCGTCACGGCGTTGTGCATGTTCCCGAAGGCCGCATGGTGCTGGGGCGCATGTCGGTGCATGACAACTTGCTGCTGGGTGCGCACTGCCGCCCCAGGGGCACAAATCTCTCACCCGACATCGACGCGGTGCTTGCGCTCTTCCCCCCACTGAAAACCCGGCTCACGCAACTCGCAGGCTCGCTCAGTGGTGGCGAACAACAAATGGTGGCGATTGCCCGAGGCCTGATGGCCAAGCCGCGCCTGCTGATGCTAGATGAGCCATCGCTGGGCTTGGCACCCTTGGTGATCAAGAGAATTTTCGAGGTGCTCGACGAGATCAGGCGACAGGGCATCACGGTCTTGCTGGTGGAGCAAAATGCAGAGATGGCTCTGTCGCATGCCGACCAGGGGTATGTGCTTGACCTGGGCCGTGTGGCCGCGCACGGTAGTGCGAGTGATCTGCTCAAGGATGAGCGGGTGCGCAACGCTTACCTGGGAATATAGCTTCACGGGCCACAGAGCTCAGGAGAGTTGAGATGCAAGCCAGGAACCCGGATTATTGGTACCCCAGCGAGGAACAGACCGCCACCGCCAACGTGACCCGAGTCATGCAGCGCCTGGGCATCCCGACCTATGATGCGCTTTACCGCTTCTCGATAGAACAGCCGACTCTTTACTGGGAAGTCATTATCGAGATCAGCGGCATCAAGTGGTCGCGCAAGTACGACGCCTTCGTCGATTGGTCCAAGGGCCGCGAGTTTCCGCAGTGGTTTCATGGCGGCATGCTCAATTGGACCGACACGCTTTTTGCGTGGGCCAAAGATCCCGCAACGGCTGGGCGCGCGGCAGTCATCGCCGAGAACGAGCGCGGCGATGTGCGGCACGTCTCTTATGCGCAGTTGTACGATGAGGTCAGAGACTTTGCCGGTGGCCTGACCAAGCTAGGTATCCAGCGAGGCGATCGCATCGGTCTCTTGATGGAGCCGTGCGTGGAGGCGGTGGTCTCCATGCTTGGCATCTCCTACATGGGCGGCGTGGTCATGCCCTTGTTCAGTGGCTTTGGAGCCGGCCCTATTGAATCGCGCCTGACCCAATGCCGGGCCCGTGCCCTGGTGGCCACCTCGGGTTTTGTGCGGCGGGGCAACTGGATCAGCAAACTGGCCGACGTGGTCGAGGCGACCGACGCCGCGAACACTGATTTCCTGATTCTCAAGCGTGCCGATGGTGAGGCCGTGCAGGGTGCACGCATGGTCGATTGGGCCCAAGTCGCCGCTGGCCCGAAGGCCGGCCCCGATGCCCAGCAGATGTCCACCCAGGACCCCTTCATGGTGTTCTTCACCTCTGGCACCACCGGCAAGCCCAAAGGCATCTTGCATTCGCACGGCAGCTATCCGTTGAAGATGGCACATGACGGTCTGATCCATTTCGACACCAAGCAGAGCGACATCTATTTCTGGCCCGCCGACATGGGCTGGGTTGCAGGTGCCATGGGCTTGTCCGCGACGCTGACGCATGGTGCCACCATGGTCTTGTACGACGGCGCGCCTGACCTGCCTGATTGGTCGCGCATGTCGCGCCTGATCGAGCGCCATGGGGTGACGCAGTTCGGTGCGGCGCCCACCATGATTCGCGGCTTTGCTGCCAATCCGCAGTTGGCCTTGGCCGGCGATGTGTCCAGCATCCGCGTGCTCATTTGCGGAGGAGAGCCGATCGCACCGGAACACTTTGTCTGGCACCAGCGCCATTTCGGCCATGGTGTGGCGCCCTTGATCAACTTCTCGGGTGGCACTGAAGTGTCAGGCGGCTTGGTCGCCAGCGTGATGCACAAGCCGATTCCACCCGGCGGATTCAACACCGCAACGCCCGGCATCGATGTCGATGTCGTCGATATCAGTGGCAAACCGGTGGTCGATGAAGTGGGCGAACTCATCGTGCGCGAGCCTTTCGTGGGCATGACCATGTCTTTCTGGGAAGACGACGAGCGCTACCTGGAAACTTATTGGCAGACTCTTCCCGGCATTTGGGTGCACGGCGATCTGGCCACGCGCGATGCGCAAGGCAACTTCCTCATTCGTGGCCGCTCGGACGACACGCTCAAGCTGGCCGGCAAGCGCACTGGCCCGGCCGAGATTGAAGACGTGCTGATGGAAGTGCCCGGCGTGGTTGAAGCGGCCGCCATCGGCGTAGATGACCCGGCCAAAGGGCAGGTGCTGGTGGTCTTCGTCATTCCGGCAGCCGGCGCGCCGTCGAATGAAAAGCTGATCGAAGCTGTGCTGGCGCATTCAGAGCGCCGCCTGGGCCGCGCCTTCCGCCCCAACCGCGTTCATGTCGTGAGCCAATTGCCAAAGACACGCACTGCAAAAGTGATGCGCCGGCTGATTCGCGGCGCCTATTGCAATTTGCCGCTGGGCGATTTGTCGTCCCTCGATAACCCGACGGCGCTGGACGAAATCGCGCGGGCGGCGGGCCAGACAAAGTAGCAAATTGCTTTCATTGCGCCTGAGCTCTTACGCTTGCGCAGTACCCACCACCCGTTTGTCATGCAGCCGGCCGAACTCGGTCTGGCTCATGCCCAGCAGTTCGACCAGCACTTGTTCGGTGTGTTCCCCCAGGCGCGGTGCGGGTCTGGCGGGCAGGCGGGGTGCGGCTGAAAAATTCAGGGGAATCGTGGGTGCCAGGACGGCGCCCACACCAGGCTGCTCGATGGTGTTGAACATCGGGTTGGCGACAGAGCAGGACGGATCGTTGCGAATCATTTGCGCCGTGGTCTGATAGCGGCCCCAGCACACGCCGTGCGCATCGAGTGCGGTGGCGGCCTCTGTCAGGCTGCGCTGCGCGACCCATGCGCCCACTGCCTGCGCGATCTCGTGGCGAGCCTTGAAGCGCTCGCCTTCTAGCGCAAAGTTAAGCCCCAGGCGCTGGGCCAGTGCGCTCATCTGCGTGCCTATCTCAAGTGCTTGCACGATGGATTGCCATTGCTTGTGCGTGATGCCCACCACCATGATGCGTTCACCATCGGAGCAAAGAAAGTCGCGGCCGAATGCGCCAAACAGGTCATTTCCGTAGCGCGCGCGCTCCTGCCCAAGCTGGGCTTCGGCGATGAAGCCCAAGTTGCCCATGGCGGCCAGCGCCACATCTTCCAGTGGCAGCTTGATGTGCTGGCCGACGCCATGGCGCCGCCTGTGCCGCTCGGCTGCGAGCAATCCCACCGCCACCATCTGGCCGGTGATGAGATCCCAGGCCGGCAGCACATGGTTGACCACTTGATCGGTGTCTGCTGGACCGGTGATGGCTGGCAGGCCCACGCGCGGATTGATGGTGTAGTCCACCGCCGAGCCGCCATGCCGATCGCCTTGAATGGTCATCTGAATCAGATCGCTGCGCTTTTGCGAAAGCTTGTCGTAGTCAAGCCAGCCGCGCGGCGGAAAATTGGTCAGCAGCATGCCGGCGTCGTCACCGCCGCTGCAGATCAGCGCCATCGCGATCTCGCGGCCTTCGGGGCCGGACAGATCCAGCGCGACCGAGCGTTTGGATTTGTTCATGCCGCACCAGAACAAGCTGGTGCCGTCAGGCGCGATCGGCCAGCGCCGGTAGTCGAGCCCACCGCCCAAGGTGTCAATGCGAATCACGTCGGCACCCATTTGCGCCAGCGTCATGCCGCCCAGCGGCCCCGCCACGAATGCGGCGGCCTCGATCAGCCGCATGCCGCTCAGAATCGGTTCTTGGACCATGGGGCTACCCTTTAGTCGGCAAAAGCGATGGATGCCTGGGTGTTGAGCACGCCGCCAGGGCCACGAACAAAGAGGCTGGCATTCTGGCCGGATGGATCGGGATTGCCGCAAACTTCGAAGGCCGCGGTGTCAATCACCGGTGCCAGCCCGCGAAAGCTGAAGTCTTGCACCTTCTTCGTGGGCGCACTCTTGCGCGCCAGTTCGATCATCAGCACTGCCAGCAGCGGCCCGTGCACCACCAGGCCGGTGTAACCTTCTTCGTTCATCGCGTAAGGGCGGTCGTAGTGGATGCGGTGCCCATTGAAGGTGAGGGCGGAGAAGCGAAACAGCAGGACAGGATCGGGCTCCCAGCGCTGCAGCCATTGGGCTTGCTGCGGTGCCGGTGCACCTGCCGGAGCAGGTGCGGATGAGCCCGCAGAAGAGGGCGGCGGCGCATCGCGATAGACCAGGTCTTGCCATTCGACAAGTGCTGTCGCACCGCCGATGACGCCCACTGCGTGCCGCAGCTTGACAAAAATCAGCTCGCCGCTGCGGCCTGATTTGCTTTCCACCGATTCGATGGTCGATGTGCGCTCAATGTGATCGCCTACCCGAAGATCGCCATGCCACTGCAGGCGGCTGCCAGCCCACATGCGCCGCGGCAAAGTAATGGGCGGCAGAAACCCGCCGCGCTTGGGATGGCCGTCCGGGCCGATGGCGCTGCGCTGCGCCTTGGGCAGAAAGTAGAGCCAGTGCCACAGCGGCGGGATCACGCTGCCGGTGTCGAAGCTTTGATCCAGGTCCAGTGTGGCCGCCATGGCCTGCGCGGGAGCCAGCGTGACCACATCGGTCTCATGCTGCGTCTTGTTCACCCACTGCTGCAAATCGACAGAACTCATGCGATGCTGCTCCCATGCTTGATGAAAATCTAGGTTCAATGCATTGTATGCGCTGGGTGTCTGACTGAGCACCCGTGTCCGCCCAAATTCGAAATGTCCCCTCGCAACCGACATCCGGTCCTGGCATTGGCAAGGTGGCAGTTGATGGCCTGCTTGGTTTGCGCGTCGCGGCAGGCGATGCCCGGCTGGCGCTCACTGTGGCGGTCTGCGCTTCGCGCCGACTTCGCTGGGATTTGCGGCCTGAGGTCGGCGGTGTGCAACTCGCTACGCGCCCTGCGGCCGCTTCGCTCAGACAAGCACACCGAGCATGAATTGAAGCGCTTC
>CANJPU010000076.1 GCA_947476285.1 Comamonadaceae bacterium | reverse complement strand
TTGATTATAGTCAATAAATTGCTACTTGCAAACTTGTTTAGTGACTACACAAGTGAGTACAAAAAAGACTGCACTCGGCAGTCTTGCATGGCTACAGGGGTGGAAAAATGCGATTTAGAGGCTCAAATATGGGAGGAACTTCGGGTTAAAAGCCGTCTCAGCTTGTCAGTCTAAGACATTGATGTTATGGTCCTTTTAGCAAATTCAGCGTCGAGGCGTTTGTTCGCATGATCAGAAAAAAATTGCCTGCAGACCGAGCATTGGGGCCGCAAATTTCGATGAGAAAAAAACCGCAGTGGCGCGCAAGTGCATTCGCAGCCGCCACGTCCTTGCTGCTAGGCTTGGCCGCGGCTGATGCCAACGCCCTTGCCTTGGGTCGCGTCACGGTCCAGTCGGCCCTTGGCGAGCCGCTGCGTGCTGAGGTCGATATTCCCGAAATCAATGCCGACGAGTTGGCAAGTCTGCGCGCGTCCGTTGCCTCGCCCGAGGCATTCAGAGGCGCTGGGCTTGAATACAACTCAGCACTGTCGGGCCTTCGCATCAACCTTGAGCGCAGGCCTGACGGGCGCTATTTCCTCAGCCTGAGCAGCGCACGCGCGGTCAATGACCCCTTCATCGACCTGATACTCGAAACAAGCTGGTCCTCTGGCCGCATCGTGCGCGACTACACGATGCTGTTCGATCCGCCCAGCACGCGCCAGAGCCCGCCCCCGCCCGTCGCACAGACTGCCCCGGTCGCTCCTCCCGCCAGCGTGAGCCCTGGCGCCGTGGCGCCCGCCCCACAAGCCACGCCTCAAGCCGCGCCTCAGACCAGTGAACGCCGGGCAGCAGCACCCCGCCCCCCCGCCAGCCAGCCTTCGCCACCCGCAAAACCAGCAGCCCGCGGCGACAAACAAGTCGCGGTCCAAACCGGCGATACTGCGGGCAAGATCGCGGCAGCCAACAAGCCGCCCAGTGTGTCGCTGGACCAGATGCTGGTGGCAATGCTGCAGGCCAACCCACAGGCATTCATAGGCGGCAACATCAACCGTCTTAGATCCGGCTCGGTACTGGACATTCCCACGGCGGAGCAGGCCGAACAGATGCCGGCGGCTCAGGCCACTCAGACCCTCGTCGCACAAAGCCGCGACTTCGACGAATTCAGACGACAACTCGCCGAGCGACTGCCCACCACGCGCGTAGCCCCGTCGGACCGGCAAGTCTCGGGCAAGGTGCAGGCCCAAGTCGAGGAAAAGAAAACCGCCCCCGCTACACCCGACAAGCTGACTCTTTCCAAGGGCGCCGTGCAAGGCCGGGCCGCCGAAGACAAGATTGCCCGTGATCGTGCGTCACAGGACGCGGCTGTGCGCCTGGCTGAACTCAACAAGAATCTCACTGACCTGAACAAGCTGGGAGCTGCTGCCGGCGCCGCGCCTGGGGGCGCAGCCAGCGCTGCGCGACCTGGCATCGCGGTACCCGCCGGAGCGGGCAGTGGCGCACGCCCTGTCGCGTCTGCCGCCAGCTCAGCTCGTCCTGCTTCGGCGCCAGCCAGCGCGACGCCCGCGCCGGCACCAGCCGCAGTGGCTTCCGCCCCCGCGCCGGCGCTAGCTGCCTCAGCGGCATCAGCGGCATCAGCACCTGTTGTAGTCGCCGCATCCGCCGCGCCGGCGCCCAAGGCACCCGCAGCCTCAGCCGCGAAACGACCCACTGCGCCACCCGCAAAGTCCTCACTGGTGGACGACCTGCTGGAGAATCCCATCGTTCCGGCCACGCTCGGCGGAGTGCTCGCCCTGATATTGGGCTTTGTCTTCTACCGCACGCGCCAGCGCAAGAAGACCGCGCAGGTTGACAGCTCCTTCCTTGAGAGCAGGTTGCAGCCCGATTCATTCTTTGGCGCAAGTGGCGGCCAGCGAGTGGACACCAAGGACAACCCGGCTACCGGCTCGTCCATGGTGTACTCACCCAGCCAGTTGGATGCCGCAGGCGACGTGGACCCGGTGGCCGAAGCCGACGTGTATCTGGCCTATGGGCGTGACTTGCAGGCCGAGGAGATCCTCAAAGAGGCAATGCGTACCACGCCTGGGCGAGTGGCTATCCACGCCAAGCTGCTAGACATCTACGCCAAGCGCCGCGACGTCAAAGCCTTTGAAATTGTGGCCACTCAGGCTCACAGCCTGACCCAGGGACAAGGTCCCGAATGGGAACACATCTGCGAACTCGGGGTGGACCTGGACTCGACCAATGCACTGTATCGTCCGGGCGGGAAACCCGCTGACAACGTCGCGGCAGCGGCAGCCGCAGGTTTGGCAGCCGGCAGTTTCGGCGCCACGACTTCCGCCCCAGCCATGCAGGAGGCTGCTCCGCCGCCCACTCCAGACCTCGATCTGGACCTCGATCTGGACTTCTCCATCGGTGACGAAGAACCGGCGGCACATCCGCCTCCCGAGCCCGCCCCTTCCGCCGCTCTGCCTACCGTGGCAATGGCGATGGCCACTCAACCGATTGAGCAAGTCCCGCCCAAGCTGGACATGGACTTCGGTGCCACCACCGTGGTCCCGCGAATGCCCTCGCCCCCAGCCCCGGTAGCCGCCGCCACGGCGAGCGCGCCAGCCGATGCTCCGGCGCCCGATGACAACGCCTTGAGCTTCACGCTTGACGATGAACCAGCCGCCACGGCAGCGCCAGCGCCGCAAGCAAAGCCAGCCGCAGAGCCAGCAGCCGATTCCGGCATGATCGAGTTCGATCTTGGCTCGCTTTCGCTGGACCTGGACAGCCCTCCCGCAGACCAGGGCGCTGCACCAGCTACTGCACCGGCTGCATCCGATCCGCTGTCCACCAAGCTTGCCTTGGCGCAAGAGTTCCACGCCATTGGCGATGCCGACGGCGCACGCGGTCTGGCCCAGGAAGTCCTGGCCGAAGCCACAGGCGACCTGAAGGCGCAGGCCCAGCGATTCCTCTCGGAACTCGGCTAAGCCCGGCCGTCCCGCGACAATGAAGGGCCGCCAATGAGGCTGGCGCTGGGCATCAGCTACAACGGCCAAGCCTACGTCGGCTGGCAAAGCCAGTCTTGTGGCCGCTCGGTGCAAGACAAACTCCAACATGCGCTTGGCCAGTTCGCCGCCCAACCCATCTCCACCGTATGCGCGGGCCGCACCGACGCGGGCGTACACGGACTGATGCAGGTGGTGCACTTCGACACTTCGGTTGACCGCGAAGAGTCCTCCTGGATACGCGGCACCAATCGCTTTCTGCCGGCGGACATCGCGGTGCATTGGGCCCGGCCGGTACCCGATGCCTTCCATTCGCGCGCCAGCGCCACCTCGCGCCGCTACACGTATGTGCTGCTGGAATCGACCGTGCGGCCCAGCGTGGAGGCCGGCCGGGTAGGCTGGGTGTTCCGCCCTCTGGATGCAGACGCCATGAATCAGGCCGCAAAGCTGCTTGAAGGCCGGCACGACTTCAGCTCGTTTCGTGCTTCTGCTTGTCAGGCCCCATCTCCTGTCAAGACTCTCAAGCATGTGGGGGTGTCCCGCCGGGGTGCTTACTGGCGCTTTGACTTCGAAGCCGATGCCTTCCTACACCACATGATCCGCAACATCATGGGTTGCCTGCTCGTCATCGGCCAGGGACAGCAGCCACCCGAATGGATCAAGCAGGTGCTGGCCGCACGCGATCGCGACGCGGCCGCACCGACCTTCTCACCCGATGGCCTTTACTTCCTGGGTCCGGTGTATTCGCCCGACTGGGGGCTGCCCACCAGCACGCCTGCGTATGATTGGCTGCCATGATCCTGATGAATGAAAGCCAGCAGGCCCGAGGCCAACGAACCCGCTTCAAGATCTGCGGCCTGACCCGCGAGCAGGACGTGGACGCGGCAGTTGCGGCCGGGTGCGACGCGGTGGGATTCGTCATGTATTCCAAGAGCCCGCGTTATGTGACCGTCGAGCGAGCTGCGGCACTGGCTGGGCGGCTGCCACCTTTTGTGACCCCGGTGCTACTCTTTGTCAATGAGGCTCCAGAGCGGGTACTGGCTGCTTGCGAATCGGTGCCCGGCGCCTGGCTGCAGTTTCATGGCGAGGAATCGCCCGAGCAATGCCTGCTGGCCAGCGGCAACGCAAAACACCCCTACATCCGGGTTGCCCGCATCCCCCTGAGCGGCGACGGCTTCGACTTGGTAAAATTCGCGACCGAACACGCCCGGGCCCGCGCCATCTTGCTTGATGCTCATGTCGAGGACTATGGCGGCGCGGGGAAAGCCTTCAATTGGTCACATCTTCCTCCAAACGTCAACGCTCACCTCGTCTTGTCTGGTGGGTTGACGCCTGCAAACGTGACCGATGGCATCGTGCAAGTGCGGCCGCGTTGCAAAACGCTGGCCGTTGATGTGAGCTCCGGCGTCGAGCTCGACGGCCCCGGCAATAAGGGCCTGAAAGACCCGGAAAAGATTCATCGCTTCGCAGCAGCCGTGCGTGCCGCAGATGCACCACCTGCCTGAAGCTTCTTGCCTGAACACCATGCCTTCTTACCAACAACCCGACCCCAGCGGCCACTTTGGCATCTACGGGGGCAGTTTCGTCAGTGAAACGCTCACGCACGCCATCAGCGAGCTGCGCGACGCCTACGCCCATTACCACCACGACCCCGAGTTCCTGGCCGAGTATCACTACGAGCTCAAGCATTTCGTAGGCCGCCCCTCACCGATCTACCATGCTGCCCGCATGAGCCGCGAACAAGGGGGCGCGCAGATCTACCTCAAGCGCGAAGACCTCAACCACACCGGCGCCCACAAGATCAACAACGTGATTGGCCAAGCCCTGCTGGCGCGGCGCATGGGCAAACCGCGCGTGATCGCCGAGACAGGCGCCGGCCAGCACGGCGTGGCCACTGCCACCATCTGCGCGCGCTACGGTCTGGAATGCGTGGTCTACATGGGCAGTGAAGACGTCAAGCGCCAAAGCCCCAACGTCTACCGCATGAACCTTCTGGGCGCCACCGTGGTGCCTGTCGAATCGGGCAGCCGCACCCTCAAGGACGCGCTCAACGAGGCCATGCGTGACTGGGTCACCAACGTGGAAAACACCTTCTACATCATCGGCACCGTTGCCGGTCCGCACCCCTACCCGATGATGGTGCGCGATTTTCAAAGCATCATCGGCACCGAGTGCATACAGCAAATGCCAGAGATGACCGGCGGCCAGCCTGATGTGGTGGTCGCCTGCGTGGGCGGTGGCAGCAATGCCATGGGCATCTTCCACCCCTACATTCCCTTTGGGAGCACACGCCTGATTGGCGTGGAAGCCGCTGGCGAAGGCTTGGACAGCGGCAAACACTCAGCGTCTCTGCAGCGCGGCAGCCCCGGTGTGCTGCACGGCAACCGCACCTACATCCTGCAGGACGACAACGGCCAGATCACCGAGACGCACAGCGTCAGCGCCGGCTTGGACTACCCTGGTGTCGGGCCTGAACACGCCTGGCTCAAGGACATTGGCCGCGCCGAATATGTGGGCATCACCGACAAGGAAGCGCTGGCGGCATTCCACTACCTCTGCCGTACCGAGGGCATCATCCCCGCGCTGGAATCGAGCCACGCCATTGCGTATGCAATGAAACTCGCCGCCACCATGAAATCCGACCAGAGCATCCTGGTTAACCTGTCCGGCCGAGGCGACAAGGACATCGGCACGGTGGCCGACTTGGCGGGCGTTGATTTCTACGACCGGCCATCCATGCGCGGCCTGCAGGTCAAGGGCGGCAAGCCATGAGCCGCATAGCAAGCACATTCACCCGATTGAAGGCCCACGGCCGCACGGCGCTGATTCCCTACGTCACCGCAGGTTTTCCGTTTGCCGATGTCACACCCGAGCTGATGCACGCCATGGTCGATGCGGGCGCCGACATCATCGAGCTGGGCGTGCCGTTTTCCGACCCCATGGCAGATGGCCCGGTGATACAAAAGGCAGGCGAGCTGGCCCTTTCCCTTGGCATTGGCACTGTGCAGGTGCTGGCCATGGTGAAAGCCTTTCGCGTCAAGGACAAAGCCACCCCGGTGGTGCTGATGGGCTATGCCAACCCGGTCGAGCGCTACGACCTGATGCACGGCAAGGACAGCTTCATCAGCGATGCAGCCGCGGCTGGCGTCGACGGCGTTCTGATCGTGGACTATCCGCCAGAGGAATGCAAAGAATTTGCCTCCAAGCTGCGCGCCAACGGACTTGACCTGATCTTCCTGCTCGCACCGACCAGCACTGACCATCGCATGCAGCAGGTGGCCCGAGTGGCCAGCGGCTATGTATATTACGTCTCGCTCAAGGGCGTGACGGGTGCAGGACATCTGGACACCGGCGCGGTTGAGAAAATGCTGCCGCATATTCGCCAGCATGTGAGCATCCCCGTGGGCGTGGGCTTTGGCATACGCGATGCGGCCACTGCCCGCGCCATTGGCAAGGTCGCCGATGCGGTCGTGATCGGCACCCGGATCATCCAACTGCTCGATGGCAAACCGCGAGACAAAGCCATAGGCGCTGTGTCGGATTTCCTGCGCGAAGTGCGTCAGGCGCTGGACGCATAATGAAACCAATCATGTCGATCAATGCCATCCAGAAGGAAACGCCATGAGCTGGCTCGAAAAACTGCTCCCCCCAAAAATCCAGCGGACCGACCCGGCTGACCGCCGGCAGGTTCCCGAGGGCCTTTGGATCAAATGCCCAAGCTGCGACAACGTGCTGTACAAGACCGACTTGGAGCAAAACCAGAACGTCTGCCCCAGTTGCGGCCACCACCATCGGATTGGCGCCAGGGCGCGGCTGGACGGCTTCCTGGATGCCGAGGGCCGCTACGAGATCGGGCAGGAAGTCTTGCCGGTCGATGCCCTGAAGTTCAAGGACAGCCGCCGTTACCCGGAGCGCTTAAAGGAAGCCCTGGAAAACACTGGCGAGACCGATGCGCTGGTGGTCATGGGCGGCGCAGTGCACAGCATCAATCTGGTGGCCGCAGCCTTTGAATTCGACTTCATGGGCGGCAGCATGGGCAGCGTGGTTGGCGAACGTTTTGTACGCGGCGTCGAAACCGCGATTGAACAGAAGGTTCCCTTTCTGTGCTTCACCGCAACCGGTGGTGCCCGCATGCAGGAAGGCCTGCTCTCGCTGATGCAGATGGCCAAGACCAATGCGTCGCTCACGCGTCTGGCCAAGAAGGGCCTGCCCTACATCAGCGTGCTGACTGACCCGACCATGGGCGGCGTGAGTGCGGGCTTTGCGTTTGTGGGTGACATCGTCATTGCCGAGCCCAAAGCCTTGATCGGCTTTGCCGGACCGCGAGTGATCGAATCCACCGTGCGCGTCACCCTGCCCGAGGGATTTCAGCGGGCGGAGTTTCTTCAGACCAAAGGCGCGGTTGATTTCATCTGCGACAGGCGACAGTTGCGCAAGACAGTTGCGCATGCGCTGGCCATGCTGCAGCGCCAGCCGGCTGACGCTGTGAGCTGAACCTCTGCCGTCTATCGCAGCACTGCCGCCTGCAAATAGGCCAGCGCGATGGCCGCCACCTGCAGCATCACCAGAAACGCCAGCGGCGACAGATCGATACCACCCACCAGCGGGATCAGTTTGCGCCACGGTCGCAGCAGTGGCGCGCACAGCCGGTCAATCACATCAACAATCGGCGAATCGGCACGCACCCAGGACAAAACCGCGTAGACGATCATCAAGCCGGTAAGGCACGAAATCACCAGCCGTACCAACCCGAACAGCGCCAGCATCGGGATCAACCCGGCATGGGCGCCGCCTCCAGTGAGCAGCCACAACAGGCCAAACTGAGCCAGCTCGAACAAGTAGGCTGCCACGAGACTCGCAGTATCCAGGCGGCCCAGCGCCGGCAGCACGCGCCGCAACGGCAGCACCAGCCAATCGGTGAGCGCAAACACAAAGCGCCCCACCGGATTACCAAAAGGAATGCGCTGGTACTGCATGTACAGCCGCAGCAGACAGGCTCCGCCCAGCATGCCGGCTGCGACGTCGAGCAAGAAAGAGATGATTTGGTAGGCCATGAAGCAGGTGGGAATATCTCGTGGGATGATAGCCGGCAAACCTCAAGCCAAGAGACATCAAGCCAAGAGAATCAAGCCCGCCGCGATGCCTTCTGCCCTGACCCTCAAATCCTTGCCACTGTTCCCTTTGGGTGCCGTGCTGTTCCCCGGCGGCCTATTGCAGTTGCGGATCTTTGAGGTGCGCTATCTGGACATGATCAAGCGCTGCCACAAGGCAGGCGCGCCCTTCGGTGTGGTGTTGCTTACCCAGGGCAGCGAAGTGCGCCAACCTGGCCATACCGAGGCTTTCAACAGCGTGGGCACACTGGCCACGATCACCGGGCTGGATGCCCCGCAACCGGGCCTGCTGCATGTTCGCGCCACCGGCGGGCAGCGTTTTCGCATCACCACCAGCGAGCAGCTCAAGCACGGCCTGTGGATTGCCGATGTGGAGCAGATGCAAACCGACCTGCCAGTACCCATACCAGACGACTTGAAAGCTGCGACCACAAGTCTGACCAAGCTGATCGCGGCGCTGCAAGAGAAAGCCAGCGACCCGCAAGAGATGCCGCTTCAAACCCCATGGCAACTGGACGACTGCGGCTGGGTTGCCAACCGCTGGTGCGAACTTCTGCCTCTGCCCGCGCCACTTCGTCAACGCCTGATGGAGCTGGACAACCCGCTGGTGCGGCTGGAGTTGGTCAACGACTTACTTTCACGCACCGGCATTGCGGGGCGGGAATATTGATGTGATGACACCCGCAGGCCTGATGCGGGTCAGTCAATCAGCTTGTGCTTGAGCGCGTAATAGGTCAGATCGCTGTTGGTTGTCAGGCTCATTTTTTCCAACAGGCGGGTGCGGTAGGTGCTGACGGTCTTGACGCTGAGCGACAAAGACTTGGCAATGTTGCCTGCGGTCTCGCCCTGGGCCAGCTTGAGGAACACCTGGAACTCGCGCTCAGACAAGCTCTCATGCGGCGCCCAACTCTCCTTGCGGTCGAACTGCTGGGCCAGCAAATCAGCGACCGGCTGCGAAACGTGGCGGCGGCCCTGGGCAACGGTGCGGATGGCATTGACGATCTCCGTCGGCTCACAATCCTTGTTCAGGTAGCCGCTGGCGCCCTGACGAATGAGGTTCACCGCATAGTGCGCCTCGGGATAGCCCGAGAGGATGAGAATGCCGACTTCAGGCCTCTTCGCCCGAATCATGCCCAGCGCATCGATGCCGCTTTGTCCGGGCATGGACAAGTCCATCACCAGCACGTCCATGTCGGTGGTGCGCACCAGATCAATGGCCTCGCGGCCGGTGGCCGCCTCGCCAACCACACGCAGGTCAACTTGTTGGGCCAGAAACTGCCTCAGCCCTGAGCGAACGATGGCATGGTCATCCGCGATGCCGACTCTGATCATCTCGCAGTTTCTCTTTCTTTGATGAGCTGGCTGATTGTGCCCAAATTTGGCCGAGAAATTCAACGAATACCCACCATTTCGCGAACGGGGCATACTTTCGCCATGCAGAACGTCGCCCGCTTGTTCCCATTTCTTCAATGGCCGAGACTCGATGCCTCGCTGCTGCGCAGTGAGGTCACATCGGGTCTCACGGTGGCAGTTGTGGTGATTCCGCAGTCGGTGGCTTACGCGGGTCTGGCCGGCATGCCGCTGGTCACCGGTCTGTACGCGGCTTTCCTGCCCGCCCTGATCGCCGTGATGTTCAGCCGTTCAACCCGCTTGTCGGTGGGCCCGTCCGCTCTGTCCTGCGTGCTGGTGGGCGCCTCGATCGTGGGCATGGCCCAACCGGGCAGCGCCCAGTGGGTCGAGTTGGTGGTGTGGCTGGCTGTGCTCGCCGGGCTCATCCAACTCGGGCTGGGCGCGGCGGGCGCGTCCTGGGTGCTAAACCTGGTGAGCTCACCGGTCCTCACCGGGTTCAGTCAGGCCGCAGCCTTGTTGATTATTGCTTCACAGCTACCTGCCCTGCTGGGCCTGAGCGGGCCGTTGACTGGACTGCTGCACGGGGCGCAAGTGGACGGTGTGGCCTTGGCCTACGGCGCGGCGAGCCTCGCGCTGTTCTACCTGGGCAGGCGCTATCTACCGCGTGTGCCAATGGTGCTGCTGGTGCTGGGCGCTGCGGGCGCATTGAGCAAGTGGAGCGGGTATGCGCAGAACCACGCAGTGATCGGCGCTGTGCCCGTAGGCTTTCCTTCTTTCTACTGGCCAGCGCTGCCTGAATGGCACACCTTGAGCGGGCTACTGGTTCCGGCGGTCGCGATCGCGCTGGTCAGCTCGCTGGAGCTGGCAACCAGCGCCAAGATCGAAAGCCAGCGCGATGGAAAACGCTGGGACGCAAACCAGGATCTGATCGGCCAAGGCATCGGCAAACTCACCTCGGCCTTCTCGGGTAGCTTTCCGACCAGCACCTCGTTCTCGCGCTCTGCGTTGACACTCTACAGCGGCGCACGCACCGCCTGGTCCACCGTGTTTGCCACAGGGGTGGTCATGCTGGTGCTGCTGTATCTCACGCCCGCTCTCTACCACGTGCCTCAGACGGTGCTGGCGGCGATAGTGATCATGGCGGTGTGGAATCTACTCAATCTCGGCACGCTGGCGCGCTTGTGGCGCATCGACCGCATCGAGGCCATCACAGCGGCGGTGACCTTCGCGGTCACGATGATTGCCGCACCGCGCATCTACTGGGGTGTGCTCGCCGGCGTGGTGATGGGGCTGGCGCATTTTCTCTACCTGCGTCTGCATCCACGCATTGTCGAACTCGGATTGCATTCGGACGGCAGTTTGCGCGATCGGCACCTGTGGAAGCTGGCGCCACTGGGCACGGATCTGTATGCGCTGCGCATGGATGCCGAATTGGACTTCGCCTCGGCCAATGCGTTGGAGCGCGCGGTGATCGAGCACCTGGCGAATCACCCCCGCACTCGGCACGTCTGGCTGTTCGCGCAGCCGATCAACCGAGTCGATGCCACCGGCGTCGAAGTGTTTTCGCAGTTGCGCCTGACTCTGGCCGGGCATCAGATCGCACTGCACCTGGTGGGTATGAAAAATCCGGTGCAGCAGGTGCTGGAAAAGGCAGGGGCACTGGAAGCTTCGCCGCTCGTTCACATGTACCGCACTGACGCAGAAGCTCTTGCCATGCTAGACACCGGCTCAGCAATCGTTAACAACTGACGATCCAGCCTTCCAGCGGATCCACGTCCGTGGGCATTCCGTAAGAAGGCGCCCCCAGACGCGCTGCCCAAGCCGCCTGCACCAGGCACAGCACCGCATCCAGACTGTCGCCGCTGCCGTCACGCACCAGTTCGTCGTGCTGCGCGTGGGTGAGCTTGAGACTCAGAGCCAGCCGGGTGTCGCCCTTTTCCAGCAAGGTCAGCATGTCCTTGCGTGCGATGAGCCGCTCTGCGCTCTGGCGCGCCTTGTCATCACTCTTGTAGCTGCGCCTGCCGATCAACTCGCGTGCCAGCAGGCCAGGATAGGCCTCCAGCGCCACGCGGCGTGCATCGCCTTCGTGCAGACCCGGCATGTGTACACCGGCCTGCACAAGAAGCGGTACACCCGCATGCATCATGTAGGCCACCGGCGGGTTCACCCACTTCATGGAAGGGCTGGAGCCAGCGCGTTTGTCGAAAGCGCGATGCGCGAACTTCGATCCGACGGGTCTTGAATTGCAGAAGTCCGCGAAGGTCTGGCGTATCTGCACACGGGAAAGGCTGCAGTAGTGCGCCATGCAGTCGTGCCATCGCGTGGGCCAGGCGAGTTGCTCGACCAACTCGCGCGGCAAGCCAAATGGAAAATCAAATCCACCGAGCCAGTCGCCCGGCTGTGCAAGCCAGTGTGCGAAGTGCTCCAGCGTATCGAACTTTTGGAGTCGCCCCAGGCGCACCCGATCCGCTGCCTGTTCACCAATGGCCAGGACTATCGGCTTGCGGCGGGTCGGACTGCTGGAGAAGTCGCAGCCTATGAGCTGTGAAACGGACCGACTCAAACAGTTCAGACTCGACCGCAGATGGCTGCGGTGGCCATCAGGTCTTCCAGCAAGGCAAGTGAAACCTTGCCAGATACGGAGTAAGGGTCAAGCTCGGGTTTTTCGGAGTACTTGAGCAAGATGGAATGATTGAGCTTGGTCAGGTTCACCTGGCCCATGGTCCAGCCGCCAAACCGCCGCTCGAAAATTTCCTCGTAGTGCAGCAAGGCGACATCCTTGTGACGGATGTCTTTCTGGATGTGGCCGAACAGTTCACTGACTTGCATGCGGCCGCCTTCCATGGCCTGCAGAAAAATGCCGCCGCCATAGCACAGGATGCCGGTGATGCCACTGACGGGGTTGTGCTCGCGGGATTGAGCCAGGATGGATTCAATCGCCTCCGGGCTGGTGTCCACCGCACGGCTGGCATAAAGTAGTCGAACCAGCATGGCTAGGTCCTTCCGGGAATCAAGGCAAGAAACTCACGGCGCAGCGCTGGGTTCTTGAGGAAAACGCCGCGCATGACCGAGTTGATCATCTTCGCATTCATGTCTTTGACCCCGCGCCAGGCCATGCAGTAATGGCTGGCCTCCATGACGATGGCCAAACCATCGGGTTGGGTTTTCTCCATGATGAGGTCGGCAAGCTGCACCACTGCTTCTTCCTGGATCTGGGGCCGACCCATCACCCATTCGGCCAGACGCGCGTATTTCGAAAGCCCAATCACGTTGGTGTGCTCATTAGGAAGAACACCGATCCAGATCTTGCCGATCACAGGACAGAAATGGTGGCTGCAGGCACTGCGCACGGTGATCGGGCCGACGATCATCAGCTCGTTGAGATGCTCTGCGTTGGGGAACTCGGTGATGGCCGGTTGCCTGACATAGCGCCCCTTGAACACTTCACTGATGTACATCTTGGCTACGCGCCGAGCAGTATCGCTGGTGTTGTGGTCGCTGGCGGTGTCGATGACCATGCTGTCGAGCACACCCTGCACCTTGCCTTCGACTTCCTCGAGCAGCATTTCAAGCTCGCCCGGCTCAATGAATGCGGCGATGTTGTCGTTGGAATGGAAGCGCTTGCGCGCGGCGAGGATGCGCTCGCGTATCTTGACCGATACAGGCGTGCCAACATCCAGATCGGAAGCGTTCATGGACTCTTGGGCTTTCATCAGCATGCAAAATGGTAACACTGACCGGGATCACTGGTTTTGGCAAGGCTTTTTTCCGCGCTTGCGTTGCCCGACGTGGGACCGTCGCTACACGTTGGAAAGCGAGTCTGAGACTTTTTGCGTCACAGATACTTTTTTCCCTGCACCACCAGAGCCAGGCGCATCAGGATCAGCGCCACCCATTCCATCGCACGCTGGCGCCAGGGACGGTTGCCGTATTCAGCCGGGTCCATGGCTTTTCCCTCGTACTGCATCGCATACAGGAGCCGATTGCGAAGCTGACGGGCAAACTGGGCGTCGTCTATCACCACGTTGGCTTCCCGCGCCAGCAGCAGGCTCAGCGGATCCAGATTGGACGACCCCACCGTGGCCCAGTGCTCATCGATGACCGCGACCTTGGCATGCAGATAGCTGGGTGAGTACTCATGGATTTCCACACCGTTGGCCAACAGTACGCCGTAGATCGGTCGCGCGGCGTAGTACTGCATGAAATACTCATAGCGCCCCTGCAGCAGCAAGCGCACCTTCACGCCGCGGCGCGCCGCGCTGATCAAGGCCTGGCGCATCTTGCGCCCGGGTACGAAGTACGCGTTGGCGATGATGATCTCTTTGCGCGCGCGTCCAATGGCGCGTCGGTAGGTGCGCTCGATGCGAGCGCGATTGCGCAGGTTGTCACGCAGCACCAACGCGGCACGCGTGTGCGCTCGATCCCGCACGGGCTTGCCGGGCATGGCGGTCTTGTCGGTGCCTGCGCCAGCGGCACGCAAGAGTTCAATCGCGCTCTTGACCCGCACATCGCGCAGCTTGCGAAGCGCCTCGACGCGAAGCCACAGTCGCGACACGGTGGCTTGAACTTCATCGACCAGTGGGCCGGTGACACGAACCGCGAAATCCAAACGCGGCGATTTCAGTGCGGCACGGCCGGGGTCGTGAAAATCGTCCAGGATGTTGATGCCGCCGCAAAACGCGATCTGCCCATCGATCACGAACAGCTTGCGGTGAAGACGGCGCCAGTTGCCCGGCCATAGCACCCCCAGGCGCCCCAATGGCGCATAGACACGCCATTCGATGCCCGCCTGCGCAAAACGCTCTCGCCATGGCGCCGGGAGTTCCTGGGTGCCAAACCCGTCAACCAGCACCCGCACCTGCACGCCCCTGTGAGCCGCTCTCTCCAGTGCCCACGCCACATCGGCGCCCACGCCGGTCAGGTCAAAAATGTAGGTCTCCATGCGCACCTCGCGTTGGGCGCTGTCTATGGCTTGCACCAAGGCTGGAAACAACTCAACGCTGCCTTCGAGCAACTGAAGCTGGTGACCGCTGCGAGGGACAACAGAGGCGTAGGACATGTACCTACAGGCGGAAGCTGGCAATCAGCGGCAGATGGTCCGACATGCGCCACCAGATGCGACCGCGCGGTACGTGCACCTCCACCGGTTCGAGTCCGCGCGCGTAAACATAGTCAAGCTGCGCGAGTGGCAGCCGTGATGGAAAGGTGTGCTGGCGTTGCTGCACGCAATCGCGCAGGCCGGCCGCATTCAGAGTGGAGCGCAGCTTGCCGTTCCAGTCGTTGAAGTCGCCGCCCACGACCAGTGGCTCGCTGCGGGGAATCTCCCGATCGATGAAGCGTACCATCTGCTGGACTTGGCGCAACCTGCTGCCGGCGATCAGCCCCAGGTGCAGCACGATGATGTGTATCGGGCGCTCATGCACCATCACCTGCACATGCAAAAGTCCGCGTTGCTCGAAGCGATGATCGGACATATCTTCATGGCCGCGCGAGATCACTGGCCAGCGCGACAAGAGAGCATTACCGTGCTCGCCATGGCGGGTGGTTGCATTTGTCTGGTAGACCGCCTCGTATCCCTCGGGCGCGAGAAATTCCGCCTGCGGCAGTGCCGGCCAGCGCGTGAAATATTGCTCCTCGCGGCGGTGCAGCTTGCGCACCTCCTGCAGACAGATGATGTCTGCATCGAGCTGCTCGACCGCATGCCCGATGTTGTGGATTTCCAGCCGACGCGCCGGGCCCATGCCCTGCACACCCTTGTGAATGTTGTAGGTGGCCACCCTCAGTATTTCACTCATGGGTTTGCCTTTTGCAGTTGCCCGGCTATGGAAAAGCGGGGCAGCATGAGTATGGCCTCGGCATTGGAGGGAGAGAAGCAGGCATCGGCAGCCTCGCGCCAGGGTAGCCAGCGATGGGCTGTGTGCTCGCGTGGACTGAGGGTCACTGGCGTGCCATCGGGCACGCAAAGCCCGAAGACATGCTCGGTGTTGCGCGTGACACCCGGGGCATATCGGTGCCGCCAGCGCGGGTAGATGTCATAAATGTTTTCCAGCCCCCAGTCCGACAGGCCCGCGTGCAGGGCCGTGCCCTCGCCGCAGTCGATGCCCGTCTCCTCGTACACCTCGCGCACCGCGGTTTGCCACAGGCTCTCATTCACGTCATCCTTGCTGCCGGTCACCGACTGCCAGAAATTGGACGCGTCGGCGCGATTGATGAGCAGGGCGTTCATGGTCGGTGTGTAGATCACCACCAGCACGGATTGCGGAATTTTGTAGGGACGGTCCATGTGAGAAAGGGCGCCTCGTGGCGCCCTTTCATTCTGCCCCATCGGCGGTGCCAGGTCGGGTTCAGTTTGTTTCCGTCTTTCGAAGGCGGATGTGCAGCTCGCGCAACTGCTTCTCATCGACCGGGCCGGGGGCCTGCGTCAGGAGATCCTGGGCGCGCTGGGTCTTGGGGAAGGCAATGACATCACGCAGCGACTCGGCGCCGGTCATCAGCATGACAAAACGATCCAGGCCGATGGCAATGCCGCCGTGCGGAGGAGCGCCGTATTGAAGTGCATCGAGCAGGAAGCCGAACTTGAGCTGTGCTTCTTCGGCGTCGATCTTGAGCGCACGGAATACCTTGCTTTGCACGTCTTCGCGGTGGATACGAACCGAGCCTCCACCCAGTTCGATGCCGTTGAGCACCGCGTCGTAGGCCTTGGCGACACAGCGGCCCGGATCGGTCTCCAGCCAGTCCTCGTGGCCGTCCTTGGGCGAGGTGAAGGGATGATGGACTGCGTTCCAGCGCTGGGCATTGTCGTCGAATTCAAACATGGGGAAGTCGATCACCCACAGCGGCTTCCATTGGCCCTCGATCAGGCCACGGGTCTTGCCGAAATCGCTGTGCCCGACTTTCACACGCAAGGCGCCAATGGCGTCGTTGACCACCTTGGCCTTGTCGGCGCCAAAGAAAATCAGGTCGCCACTGCCCGCGCCGGTGCGTTGGAGTATCTGGGCAATGGCCGCGTCGTGCAGGTTCTTGACCACAGGTGACTGCAGGCCTTCGCGGCCGCTTGCGGCGTCATTGACCTTGATCCAGGCCAGGCCCTTGGCGCCGTAGATCTTGACGAACTCGGTGTAGCCATCGATCTCGCCGCGGCTCATGTCGCTGCCGCCCGGAACGCGCAATGCGACCACGCGGCCGTCCTCCATGTTGGCCGGGCCGGAGAAGACCTTGAAGTCCACGTCCTTCATGACATCCGTCAGCTCGGTGAACTCCAGCTTGACCCGCAGGTCCGGCTTGTCCGAGCCATACAAACGCATCGCATCGGCATGCTTCATGACCGGGAATGCCGGCATGTCCGTGCCCATCACGTTCTTGAAGGTGCTTCGGATCATGCCTTCGAACATGGTGCGGATTTCTTCCTCATCGAGGAAAGAGGTCTCCACGTCGATCTGTGTGAACTCGGGCTGGCGATCCGCACGCAGGTCTTCGTCGCGGAAACACTTGGTGATCTGGTAGTAGCGATCAAAACCAGCGACCATCAGCAACTGCTTGAACAACTGGGGCGATTGCGGCAACGCAAAGAACATGCCTTCGTGCACGCGGCTAGGCACCAGGTAGTCGCGCGCGCCTTCTGGCGTGCTCTTGGTGAGCATGGGCGTCTCGATGTCGATGAAGCCGTTGGCATCGAGAAACTTGCGCACCTCCATGCTGACCTTGTAGCGCAGCATCAGGTTGTTCTGCATGTAGGGGCGGCGCAGATCCAGCACGCGGTGCACCAGCCGAGTGGTTTCCGACAGGCTTTCGTCGTCAAGCTGGAAAGGCGGCGTGACCGATGGGTTGAGCACGGTGAGTTCGTGGCAGAGAATTTCTATCTTGCCGCTCTTCAAGTTGTCATTGATGGTGCCCTCAGGGCGAGCGCGCACCATGCCTTTGACCTGAATGCAAAATTCATTGCGCAGGCCCTCGGCCACCTTGAATGTCTCGGCACGGTCGGGATCGCAGACAACCTGGACATAGCCTTCCCGGTCGCGAAGGTCCACGAAGATAACGCCGCCGTGGTCACGCCGGCGGTTGACCCAACCGCAAAGTGTCACAGTCTGGCCCATCAGGGCTTCGGTCACGAGACCGCAATAGGTCGTACGCATTTTCTGGGAGGACATAGCTGGGACTTCCGGCACCCGGGATTGGGGTGCGATTACTTGATGTGGGGATTGGAGGGGCCGCCAGGTACGACGACACCCATGGAGATCACGTACTTGAGCGCTTCGTCCACGCTCATGCGCAGCTCGACGCAATCGCTCTTCCTGAGCATCACGAAGTAGCCGCCAGTGGGATTGGGAGTAGTGGGCACATACACGCTCAGGTACTCGCCCACCAGATGATTGCTGACTTCGCCCCCTGGCGCGCCGGTCACGAACCCGATGGTCCACACATCCGGCAGAGGCCATTGGATCAGCACTGCGGTACGAAAGGCATTGCCACCCGGCGAAAACAAGGTATCCGAGACCTGTTTGACGCTGGAGTAGATGGAGCGCACAACTGGAATGCGGCTGACGATCAGGTCGCCCCAGTGCATGAGTTTCTTGCCCAGGAAATTGCTGACGGTGGCGCCCACCCCCAACAAAATGATCAAAGTCAGCAGTACGCCAAATCCGGGGATGTGAATGCCAATCAGCCGGTCTGGCTGCCAGGCTTGGGGCAGGATCTGCAGCGTGCCGTCCAGGGTGTTGATGACCCACTGCAGCACCGCGATGGTGATAGCCACCGGCACAATGACCAGCAGGCCGGCCAGAAGCCATTTGCGCAGGGCGGACATGACTGAACCTCCTCAGTCGCCGCCGCCGGTGGAGGCAACGGGCGTGGCTGGTTTGGCCGCAGCCACCGGGCTTTCGGCAGGCTTGGCGGCGCCATCGGCAGGCTTGGCAGCATCGGCAGCTTTGCCATCCTTACCATCCTTGGCGTCCTTACCATCTTTGTTGTCGACCGCCGGCGCGCCGCTGGTGCCCCCCTTGAAGTCGGTGGCATACCAGCCCGAGCCCTTAAGCTGGAAGCCGGCGGCTGTCACTTGTTTGCTGAATTCGGCTTTGCCGCACGCGGGGCATACCGACAGCGGTGCATCGCTGAGTTTCTGCAGCACGTCCTTGGCATGGCCACAGGAGCCGCACTTGTAGGCATAGATGGGCATGGCGCTAAGGTAAGTGGTTAAGGTGCAAAGCCTTCAATTATAGGCGGAGGGGTGGTTTTCAAACCCCGCCACCTGCTTTGCCCTCATCTTTCAAGTTCCAAGCAGCTTGTGGTGCGAGCCATGGGCGTTGGCAATAGCCTGCGGGCCGAGCGATCCGACAAGCATGCCAAGCGCACTCATGAGGAGGCCAGCGAGCTGGGCGGGAAAGAACTCGCCGGCAGGGGTGGCCAGCAAAATGATCCACGACACCAAGCCCAGAACGATGGAGAAAATCGCGCCTTGCGTAGTGGCGCGCTTCCAGTAGAGGCCCGCCGCCAGCGGCACGACCGCGCCCACCAGGGTGACCTGGTAAGCCCCCGACACCATCTCGTAGATCGGCTTGCCCTGAAGGCTGATGGCGTAGGCGCAGACAAAGGCGCTGAACACCAGCACCGCGATGCGCATGCTGCGAAGCTCATGCTTGTCACTCTGGCGCGGGTAGAACTGGCGCCAGATGTTCTCCACGAAGGTGACCGAGGGCGCCAACAGCGTTGCGCTTGCCGTGGACTTGATGGCCGAGAGCAGCGCGCCGAAGAACAACACCTGCATGATGAAGGGCATCTTCTCAAGCACAAGGGTTGGCAGTATTTTCTGCGGATCGTCCTTGAGCAGCACGGCCGTCTGCTCGGGCATGATGATCAGCGCACTGGTCACCAGGAACATCGGGACGAAGGCGAACAGGATGTAGCAGACGCCCCCTATCACTGGGCCCTTGGTGGCGGCGCTGACGTCCTTGGCCGACATCACGCGCTGGAACACATCCTGCTGCGGGATGGAGCCCAGCATCATGGTCACGCTGGCCGCAATGAAGAACACCACTTGCTGAAAGCTCGGCTCAGGCCAGAAGCGAAACAAGTCCTTGCTGACAGCCAGGGCCACTACCTTGTCGGCACCGCCGGCCATGTTGCCTGCGAAGACGGCCAGGATGAACAAGCCCGAGACCAGGATGATCATCTGGATGAAATCGGTCACGGCCACCGACCACATGCCGCCAAACAGGGTGTAGGCCAGAATGGAAATGGTGCCGATGATCATGCCCATCGCGGGGGTGATTGCACCGCCCGAGAGCAGATTGAACACCAGGCCCAGTGCGGTGACCTGCGCCGACACCCAACCCAGGTAGCTCAGGATGATGATCAGCGAGCACACCACCTCAACGACGCGTCCGTAACGCTCGCGATAGTAGTCGCTGATGGTCAGGAGCGTCATCTTGTAGAGCTTGGCGGCGAAGAAAAGACCCACAAGAATCAGGCAGGTGCCGGCACCGAAAGGGTCTTCAACCACGCTGCCCAGGCCGCCATTGACGAACTTGGCCGGGATACCTAGCACGGTCTCCGAACCAAACCAGGTGGCAAAAGTGGTAGTGACGATCATCACCAGGGGCAGATGGCGACCGGCGATGGCGAAATCGGCGGTGGTTTTAACCCGCTTGGCGGCCCACAAGCCAATGGCAATGGTGATCAGCAGATAGAAGACGACCAGGGTCAACAGCACGACTCGCTCCTTCGCGTTGGATTTGTGGGCGGATTATCCAAAATAATCCGAGACGGGGCTTAGAAAATCCTGACCTGATCTTGCCCCCGAAAAACGTACTCCATAGCTGATGTGAAAATTCAGCAATTGGAGATCGAAGATGAGCAAGAGAAAAGACGGACAGGCCCGGGGCAAATACACCCTGGAATTCAAGCTGGAGGCGGTTCGCCTGGTCAAAGGGG
>CANJPU010000075.1 GCA_947476285.1 Comamonadaceae bacterium | reverse complement strand
ATTTCTACAACCATACAAGATTGCACTCGACGCTGGGCTACGTCAGCCCGATGACGTTCGAGCAACGCTGGATCGCGGCCCAGCAGCAAGACAGGAAGTCCGCATAATGGGCAGCCTATGGAGTGCGGTAAACAGGGGCAAGGTCAGGCTGCCACTCGATTGCGTTTGATCGCATCCGCGGCCTCTGCGGGAGACGTGATAGGAATGAAGTTGGTGTTCTTTGGATCCACTCCCTCCAGCACCATCAGGCCGCGCAGTAGCGAGAAGCCGGCCGCACTCAAGCTATACACGGCAATATTCTTGCCGGAGAAGTCCTTAAGGGATTTGATGGAGCTGTCCACCGGCACCGTCACGTAATAGGGATTTCCTGTGATGCTGGCAAAAGCCATCACAAGGTCTTGACCCGCGGCGATTGCCGCAATGGCCGCCGGGCTTCCACCGTCGGCACCGATCACATCGCCCGAAAGAACATGGTTAAAGGCTTCTCCGCTTCCGGCAAATGGGGTAATGGTTACGTCCAGACCTTCGTCTTTGAAATACCCCATGGCAATCGGGATCGCGGCGAAATGGGCATGCCCAGTAGTCACTGCCGCTGAACTGATGGCATATTTGATCTTCTTCAGCGGTGCGCCTTGCGCCCAAGAGGGTGAAGCAACGATGGCTGCGGCTGCTACGACTACTGACGCAAAGATGCCACTTATCATTTTGGACATGCTGTCTCCTACTGTGTATTGCCCAATGTACTCTGGTCTGTCGCGGGCTGCGTGCCGCCGAATTCGTATAAAAATTGCTTGCGCAGCAAGCTTACGCAGCTTGCTGCTTCTGAAGCTCTCGCAAGGCGAGTAGTTCTGCTTCGCTGGGATACTTGGTCATGCCAACGTCTTTCGCTATCTTGAGCGGCCAACCCGTGTTGGCGAGAACTTCGTCAATAGTGACATTGGGATGAACCGACCTAAGCTCCATTTCCCCGGACTCGTCAAAGCCAAGTACTCCGAGGTCAGTGATAACCAGTTCAGGGCCTCCCCCCGCCAATCCCAAAGCCTTGCGCCCCGCTCTACCCCCCACAAATCCGGGGCTGGTAATGAAGTTCACCGCCTCGGGAAAGCGGCGCAGCTCATGTGTGATCACGATAACCGTGCGTGTAGCAAGGGATGCGACGTCGCTTGCGCCCCCACTGCCCGGAAGGCGAACTGTTGGGCGCTCGTAGGGGCCAATCACGGTGCTGTTGAGGTTTCCCCAACGGTCCACTTGAGCACCGCCGAGAAAACCAACATCCACACGGCCTCCCTGCAGCACCCAGGTAAAAATCTCCAGAGATCCAAGGATGCTTTGCGAATTGGCAACCACGCCCGCATCGCCCACTGACAAGGGCATCTTGAAGGGTTTGGCGCCCACAATGCCGGTCTCATAAATCATCACCATGTCCGGCGCATGCATCAGCTTGGCCAGGTTGGCAGCCAGGTTGGGCAGCCCGACCCCCACAAATGCCACCTGCCCGTTGCGGAACATGTTGGATGCAACCGAGATCATCAGATCCTGTTTCGTGACATTCATCCGGTGCCCTTCAGTCGATTCGTCCAAAGTCCACAGGCGTGCTGTAGTACGGTCTAACTTTCAGGCTGAGCAACTTCTCGGCGCTGAGCTTCTTCATGTACGCATTTCTGTCTGGCACATCGTATATCCACTCTTTGAGATACATGGCTACGGCGTCCTCATCTCGGCACTTCGCATCCCAGTCGAAGTAGGCTCCGTTGTCGCGGTCGTAATACCCCTGTGCAAAAGACGGATGTGCACCCCATGGGCTAAGAACCAACGCATCGACCATGAATCCAGGCACGATGGTGCGGTTCGGATCGGACCGAATAACCGACTCGTCAACTATCTCCTCTACCGTGGCGATCACCTTTTTCGACGCAAAAACGGCTTCGCGGATATCGCCAATTACGCCCCACACGTGCAGATTGCCCTCGCGGTCCGCACGCTGGGCATGCACGATCGTGACATCAGGGTTCAAAGGGGGCACGACGCTGAGCGTCTCGCCGCTATAGGGGCATGTGATCGTCCTGATGGCTGAATTAACCTTGGCCAGGTCAGTGCCCAGCCCCGAGCGAAGAGGAAAAAAAGGCAGCTTGGCGGCGCCTGCGTAGAGTCGGGCCAGGAGTTGATAGTGCGTGTATTCCTCCCACTCGATGCGCGCGTTTTCAATGGCGTACCTCGCCGGACCGAGCAAGCCGACGCCGGCCAATCCTGCATAGCTGAAGATCAGCTTTCGCGCCACGCCTGCGGCCACAGCCTGGTCAACCAATAGATTGACGTTTGCACGTGCGAGCACGAGGTCGCGCCTGCGCTGGCGGATGATCTCGTGCATGGCCGCGTGTGGCTCCAGCCCGGTCCATCCTGTGAGATAGACCAGGTCGCCATCTCGAACATGTTCGGCTATGGCTCGAGAAAGATCAGTTACCTTCGTCCCCGCTGGGCGCGCACCGCTGCCCCCCGATGTCGAGGGTTGTGCGCCGCTCATTTTTGGACAGCCGGTCGGCGCATGAACAGAACGAACACCTCACCAATGGCGCAGACTTCGTTCCGCTGGTTGCGCACTTCGTAACTGCGGCCGACCACTCCCTGAGAAGGATTGCTTTTCGATGGACGCATTTCGGAAATGGTCATGATCAAGTGGATCGTGTCGCCAATTTTCACCGGGTTCTTGAATTTCCAGCTCGTCCCCAAATTGGCAGTGATCGTGCCATCGGTGATTTGCAGACGAAAGCCCAGACCGGAGGCGAGCGATGCCACAAGAAATCCGTGAGCGATACGTTCGCCGAATTCTGTTGTGCGACAGTACTCGGCATCGGTGTGCAACGGATGCATGTCGCTGGTGAGCGCCGCAAATGTGGCGATATCGCATTCGGTGATGGTCCGCGCAGCAGACTTCCAGGATTGGCCAACGTGCAGGTCTTCGTAATAAAGTCCCATTTGCTTCTCTCGCTTTTCTGGTCAGGTTAGGTTCAACACTTTGGCGGCGTTGTGATGTAGCCATTTGTCAGCCAGGTCCTGCGAGACGCCAGGCAACTTGCGAACTTCGTTCAAGATCTTCCCCATGGGTTGATTGAGTAGGTTCCAAGTGCTGCCAAACAGCACTTTGTCCCGCAGCGGTCCCGGGCCGAAGCGCAGCAGTGCCTCGAAGCCGAACCCTTGTTCAGCGATGCTCTTTGGATGAAATGCCGACACCTCGACATACACATTGGGATGACGCCAGGCGACAGTCACGGCCTCGAGCACCCAGGGCCAGCCTGCATGTCCGATCATAATTTTCAGCTCGGGAAATTCGATGGCGAGCTTGTCGACAACCCTGGGGTGCGAATAGTCCATTGGGAAACGAGGATCCCAATTGTTGGTCGAGTGGATCCAGACAGGTGCCCCCAACTCCTGGCAGCGTCGGTACAGCGGCTTGAAGGCCTCATCACTCGCTGGAATGCCATTGCGAAACGGCACCACCAGCAGCCCCGTGTAGCCTAATTGCTGGATGCAATGGTTGAGTTCTTCCACCGAACGATGGCCCTTCAGGGGATCAATCCCAGCGAGCATCGCGAAGCGCCCCCGGAACTGGCGCGCGATGTCGGCCGTGTACTCGTAGGGCAGGGGTTTGACGCCAAGAAGACGCTCGCAGTCCGAGTTATGAATGACAGCGGTCTGAATTCCGCCCTCGTCCATCTGCGCCACGAATTGGGCGGCGGACATTGATTTTGCACTGCCCACCCGATCAATCAGGTGGCTGCGCGCGTCTTCGTGTGATCTGCCGTCGATGATGGCGAAGTATTCTTCCTTCGTAAGGTCAGCCCAGTGCGCAAAGCCCTTCCAGAACACACGCAGATACGCTTCGCTCTTGCTGATGATCGCGAACCATTGGCGCAGAGCTTCTGGTGTCGGCAAGAAACTGCAGGAGTCAATAATCTTGTGCATGACTGTTCTTGTATAGCTGCGACTTCAAGCCCTGAGCATGCTGCGCGCGATGATGTTTCTCTGGATGTTGGAGGTACCGCCTCCAGTAACTGCGCCCATGCTTTCCCGGAAAGCACGGGCCATCGGGAATTCCTCTGTCAGACCGTATCCACCCAGCAAGCGCATTCCCTGCATGCTGACATTGACCAGGGTTTCAGTGCAGAACAACTTGGCTGCCGCCGCCTCAGGGCCGCATGGCAGGCCTTTGTCCAGCATCCACGCGACCTTGTAGGTCAAGAGTTCAGCGCAGTCGACCTGAACTCGCAGATCGGCGATCACGTGCGCAATAGCCTGGAACTCTCCCAGCGACTTCCCGAACTGCTTGCGCTGCTTCACGTATTCGACAATTTCCCCGAGCACCTGCTTGGCGTGGCCCATTGAACCTGCGGCGACACACATACGTTCGCGCTCAAGGTGACCGAGGATGTATTCCCATCCCTTGTTGACCTCACCGAGCAGGTTACCGCGGGGTACCCGCACGTTGTCGAAGTACAGCTCGTAGGTTCCCAGCATCCTGCGCGATATGGTTGACATCCTTTGTATGCGCAGTCCTTTGGCGTCCGTTGGCACGAAGATCATCGAAACGCCGCCATGCTTGGCTGACGTATCGGTGCGCGCGCACAGGATGATCGTGTTGTTTGGAGCGCCGGCCTGGGTGCAGAACATCTTCTGTCCGTTGATCACCCATTCGTCTTGCTCCAGCACCGCACGGCAACGCAGTGCCGCCGCATCGGACCCTGAATCGGGCTCGGTGATGCTGAATGAAAAATTTTGAGAACCGGCGGCAACGCGTGGAAGGTAATAGCTCTTCTGCTCGGGGGTGCCGTGCAAATTGAGGTTGAGCACGCCCCACATGGTGATGTAGTACGCCGACGCGATGGACGGCGAATACCGGGCCAATTCTTCAGCCATCAACGCAAGGTCCAGAGGACCAAGACCCATGCCGCCCATATCTTCTGGCGTAAAGGCCGAATACCACCCAAGGGCGGCCATCTTCTGCATGACTTGCTGCGGATACTCGCCAGCAAGGTCCAGTTTACGAATGAGATCTGGAGGGCATTCCTTGCGCACGAAGGTGCTGACCGAGTCTCGGAAAAGTTGCTGATCTGGAGTGAGGAGAAATTGCATCGTGATTGGATTCGACGGTGATGAGAGCGCTGCAGATCGAGCGCTGCGGTCATTCGAATGACAACACGACGACCGTATGCGATGATAGCGACCACACGCGACCAGTCAAGCAAAGTTTGCCCACTGCAAAGTTTGCCGACAGAAAGGATTTGACGGTCGCTATCAACTGCCTGCGCGCCATCCACAGGTTCGACAGCTCAAACAGCGTCAGCATGTGTCGCAAGTTCAGGATCGTCGTCACGTCGGGGATCGGCTCACTCACAGCACCCCCTCCGGTCGAATAGGTGTCGGCGTTAACATCGGCGGCATGCAGATAGCCCAAGCTAACCTGCATGGGTTGAACGCAGTGGCAGAGCCGGCACGGGGCCGCATACGAGCGGTTTGATTTTCAGCAGCTAGCAGGCTGCCTAGTTTTCTATCAGGAGACCATCATGAAGTATCTCTTCGCGTTGATTAGCGTTGTTGCAGCCTTATGTCTGCCAGGCACAGTTGTCGCTCAGGAGCCCTACCCGAGCAGGCCAATCCACCTGATCGTCCCATTTCCTCCTGGAGCCGGCGGTGACTTCTTGGCTCGGGCGCTTGCCAATGGAATGGCCACGGAGTTGAAGCAACCCGTGGTTATTGAAAACAAGCCAGGTGCCAACGGCGTGATTGGTGCAATGGAAACTCTCAAACGACCCGCCGATGGGTATACCTTGTTTTATGGATCCACAACGACGTTGTCAGCGAATCCACATCTCATGAAGAACCTGCCATACGACCCCGGGAAAGACTTTGCTGGAATTACTGTCGTGGCCGACATCCAGTTCCTGCTCGTGGTCAACGCTTCTAAGTCCATCAACACCGTTGCGGATTTGGTGAGTTGGGCAAAGCAAAGCTCTCATCCACTTCGTGTCGCGACATCAAATGCTAGCGGTGTCATAGCCTCAGCCCTGCTCAGTTCAGTGAGCAATGTCCAGTTCTTGAATATTCCGTACCAATCGACTCCTACCGCATTGACAGACCTGATTGGCGACCGTGTCGATTTCATAGTGGTTGATGTAGGCACAAGCCTGCCCCTCATCAAGGCGGGCAAATTGCGGGCAATTGGTGTCACCACCCCTAAACGCTCGACCTTGATCCCGAATGTGCCTACTGTCGCTGAAACGTTTCCTGGCTATGAATATGTTGGCTGGAATGGGCTTATGGCAGCTGCTAAGACGCCCATCGCAATTCTGAATCGATTGAACGCAGAAGCTGTAAAGGTCCTTCATCGGCCTGAGGTGAAAGACCGCTTCGCTCAAGGCGGTTTCGAAGTTCGCACAAATACCTCGCCCAAAGAGACAACAGCTTTTTTCGATGCTGATCGGGCAAGATGGGCGGAACTCGTCAAACTCGCTGGCCTGAAAGCGGAGTAGTCCCTCGATCCGGAAGTTTGATTTGAAGGCCTCGCCCACCAGATCGGGGCGTCGAAAGCGCCGACCGCCACCGTGGAAAAGTCTATTCCCGCCTCGAACACAAAAATTCAGACAGCCCCCCGCAGCCCGCTACCACCAGTTCAACATCCATCTGCCGAACGTGCTGAGTCATATCTTTGCGCTGCCGCCCTCTTCGCCTATCAAAGATCGCGTGCCGATGGGTTCCTCTTGGCTTCTCTAGGCGCGCAAGCACCCGCGTGTTTGCGCAGCCCATCGATGACCGAGAGCAGCATGCGGCGAAAGCTTTCGTCGCGATCCACCCCCGTACTGAAGGAACCGCCGCGTTCCAGGCTGCCGAAGCCGTGCACGATGCTGCGGATGCCGCGGCTCGCGTGGATGGCCTCGGCCTTGTCAAAGCCGTAGAACGCGAGCGCGCGGTAGATCACGTCTATCCACGTCTCCGCGGCGGCCGCGAGCTCCTCGTTCTGCAGGTACGGGCACGCAATGATGGCGGAATACAGCCCCGGCGAAGTGCGTATCCATTCGAGGTAGGCGTTGCACACGGCCACCAGCGCTTGTTCGCCCGACAGGCCGAATCCGCTCGCCACCATCCGGGCCGTGAGCTCGCGGTAGCCACGCAGGGCCAGGTGCTGGCGGATTTCCTTGATGCCGCCGAAGTGGGCGTAGAGCGAAGGCAAACTGAGGATCACGCTCAACGCGCTCTACGACGGTTTGCTTGAAGTTGCGAGTCAGTGCCATGTGATCACCCGGCAATTTTGACACGCTTGGTTTTGACAGTCACAACTTCAGATTGACGCCACGTTAAGCGCGTAGCATGCCATTCTCGAATGCCTTTGGTGCTAGTAAGATCGCGATGCCTGCGGGCCGAACCCCAGGAACTTCCACCAGGGCACGAGGACGCCATGGAGCCTTCGATTCTGATCATCACAAAGTTTGCAGGGGCAGCACTTTAACCTCAAGAGAAGGCAACTCATGAACATGGACGAACGACTACAACCCCTGTTGGACCAAGCTGAGATGGACGCAGTGTTGTGCCTGTGGCTCTCTGGCGGTGGGCGCCGCAACTGCGACAAGGTGCGCTCTGGGAGCGTGCGTTCCAGCCCGACGCAGCACGCATGACCATGCACCTCACACCGATCCGGCCCTGGTTGGGCGCCGAAGTGACAGGCCTGGATTTACGCCATGCGCTTGATGCGCAAACCGTGGCAGGTCTGCTCGCCTCTTTGCACACGACGGGGTTGCTGCTGTTTCGCAAGCAAGACATGAGCGAGCAAGACACACTGCGTTTTGTCAGTTATTTTGGAAAAATCTCCAGGCTGGGGTCGATCCAGAAATCGCTCAAGAACGGAATTTCGTACGTGTCCAACACGCGCGCCGATGGCACCTTTGGCAGCGGTGAGCTCCTATTTCACAATGATGCGACCTTCTACGAAACGCCGTGCAAGGCCATCACGCTCTACGGCGTGGAGGTGCCACGGTCGGGTGGCTCTACTATTTTTTCCAGCACGGCGCACGCGCTCAAGCAGATGCCCGAGACACTGCGCGCGCGACTGGCCCGATGCAAATCGCGCAGCTTCATCGACTACGCCGACGTGGACTATGGGTCGCGCAAGCAGCAAGAAATCAGTGTCATGAGGGCCGAGCGAATTTATCCGGTCATGATGCAACACCCCTGGTCCGATCAGACCATCTTGCTCATGAGTCAGCACCGAAGCCGCATTTTGGATGAAGCCGGCGAGGAGTCACCCGAACTGATGCGCCAAGTCGACGAATATGTTTCGGACCCACGCTGGACCTACACGCACCAATGGCAGGTAGGCGATCTGGTCTTTTGGGATAATTTTTTGTTGCAGCATGCGCGACCCCGATTGAACGAAGGCGAGAGCCGAACACTGCGCAGATGCATTGTTGCCCATGAGGATGAGCCGGCATAAGACCTTTGGCGATTCTTGGGCAAGCCCAGCGCGTCGGTTTCGTCAGCGCACATCTCAGGTGGGCATGACAGCAACCTTCTTGGCACCCAGCCGGATCGGCGTGCCTCCCTGCACCCAGGCATCGGAACCCAGGGTATAGGCGCCCACCGATTGCGCCGGATTGCGGTTGACCAGGGGTCGGCCGAACATGGGGTGCAGCACACTGCGCACTTCGTGCTCCACCGTGGCGAGCTTGCGGCCATCGTCGAGATCGACGATGTCGGTGAAGCGGTATTGGTGTGTGTTGCTCTCCTCCGCAACTAGGCCGCGCGCCTCCAGTGACCGGTGTACGCCGGTGAAGTCGCCGACATAGATCTGGATATGCCAGCCGTCGTAGGGCCCGATCGGCCCGGCGGTCTCCCGGTAGCGGATCTGCTGATCGGTGCCGCATTGCACCGCGGCGACGGCATTGCCAGCGTCATCGAGCATGCGCGTGCGGGCGCCGACGATCTCCCTGTAAAACCTGGCGATGGCCGCAGCCGCTCCGGGCGCCACATCGACCTCCACATAGGGCAGGCCCAGCGTCATGCGGCCGAAGCTCGCGCCTGGCGCATGACAGATGAAGTGGTTTCCCCAAGGGCAGCGCAGGTGCAGCGCGCCGTCCTTGCGCTCGAACGAGAACGCCGTGCCCGCAAGCTGCGGCTGCACGAATTCCAGCCGGCGCTGCAGCGCGTCCAGATCACCCACCACGATGCCGGTGCGGCCGTTGACGACCTGCTGCGTGCGCGTCAGCAGGTGGAACTGGTTGCGCCCCGCGTTGACCCACATGCTGTCGGGGCCGACCATCATGTACGGGTCGCGCGTCAGCCCGAGGCCGACGACGTAGAACAGCGTGGCCTTGAGCTGGTCTGGCACCTGCACGTTCAGGTGCTCCAGGGCCAGGATGTTGCCGACGTCGTCGGCGCTGCGGTCGAAGGATGTGCTCATGATCAAGGCGACTCCAGGGAAGGGGCGGCGAGTGCTGCCAAAGATGATTGTGCTGCTGTCTCTGCCACCAGGCGGGCCCAGCCCATGCGGGAAGAAAACTCCTGGGGCGGCACGTTGGCTGCCACCTGCAGATCGTGCCCGAGCTGGCGATTGGCGGACACGTAGCCCTGGCCCAGCGGGAGCTGGCGCGCCTGCCAGCGCGCCAATGCCGCGTCGATGTGCTCAGGATCGCGCGACAATTCCTCGGCCAGCGACCACGCATCCGAAGCGGCCTTGGCCGTGCCGGCGCCCAAGTGCGGGCGGCCACTGAAAGCCGAATCGCCCATCAGGCAAATGCGGCCGTGCACCATGCGCGAAACCTCGACGTCCACGATCACCTGGATGAATGAGTCGGCAGCGCACACCACCTCGGCCGCGGCGCCAGGAAGCTCGCGCCGGGCCGCCGCATGCAGCTGCACCAAGTCGTCGTCCTTGAGCTGGCCGGCCGGAATCGACCATTGCCGCTGCACGCCACTGCGGTCGACCAGCAGCGCCCGCATCGCGGACTCGGGCAGGTTGCGGTACCACACGTAGTTGAAGGCGCGTTCGCCCGGCACCAGCGAGCCGTCCTTGCCGGGAATCGGATAAGCCGCCATGTGGCCATTGGGCAGCAGCACATAGGAGCCGGCGTCCGAGAGCAACTCGCGGGCAACAGGCGACAGGTCGCGCTCTTGTGCCATGCCGCGCCAGCACACGTAGCCCGCGTAGCGCGGCACCTCCAGCGGTGCCACCCATTGCCTCACGCTGGACGTCAATCCGTCGGCGCCGACCACCACGTCGGCGCAGGCCTCACTGCCATCGGCAAAATCGATGTCGACACCACCGCCGCAGCGCGGGCGCAGCGCGCACGCGTTCTTGCCCAGGTGGTAGCTGACCGGGTCGAGCTTCTCCAGCAGCATGTGGTAGAGCCGGTTCCATGAGGTGTAGATGATGTTCGTGGGCTCCTGGTGGACCAGCGTGTTGTCCGGGCCGAGGTAGCGAAACCACCGAGGCGTCACTGCGCTGGCATCGATCGGGATGCCAGCCTTTTCGAGCCGCGCCACCATGTCGTCCTGCATGCGCAGGCCAGCACCCTTGTCGCCCAGCGAGCTGTCGCTGCGCTCGTAAACATCGACCACGAAGCCCGCCTGGCGCAGCGCCACGCCGGCGAACAGCCCACCCAGGGAACCGCCGATGACGCCCACCCGCAGGCGCGGGCTGGCCTCCTGTGTCATTGGGCCTTGATCCCAGCGGCCTGGATCAGCTGTCGCCAGACCGGCTCGTTCTTCTCCAGGTAGTCGCCGAAGGCTGCGGGCGTGGCGAACACCAGCGGATCTGCGCCGATGCTGGCAAGGAACTGAACGAAGTCCGGCTCCAGCAAAATATCACGCGTAACCTGGGCCATGCGATCCACCACCTCGCGCGGCGTGCCCGCCGGCATCATCAGGCCCGAGAAGCCCACCAGGGAAAGGCCGTTGGGCTGCACCTCGGCGAAGGTCGGGGTGTTGGGCAGCAGCGGCGTGCGCTGCGGCGCGATCACCGCCAACGCACGCGCCTTGCCCGATGCGATCTGTGGCAGCGCAACGCTGAGCTCGGAAAAAACCACCGGGATCTGGCCGCCGATCAAATCCACCACCGCCTGCGGCGTGCTCTTGTAGGGCACGCCGGTCACTTTCACTGCCCCGACCTGGCGCCAGTTGGCGCCGGAGATCTCTGCGGTGGATTGCGCGTACCCGTAACTCATTTTGTCCGGATTGGCGCGGGTGTAGGCCAGCAGCTGCGCGTAGCTCGTGTAGGGGCTGTTGCCTGCCACCAGCAGTACTGTGGGAATTTGGTAGATGCCGCCGATCGGCGTCAGGTCGCGCCGGAAATCGTACGGCACGGTCTTTTGCAGCAGGGGCGCGGCAATGGTGTTGGTGGTGCTTGCCAGCCCAAAGGTGTAGCCGTCCGGCGCAGATTTCGCGACCCTGTCCAACCCGAGAGTTGCATTGGCCCCGGGACGGTTTTCTATCACCACCGGCTGGCCCATCGCCTTGGACAGACGCTCGGCATAGCGCCTGGCGAAAATGTCCGCGTTGGAGCCGGGGCCGAAAGGCACGATGAGGGTAATGGCTCGTTCCGGCCAGGCGGCGAAGGCCGGGGCGGCCCACAACGCGCACAGCAGTGCCGGGAAAATACGGGTGAATTGACGCTTGTTCATGTGTCTCCTTTTTTGTCTTGAATACGGCTAGAGGCTAGTGTCTCATCGCGGGCAATTCTATGCTTGATGCTCTTTTGATGTCGCTTTGAGCGACTCGCCCTTGCCCAGCCCTACCAACTCGCGCGCAGCCTCCACGGCCGGTGATCGGCCACGTCAACGAGGACCGTCTGTGGCTGGACTTGCGCTGCCTGGAGGAGCGCGATGCGCAGTCGTTGCGTAGGCAGTTGCCGCTCGCTGTTGCGGTGGCCGGTGGGCTTGTGAATGCGGGTCAGGAGTCCCGCGCGCACCGGAATCCGACGTTGCCGCTGAACGATGATGGCGCCATCGCGCCTCGGGCGCTGACTCGGTATCTCAGGCAGTACGACGCATGACAGAGATAGGAGCCGCCACGCGACACCTTGCGCACCCCGCGGTCCGGGCCCTTCGGATTGAACTGCGCCGTCGCGGACCGACCGTGGTCCGTAGCGAACCAGTCCGCTGTCCATTCCCATACGTTGCCCGTCATCTCGAACAGCCCGTAGCCGTTGGCGAGGTATGTCCCCACAGGGCAGGTGCCCAGGAAGCCGTCGGCACAGGTGTTATCGCCGGGGAATTCTCCCTGCCAGACGTTCATGCGGTGCTGTCCTCCCGGTTCGAGTTCATCACCCCACGGAAAAGCCTTCTGGACAAGTCCGCCGCGGGCCGCATACTCCCACTCGGCCTCGGTGGGAAGACGCTTTCCCGCCCAACTGCAGTAAGCGAGCGCATCGTTCCAGGTCACGTGGACCACCGGATGTTGCGCCAACGTCTGCCACGAGGAGTGTGGGCCGGTCGGTCGGCACCAGTTCGCACCCTCCACCTGACGCCACCAGGGTGTGCCCACGATTCCCCGCGTGGGTGGAAAATCATCCGGCAGCAGCCCCCCGAACACATACGAAAAGCCCGCCAATTCGGCCTCGGTGGCGTATGCGGTGGCATCCACGAACTGGGCGAAAGCCGCATTGGTGACTGCGTTCGCATCGAGCCAGAACGGATCGACATGGATGCTGCGCACGGGGCCCTCTCCATCCATGTTGTACGCGACCGCAGCTTCGCTTCCCATGAGGAACAGCCCGCCCTCAAGGCGGACCATGCCATCGACCCGACCGACTCGGCCGTCCGAGTTAGGTCCCGCGATCCGTGCAGATGCAAGTGACGAATGCGCGGCGCAGCAGTGATGAGCGTTCAACGATGACATCGATCACTGTGTCGCCAAATGAGCTTGCACTCGGTCTTCCACGCTCAATCCGGGACCACCCGCCTGGACGTCAATACGCAGCCACTTGATCGAACCATTGAACGCGTTGCCCAGCGCCTCGTATTCGTCGCTGACAGGGCTCCTCGGATCGCATCCGACGTTGAACTCCTCCGAGATCTGGAACAGGAACGTGACGGTTCGGTCGACACGACCTTGGCCGACCAATTGACCGTCGACGAGCAGCAGGCAGTCGCCGCCGGCGCCAAGCCGCTGGCCGTCGAAGGCAAACCTGAACTCAAGCTCATGGCGACCGGGGGTGATGGCTCCGTCCGCCCGAACATAGTAGGCATGGCCGACCCCAAGCTTGTGGCAGTAGGTCAGCCGGCCGTTCAAGAAATACAGCGACCACCCAGAAAACCGCCCGCCCTGGGAGCAAAGCACACCCTGCGCGCCTTCTTCCGGCACAGTCAGCTCGCCAGAGACGACAAACGACTTGCCCACCAGATTGGGCATGGCATCCGAGTGAACCCTGCGGGAGTTGCCATGAAACGTCATCGAAGTGCGCACATCGCGCTCAGCCGAGTTGCGCCTCTGGGACAAGGGCCGATCATCGAGCGGCAAGGCGTTGTGACGCGCGGCCTCGATCAAAAACAAATCCTTGAGCTGTTCGAGCCGCTCCGGATGCTGATCGGCAAGGTTGCGTGCCTGGCTCCAGTCGCTCACCGTGTCATACAACTCCCATACGTCATCTCGCAGATCGGGCGGCTGCTGATGCATCTGCCATGGCGCAGTGCGGTGGGGGGCGCAGGCCACCCAGCCATTGTGGTAGATCCCTCTGCTGCCGCCAATTTCAAAGTACTGCGTGACATGACGTTCCGGCGCATCCTCCACCCCAAAGCAGTAGGTCATGCCAGTGCCTTGCACCGGCATTTGCGCTGCGCCATCGACGAACAGTGGAAGCGGCAGGTCTGCGGCTTCCATGATGGTCGGGTACAGATCAATCACGTGGTGCCATTGGTTTCGGATCGTCCCACGGTCCTGGATGCCGCTCGGCCAGTGAACGATCAGGCCATTGCGCGTGCCGCCGTAGTGCGACGCCATCTGCTTGACCCATTGATAGGGAGTGTCCATCGCAAGCGCCCATCCAACCGGGTAGTGCGGCCAGGTTTCTGGCCCGCCGAGTCGATCCGCCTGATTGATGATGTCGGCGGCCGTCACGTTGACGTTGTTCCAGACAAGGTACTGGTCATGGGTGCCGGCCAGTCCTCCTTCCGCCGACGCGCCGTTGTCGCCCAGAACATAGAAGATCAGCGTATTGTCCAGGGCGCCCAACTCAGAAAGTGAGTCGACGAACCTGCCCATCTGGGCATCCGTGTGCTCGGCAAAGCCTGCGTAGACCTCCATCAAGGCGGCCGCCGACCGCCGTTCGACTTCACTGAGTTCGTCCCAATGAGGGACACCTGCTGGCCATGGGGACAGTTCGGTCTCCGCAGGTACCACGCCAAGCGTTTTCTGGCGCTCCAGAGTGATTTCCCGTTGTCGATCCCATCCATGGTCGAAGTGTCCCTTGTACTTGGCCACCCACTCATGCGCCACATGGAACGGGGCGTGCGTCGCCGCAAAGGGCAAGTAGCAAAAGAACGGCTTGCCTGGTGAGAGCGACCGAACGTCACGAATCCAGCTCACAGCCTGGTCGACAATGGCCTCAGAGAAGTGATACTTGCCGTCTGCCGGTGGATCGATGGGAGTCGTTCCGTCCCAAAGACCTGGGGCCCATTCGTTGGTGTGGCTTCCGAGGAACCCGTAGAACTTCTCGAATCCCTCGCCTGCGGTGGGCCACCGATCAAACGGACCCACCGGCGTGATCTCGTGAGGCGGCGTCTCGTGCATCTTGCCGAATGCGCCGGTGGCGTATCCGTTGCACGTCAACACCCTCCCGATCGTGGCCGCCGTCTGCGGAATCATCGCATCGTAGCCCGGGCGATTGACTGCGAAGTTCGTTACCGACCCCATACCGACTGAATGATGGTTCCGGCCGGTCAGCAATGCAGCCCGCGTCGGCGAGCACATCGCCGCCGTGTGAAAGCGCGTGAAGCGAAGTCCCCCTGCTGCGAGGCGATCCGCGTGCGGCATCGAGCAGGGCCCTCCAAAGGCGGACGAAGCACCAAAACCCATGTCGTCGAGAAGAATGACAACCACATTGGGTGCGCCAGCAGGTGCCAGCGCAGGGGGCGCTGCGCCAATGCCCGGTTGCTTGCGAACGTCGGTCGTGGTCGGCCCCTGCGCCGGGGGTGGCGCAATCGGAAGCACGCTGCGCTGCTCCCGGCTGATGCCAGCGTCCTGCCTGCGTCGTGCATTCATGCTCGTCTCCGTCTGTTAACTTGATATGTAGCTCGCGCTGGCGCGACTTTCTGAGACATGGCTGCGGACTACCCGCCCACGGCACCCGAGCGCCTGACCAGCGGCCCATACTTGTCAAGTTCCTTCAAGAAGAACTCGTTTGCTTCCCCCGGCGAACTGGTCTGGATTTCAACGCCGAGCTTTTGCAGCCTCTCACGCACTTCGGGAAGGGAGAGGGCAGCGTTCAGCTCATGGTTCAGTCGATCGACAACAGCCTTGGGGACCCCGGCCGGTCCGGCCAGGGCCATCCAGCCGCTAATGTGGAAGCCCGGCAGGCCAGCTTCTGACATCGTGGGCACCTGAGGCAGGCTGGACGATCGCCGCAGGGCCGTGACGCCGATGGCTCGAACGGTTCCAGCCTGGATGAGACTGACTGCAGACCCTATGCCCACGAAAGCCATCTGAATCTGGCCGCCGACGACATCGGCGAGTACCCTGCCAGTTTCCTTGTATGGCACGTGCACGATGTTCACCCCCGCCTCGGTCACGAGCATGACCCCTGCAAGATGGGGGACGCTGCCGTTGCCACCCGACCCATAGTTCATGCCTCCAGGCTTTGACTTGGCCAGCGCGATGAGCTCGCGCAGATCTGCGGCAGGCAATGCGGCGTTGCTCACCAGCACCAGCGGCGTCTCGCCAATTCTGCCGATAGGGCCGATTTCCGTGGCGGTGTCGAACGGCATCGTCTTGTAGATCACCGGATTGATGGCCGTGTTGTTGGAGATCACACCCACTGTGTAGCCATCCTTCTGCCCTCGGACCACTTGCGTCGTGCCGGTCAAGCCACCAGCTCCAGTCACGTTTTCGACGACAACGGCTTGCCCCATCGAGTTGCTCATGTGGTTGCTGAGCATGCGCGCCACGGCATCACCAACGCTACCGACGCCCGAAGGAACAATGAGACGGATCGGCTTAGACGGCCACGACTGCGCGAGTGCGGTCGTCGCCATCATGACCGGGCTGGCAACCATTGCCGTTTGAACAAGGAGCGCGATGCACTGGCGCCTTGACAGAGCGTGGGTGGTGGTGTTCATGGGTATTCCTCTCGGTTTGGATGGGAACTTTGATGCGCGCGTCTGTGCGTCTCTATTTCTCAAGGTGGGTATCAGGGCTGGGTGCGAGAGGCCAGTCCACCTGTCGACAAACACGAATTGCGGGGCGCTTCCATGGCAGGGACCGATATACTGTTTCTGCCGTCGACGACACGACGAAGCTTGCTTGTCAAGTTGGGTTCCAGAGTTGGATGCGCAGTTGGTAGTGTCGAGAATGTTTGCCGTTCAATCAGTCAGCTAACCGACACAAGGACACAGGGTTTACTCGCATGCGATCGGCCGCACACGCAAGCAGACAGGCGCTCGAGCAAGTGGCTTGGATCCAGCGCTGCGGTGCGGGGGTGGTCGAGACGCTGGCAAGCGCGGCCCACGTCGAGGGATTTCGCACCGGAGCGACGGTTGCATCATTCGCGCCAAGCGGGGGCTTCAACGAAGATCTCCTCATCGTTGTCGAGGGCTCACTCGATCTGGCAATCTCCAATGTCCAAGGCCGGCGCTTCCTGATGCTCGTCGCGGGCCCAGGCCATGCTCTTGGTCTTGTTCCTGGGCTCGATGGCGGGCCCAGGCTCCTCGAAGCGACGGCGAAAAGTCCAGGGATCGTGTTGCGAATACCGAGGAGCGCGTTCATGCAGGCGGTGCAGGACAGCCCCGCTCTGGCGCAGGCTGTCCTTGAATTGCTTTGCACGCATATCCGCTGGACGCACAGGATGCTCGCGTCGCGGCATCTCGACCACTTGTCGCAGCGTCTGGCAAGGCTCTTGCTGGACCAGACGCAACTCGCGGGGGACTGCGTGGTGAAGCTGACACAAGCCGACCTCGCCGACATGCTGGGCGTCACGCGCCAGAGCATCAACTTCGAATTGCGCACCCTTGCCGACGCTGCCGTGGTGGCTCTCGGTCGCAATCGCGTCGAGATCCGTGATTTCGCCTCACTCGCGCGCCAGGCTGGTCAAGTGGGGCTGTCTTAACAATCAGCCAACACGGCCAACACGGTCAACTGTCAGCGCCGACAGCGATGCTCCGGATGATTGCGCGCCACCATCCGACAACTCGGCAGGGCAGGATAATCTTTGCGTCGACGAATCTAACCCTTCAACTACCAACGAGACATCGCCCAAAGTCTGGCGTCCCAAGAAGGAGATCGCGCAATGTTCAAATCACAGAGACTTGGAATCCGCAGACAGCCTTCGGCCGCTTTCTCACACACAACAAGGGCCCAGGGCTGTTCCATGTCGCCTGGGCGGTGGACAACCTGCCCGCTGTTGCAAGGCGGCTGGCCCTCAACGGGCACGACATGGGAAAGAACGACGGGATCACGCACAGCCCCCGCAGCTATGCCGCGTGCAATGTCGATGTGAAGCGCTCTCAAGGAATCCTGTTCCAGTTGGCCGAAGGCAAGCGGCAGGTCGAGACGAAAGCCTGAAAGCGATGTCGCCAGCAGCAGATCTGCTGGCGCCGGACCAGCAAGGCCGCACAGCAAGTCGCCTTCTGCGGCGGATGATGCACCGGGCGACAGTAGCTGGCATGGAATTGCCCGGGTTCAGCATGAACAAGCATGGATCTGAAAATTCGGACCGGTTCGAATGGCAACATCGGGGTCGGCCAAGTAGCGAACAGCGCGCCCGACGGATATACGCTGGGCACGGCCTAGGCAGCGATGTTGACGATCAACTCGCATCTGTACACGATGAATTTCGATCCGCTGAAGGATTTGACCCCGATCACCATCATGGCGACCGGCGCAGAGGTGCTTGTCGTGCGCCCGGAACTCGGAAACAGAATTTGTCCGCTGGCGCGAGATTGTAAAAAGCGCGGTCATAAAAGTTGATTGAGTCGGAACCATCGGTCAACGCTGCGGAATGTGTCGCGGGTGGTGTCGCGGATAGCCTGAGTTGAAGACTGCAGATCCGTAGGTCCTCGGTTCGAGCCCAGGTCGAGGACCGCTATGCGGTGATCAAGCAGGTGATCGCCCGCACGATGCGCCAGGCCGACGCGGCGCTGTGGCTGGGCGTGTCGGTGCGCCAGGTCAAGCGCCTGGCGCGCGCGGTGCGGGGCGAGGGCACGGCTGGGGTGATCTCCCGACGCCGGGGCGTGCCCAGCAACCGCAGCATCGAGTCCGGCCGGCGCGCACATTTCCTGGACTTGGTGCGCCAGCACTACGCCGACTTCGGCCCGACCCTTGCCGCCGAGCACCTGGCCGAGCGCCATGGCTTCACCCACAGCGTGGAGACCCTGCGCGGCTGGATGAGCACTGCCGGCCTGTGGAAACCCAAGCGAGTGCGCCAGCGCAGGATCCACAGCCCGCGTGAGCGCAGGAGCGCGCTGGGTGAGCTGATCCAGATCGACGGCAGTCCCCACGCCTGGTTCGAGGGCCGCGCGCCCAAATGCTGCCTGATCGCCTTCATTGACGATGCCACAGGCACCCTCATGAGCGCGCGCTTCTACCCGGTCGAATCCACCGCCGCCTACCTTGACAGCCTGCACCGCTACGTCAGCGCGCACGGCCGGCCCCTGGCCCTGTACAGCGACCGCCACAGCATCTTCACCAAGCACGACCCCGAGGACCCCACGCCCACCCAGTTCGAGCGCGCCGTGGGCCAGCTGAACATCGAATCGATCCTGGCCTACAGCCCGCAGGCCAAGGGCCGCGTGGAGCGCCTGTTCCAGACGCTGCAGGACCGGCTGGTCAAGGCCTTGCGCCTGCAGGGCATCAGCTCCATTGAGCAGGCCAATGCGTGGCTTGCGGGCTATGTGCCGCGGCATAACGCTCGCTTTGCCAAGGCCGCGCTCAGCGACACCGATGCCCATAGAGCGCTGGAGCAAACACCAGAGCAGCTGCGTTGCATCTGCGCGCACCACTACGAGCGCACGCTGAGCAAGACGCTCACCTGCCAGTTCAAGGGCCAATTGCTGGTGGTGCTGAGCGAGCCGATGAATCCGCGCTATGCGTTGCGCAACCAGCGTGCCCTGGTGGTGCACCACCTTGATGGCCAAATCCAGCTGTGGTGCAAGGGTGAGTTGTTACCGCTCAAGGCGTTCGAGCGCCACCAGCACCTGGCCTTGTCCCGCCAGGCCGATGACAAGACGGTCAATACGCGCGTGGACGACGCCGCCAGGCGAGAGACCCAGCGGCTGCGCAATCTGGTCTCGGGAATCGAGCGCGAGAAAGGCCAGCTCAAAGTTCAAGTGGGCTTTGCTTCATGGCCCGTGTCTCACACCTCTCTGGCCCACAAGAAATCCGTTCAGAAGAACCCAAAGGGGACATCTCTAACTGGTTGAAAAGGGGACATTTCTATTTTGCGTTGACAGGCGAGTCGTCCAGAACCCCAAACGCGGTTACCCGCCCGGTGAGGGGCCGGGCGCGCTTTCAGCCGAACTTCGTGCGCTGCTCGTGCTGGCTCGCCGCCGCCAACCCGGCCATCACATTGCCCACCACGATCACCGCCGGGCTGCCCAGGCCTTCGCGGGCGATGGTGGCCGAAAGCTGCGACAAGGTGGTGACGGCGTGGCGCTGCTGGGGCAGGCTGGCGTTCTGGATGATGCCCACCGGCGTGCTGGCGGGCAGGCCCGCGAGCAGGCCGGCTTCGATGGCGCGGGCGCCGCTCACACCCATGTAGATGACCAGCGTCAGGCGTGCCTGGCGCGCGGTGGCGGCCAGCGCGGGCCAGTCTATGGCGCCTTTGCCGGGCTTGGCGTGGCCGGTGACGAACACCACGCCGTGGGCATGGTCGCGGTGGGTCAGCGGCACGCCCAGGGACGCGACGGCTGCCAGGCCAGCGGTGATGCCGTTGACCACGGTCACGTGGATGCCGGCCTCACGCAGGTGTTCCACCTCTTCGCCGCCGCGGCCGAAGATGAAAGGATCGCCCCCCTTGAGGCGCACCACCTGCTCGCCTTCGCGGGCGGCGGTGATCATGAGCTTTTCAATGAAGGTCTGCGGTGTGCTCTTGCAGCCGCCGCGCTTGCCCACGTGCACCACGCGCGCGGCGGGGTTGGCCAGGGCCACGATCTCGTCGCTGACCAGGTCGTCGACCATCAGCACGGT
>CANJPU010000074.1 GCA_947476285.1 Comamonadaceae bacterium | reverse complement strand
GCAGGGATCGCCCGCAGTGCGGACTTTGTGAGAGACTTCATTTCGGTGGTTCCTTTCTTTGCTTGCTAGGCACCCGCATGTTCACATGCGGGCGAAAGGAGCCGCCACCCTCAGCTCATCTGTTCAACAAGTTCTGGGACATCGCCCTGGCCTGGCCATGGCCCGTACCGATATTCTGAATTCCGCCACGTCGCAGTTCTTCATCAACGTGGTCAATAACGTCGCGCTCGATACGGCCAACGGCGGGTACGCGGTATTCGGAAAAATTGTCCAGGGCCTTGACGTGATGGACAAGATCAAACTTGTGCCCACATCGGTCCAGGCCGGTTTATCCAACGCGCCGGTTACCCCGGTGATCATCAACTCGGCCACGCAGACGCAGTAACCCCGGTCCGTTCCCTCCGGCGCATCTGCGCTATCCTTCGCCCACAGACGGACGGGGATGAGCGATGGACAATGCCAAGTATCACGTCGTGCTAGAGGGGCGCAAGCTTGGCCCCTACGACCGCAGGACGATTGTCGGGATGCGCATCAAGAAGACGCTGACCACCGACGATGTACTCATCGCTGCCGATGGGGGTCACCTGACCGTGGGCGAGTTAATTAAGCTCAGACGTCCCACACCTTTTCATGCTGAGCGCACCGGCAGTTTTTCAGTGGTGCAGGCCAGATTTCCGGCCAGCTTGGTGAGCATGCAGGGCAAGGGCGTGGCCATACCGCGGTTCAAGGGCGAGATGGAAGTGCGCGTGCAGAAAGACGTCCTGAGGCTGGCGGGGCGGTTCAGGCAAGGCCTGGACTGGAAGGAAGATCGGGTCAAGCTGCCGCTCAAGGCCTTTGCGCACGCCAGGCAACGCGAATCGCAACTCGACATGTGGCTGACCGGCGACGCACCGCAGGGCCTGCAAAAGATCACGCTGGAGCTGTTCACACAGGAAGCCGCACTTTCCTTGCTCAATGCGCTGCCCGACGCCACTGCATGGCCAGGCACAGACCAAGAGGCGGCGGGCCTGTCGCGGTGGCGCGCCACGCTCGCAGGGGGCAGGGCCGCCTGGGCGGGCCTGATCGTGGCGGGTGGACTGGTGGCTTTGGCTGCTGCCTTGTTCCTGCGGCGTTGATCTTGAATTTCAGGCGACGGCACGCAGCCAGCGCAGCAAGGGGGCCTGCGCCGCGCTGAGGTTCTTGTAATCAAGCACCGCTTGCGACATCGAAGCGAGCGAATCATGCAAGCGCCGCGCCGCACCCGGTGCCCGCACGGCATCGACCAAGGGCTGCAGCATGACTCGAATTGCAAACACCGCCTGCCGCGTGCCCTGACCCACCGGGAAGAAAACTTGTCGCTCCGCTCGCAACCAGCATTGGGCAGCCAGCGCCTGTGGATCGAGGTCAAGCGGCCACGGCGTCCTGGGGTGGCGCAGCGGATGCTGGTCGTATCGACCCGATGGAGTGATGGTCCAGACCCATCTTTCCCAACACTCGCCGGCGGTGACCAAGGCAAGCAGCCGGTCCGCCGCAGCCAACAGTGCCTGATTGTCGGCAACCGGTGCATGCACCGATGCAAAATCCAGCCCCAGTTTGCCTTCAGGAGCCCAGTGAGACGGCAAGCAGACACACAGCCAGGGCAGGGTGCCATTGGCGCCATCGAGCACCGCAAAGTCTTCCTCAAAGATCAATTCCAGCGGCAGCGCCTGCGCGGCCAGAACGTCGAGGCCCGAGTATCTGGCAATGGCGCACAAGGCTGGTTGTGCATCGAATCCGGGAATTTGCAGGCGTGACTGCCCAGCTTGCAGCACAGCGAGTTTCTCCGCATGCATGGTGCTCTCGGGCTGCAGCGCGCTGAGCGAATGCGTACCCAAGGCCAGGCGCCGGAGCCCTGGCTGCATGCGAAACGGAACGGCAATCTGGCTGAAGTCGAAGTCCATGCGGTCAGTGGAAAAGAGGACTCAAAAGCAAAAAGGCTCCTTGCGGAGCCTTCTATTTTGAAGCCAGAGTCATCAAACCCGGCGGCGATATTCACCGGTGCGGGTGTCGATCTCGACCTTGTCGCCCTGCGCCACGAAGATCGGCACGCCGATTTCGAAGCCGGTGGCAATCTTGGCGGGTTTGAGCACTTTGCCTGAGGTGTCCCCCTTCACGGCCGGCTCAGTCCAGGTGATTTCGCGCTCCAAGCTGGTGGGCAGTTCTACCGAGAGGGCTTTGCCTTCATAGAACACCACGTCAGAGGGCATGCCGTCTTCCAGGTAATTGAGCGCGTCGCCCATGTTCTCGGCTTCGACCTCGTACTGGTTGTAGTCGGAATCCATGAAGACGTACATCGGGTCGGCGAAGTAGGAATAGGTGCATTCCTTCTTGTCCAGCACGATCTGGTCGATCTTGTCGTCGGCCTTGAAGACGACTTCCGTGTTGAAGTTGGCGATCAGGCTCTTGAGCTTCATTCGCACGGTGGCGGCATTACGCCCTCCACGTGCGTATTCGGTCTTGAGGACGACCATGGGGTCCTTGCCGTTCATGATCACATTGCCGGCGCGGATTTCTTGAGCGATTTTCATAGCGGTATCGTTGGTTGGCCCGGTTGCGCCTTCCCTTGACTGGAGGTGCGCCTGTCCGCGGCGGAATGCTGCGCGATTGGATCGTTGATCCGTGAAACTGCGCAAAGCCCTGCATTTTAAACGTTTTTCGAGCCTCGCTGCGGATTTGCCAGTCTGGCAAGGTCTTAAGTGGTGCTTAAGTGTGCTGTTGCATGATCTGCCATCTCATGAACTCACATCGGCCCACAGCTTCGTCCACTGCTTCGCCCGCCGGCTGGCGCTGGCCTGCGCGCCCGCTGGTGCGGGTAGAGACACTGGTCCTTTGCTGCGCAGCTTATCTGATGGTTGCGGCCAACCAGCCGTTCTGGCGCGCAGCCCTGGCCGGGCGGTCCTGGGCGCAGTTGGAGACCTGGCGCTTCGCTGTAGCACTCATGCTCGCGCTCACCGCCTTCTACCTGGCCGCAGTGATCATGGTCTCCAACCGGCACACCGTGCGCCCGCTGCTGGCGGTGCTGCTGGTGATCGGCGCCGCAGTGTCCTACTACGTGGAGCGCTACGCGATTTACTTCGACGGAGCCATGCTGAGCAATGTGATGGCCACCAACTACGGCGAGGCGCGTGAACTCCTGGGCTGGGGGATGGCCGCCCACTTGCTCGTCTGGGGGTTTTTGCCCGCAGCCCTGCTCTGGTGGCCGCGCTTGCTGCGCCGTCCGCTGGGCCGGGCGCTGGCTCTGCGACTGGCCTGGGTTCTGGGTTCGCTGGGCATCGGCGTGCTCAGCCTCCTGCTGATCTTTGCCGACTTCGCCTCTCTCATGCGTAACCACCGCGAGATGCGTCACCTGATCACCCCTGGCAATGTGGTTGCCGCCTCCATTGGAAACGCCTGGGGCAGCGCCAACCGTCCGGCAGGGCCCAAGCTGGTTGTGGCGCCCGATGCGAAGCTGGCAGCCGCATGGCAGGGCAGAATCCGACCGGCCTTGTTCGTGCTGGTGGTGGGCGAGACCGCCCGGTCGCGCAATTTCGGTCTGAATGGGTATGAGCGTCAGACCACCCCCGAGCTTGCCAAGCGCGGCGCAGTGAGCTTTGCCGATGTCAGCGCCTGCGGCACTTCCACCGAAGTCTCACTGCCGTGTATGTTCTCGTCCTTCGGGCGCCGCAATTACGACGAGACAAAGATTCTTTCCCATGAGTCGGTGCTGCAGGTGCTGGCCCGTGCCGGCTTCCAGGTGATCTGGCGCGACAACCAATCCGGCTGCAAAGGCGTGTGCGACGGCTTGCGCACTGATCAGCTCGACCGCGCGGGCGTGCAGTCCTTGTGTCCGGAAGGTCAATGCTTCGATGAAATCCTGCTGCACGGCATGGAGGGCATTGTGCGCGATGCCAAGGGCAATCTCTTCGTGGTGATGCATCAATTGGGCAGCCACGGCCCGGCCTACTTCAAGCGCTATCCCGCGGCGTTCAAGCGCTTTTCGCCGGCCTGCCAGCACGAAGATCTTCGCATGTGCAGTGCTGATGAAATCCGCAACGCTTATGACAACTCGCTGCTCTACACTGATTTCGTCGTCTCACGCGTCATCGATTTCCTGGAAGGCGCGCAAAAGACGCACGACACCGCTTTGCTGTATGTGTCGGACCATGGCGAATCACTTGGCGAGGGCGGCCTGTATCTGCACGGCATGCCCTATGCCATTGCGCCCGACGTGCAGAAGAAGGTGCCCTTGGTCATGTGGCTCTCACCGGCCTTCCAGCGCGGCTTTGGTGTCAGCCAGAGTTGCCTTCGCGGGCGCTCTGCCCAGCCGCTCAGTCACGATCACCTGTTCCATTCGCTGCTGGGCATTCTGGACGTGCAGACCTCAGCCTATGAGACGGGCATGGACTTGTTCGCGCCGTGCCGCAGCCCGGCCATGGCCACGCTCAAGTCGGCGCAAAGCGCACGGTGACACGCAGGCCACCGCCGGGCGCATCGTCCAGGCTAATGCTCGCACCGTGGTGTTCGGCTACGGCCTTCACGATGGCCAGGCCCAGGCCGCTGCCAGCCGTGCCTGTTGACTGCGCAGCGCGTTGTCCACCAGGTTGTTCAGCAATATAGTGATTTGCGGTGCGTCGCCGTCTACCGTCGGGGCGTCGCCAGGCACCACCCCGAGGTCCACACCCAGATGTTCGGCGCGGGCGCTGAACTGGGCCACAACCGTGCGCGCAAGGTCTCGCAGGTCCAGGGGCTCGCTGCGCAGGCCAGAGGCCTCGGGCCCCAGGCGCGAAAACTCAAGCAGTTACTCCACCAAGTGCTGTGCTCGGGCGACACCGGCGGTCAATTCATCCAGAGCGGCCTTGCGCTGCGTCTCGTCGCCCGCGCGTTCAAGCAAGCGCAACTGCAGCTTGAGTGCCGTGATCGGCGTCAGCGCACGGCGCAATGCCAGCGCCAGCAAGGCGGCCAACACGGCGAACATCGCAAGAGCGGGCACGATCAGTGCGGATATCGCGTCGCGGGCCAGCGATTCGCGCCCACTCGCGCGTTGGGCAGCCTGCACAATGGTGCCCTCCAGCACAATGGTGTAGAGGTGCCAACTCTCGCCATTGGCTGTGACGGTGCTCAGGCCGCTGCGCGACCTGAAAGGCAAATCCACACCGGGGTCGGGGCTGTGCAGTCTCGCGCCACTGCCGCTCCAGACCCATGTGACAAACTCAAACTTGCCGTACTCGGCATAGACGCTCGGCAGTTGCAGGGCCAGCTTTGGGGGCCTGGGGCGCACCCGTGCTGCCATGGTGGTTGGCCACCGCCAGCGCGCCCATGGCCCACAACAGCACCCGCTGCTGAATCGAGACTTTCATGTCTCGCAAACCTTGTAGCCAACGCCGCGGACATTTCGAATGCGCTGCACGCCCACTTCCTCTCCCCAGCCGTAGATCGCGTCTTCGAGTTTCTCGCGCGACAGCACAAGGCCCGGCCGCTGCATCAGCTTTTCGAGCAGGGCAAACTCCTTGGCCGAGAGCTGCACCGGCTGGCCGTCGAGCTGTACCTGTTCCTGCACAGGGTCCAGTGGCAGTGCCCCGCATTCAAGCACCGGTGACCCACCCGCCGCGCGCCGGCGAATCAAGGCCCGCACGCGGGCGACCAGTTCGTCCAAGTCAAAGGGCTTGAGTACGTAGTCGTCGGCACCAGCGTTCAAGCCCGCGATGCGGTCGGACACGGCGTCGCGGGCCGTCATGATCAACACGGGCAGGGTGTCGCGGCGCTCACGCAGTTCACGCAGAAGATTCATGCCATCTTTGCCGGGTAAGCCTAAATCGAGCAGCGCGGCTTCGTAGACGCCGCAGGTGAGCGCCAGCTCGGCATCATTGCCGTTGTTGGCCCAATCGACCGTAAAGCCCGCGTCGGCCAGACCCTGCTTCATTGCTCGGCCCAGCATGGCGTCGTCCTCGATCAGCAAGAGCCTCATGCCTTGTCCTTCGTCAGCAGCCCAGCGGCAAAGCCCAGCAGTTGGCTCGACAAATCGTCTTGCGACAGCAAGTTCAGGCGAGCCTGGTGTGCGCAGTCGCTCCATTGGGCAGGGGATGCGGGTGGCAATGACTGCGCTGCGTCGTTCCAGGCAATGTGAAATTCGCGCAGGCTCGCAGGTGCTTTTAGCCACCCCAGGAAGGCATCGAGTTTCGCCTGGTGTGCGCCATCGTGCTGCGGATAGATTTGCCACACCAAAGGCTTGCCGCTCCACAAGGCACGCACCAGTGAATCTTCCCCGCGCACGAAGTTCAAGTCGCAGGCCCACAGCAGATGGTCATACTCGGGCTGGCTCATGAGCGCCAGCCGATGAATCGAAAGCGGCCCGGTCGCGCCCATACCAGCCAGCGCGGCATCGACTGCGGCAGCCGCTCTGCCTGCGGTCACCAGCAGTGCCACACGCTGTGCGCCCGCTGCCCAGCGGGCCAGCAGTTGGCGCAACGCAGGCGGCTCGTAGCAAAACAGACTCACCCGCAACACGTCGTCGTCCGTGGCAATGCCCCGCTCGCGCAGCCAGGCGCTGGCGTCAAAGCGCTGCTGGCGCTGCATCAAATCGCCTTCACGCAGCAGGCCGCCAGTGCCCGGTGTGAAGCCCGGGTAGAAAAAATGCTTTGTCAATCCCGCTGCCGGACCGGCCATCACCGGTGAGGCAAGCCGGTGGCAGCGCATGGCAAACGGTTCCGCGCTGAGGTACTCCAGGTTGATCCATGCGATGGCCCGGTCAAGGCGCAGCGCGCATCGGGCAATGGCCTCCTGCACCGCTGGGTCCAACTCGCAGCCAAAGGCTTCGATCACCACATCGCCCGGCTCCCATCCCGCAGGCTGAGAGCCCCAGGCCAAAACCTGAACTGCCGGGTGTCCCAGCGGCGCCATCCAGCCAAGCGCGGTGGCATCGTCCACCCACAGTCGCACCTGCTGGCCTTTGTTGGCAAGATCGCACGACAAACGCCAGCACACGCCGATGTCGCCGTGGTTATCGATGACTTTGCAGAAAATGTCCCAGAGCATGAAATGGCAAACGCTTTGACCGGGTTGTCCAGCCTGGATTGTCCACAATACACACAATACACAATAGCGGCTGTATGACACAGGTCCACACTGATCAATTGCTGGCGCAAGTCGCCGCGCTGCCCGCGCTGCCGGGGGTGTACCGCTATTTCGATGCCGATGGCGGCGTGCTTTATGTGGGCAAGGCGCGCAACCTCAAGAAACGTGTCTCCAGCTATTTCCAGAAGAACCATGGCGGCACCCGCATCGGCCACATGATTGGCAAGATCGTGCGGCTTGAGACCACCGTGGTGCGCTCGGAGGCAGAGGCGCTGCTGCTTGAGAACAACCTGATCAAGTCGCTCAGCCCCCGCTACAACATCCTGTTTCGCGACGACAAGAGCTATCCGTATCTGAAGATCACCGGCACTGACCGCGCCAGCGTCCCCGTCAAGGGTGCGCAGGCCACGCAGTTCCCCAGGGTGGCCTACTACCGTGGCGCGGTCGATCGCAAGCACCGCTATTTCGGCCCCTATCCCAGCGCCTGGGCTGTGAAGGAATCCATCCAACTGCTGCAGAAAGTGTTTCGCCTGCGCACCTGCGAGGACACCGTCTTTGCCAACCGCACGCGGCCATGCCTGCTCTATCAGATCAAACGCTGCTCCGGGCCTTGCGTCGGCCTGGCATCGCCCGAAGACTACCAGCGCGACGTGCACAACGCGCAGGCCTTTCTGCATGGCGAAACCCAGACACTGCTGGCAGACCTGGAAGCGCGCATGATGTCGCACGCCGATAAGCTGGAGTTCGAGCAGGCGGCCGAATTGCGCAACCAGATGAGCGCGCTGTCGCGTGTGCTGCATCAGCAGTCGGTGGACACCGTGTCCGACAAAGACGTGGACATCCTGGCGGTCAAGGTCCAGGGCGGCAAGGCCTGCGTCAATTTGGCCATGGTGCGAGGCGGCCGCCACCTGGGCGACCGGGCCTACTTTCCCACCCATGTGGAAGACGCCGCTGCCGTGCAAGACTTCGGCCTGGGTGCCGAGCTGGGCACCGAGCCGGGTGCGAGCCAGGCCGCCGGCCGGCCGGTGGAAGTGCATGTACTGGAGGCCTTCATCGCGCAGCACTACATCGGCGTGCCCGTGCCGCCGGCGCTGATCACCAGCCAAGCGGTCAGCCGCGAACTCATTGCCGCATTGAGTGAGCAGACGGGCGTGCGGGTCAGCGCGGTGCACAATCCGCGCGAGCAGCGCCGGCTCTGGCTTGAGATGGCGCAACAAAACGCCGACATACAGCTCGCCCGCCTGCTGGCCGAGGAAGGCTCGCAACAGGCCCGCACCCGCGCCCTGGTTGAAGCGCTGGACCTCGCGCCCGACAACCTGGATGCGTTTCGCATCGAATGCTTCGACATCTCGCACACCGCCGGCGAGGCGACGCAGGCCTCCTGCGTGGTGTATCACCAGCACAAGATGCACAACGCCGAGTACCGGCGTTACAACATCGATGGCATCACCCCGGGCGACGACTATGCGGCCATGCGCCAGGTGCTGATGCGCCGCTACAGCAAGCTGGCGCAGTCCGGCCGCGACCCGCCCGACGCCACGCCGCCCAAGGGTGCAGGTGGTGGCGCAGGTGGTGGCGCTGGCCGCCTGCCCGATCTGGTGCTGGTCGATGGCGGCAAAGGGCAGGTCAGCATGGCGCGCGAAGTCTTCGCCGAACTCGGGCTGGATCTTGCCGTGATCGTCGGCGTCGAAAAGGGAGAAGGACGCAAGGTGGGGCTGGAAGAGCTGGTCTTCGCCGACGGCCGCGACAAAGTCTATCTGGGCAAAGACTCCGCTGCCCTGATGCTGGTGGCGCAAATCCGCGACGAAGCCCATCGCTTCGCTATCACCGGCATGCGCGCGCGCCGCGCCAAGGTGAGGGTGGGCGGCAGCAGCCTGGAAGACATTCCCGGCATTGGCGCCAAGAAGCGGGCGCGGCTGCTGCAGCGATTTGGCGGCGTGCGCGGTGTGGCACAGGCCGGTGTGGACGACATTGCCAGTGTCGAGGGCATCTCGCGCGAGTTGGCGCAAGAGATCTACCGGGCCCTTCGCTGAGTGTTTCTCCGATTTGTTCGCGGTGGGCGCGGCTCATGCCAGAATCGGGGGGCATGTTTCTCACCATACCCACGATATTCACCTGGACTCGCATCGTCGCCATTCCGCTGATTGTGGGCGTGTTCTATCTGGGCTTGCAGCCGCAGATGCAAAATCTGATCGCCACGGTGATGTTCGTGGTGTTCGCCCTGACCGATTGGCTCGACGGCTATTTGGCACGCAAGCTGAACCAGACATCCTCCTTTGGCGCCTTCCTGGACCCGGTGGCAGACAAGTTCCTGGTGTGCGCCTCCTTGCTGGTGCTGGTTCACCTGCGCCGCGCTGATGTCTTTGTCGCGCTCATCATCATCGGACGCGAGATCGCGATCTCCGCCTTGCGCGAATGGATGGCCCAGATCGGCGCATCCAAGAGCGTGGCAGTGCACATGATTGGCAAGGTCAAGACCACCGTGCAGATGATCGCCATCCCCTTTCTGTTGTTCGACGGTCAGCTCTTTGGTCTGATCGACACCGGGCTCTGGGGCGCGTGGTTGATCTGGATTTCAGCCGTGCTGACGGTGTGGTCCATGGTGTACTACCTGAAGAAGGCGCTGCCTGAAATCCGCAAACGGGTGAAGTAGCTGCCCCATGACTCCCGTGTTGCGGCAAGACCGCCTTATCGCGTTGATGCCGGTGTTCTTCGTACTCGTCTGGAGCACCGGTTTCATCGTTGCGCGCTACGGCATGCCGCATTCGCCCCCTATGAAATTTCTGGTGCTGCGTTACTGCGCATCGGCTCTTTGTTTCGCAGCCTGGGCATTCGCAGCCGGTGCGCCCAGGCCGACCAGCCGCGCACAGATCGGCCATCTGGCGGTCACTGGCATCCTGATGCATGCGGGTTACCTCGGCGGCGTCTGGACTGCAGTGAGCTTGGGGCTGGGTGCGGGCGTGGCATCGCTGCTGGTGGGCCTGCAGCCGGTGCTCACGGCGGTGTGGGTGTCCCGAATTGGCGGGCAGGTGACGGCCCGGCAGTGGGCGGGACTGGCTCTCGGGCTTGGTGGCGTGACGCTGGTGGTGTGGCAAAAGCTGGGCCTGGGCGAAGTCCACGTGGCCAACTTCGCCTTGTGCATGGTCGCGCTCCTGTGCATCACCATTGGCACGCTCTACCAAAAGCGCTTTGTCGCGCCGTGCGATGTGCGCACCGCCAGCGTGGTCCAGTTCATTGCTGCCTTTACCATTACCTTGCCACTTGCCTTGCTGGAGACACAGGCCATGGACTGGAACGGTCAATTGATCGGTGCCTTCGCCTGGTCGGTCCTGGGGCTGAGCCTGGGCGGCAGTTCGCTCCTGTACATGTTGATCCATCGCGGCGCCGCCACCTCGGTGACCAGCCTGCTCTACATGGTTCCGCCATGCACCGCCATCATGGCCTGGTTTTTGTTCGGCGAGAGCATGACTGCCTTCACCATCGTCGGCATGGCACTGGCGGCGCTGGGCGTAAGCCTGGTGGTCAGGGCCGGTTCGCACTAGTGCTGCCAAAATATGAGCACAAGCCTGTCCCCTGCGCGACCTATCAAAGTACTCCCCTCATTCAGGAATCCATATGAGCACCAAGCGAATTGCAGTCATCGCCGGAGACGGCATCGGCAAGGAAGTCATGCCCGAGGGCATACGTGTTCTGGAGGCAGCGGCCACACGCTTTGGCATCGATCTGGCTTTTGACCATTTTGATTTTTCAAGCTGGGACTACTGCGAGAAGCACGGCAAGATGCTGCCCGACGACTGGAAAGACCAGATTGGTGGCCATGATGCGCTCTACTTCGGCGCTGTAGGCTGGCCCGACAAGATCGCCGACCATGTCTCGCTATGGGGCTCGCTGCTGCTGTTTCGCCGTGAGTTCGATCAATACGTCAACCTGCGGCCCGCGCGCCTGATGCCCGGCATCATCGCGCCTGTGGTGCGGCGCGACGGCAGCGCACGCCTTCCCGGCGAGATCGACATGTACATCGTGCGGGAGAACACCGAGGGTGAGTATTCCAGTATTGGCGGGCGCATGTTCCCCGGAACCGAGCGCGAGATCGTCATGCAAGAGACCGTGATGTCGCGCATCGGAGTGGACCGCGTGCTCAAATTCGCATTTGAATTGGCTCAGTCGCGGCCCAAGAAGCACCTGACCAGCGCCACCAAATCCAACGGCATTGCCATCACCATGCCCTACTGGGACGAGCGGGTTGCCGAAATGGCCAAGAGCTACCCTGAGGTGAGGGTGGACAAATTCCATATCGACATCCTCACCGCGCACTTCGTGCAGCGCCCCGACTTCTTTGACGTGGTGGTTGCGAGTAACTTGTTCGGTGACATCCTCAGCGATCTGGGGCCGGCCTGCACCGGCACCATAGGCATCGCACCCAGCGCCAACCTCAACCCGCAGCGCAAGTTTCCTTCACTGTTCGAGCCGGTACACGGCTCTGCCCCCGACATCGCGGGACGCAACATCGCCAACCCCATCGGTCAGATATGGTGCGGGGCGATGATGCTTGACTTCCTGGGCCACAAAGACGCGCACGATGCCGTGCTGGCAGCCATCGAGCAAGCGCTTCGTCCTGACAGCGGCGCACCGCGCACGCCTGACATTGGCGGCACTGCCAGCACCAGCGATCTGGGTCAGGCCATCGCCGCCCTTTTGTAACGCGCGCAGAGAAAATGGCGCACTGCGGCAGGAATCTGCGGACAAGTCGGCCCAAAATCTCCGGTGTGCCATTTAAAACCGACTAGAATCCGCCTCCGCGCTGTTGTTAAGCCGCCCGCCTTATTGACACCCTGTGGGTCCGTCGCTCTAATTGGTTGGTGGTTTGATGCCGCAACAAATCATTTCCGTTGCGCCTACCTCCGCGTGTCGAACACGGGTGTGGGTGGAGCGGTAAAGAATGAATTATTCAAGAGACACATCCATCAACTCTATCTCTCATCGAGGGGCCCCTTGTGAACAAGACCGAACTGATCGAACACATTGCAAAGCATGCCGACATTTCCAAAGCCGCAGCCACCCGCGCGCTGGAATCCACGATCGGCGCAGTCAAGACCACCTTGAAAAAAGGCGGGTCGGTGTCATTGGTCGGTTTTGGTACATTTGCGGTCGGTAAACGAGCCGCGCGCAGCGGCCGAAACCCTCGAACCGGCGCTGCGATTAAAATCAAGGCAGCCAAGGTTCCCAAGTTCCGTCCAGGCAAGGCGCTCAAGGATGCGCTGAACTGAGCGGCCAGTTTCAGGTGGGGTGCTTAGCTCAGCCGGTAGAGCGGCGCCCTTACAAGGCGTAGGTCGGCGGTTCGAACCCGTCAGCACCCACCAAATCAAACAAAAGGCGAACAGTGGTTCGCCTTTTGTTTGCGTACAACAATCGTCCTTGCGGCTGCCGCGTCAATCGGGTGGTCGCTTCGGCGGCGTTTCTTCAACGAATGTGGGTTTGAGCATGTTTGATTTTGTTCGCAAGCACACCAGGATCATGCAGTTCTTGCTGTTCTTGCTGATCTTTCCGTCATTCGTGCTGTTCGGGCTCGAAGGCTACAGCCGCTTGCGCGACAAGGGCGAAGCTGTGGCCAAGGTCGATGGCCTTGAGATCCTGCAAGGCGATTGGGACGCTGCGCACAAGCAAGAGGTCGATCGCGTGCGCCAGCAGATGCCTACACTGGATGCCAAGCTGCTCGATTCACCCGAGGCCCGCTACGCCACGCTCGAGCGCATGGTGCGCGACCGCGTCATCGCCGCGGCTGCCCAGCAGTCCAAGCTTGGCACCAGCGACCAGCGCCTAGCGCGCGAGCTGTCGCAAAACGAAATGATCGCTTCACTGCGCGGCCCCGATGGCAAACTCGACATGGCCCGCTATCGCCAGCTCGTCGGCGCGCAGGGCATGACCCCGGAGATGTTCGAGTCAAACATCCGCGCCGATCTGTCCGCGCGGCAGGTACTGGTGGGGCTGGGCGGCAGCGGATTTGCCACCTCGGCACAGGCCGCACTCTCACTCAATGCCTTCTTCGAGCGGCGCCAGGCGCAGGTGGTACGCTTTGCCACCACTGACTACGCCTCGCGGGTCAACCCCAGCGACGCTGAGCTGGAAGCCTTCTTCAAAGCCAATGCCAGCATGTTCCAGGCGGCAGAGTCGGCTGATGTCGAGTACCTGGTGCTTGATCTGGAGTCGGTCAAGAAGGGCGTGACCCTCAATGAGCAAGACCTCAAGACCTACTACGAGCAAAACGCAGGCCGACTGCAAGGCCAGGAAGAGCGCCGCGCCAGCCACATTCTGATCGCCTCTGCCAAGGGCGCTGCACCGGCCGAGCACGAAAAGGCCCGCGTCAAGGCCCAGGAGTTGCTCGCCGCGGTGAAAAAATCACCCGACAGCTTCGCCGAACTCGCCCGCAAAAATTCACAAGACCCCGGCTCAGCGGCCAAAGGCGGCGACCTCGACTTCTTCTCCCGTGGCGCAATGGCAAAAGCTTTTGAGGACGCGGTCTTTGGTCTGAAGAAGGGTGAACTGAGCGGCGTCGTCGAAACCGAATTCGGCTTTCACATCATTCGCGTGACCGACATCAAGACACCTGCCCAGCGCAGCTTCGAGCAAATGAGAGCTGAGCTTGAAGCCGAAGTGCGCAAGCAGCAGGCCCAACGCAAGTATGCTGAAAGCGCAGAAGCTTTCACCAACGGCGTCTATGAGCAGGCCGACAGCTTGAAGCCAGTGGCCGATCGCCTCAAGCTCGAAATCCGCAAGGCCAGCAACGTCACCCGCACGCCCGCACCGGGCGCCACCGGCGCGCTGGCCAACCCGAAGTTTCTCAGCGCGATTTTTTCGCCCGACAGCCTGGAGAAAAAGCGCAACACCGAGGCATTGGAGGTCGCGCCCAGCACGCTCGCATCGGGCCGCGTGGCCAAGTACACCGCAGCGAGCACATTGCCCTTCGCACAGGTCAAGGACAAGGTGCGCGAGCGCGTAGTCGCGGCGCGAGCGGCTGAGCTCGCCAAGAAAGACGGCATGGAAAAACTCGCCGCCTGGAAGGCCAACCCGGCCAGTGCCAGCCTGCCCGCAGCAGTCGAACTGTCTCGGCAAGACACGCAAAACCAGGCACCCGCCGTGGTCGAAGCCGCCCTGCGCGCTGACCCTGCCGCGTTGCCGATGTTAGCTGGCGTTGACCTGGGTGCGCAAGGCTACGCCGTGGTGCGAGTCAACAAAGTCTTGCCGCGCCAGCCGCCCACTGAAGAGGTCGCCCGCCAAGAGCGTATGCAATATGCGCAGTGGTGGAGCTCGGCCGAAAATCTGGCCTACTACCAGACGCTCAAAGAGCGCTTCAAGGTGCAAATCAAAGTGGCCACGCCCACTGGCCGTGAAAGCCCGGCCAAACAGTAAACGCGGCGCGGCCTGCGGGGGTGGCGCCCGCAATGACAAATGGGCAGGGCAATTGGGCACGGCAATTGACCCTATCTGATGGTTTGCAGAAACCTCGATAACATAGCCCGTTCAAACGAGCTTGCCCATGAAAATTCTCCTGGACGTCCATGCCCACCTGATCCCCTTGCGTGAACAGGACCTTGCTGGCCTGACCGATGTGCAGTGGCTGCCCAGCGGGCGGCTCATGGTCGATGGCGCGCAGTTGCCAAAACGCGAGCTCTATGAGCCCGAGGCGCTCATTCGCTGGATGGATTCAAACGGTGTGGCGCAGGCATGGGTCTCGGTGCCACCCACTCTTTACCGCGCCGCACTCGAAGCCGATGATGCCCGCCAGTGGGCCATGGCACTCAATGCAGGCCTTAGCCGAATCAGCGCCGCAGCGCCGCAGCGCATCGCCGCCTTGCACCACCTTCCTGTGCAGCATCCCCAGGCCGCAGCGCAGGTGGCGGCGCATTCGGTGGCGGCGGGGCAGCAGGGGTTTGCCATGCCTGCCGGCGATGCCCAGCGCGCGCGCATGCTCAGCGACCCGCAGTATGAGCCCTTGTGGCAAACGCTCGATGGTGCAGGCGCCTTTGTGCTGTTGCATCCGCATCGCTCCTGCGATCCAAGGCTCGACAGCCTGTCGCTATCGAATTTGCTCGGTGGCCCCACTGAGACCGCGATCGCCGCAGCGCACCTGGCCATGTCGGGCGTGTTGGAGCGGCATTCGCGCATTCGCTTTTGCCTGGCACACGGTGGTGGCACCACCGCTGCCGTGGGCGGGCGCCTGCAGCGCGGGCAAGACACCGAGCGACCCGGCGCCTACCTGGGCGGCGAGAAAGTCCGGCAGGCCATGAAACGCTTTTGTGTCGACTGCATCACGCACGATGCCGCCTCGCTGGAGTTTGTTGCTGGTTTCTTCGGCCAAGATCGCGTGCTGTTTGGATCCGACTGGCCCTTTGACATGGGCTTGCCTAAACCCCATGAGCAACTCTCCGAGCTGCCCGCCGCACTGAGGCAAAAGATTTTTCAGGACAACCCAAAGGCCATCATGACATCGGGCATGGCTGGCACGCACGAATGAGCGCACCCGGCCTCACGCTTCGTCCCCCGGCAATCGTCATGGGCTCGCAGCGGGCCCAGGTCATCGTTGCCGATGCGCTTAATTTTTCTCGCGCTGCCATGCGCGAAATGGTGCGCGGCCGTTACCGCATCGAAAAACTTCGCTTTACGCTGGACGACGCCGGACGCGGCGAAGTGCTCTATCGCCTGACAGGCGGCGGCTGGGAGTTTCATTTTTTTCTGATCTCCGAGAAGCTCCCAGAAGAGCAAAAGACCGACCGCAACTACGCCCCCAGTTGGGACGCCATGGGCGTGCTGTGCCAGGGCGAATGGACGGCACAGCGCGAAGCCCACTTGCGCCGCGAGGTGCCCAAGCAAAGAGGCGGCTTTGCCGACTACGACACCCTGATTTATGCCAGGGGCAACCGCAGTGCCCGCCTGTTCGATCATGTGGTGGACAGTCTGGCAGCCGGCGTGCAGCCCGATGCGCAAGTGCTGGCGCCAGTGGGCTACATCTTGCGCACCACCGCCTTCATCGGCAACGGCCAGTTGGGCACGCGGCCCTATGCCGGCCTGGAACCAGACCACCCCTTTCGCCGCCCCTATCACGCGCAGTTCTGCTCGGGCTTTGTCTTGCGTGAGTTCGTGTTTGATCTGGTGGACCACATCGCACGCGCGCGCAATCCGAATGCGGCGCGCTTGTCGCCAGCCTGGCGGCGTTACCTCGGTCTGGGTAATTCGGCCGCCACTGGCCTTTCGGCTTTCGTGCCCAACCACCCGCAGCTTATGCACACATGGACGCAGGTGCGTGAGAGGGCGCTGGCCCAGGCCATGCACCAGCAGGTTCACCACACCAGCGCGCCAGCACAACAGTTTGGCGACTTGCTGGACAAAGCCATCCTGCACTTTGGCCAATCGACGCGCCCCGACGATGGCGTGTTCGCACCGCCGCAGGTGTTGATCGATGATTTACGTCGGGTGCGCCACGAGTTGAACGAGTTTCTTGCGCGTGGCAGTCTGCAGGGCAAGGCCACATCACAGCCCTGGCAAGCGATGATCGATTGGGCGGCGCCACAGGTGCATCCTGAAGTGATCGAAATCCTCCATGCCATCGTCATCGAGCTGCATGCCGACATCATCGAAGCTTGCAAAGACGATTTTGTGGCCAATGAGCAGCAGCAGCTTGCACCCGAGATGACGATAGCCGCGCTGCGCAAAATCATTGAACAAGACTACGCATGGGCACTATCGCCCGCGTTCGGCCCACAAGGCGCTCATCATTTCTGGTACCGCTCGTCGGCTGCACCCCGCGATGTGCGCCGGGGCGTGCGGGGCCGGCAAGACAGGCTGGAGCACGAGACCACCCTTGATGTCTTGCTGCGCGTCAATGAGCTGCACGCTTGTCTTTCCCAGTGGCAGGGCACCGACCGCGTCGCCGAGCTGGTGCTGGCGCTGCCGGCACTGCGCCACATCACGGCGCGGGTGCAGTCGCAGGCCGGGCGGCACTACGCCGAGCTGCACGAAAACTGGCTGGCCCGTGATTTCTCGCCCTTCGGCTCCATCCGCTTCGCGCTCACTTTCTTCGGCATGGAAAAGTTCGAAGCTGCAAGGCCCAAGTCGGTGCGCGGCACCTTCATGCAAGGCGCACCCATCGCCGAAGACCTGGAACAAGGCCGCGACGGCACCTGGCCTTTCCCTCTGCTGCCAGCGAAAGGCGAGGGCGCAACTCCAGATCTGGAGCTGAACGCGCTCCCCGCATCCAAGCCGCATGAGACGCTCGCCGCTTCGGCCTCGTCCATCGACGACAGAACCCTGCGCACGATCGCGCCCTATGAGCTCGCCCGCATGTGCCAGAACGCGCTGCAAGGGCAGGGCAGTGCGCTGGGGCTCGCCTACGATGCAGCCAGCCTCGCCATGCTGGCCCAGGCCTGCGAGATGCCGGCCGTCGCAACACTGGTGGAGCAGGCGCAGGGCGGCAAGCTCACACCAGGCGAGTCCATCGCGCCCATGCGCGGCCGCATCTGCCATGTGTTCGATGCACGCACAAAGTCTGCCTTGTTGCTGGCGCCGTCTGCATTCGACATGGCTTTTGCCGGGGCGCAGTCCAATGCCGGGCGCATAGGGGCCAGTCTGGTCACAGGCGCTGCCAGCCCATGGCTTGCGGCGCAGCTGGCGCTGCGCTGCGCCCGGCGCGGATGCATAGGCTGGCTCGCATGGTGCGAGCCCGGCGAAACTGCAAATGGTGAAAGCGGTGCCAGCGGTCTGGTCATCGCGGGGCCCGAAGGCGAGGGTGCCTGGTTTGCCATGCGCAAAGAAGGCGCCATGGCCAGCTTGCTTTCAAAGGCGCTGCAATCAAGAGGCCAGGCGGAGGTGCTGGACCAAACACTGTCCGCGTTCGATCCGCAAGGCGCTTGTGAAACCCAGCCCGGGCAAGTTCAGGACAGCGCCTTCCTCCTGGTGTGCATCCAGCCCCAAGCGCACCAGTCGCAGACCCTGTGGCGCAGTCTGGCTGCCAGGCCCGAGTTCGCGCTGCGCTGCGACGCACACCAGTTCAAAGACCGCTGGAATCTGTGGCAACAAAAAGGCATCACCATGGTGCGGGCCGAGTTCGAGCAACTCGAAATCCTCGGACGTGGCATCCTCTTGCCCCAGGCCCAAGAGCACCTGGTGATTGACCCAGGCTACAACCCCTTGACAATGTTCTGAACCCAGGAGACCCACACATATGGACGAGTTGACCATCACGCCCCACGGCGTGCAATTCAAGGACCGCACCTACCCCATCGTGGATGCCTTGTCGATGCCCACCGCCGAGCGCAAGTGGTTCGAGCAGTGGCGCGAAGGCGGCTTGTCCTGCGTGAACACCACCATCGCCGTGTGGGAAAACTCGCGCGAAACGCTGGCAGTCATTGGCAAGTGGCGCCAGGTCATTGCTGAGAACAGCGACCTCGTCGCGGCCGCCACCAGCGTGCAGGACATCGAGCGCATTCGCCAATCAGGGCGCACGGCCATCGTGCTGGGCTTTCAGAACACCTCGCCGGTGGAGCACAACATTGATTTGTTCCAGGTGTACCGCGAGCTGGGCGTGTGCATCATGCAGCTCACCTACAACCTGCAAAACTACATCGGCTGCGGTTACTGGGAAGAAAACGACTCGGGCATCTCATCGCGCTTTGGCCGCAAGGCGCTTGAAGAGATGAACCGAGTGGGCATACTGATTGATCTGTCGCACTGCGGCGAGCGCACCACGCTGGAGGCGATTGACCGCTCTGCCGTGCCAGTGGCCATCACGCATGCCAACCCGCGTGAGTTCGTCGGCACTGGCGTTTACGGGGCAGGGCGGCAAAAAACCACCGAGGCAATTCTTGCATTGGCCAAACGCAGAGGCGTCATCGGCATCTCTCCCAACCGCAACATGACCAAGCGCGGCGCAGCCACCACGCTGGAAGAATTTGGCGACATGGTCGCCTGGGTGGTGGACCGCATCGGCGTGGACGCCGTGGGCATAGGCAGCGACTACTGCCCCGGCCACACCGGCTCGGTGCGCACCTGGTGGCGCTACGCGCGCTGGTCGCGCGAGAAAGCGCCGGCCGAGCAGATGACCATGGCGCCGCACGAGGGCTGGTCCGACTGGGTGCGCACACCCGCGGGCTTGTCCAACATCATCAAGGAACTTTCACGCCGCGGTTTTCATCCAGACGAGATCGACAAGATGATGAGCGGCAACTGGATGCGCCTGTTCTCGGAAACCTTTGTCCCGATGGCGAAATAATCACCCACACTGCACACTGGAAGAAATCACCATGAAACTTCTCAAGACATTTCTGCTGGGCTTGGCACTGACTTGCACCGGCGCCTTCGCGCAGACCAGCAGAACCGCCGATTACCCCAGCAAACCCATCTCGCTCATCGTGCCCTTTGCCCCCGGCGGCTTTGTGCACATCGTGGCGCTTTTGTACAGCGAGAGCATGAGCGCCATTCTGGGCCAGCCGGTCGTGGTGGTGAACCGCCCCGGTGCCAACGGCAATGTCGCCGCAGAGTCAGTGGCCAAGGCCGAGCCCGATGGCTACACCATCTTCCTGCCCACGGCCAGCATCCTCACCATCAACCCGCATCTCTACAAGAACATCGGCTTTAACGCGCTGGGCGATTTTGTGCCGGTCGGGCAGATCGCCAACACCAGCAACCTGTTTGTCGTGAGCCCAGGCAGCGGCATCAAGAGCTTCAAAGACTTGGTCAATCATGCCAAGGCCGGCACTGCTTCCTTTGGCTCATCGGGCAATGGCAGCATCCAGCATATCTCTGGCATGGCGCTGCAGCAGCAGGCCAATGTGCGCCTGAACCACATTCCCTACAAAGGCATTGGCCCCGCGGCGGTGGACGTGATGGGCGACCGGCTCACATTTTTGTTTGGCGATGCGTCTGTCATTCCCAACGTCAAGGCAGGCCGCCTTGTCGCGATTGCCGCATCACCCAGAAGACTGGCCGACTTGCCCGATGTGCCGGCCTTGTCTGAGGTAGTGGCCGAAGCCGGTGTGCCCGGCTACGCCCCGCCCGCCATCTGGTACGGCATCGTCGCACCCAAGGGCACGCCCAGCCAGATCGTGGCCAAGCTCAATGATGCGATGGCGCAGACGCTGAAGAAAGACAGCGTGCGCGAAAAACTCATCGCCGCCGGCGCCAACCCAGCCGACAACACCAGCAGCGAAGCCTTCGGCCGCGTGATCGCGGCTGACCACGCACGCTATGCCGCGATGCTCAAGACATTGAACATCACGGTGGATTGAACCTCGTGTAGTGTTTCACGCTATGCAGCACATAAAACCGCGTCTTTGCCGCCTTGGCGTCGTTGCAAATCCGCGCGATGCCACTGGGCATCGCTGTGGTTTGCGCCTAGCCAGGACGACAAAT
>CANJPU010000073.1 GCA_947476285.1 Comamonadaceae bacterium | reverse complement strand
GCAGGGGCCGCAGGGGCCGGTGTCGGCCATCATCCAGAAGTTGTCCGACGCGTACTTGGCGCCCTTGTTGTCGCCGATGCGCACCACGCGCTCGGGCGGCAGGCCGATCTCTTGCGTCCAGATGTCATAGGCTTCGTCGTCGTCGATATAGACGGTAGCCCAGAGCTTGTCGGCTGGCAGCTTGTACACCTGGGTCAGCAGCTCCCAGGCCCACTTGAGGGCGTCGCGCTTGAAATAATCGCCAAAGCTCCAGTTGCCCAGCATCTCGAAGAAGGTGTGGTGGCGCGCGGTGTAGCCCACGTTCTCCAGGTCGTTGTGTTTGCCGCCCGCGCGCAGGCAGGCCTGCACCGAAGCAGCGCGCACATAGGGGCGCTTGTCGGTGCCCAGGAACACGTCCTTGAACTGCACCATGCCCGAGTTGGTGAACATCAGCGTCGGGTCGTTGCCCGGCACCAGCGGGCTGGAGGCGACGACGGTATGGCCCTTGGACGCGAAGAAGTCCAGGAAGGTCTTGCGGATATCGGCAACGGTGGCTTTGGGGGGGCTCATGGGTACTCTTGGGGTTCGTGGGCGCCGGCGATCCGGCAGGGCCTCACGTCAATGCTTGATTCAGCGTAACTTTTGATTATAAGTTTCACGCTTGGCGGGGCCAGCCCGCAATGACCTGCCGCCTCAGATGCCCTCCTCACGCCATCGCCTGCATTGCTCTATGATGAGTTGCACAATTGGACTGCACTCGACGCTCAAAGGGCGCCCCTCAGGAGACAACATTCGATGATTCGCCGCGCATTCCTCTCTCGCCCTGTGGGGCATTTTTTATGTGCCATGCTGGCCTGCACACTGGCCGCAGCCAGCGCCAGCGCACAGCAAACCCGCGACAGTTTCACCCCTCAGTTGGGCCAAAGCGGCAAAGACGTGATGTGGCTTCCCTCGCACGACCAGGTGGCCAACATGATGCTGCGCCTGGCCGCCGTGACGCCGCGTGACTATGTGGTTGACCTGGGCTCGGGCGATGGCAAGATTCCGATTGCTGCGGCGCGCGACTATGGCGTGCGGGCCCTGGGCCTTGAATACAACGCCGACTTGGTCGAATTGTCCAAGCGCCGCGCACGTGAAGCCGGGCTTGAAGCCAAGGTGAAATTCGAGAAGGCCGACATCTTTGAGTCGGACTACTCCAGCGCCACCGTGGTCACGCTCTATCTGCTGCCAGAGCTGAATCTGCGGCTGCGGCCCACCCTGATGAAGATGAAGCCGGGCACACGCATTGTCTCCAATTCCTTTGAGATGGGCAGCTGGAGCCCCGACGAAACCGCCTTCATCGGCACCACCAAGGCCATGCTGTGGGTGATCCCCGCGCATGTGGCCGGCACCTGGACCGTGAGCTACCAGCGTAAGCAGCCGGCAGCGCCCGCCACCATCAACCTGCGCCAGAATTTCCAGAAGCTTGAAGGCGAAGGCGTGCTCTCGCAGGCACGCATGAGCCTGCAGTACGCCCGGCTGCGGGCCAGCGACGTGTCGTTCGAAGTGCGGGACGACAAGGGCGCCTTGCTGAGCTACAAGGCCAAGGTCGAGGGCAACCGCATGGTGGGCACGGTCAGTTCTTCGCGCGGTGCACGCATCGCATTCCAGGCGCAGCGAGGCGATGCACCGGTGCCATTTGCGGAAGCCAAGGCCACCCCCGAGGAAGAGGCCGAAGCCGTGCGTGCCCTAGGACGATGAGGCGCGCGCCATGAGCAACCAAGAACAGCAGCACACGATCGGGCACGCCACAGACGACGCACCGGGCCACAGCCTCAGCCAGGGCCATGCGATCGCCATCATCGTGGGCATCGTCATCGGCGCGGGCATTTTCAAGGCGCCATCCTGGGTAGCAGGCAATGTGCCATCGGCTGGCTGGCTGATGGCGGTATGGATTGCCGGCGGGGTGGTCTCCCTGATTGGCGCGCTGTGCTACGCAGAGCTTGCCACCGCCTACCCCAATGCCGGTGGCGATTACCATTTTCTCGCGCGCGCCTTCGGCAAGCGGCTAGCCCTGCTCTACGCATGGGCGCGCTTCGCCGTCATCACCACCGGCTCCATTGCGCTGCTGGCTTTCGTGTTTGGTGATTACATGAACCAGTTGCTGCCACTAGGTCGGCTTGGGCCGGCTTTCTATGCGGCCTTGTCGGTGCTGGCGCTGAGCTGGCTGAACCTGCGCGGTATTCGTGGCACGGCTGTCACCCAAAGCTGGCTCACCGTGGTCGAAGTGCTGGGCCTGGTGCTGGTAGTGGCCGCCGGCATCTGGCTGGCCATGGGTGGAGCCGGCGTTCCTGCGCCAGCCGCAGCAATAGCGCCGGCCGAGGCCTCGTTGCAGGGAATCGGCATGGCCATGGTGTTCGTGCTGCTGACCTACGGTGGCTGGAACGAAGCGGCCTTCATCAGCGCGGAGCTGAAAGAGCGGGTGAGCATGGTGCGGGTGATGGTGGTGTCGGTGCTGCTCATCACCGCCTTGTACTTGCTGGTCAACTGGGCTTATTGGCGTGGCCTGGGTCTGCAGGGCATGGCGTCGAGCAGCGCAGTGGGCGCCGACTTGCTCAAGCTGGCGTTCGGGCGAACCGGCGAGGCGCTGGTCGCGCTGGCCGTGGCCATCTCGGCGCTGACCTCCATCAACGCCACCATCATCGTGGGCGCGCGCACCACCTATGCGCTGGGGCGCGACTGGCCCCAACTTCAAAGCCTGGGCCACTGGGACAGCGGTCGCGGTACGCCAACTGCGGCTCTGCTGCTCCAAGGCGGCTTCGCTTTGGTGCTGGTCGCCATCGGGCAGATATTTGGCACCGGCTTTGCAGCCATGGTGGAGTACACCGCGCCGGTGTTCTGGCTGTTCTTCCTGCTCACCGGCATTGCGATTTTTGTGCTGCGCGCCCGCGACAGCGCCACGCCCCGGCCCTTCAAGGTGCCGCTCTACCCCGTGCTGCCGCTGGTGTTCGCTCTGACCTGCGCCTACATGCTCTGGTCCAGCCTGTCCTATGTGACCAGCAAGACCGCCGGCACATTCAATGCGGGCTGGATCGGTGTGGGGGTGCTGCTTAGCGGCGCCGTGGTTTTGCTCCTGCTTTCCGTGCGCGGCCCGCTGGAAAAAACAGCCGGGTCTGAAATGACATAATCATGTCCGCACGCGGGCGTCGTTCAATGGCAGGACCTGAGCTTCCCAAGCTCAAGACGTGGGTTCGATTCCCATCGCCCGCTCCATGTCTCTTTCGATAGGGTCATTCAGTCCGCGCACTGGCCCGTTCTGAGCCAGCCCGTTCACTGCGGCAACACTGCGAATTCAATCCTGGCCATCGCCATGTCCATTCCATGTCAATTTCTTCCGAACTGATCACCACGTTGGCACCCACCGGCACCTTGAGGGCCTCCATCAATGTGGGCAACCCCATCCTGGCCAAATTGGACAAAGATGGCCAAGCCTTTGGCGTATCGATTGACTTGGCGCGTGGATTCGCGCAGCAATTGGGACTGAACTTCGAATTGCTCGTGTTCGATGCGGCCGGCAAATCTGTGGAAGCGGTGACGCAGGAGCAGGCCGACATCGGTTTCTTCGCGGTGGACCCGATCCGCGGTGCTGGCATCGCGTTCACAGCACCGTATGTGCTGATCGAAGGCGCCTACTTGGTGCGAAACGAATCGCTCCTGCAAGACAACGCCGAGGTCGACCGCCCGGGCACCCGCGTGGTCGTTGGACGGGGCAGCGCCTACGACCTGCACCTGACGCGCGAACTGCAGCACGCACAGATCGAACGCGCGCCGACATCACCCACAGTCGTCGACACTTTCGTCGAACAAGGGGCGGATGTGGCGGCTGGCGTGAAGCAACAGCTAGAAGCCGATGCGCGCAGGGTGCCCGGCTTGCGTTTGCTGCCCGGCCGTTTCATGGTGATTCAGCAGGCGATGGGCATTCCCAAAGGCCGCGGCGAAGCTGCGGCGGCGGTGCTGCGGCAGTACGTCGAGGAAATGAAGGCGAGCGGCTTCGTAGCCCAGGCACTTCAACGCCATGGCATCGAGGGTGCCTCTGTCGCGCCGGCGCAAGCTTGAGCGATGCGTGCTCTTTGCTGAAGTGGCCATCGAAGTGACATTGAGTTTGAACCATCGGAAAGGCCTTGTCGGCCTTTCCGTTTGCGCAGCCGCAGGCAGCCTCACGCTGCAGCCTGCGCTCGCGCAGGCGCAAGACCAGAAAGTGCTGGCCCCGGTTGTCATTCAGGGTTCACGCAGCAGCCTGCTTGAGAGTGCCGAGACTGCCAACACTGGCATCGTGACACGCGAGCAACTTGACGCGCGCACCGTTTACCGGCCTGGGGAAGTGCTGGAGGCCACCCCCGGCCTGGTGGTCAGCCAGCACAGCGGAGAAGGCAAGGCCAATCAGTTCTATCTGCGCGGCTTCAATCTGGACCACGGCACCGATCTGCTCACCACCGTGGACGGCATGCCGGTGAACCAGCGCAGCCACGCGCATGGCCAGGGCTGGACGGACCTGAACTTCCTGATGCCCGAGTTGGTGAACCTGCTGGAATACCGCAAGGGCCCCTTCTATGCGGCCGAGGGCGACTTTGCCTCTGCGGGCGCCGTGCACATCTCGTACGTGAACAAGCTCGACAAAGGCATTGCCAGCCTCGGGCTGGGACAGCAGGGTTTCAGGCGGGCCTTCGTGGCGAACTCGCCCACACTGGGCGAGGGCAAACTGCTCTACGCGCTGGAGCTTTTTCACAAGGACGGCCCCTTCCAGGTGCCGGACAACTACCGCAAGCAAAACGCCGTGCTGCGCTACAGCGAAGGCTCGGCGTCAGACGGCTTTAATTTGACTGGCATGGCCTACCAGGCCCGTTGGCATGCGACGGATCAGATCCCTTTGCGCGCCCTCGCCGGCGCCACGCCTGTGAACCGCTTTGGTTTGATCGACCCGACGGATGGCGGGCAGGCCGAGCGCTACAGCCTGTCGGGTGCGTGGTACCGCACACAGACTGATTCGTCGAGCAGGCTCAATGCCTATGTGATTCACAACCGGCTCAAGCTTTTCTCGAACTTCACTTACTTCATGGACGATCCGGTCAATGGCGACCAGTTCTCCCAGCCCGACCAACGCGTCACCACCGGCCTGAAAGCCAGCCACACCTGGGCCACGCCTTGGCTGGCACAAGACTCCGACACCACGGCGGGTCTGCAGTTCCAGCATGACAACATTTTCAATGCGCTCAGAAGCACTGTGGCCCAGCGCACCCTCTCGACCACCCGCGCGGACCACATCTTGGAAAGCAGCCTGGGCATCTATGCAGAGAACACCACCCGCTGGACGCAAAAATTTCGCACCGTCGCCGGTGTGCGCGCCGATGCCTACCGCTTTAACGTGCGCAGCGATCTCGCGGCCAATTCGGGCAAGGCAAGTGACAGCAAGATCAGCCCCAAGCTCAATCTGATTTTCGGCCCCTGGGCCAAGACAGAGTTCTATGCCAGCATCGGCTCGGGCTTTCACAGCAACGATGCGCGGGGCACAACGATCACGCAAGACCCCAAGACAGGCGCGCCCAGCGACAAGGTCACACCGCTTGTGCGAGCCAGGGGCAGCGAACTGGGCGTGCGCAGCGAATTCATCTCCGGCCTGCAATCCACGTTCTCGCTGTACCGGCTTGATGTCGGCTCTGAACTTGTGTTCGTCGGCGATGCGGGCACGACGCAGGCGGGCAGGCCGAGCAGGCGAACCGGCTTTGAATTTTCCAACTACTGGCGCGCCACAAGCTGGCTGACCGTGGATGCCGACCTTGCATTCGCCAAGGCCCGCTTTAGCAGCTTCGATCCCGCTGGCGACCGCATACCCGGCAGCGTGGAGGGCGTCGCGTCCATCGCACTGGCGGTGGACCGCCTCGGCCCCTACTTCGGCGCGCTGCAGTTGAGATACTTCGGCCCCAGGCCACTCATCGAGGACAACAGCGTGCGCTCAAAAAGCACCGCCACCTTGAACAGCCGCATTGGCTACAAGATCAGCACGCGCAGCCAGATCGAGCTGGAGGTTTTCAACCTCACCAACCGCAAGCTCTCGGCCATCGACTACTACTACCTGTCACGTCTGCCCGGCGAGGCGGCACCGGTGGCGGACATCCACTTCCACCCCATCGAGTCGAGATCTTTTCGCCTGACCTTGACACACCGCTTCGATTGAACCGGCCCTGCAGCCAAAGAGTACTTTTTCAGGCCTGCCCACGCGCGGCTGTGCAAGTGCCGGCACACTGCTAGGATTGACCTGCTGCGAAGACCCAACGCAGCAGGGTGACGCGGCACCACTCCCTCAGAAAACACCGCGAGCCAGGAGACTCCAAGATGATGTTCCAAAAAAAGCTGAAGCTGGCCTTGCTGGGCTTGCTCTTGTGTGTGGGCGCGAGCACATGGGCACAAGAAGACAACTGGCCCAGCGGACCGATCACCCTGGTGCTGGGCTTCGCGCCGGGCGGCCCCAATGATCTGGTGGCGCGTGCACTGGCACTGCGGCTGGCCGACCAGCTCAAGCAATCCGTGGTGGTGGAGAACCGCCCGGGCGCCAACGCCAACATCGCCGCAGGCCTGGTGGCGCGGGCCAAGCCCAATGGCTACACCTTTTTGTACAACAGCACTTCGCTGGCGATCAGCCCGGCCATGTACAAGCAACTCAATTACGATGCACTGAAGGATTTGACACCCGTCAGCGCCACCGCAACACTGCCCATGGTGCTGGTGGTGGAAAAATCCGCCCCGGTGAACAACATGAAAGAATGGATCGCCTATGTGCGCAGCCAGCCGGGCAAGATGAACTACGGCACCGGCGGCACTGGCAATCTGTCGCACCTCGCCATGGCGGTGATCCTCGATGCCAATGGCCTGAAAGCAGAAGCCACGCCCTACAAAGGCATGAGCGAGGCGATGAGCGGGCTGCTGGGTAACTACACTCAATTCCAGCTTGACTCTGTCAACTCGCCGCTGCCATTGATAAAGTCGGGCAAGCTCAAAGCGCTGTTTGTGACCTCAGGTCAGCGCTCGGCCGTGCTGCCGGATGTGCCCACCCTGATTGAAAGCGGACTCGATCTGAACGTCACCGCCTGGCAAGGCATCATGGCGCCCGCTGGCACACCGCCGGCCATCGTGCAGAAGATGAGCGCCGAAGTGGTCAAGGCCATGAACAGCCCGCAGATGAAGGCAACACTGGAAGCCCAGGGCGCCTATGGCATCGCCGGCACCCCGGCCGAGTACGACACGATGTTCCGAAGGGACATGAAGAACTACGAGAAGGCAGTGCGCCAACTCAATTTGCCGCGCGAATAAAGCCACATCCAATGACATTCAAATACCTTCGTACCGAGCTGTCCGAAGGGGTGATGACCCTGGTGCTTGATCGCCCGGACAAGCTCAATAGCTGCACCTTCCAGATGTTGGACGAGTTCTCGCAGGCGCTGCACGAAGCCAATGAAGATGACGAAGTACGGGCGGTGATCGTCACTGGCGCTGGCCGTGCTTTTTGTGCGGGCACCGACCTCTCAGGCGCAGAAGGTTCCTACGACGCCAGCGAATCCATCGGCGAGGAAATCGGCGGCGTGCCCCGTGATGTGGGAGGGCGCCTGAGCTTGCAGATGTTCGACTACGACAAGCCATTGATCGCGGCGGTCAACGGCGCTGCCGCAGGCTACGGCGTGACCATGACCTTGCCAATGGACATTCGCATTGCATCCACCGATGCCCGCTTTGGCTTCGTGTTTTCGCGGCGCGGGCTGATACCTGAGGCATGTGCCACCTGGTTTCTGCCCAGAATCGTCGGCATCTCGCGCGCGCTGGAGTGGGTGGAGTCAGGCCGCATGGTCGATGCGCAGGAGGCGCTTGCCGCCGGCCTGGTGCGCGAAGTGGTGGCGCCAGGCGATTTACGCCGCCGCGCGACCGAGTTGGCGCACAGCTTGATTGACAACAGCTCTGCCGTGTCAGTCATGCTGGCGCGCAGGATCATGCTCAAGATGCTGGGCGCGGACCACCCCATGAAAGCCCATGAGCTTGAATCGCGCGGCCTGGCGCTGATACGCGAATCGGCTGATTTCAAGGAAGGCGTTGCCTCTTTTCTCGAAAAGCGCCCACCCCGCTTTCCACAGAAAGCCCATGCCGATCGCCCCGAAGGTTTCCCTTGGTGGCGCGAGCGCCCTTTCGACCCCACCGTCGATGGGCAATGAGCCATCGCACTGCAGCGCGCACATCAACTCCATGACACACGACAACGACGACGACACGCATTTCGCCGAGCAGTTTCCGCTCACCGCCATTGACGATCACATGATCCATCAGACGCCCGATCCGATACGGATCGTGGCCTCGACCGACCCCCGCTTCTTCGAGCGCTACTGGTGTGTGCTGCATGATGACACCGGCGATCTGATGATTGCCACCGGCGGCAGCTTCTATCCCAACCTGGACCGGGCCGAGGCCTATGCCATCGTCACCTACCAGGGCGTGCAGCGTTCAGTGCGCGCTTTTCGCGCGCTGGGCGCGGACCGCATGGACATGCATGTGGGCCCGCTCAAGCCGCGCATCGTGCGCGGCATGCGTGAATGGCAATTTGTGCTCGATGAGAACGAATGGGACATCAGCTTCGATCTGAATTGGACGGACACCAAACGCCAGATCTACCACGCCACCTACGGCTCTTTCGATCACTCGGTGCCGGCGGGCCGACAGCGCGACGTCAACGCGGGCTTCGAAGGCTTTGGTGTGGCCCAGGGCTGGGTCAAGGTCGCTGGTGAACGCATCGAGCTTGCAGCAGGAAGCTTTCACGGCACGCGGGACAGGCACTGGGGCGTGGGGCGCGGCGTGGGTGGGCCCAATCTGCAATTCGGGCGTGCACTCAAGGCCGGGTGGATCGGCGGCAACTGGATTTCTTTTCCTGATTTTTCAATCTGGGGCAACATTGTTCTGTACGACCTGGGCGACAAGCGCCCCGGCATGGGCAAAGTGGTGCGCGCGCAGCGGCGCCTGCGCTTTGAAGAGGACACGCGCATCTTCAAGGAAGGCGAGATCGACTACACGCTCAAGGACGGCAGCGTCAAGCATGTGAAGTTTCGGCGCCTGGGCTACCAGACCGCCTACATGCGCTGCGGCATGTATGGTGGCACGCCCGACAAAGCCATTTACCAGGGCGCGTACTTCGGCCCGGACATGGTCGAAGGCGACAAATACGATTTGAGTCAGCCCGATGTGCGGCGACTCTTGTGTGCACTGAACGAGCACCACTGCGAGATCAGTTGTGATGGTCAGGTCACCACCGGCATTTTGCAACCACTGGAGCCCGATGCCTACGAGGCCTGCGCGGCCGGCCTGCCTGGGTGGAGTTTTCTTTGAGTCCCGCGCCCGGCCTGGATGCGGCGTCGCTGGCTGATCGCATCTGCGCGCTTGTGAGCGCACGTCAGGCGGGCGCACCTGCTGTACAGGTGCAGGCAATCAAACCATTGTCGGGCGGCAATGCCCGCAGGGCCTGGGCTTTCGATGTCTCTTGGCAGGATGCGAAAGGCTCGCACAGCCTTGAATGCGTGCTGCTGGGTCGGCTGGAAGCGGGCCAGCTAGAAGTCGATGCGCGCACCGAGTACGAGGCCTTGCGCCTGGTCTCGCACACCGATCTGCCGGTGCCCAAGCCGCTGTGGATCGATGAGGACGGCTCTCTTCTGGGCATGCCCGGTTTCGTGATGACCCGCGGCAAGGGCATCGTTGACCCATCCAGTTTGCTCAAACCCGGCTCGCTCATCACCGGCGAGCTCGCCACGCAGCTTGTTCGTCTGGCCGCGCGCATACATGCGCTGGACTGGCGGTCTACAGGTACCACGCTGGCACCGGCCGGCGGTGCGCAGGATGCCGCGCGTCAGGTCCTGTCGCAGTGGCAAGAGCAGTTCGAAGCCAATCGACTGGAGCCCTTGCCCGCGCTGGCCAGCATCTTCACCTGGCTGCAACGCAATCTGCCAAGTGAACGCCCCGTCAGCCTGATACACGGCGACATGCGCATAGGCAATTTCCTGTACGAAGGCCAGAACATCACGATGCTGCTGGACTGGGAATTGGCGCACCTGGGAGACCCCCTGGAAGACCTCTGCTGGATGTACCGGCGCATCTGGGGACCGCAGGCGCATCTCTCACTCGATGACGCGGTCAAGATCTATGAGCAAGAGAGCGGCCAGATGGTCGATCGCCGGCATCTGCTGTGGTACCGCATTTTCAGCGAGGCGAAGTTCGCGGTGATATCGCTCACCGGCGTGCGCAATTTTCTTGAAGGCGGCAGCGACCACTTGCGCCTGGCCGGCCGCGCCTCCAGCGTCAATGGCTGCCTGCAGGACGCTTTGCGCTGGATAGAAGAACTGGAATCGACATGATGATCCAACCCCAACCCGACCGTCTGATCGAGCGCATCTGCCAGAGCATCGAAAAAACCGTGCTGCCCGCGATGAAGCCTTCCAACGAACAACGCAGCCTCAAAGGTGCTTTGTGGGCGCTGCGCGATCTGGCCTCGCGCCTGGGTGCGCGCCAGGAACTGCTGGCCGCCGAAGTCGCTGACATGCGCCAGGTGCTGGCCGCGCATGCGCCTGAACTTCTGGGCACGACAAACCCAGGTGGCAGTCTGGAAGATCAACATCTGTGGCTGCAGTCGCAGCTGCAAGCCCTGGACACAAGCGCGCAGGCGGGTGCGGTCAGCGGCGACGCGCGTGCACGCCACACGGCACGCGAGCTACGCAGTCTGTACAAACGCATGCTCGATCGGGAACTCGAAGGCGCGACGCTGATGAAAGCCCTCGCTTCGATCAACGCCTCGCTTTGAACTTGTCAATGTCAATGAAGGTCTGTGCTTGAAACTCTTCTACGGCTGGCGCATTGCAATTTCGGGCGCGTGCCTTCAGTTCCTGCATTCTGGCCTGCAGATGCAGGCCTTCGGCGCATACGTGGCCGTGCTCTCAGAAGAAAAGGGCTGGAGCAAGACCGCCTTGTCCGGCGGCGCGGCGCTGCAGTCAGTGGAAGGCGCGTTGCTGGGCCCGGTACTGGGCTGGCTGCTGGACCGCTTCGGTCCGCGCCTCATGATGCAACTGGGCATGATCATGTTCGGGCTGGGTTTTGTCGTGCTCAGTCAGATCGATACCATGGCCGGCTTCTACTGGGCCATCATCATGCTGGCCCTTGGCTCCAGCTTGTCCGGCTATTTTCCGGCCGCCGTCACTTTGGTTCACTGGTTCCGCCTGCATCGTGCCCGCGCACTGTCGGTCGCGGCCACCGGCGTTGCCGCAGGCGGCATCCTCGTGCTGCTGGTGGGCTGGATGATGCAGACTTACGGCTGGCGCAACACAGCACTCATCTCGGGCGTAATATCCCTGGTGATCGGTGTGCCCCTGGCACGCATCGTACGCCGCAATCCCTCGGACATCGGCGAGACTGTCGACGGCCTGCCGGCTCCCCCACCGGCCGAACCCAATTCGTCCGTGCCGGACAAATCTGTCGAGCCCGAGTTCACCGCGCGCCAAGCCCTGCGCACCCGCGCCTTCTGGCTGCTGGGCATGGGGCACGGCCTGGCACTCCTGGTGGTCACCGCAGTCAATGTGCACGCCATCTCGCACCTGAAGGAAGGCCTTGGCTACACGCTGACACAGGCCGCGTTCGTCATGACGCTGATGACCGTGTCGCAGATCGTTGGCGTGGGCATGGGCGCGCTCATCGGCGACCGCTGGGAAAAGCGATTTGTCGCCGCCGGCTGCATGCTGGCTCACATGATGGGCCTGCTGATGCTGACCTATGCCGTGCACGTGTGGATGGTGGGCGCCTTTGCCATCTTCCACGGTGTGGCGTGGGGCTTGCGCGGGCCCTTCATGCAAGCGATACGCGCCGATTATTTTGGTCTGCAGGCCATCGGCATGATCATGGGTCTGTCAGCCTTGATCATCTCCATGGGCCAGGTGGCCGGGCCCATGGTGGCCGGCGTGTTCGCTGACTTGACTGGCAATTACCGCACTGGCTTCACAGTGCTGGCGCTGATGGCGGGCTCGGGCTCGGTCTTGTTCGTCATGGCCAGAAAGCCGGTGTGAAGCGCATTGAGGGCTGGTTCAGTCACGCGAGTCGCTCAATGAAAATCACGGCTCTTGCCATCGAGCTTGCCAAGGCGCCCCAATAAAGGCGTCAAATCTTTCAAACGCCCTGCCACCAGGTGCGTGACCTGCCCGCCGCTTTTCACATCACGCTGCCAGATGCCTTCAACCGCCAGCAGGCGCGCTTGCAACAACTCCTTGCGCTGCTGCTGGCGCAGTGACTTCCACACAATCACATTGACCGAGCCGGTTTCGTCTTCCAGTGTCACGAACATCGTGCCCTTGGCGGTCTGCGGCTGCTGGCGCACGGTGACGATGCCGCATGCGCTGGCCGTGCGGCCATCGGGCAGCTCATGCAATTGCGCCGAACTAAGTAGCTTCATTCGCGCAAGCCGGGGCCTGAGCAAAGCCAGCGGGTGTCTGCGCAGCGTGAGCCCCAACGCGGCATAGTCGAAAACGATTTCCTCGCCTTCCGAGGCAGCGGGCAGCAGCAGAGTCTCTTCGTTGACCGGTGCGGTCTTGAATATTTTCGCGATGTCGCGGATGGCTGTTGCATCCCACACCTGTTGCCGCCTGTGCCCCGACAAGGACAGCAAGGCATCGCCCCCCGCCAGCGCCTTGAGGTCTCCTGCATCAAGATTCGCACGCAAGGTCATGTCTTCGGTGCTGGCAAACGGCCCGTCTTGGCGAGCCGCCACAATGCGCTGCGCGCCCTTTGCGCCAAGGCCGCCCACCATGCGCAAACCCAGCCGCACTGCTGGCCTGGAAAAGAAATTGGAATCTGACCCCAATTTCAGTGTGCAATCCCAATCGCTGTGGGAGACATCGGGGGGAAGGACGCTCACGTCGTGGCGTCTGGCGTCCTGTATCAGTTGGGATGGGGAGTAAAAGCCCATGGGCTGTGAATTGAGCAAAGCGGCCAGGAAGCATTCGGGTTCGTGGCACTTGAGCCAACTGCTGTCGTAGGCCAGCAGGGCGAAACTGGCGGCGTGGCTTTCGGGGAAACCGTATTCGCCAAAGCCGAGGATCTGTTTGAAGATGCGTTGCGCGAACTCGGGGCGGTAGCCCTTTTTTTGCATGCCCTCGATGAGCCGGTCCTGAAACTGATGCACGCCGCCGCGCCGCTTCCATGCGGCCATGGAGCGGCGCAGGCGGTCGGCTTCGCCGGGCGAGAAATCCGCGGCAATCATCGCGATCTGCATCACCTGCTCCTGGAAGATGGGCACGCCCAGGGTTCGCTCCAGTGCTGGCTTGAGGTCATCGCTTTCGTAGTGAATCGGCAGGCCCTTGCGCACCCGCTCGCGGCTCTTGAGGTAGGGGTGCACCATGCCGCCCTGTATTGGCCCAGGCCGCACGATGGCCACCTCGATCACCAGATCGTAGAACTGGCGCGGCTGCAGGCGCGGCAGCATGGACATCTGGGCGCGGCTTTCAATCTGGAACACGCCCACAGTGTCGGCGCGGCAGATCATGTCGTAGGTGGCCTGGTCTTTGTCCTGGATGTCCTGCAGGCGAAAGAGATGTCCGCGTCGGGCACTGACAAAGTCAAGGCAGCGGCGCAATGCGGTCAACATGCCCAGGGCCAGCACGTCCACCTTGAGCAGGCCCATGTCGTCCAGGTCGTCCTTGTCCCACTGGATGATGGAGCGATCGGGCATGGCCGCGTTCTCCACTGGCACCAGGCGTGTGAGCTTGCCTTGCGTCAGAACAAAGCCGCCTACATGTTGGCTCAGGTGCCTGGGAAACCCCAGCAGCGTTCGCGTCAGCTCAAGCCACTGGCGAAGGCGCATAGTGCCTGGGTCGGCTGCCATCGCCACGGCCTTTTCTTGCAGCCCGTCAATCTGCAGGCTGCTGTCGTCGAACCAGAAATGATCTTTGGCGAAGGCATCGACGAGCACCGGCGCGATGCCCAGCGCCTTGCCCACGTCGCGCACGGCGCTGCGGGTGCGATAGGTGGCCACCACGGCAGTGATGGCGGCGCGGTCGCGTCCGTACTTTTCGTAGATGTACTGGATGACTTCTTCGCGCCGCTCGTGTTCGAAGTCAACGTCGATGTCGGGCGGCTCTTTTCTCTCTTTGCTGATGAAGCGCTCGAACAAAAGATTAGCGCGGTTGGGATCGACCTCGGTCACGTGCAGGCAGTAGCACACCGCGGAGTTGGCGGCCGAGCCGCGGCCCTGGCAAAGAATGTTCTGACGCTTCGCGTGCGCGACGATGTCGTACACCGTCAGAAAATACATTTCGTACTGGCATTCGGAAATCAGCCGCAGCTCGCGCGCCAGTTGCCGGCGCACCTTCCAGGGCACGCCTGTGGGGTAGCGCCGGGCCGCGCCCTCGATGGTGAAACAGCGCAGCGCCTGCGCCGGTGTCATGCCACTGGGCACGGTCTCCAGAGGGTACTGGTATTTGATTTCGTCCAGGCTGAAGTTGCAGCGTGCAGCCACCACCAACGTGTTGGCCAGCAAGTCGGCGGGGTAAATGCGGGCCAGCCGCACGCGCGGGCGCAGATAACGCTCCGCATTGGCTTGCAGCGCAAGACCGCAGTCGGCCACCGCCCTGCCCTCGCGCACTGCGCTGATCACATCCTGCAAGGCCTTGCGCGAGCGCAGGTGCATGTGCACATCGCCCGCGGCAACCAGCGCCAGCCCGGTGTCGGCGCCCGCCTGGCGCAGGGTCTGCAGCCACAAAGCATCGTCCAGACCCAGCAGCAAATGCACGGCCAGCCAGGCACGCGAGCCAAACTGCCGCGCGGCCCAGGCGGCGATGGGGCGGGCCTGATGCAGGTCTTGGCGATCGGGAACGATCAAAATCTCGCATTCGTCCAGCAGAGAAAAAACGCTGTCCTGCCTGCTGACGCTGTACTGGCCCTTGGGCGCGTGCCGTCTGGCCGCAGTGATGAACTCGCACAGGTTGCCCCAACCGGCCAGGTTGTGCACCAGCGCCACCAAAAGAAAACCATCGAAACGAAACTCACTGCCCAGAATCAGCTTGAAGCCATCACCGGGGGCCAGCGCCAGCTCTTTCCATGCGCCATGGGCGCGCACCACGCCGGCCACCGAACATTCGTCGGTGATGGCCAATGCCGCATAGCCCAGCCGATGCGCACGCGCCACCAGTTCACCCGGATGCGATGCGCCGCGCTGAAAGCTGAAGTTGGACAGGCAATGCAGCTCGGCGTAGGCCGGCAGCGAGAGGGGCGTCACTGCAGTCATGCGTAAACACCATGCAGGTACCAGCGCACCGGCGCGCTCGGTGCGGTTTCGTCAAGCGCTGTCGTGAGCCGCTCGCGGTACACCCACAAAAGACCGGCTTGCTCGCTGCGCGCGATGAAGTAGTCGCGCAATGCCGGACCGGGTGCGTCGCCGTCCCACCATCCGGTCTCCAGCCGCTGGGGGCCGGCCAGCAATCGCAAGGGGCCGTGGTAGTGGGGCTTTTCGCCGCGCACTTCCAGGCGCAGGGGCGCGGGCAGCAGCCAGGGCGGATAAAGCGCATCGCAGGGCAGACCCGATGCACTGTGTGCCGGTGCGCCGCGCGGCACATCCCCCGTGGGTACCCAACGCTGCATGTGCTCGGGCCGGTGATCGGCCTGCTGCACCGGCGCGCGCACGCTGGCCTGGCCCAGCCGCGCCCGCAGCCGCTCCACCAACTGGTGCAGGCGTTCGCCCTTGATGCGGTCCTGCGGCAGCAGGCTCTGGCTGTCGCTGCGCATGGCCTGCGTCTCCAGCGAACGCAGGCGCAGGTAGCTGGCCGGGGCAGACAAGCCCGTGCGCGACAAATGCTCGGCCACCAGACGGCGCAGATGCGTGATGTCCTGCGTCGGTACGGCGCTGCGCACCGCCAGTTGTTCATGCGTGGGAAGGCGCACGCCGTTGTGGCGCTTCAAGTCCAGCGTCCACTCCAGCTCGATCGCCAGCACGCCCTGGTGACGGGCCTGCAGCCACACCTGCAACTGCGCGAGCAATCGGTGGGCGCATTCCATGAGTTCGGGTGCGCTGGTGGCAAGGGTGAGCAACTCGAACTTCATGTCGAAGGCCTCGGGCAGCGTCAGCCAGGGATAGACCTCGGGTCTTTCGCCAAAGGCCATGTCCAACGCTTCAAGCACCGGCGCACCGAAGCGCCGGGCCACGCCCGCGCGCGGCAACGCGCGAAGATCGCCCCAACTGCGGCAACCCATGCGCTGCAAGGTGGCCACATGCTCATGTGCCGCGCTCAGAACATCCAGCGGAAGATCGTGCGGTGAATTCATGGACGAGAGTGCAGGCGCGGCCGTGTGCTCGCTACGCAGCTTCAGGCGCAGCAGACCCAGGGCCACCAGGCCAGCAGAGCCCTGCGCCCATGGTGCGGGTGCCAGTGGCGCGCACTCGCGCAGCAGCCGGGTCAGCAGCGCCTTGCGGCCACCCCACAGCCGCAGTGAGGCCGATGCCTCCAGCAGCAAGGCTTCATCCACCCAGGCCACGCGGGGCGTGAAGCGCAGCGCGTGCCAACCCCAGGCGACGCGCTCACCCTCATGCAATGGCAGCAGAGCGATCCAGTACACGCGACCTCCCGTGCGATGCGCCGGGCACAGCCAATGCATCGGCCCCGGTAAGCCCCTTGCGCGCATGCAGCAGGGCCGACACCCTGGCAGAAAACGCCGGCAACCGCAGCGGCAATGCCACCGTGGGGCCACGCCGCTTGAGGATGTGCAGCTCCATCGCATCGACCCCCGCCACCGACAAGCGCAAGCGAGCCGGCGATGCCTCATGCCGGGCATTCCATCCGCGAAAGACAAAGAGCAGGCTGCCCTGCTGGCGCGCCGCCAGATGCAAACGCCGCAATTGCGCGCTGCGCGCCTGCGGCAACCAGGCCAGCACGGCCGCTACCTCGGCGCAGCGCAAAGCTTGCTCAGTGGCCCACAGCCGCGCGGGCGCGTCCTGGGCCTGCACACACAGCAGCCGCTCGCAAGGCAAGCCCAACGAATTCAGACAAGGACCAAAGGGCTCATGGGGCGAGCCCACCAGCACGATGGGCCCGGCCCGGCTGGCGCTGGCCTGCACCAGGCCTGGCAGCAGCAACTGCCAGACATGCTGCCCCGGACGCTGCTGCAGCACTTCAATCAGGCTGCCCAAGGGCCAGCCGCCACCGGGCAGATGCGAATCGAGCCCGGCATGGCCGGAAGAAACCACCGCCTCTTCGGCGGCAAGATCACCCACCCGCCAGACCTGCGCGAGCAAGCCGGGGGCGACGGGTGGAGGACTGGAAAGACAGGGCATGGAATAAACTCAACAACTGTACCTTTATACAGTGTTTGAGTTGCCCTGTGAAGCCCAGGCCGAAGCGGCCTCTACATTTTCGCGATGCCCTCTTGCAGTGTGTACTGAGGCTTCCAGCCAGGCAGGACTGGCGTGCAATCGGGCACGGTCATTGGCGTGCGCGGGCGGTATGGCTGTGCGCCCCAGTCGATGTTGAGCGATTGCCCTCTTGCGTCCGCATACACAGCAGCCACCTGGCGCAGAGACAGCGGATGACCCGACCTCAGCGCCCATGCCTGCGAGCGCACGAAACTCTCGCCAAGAACGCGCTGGCCGGCCGTCAGAAAGCCCTCCACCACGTCATCGACATGAAGCAGATCCAGCATCTGCTCGCCGGGGCTCATGGGAACGGGTGTCGCTGCATTGGCCGCTTTCTCGAACAAGGAAAACAGCTTGCCCCGATGGTCGTCCGGCCCATAGGTATCGGACAACTCCAGCTTGAGCCAGCGCATGTCTCTGGCCTGGCAGAAATAAAGCGCCAGATCATCAAACGCCTGTTTGGTGGCGGCGTAGAAACTGACCGGGCTGTAGGCCTGGTTCTCGAAATGCTGGAATGAGGTGGATGCACTGAGAAGGCGCCCTGTTGCGGGCTGCACCTGATCGATTGCCTGCAACAAGCGGGCCCCGAAGGCGATGTTGGCCTCCAGCATGTCCTCAAGCGCCTGGGCGTCGTGTGAAACATGGTAGCTGGTGGCCAGATGGATCACCAGATCGGGCTGTGCCTGCGTCACGGCCGCGATGATGCAGCCAAGACTGCCGTCGTATGGGTGAAGCGTGCATTGCCCGCCGGCCAGGAGCTGTTGTGCGCCGGCCGCATTTCGCGTCAAGGCATGCACGGCCACGCCTTCACGCGTTAGTATCTGCGCCAGATTCCTGCCAATGAAGCCTGTGGCGCCCGTGATGAGCACGCTACGCCCGCGCCAATGGGCATTGGACGGCGCCGCCGCTGCAGGCTGTGGCTGTGTGGAGGTCTCGGAGCTGATTGGATTTTCGGTTTTCATGGGAGCGGCGTGATGCCCGGCGAACTCAGAATTTACGTCATTTTTCACAAGCCATTTGCGTTTGTGCCTTCGCAGCACATCGTGCAGTACCAGGTGGGCGGCCATTTCACGCAAGACGATGAACAGTTTGCGCCCTACATCGATGCCCAAGGCAAGCACATCGGGCAGTACCATCCGCGCATCGGCGAGTACGCCGCCTACTACCAGATCGGCAAAAATCACCAACTGCCCGACTATGTGGGCTTCATGCAGTACCGGCGCTATTTCCTCCTGGCTCCCCAGTGTGAGGGATTGGCCACGCTGCATGTGGAGCCCAGCCCGCAGATGCTGGAAACCCTGGCCAGTTGGCTCACCCCGCGGCGTGTGGCGTCCGTCTTGTCACGCCACGACATCATCGTGCCCACCCGCTACCATTGCGGCGCGGAATCCCTCGCCGCCCAGATGGCGCGATGCCATGGGCAGGATGTCTATGACACCTTCATCGAATCATTGCTGCAGGCGGGCGAAACCTCGGCCCTGGACTGGCTTGAAAACGAGCACCGATTCCATCTCTACAACATGTTCATTTCACGCCGAGAAGTCTTCATGCGCTACATGCAGGATGCCATCAAGCTGCTGGGAATATTGCTCGCCCTCTTGCCAGAGGTCGATCATCCCTACCAGAAGCGAAGAATCACCTTTTGCATGGAACGCTACTTTGCCTACTGGATATATCGAAACAAACTTAGAATCTACGAGACCCAGGTTTGTCTGCTCGAACCCGACGCCTGCTAGTGTAGTGTTGCACTCTATGCAGCACTTAATAAAACCGATGGATTTGTCGTCCTGGCTAGGCGCAAACCACAGCGATGCCCAGTGGCATCGCGCGGATTTGCAACGACGCCAGGGCGGCAAAGACGCGGTTTTATGTGCTGCATAGAGTGAAACACCACACTAGGGACGCATTGACAGTTTCCGGCTCGTAACCAGGACACCACATGAACAGCATCTGCTGGGTCGATCTCGGACTGTTCGGATTGTTTCTCGATCCATCGTCCGCTTCGACCGACAACTGGCAAGACCACGGACTGGGGCTGCTTCGCACCGTCATGCACCGTGACGGCGTTTTCACCAGCATCGAATCGGTCAAGAATCACAAAGACGTCGATTCAATTGTTGCAAGACTCGTTGCGCACGACGTTCTCTTGATGAACGTTCGAACCTATAACTTCAGTCAAGCCAGGCAAATCGCCGAGCGATTCAAACAGGCCAGGCGCAATGGCATCGTGATCGTCGGGGGCATGCACGCCACCGTGAACATCGACGAGATGAAGGCAGTGCAAGCCTTTGATCACATTTGCGTCGGGCCCGGAGAGGGCATCATCAGCGAGCTCGCACGCAATCCCGGCAAGCACCCAAGAGTCTTTGATGGCGTCGCCGCAGCAAGCATGGACGATTGGCCAGACATTGACCGGCGCCTGTGGCCCCAACCCCTCAAGTCCAATCACCCGTTTCCGCTTGAGTCCGCCATACCGAACTGGAGCCCGGGCCCTATCGCCTCCATCATTACCGGGGCGGTCTGCCCGTGGCGATGCAGCTTCTGCAATGAAGCCTCCTACATCCAGAACATCAAACGGAAATCTGTGGATGCGGTAATTGCCGAGTTGAATCACCTGGACATTGAACACGGCCCGATCGGGTCCGTCGTGATTCACGACTCGATGTTCTTCCAGCATCCATCCTGGTTGAAGGAGTGGCTTGAAAAGTATCCTAAGCTGGCCAGACGCAAGTGGCCCTACTGGGCTGCGGCCCGGGCCGACACGGTCAGAAAATGGCCAGAGCTGTTTGCCAGTCTCGTTCTGGAGACCAACTGGAACATCGTTTCCATCGGATTGGAGTCGGGGTCGGACAACACCTTGCTGACCCTCAACAAGGAGTGCACGGTACAGGACAATCTGTACGCGATCGGCATGATCAATCAACTGGGCGACGAGCAGCAGTTGGCCGGAGCAACGCCGGTGAGATTGTTTTCAAATGTCATGTTCGGCGTTCCCGGAGAGACCCGCGAAGACGTCATGGACACCATGAACATGGTCTCCATGAGCACGAGGAACATCATCTCCCCCAGTTTGTACGCACCCTATCCTGGTGGTGCGCTAGGCTATCAGTTGATCGCCGAGGGGAAAAGCCTGCTCAGTCACTCCAATCAGGACAGAAACCCAAACAGTGCCAAGGCAAAGGACGGCAATGTCCCGATCACTGTTGAACGCTGCCGGGTGACGGCTCCTCTGACGTGATACTACGCGGCTTTTCTTTCGCTGGCCTGCACGGCGGTTTGCCGAGCCTCCAAGACCGTCATCAGGAAGTTCATATCCCGATGCCCGCGCAGCTT
>CANJPU010000072.1 GCA_947476285.1 Comamonadaceae bacterium | reverse complement strand
TTGATTATAGTCAATAAATTGCTACTTGCAAACTTGTTTAGTGACTACACAAGTGAGTACAAAAAAGACTGCACTCGGCAGTCTTGCATGGCTACAGGGGTGGAAAAATGCGATTTAGAGGCTCAAATATGGGAGGAACTTCGGGTTAATGGCAAGGCCGTGAAGAAGCAATTGTTGCAAAACAGCGACACAGTCGAAATCGGCAAGTACAAGATCAAGTACATCAATGAGGTGGCGGGGCCCACCCATGAGAAGACGATGATTCTCAAGCCCGGGACAGTGCCGCCTGTTGCGCCTCCTCAGCCTGTTGCACCGGTGGCAGCAGCACCTGCTGACGCGATGGCAACCGGCGGTGCCATGGCTTCGGTCGCTGCGGCGCCTGCGAGCATGCCCGCGGGCGGGCAACTGACCGACGCGGGCTTGAAGGCCAGCATCAAGGTGCTCTCGGGCGCTGCCGCAGGACGCGAGGTGGCCTTGGTCAAAGTGGTGACCACCATCGGCAAGCCAGGGGTCGCGGTGGCGGCCATCACCAAGCGGCCGCACGGGTTCGTGGTCGCGCATGTGGAGGGCGGCAACAAACCCACTGTCAACGGCACCGCTGTCGGTGCTGATCCTGTGGTGCTCAAGAATGGCGACCTGCTTGAACTGGCCGGTACTCAGATGCAGTTTGTACAAGCCTGACCGCCGAGGCGGTGGCGCCGCCTCATCACGATAAGCGAGGTTCCGGGCCTTATGCGCTTGCTATCCAAACACTGGTCACGCATCGCGGTGACGTTGATTCCCTTGGTATTTGCACTGCTGCATGGCAGCGGCGTGCTCAATATCGGGGTTTTGCAGCGGCTCGATGACATCATCTATGACGCGCGCCTTCGGGCAACCATGCCCAAGACGCTGGACGATCGCATCGTCATCGTTGACATCGACGAAAAAAGCCTGGCCGAGGTCGGCCGCTGGCCCTGGGCTCGAAACCGCCTTGCCGAATTGGTCGACGAGCTCTTTGCCCGCCAGCACGTGGCCTTGGTCGGCTTTGACGTTGTGTTCGCCGAACCGGACGAAAGCTCCGGGCTCAAGCGCCTGCGGCAACTGGCGCAAGGCGAACTAAAGGACCAGCCGGGGTTCACCGATAGACTGTCGAAGCTGCAGGACTCGCTCGATTACGACGCCCTGTTCGCCAAGGCGCTGAACAAGCGTCCGGTGGTCATGGGCTACTACTTCACCAGCGAGCGCGAGGGACGGACCTCCGGCGTGTTGCCCGAGCCGGTCATGAAGCAGGACACCCTTCGAGGCCGTCCCATCAAGTTCACAAGCTGGACCGGCTATGGCTCCAACATCGAACAGTTGGCCAGTGCCGCACCGATGGGCGGGTTCTTCAATCCCATTGTGGACACCGACGGCGTGGTGCGATCCGTGCCGCTTCTGGCTGAATACAAGGACCGGCATTACGAATCCCTCGCGCTGGCCATGTTTCGCATGCTGACTGGCTTGCCGGGGGTGGAGCCCGGCTATCCGCAGGAGCGATTTCTCGCTCGCAACTACCAGGGTCTGGAGAGCATTCGCCTGAGGCTGGGAGAAAAGATCATTTCCATTCCCGTGGCCGAAGGCGTCACCACCCTTGTGCCTTACCGGGGGCCGGGTGGCGTGAATGGCGGCTCCTTCAAATACATCTCGGCAGCCGATGTGCTGGGCAAGCGGCTGGCCGCCGACGCCCTCAAGGGCAAGATCGTGCTGGTGGGCACCACCGCGCCTGGCCTGCTGGACTTACGGGTCACGCCGGTGGGCGAAGCCTACGCCGGGGTCGAAACCCATGCCAACCTCATCTCTGGGCTGCTGGACAACAAGCTGGCGGTCAAGCCGGACTATGCTCTGGGCTATGACATCGCCGTGCTGGTGCTGGCCGGGCTCGCCCTGGCGCTCGCGCTGCCTCTGTTGTCGGCGACGCGTGCGGTCTTGCTTAGCTTTGGCGTGATCGCAGCGGTCGTGGTTCTCAATTTTTGGATGTACGTGGGTGCCGGGCTGGTGCTTCCCATGGCAGCGGCGCTGGTCATGTCGATCACCGCGTTTGCCTTGAACATGGGATACGGCTATTTCGTTGAAAGTCGTGGCAAGCGAGAGTTGGCAAATCTCTTTGGCACCTATGTCCCGCCAGAGCTGGTGGACGAGATGGTCAAGGACGCTGGCAGCTACAGCATGAAGGCGGCCAGCAAGGAGCTCACGGTGCTGTTCTGCGACATGCGCGGCTTCACCAAGATGTCCGAGACAATGGAGCCGACCAAGCTGCAGGAGTTGCTCAATTCGGTGTTCAGCCGTCTGACCGACCTGATACGCGCCAATCGCGGCACTATCGACAAATACATGGGTGACTGCGTCATGGCCTTCTGGGGCGCCCCGGTGGAGCTGCCCAACCATGCCCATTTGTCGGTCAAGGCCGCAATGGAAATGGCCGGTGCGGTTCGCAAACTCAATGAAGAACACAGAGCCCGGGGCATTCCCGAGATCGGCATCGGCATTGGCCTGAACACCGGCGTCATGTGCGTAGGCGACATGGGCTCGGACATTCGCCGTGCCTACACGGTGATCGGCGACTCCGTCAACCTAGGTTCGCGGCTGGAGGGGCTGAGCAAGGTTTACGGGGTGGACATCGTGGTCAGTGAGACCACCCGAAAGCTGGCGCCTGAGTTTGCCTGGCAGGAGCTGGACAAGGTGCGGGTGAAGGGCAAGGCACAGGCCGTGGCGATTTTCTGGCCGGTGGCGCTTGCCGAGGGGCTTGAAAAGCCTGTTGCCGATGAGCTCAAGACCTGGACGGCCTTCCTGAAAACCTACCGCGCCCAGGACTGGGACCAGTGCGATGTCATGATGCTCAATCTGCAGCGCATGAATGCAAAAAAATACCTTTACGAGTTGTATTCCGAGCGTGTAGCCTCAATGCGCATGCTGCCCTTTGATCCTGAGTGGGACGGGGCCACCAATTTCGAGACCAAGTAATGACGCGAATGCTTCGCTCACTGTCACGCTCATTGATCCGCCTGCCGGGTGAATTTTGCCTGCCCACGGCCAACGGGCGGAGGCCGGCATGAAAGTGCGCGTTCTGGGCTGCTCGGGCGCAATCGCCAAGGATTGCAGGACGACTTCGTTCTTGATCGACGGTGACGTGCTTGTCGATGCCGGCACTGGTGTCGGCGATCTGACCTTGGAGGAGATGAAGGGCATCGACGATGTCTTCATCACACACTCGCATCTGGATCACGTGGCGGCATTGCCCTTGATGATCGATGCCATCGCCTCGCAACTGGTCAAGCCGGTGAAGATCCATGCCCTGGCAGGCACCATCGCAGCGCTGCGAACCCACATCTTCAACAACGTCATCTGGCCGGATTTCAGCCGCATTCCCACACCGCAAGCGCCTTTCATCAGTTTTCATGAAATCAGCGTCGGCCAGACGCTTGAAATCAACGGCAAGCGCATCGAGGTATTGCCCGCAGTACACACGGTGCCCGCCGTTGGATTCGCGGTCAGCGCGGGTAAGGGATGCTGGGTGTTCACCGGTGATACCGAGCGCAATCCCGCATTCTGGCGGCGCATCAATCAATTGGACGTGGCGGCGCTGGTCATTGAAACCGCGTTCAGCAATCGCGAAAAAGAACTCGCCAGGCGCAGCCTTCATTTGTCGCCGCATGCTCTGGCTCAGGAACTCGATTGCATCGAAAAAGGCAAGCGCTTCCCGATCTTCATCACACACACCAAGCCGGCCGACACCGATCTAATCATGGCCGAAATACAGAAATTTGACCAGACGCAGCCCTTCGGGCTGAACGTCAGTCACGACATCCGCTGGTTGCGGGTGGGCCAGGAGTTCGATTTATGAGCGCCCGCCAGCCGTGCATGCGAGACAGGGCCCCGTCGGGGTGCGCTCGCGTGGCGGCGTCTCGGGCGCGGAGGTTTGTCTCATGAGTGCCGTGCTCAAACCCGTACAGAAGGCCGACCAGGCGTTCATTGATTCCCAGAGCTTGCCGCCCGATAAACGCGGCGTGTCTTTCGAGGCCTTGTTCTACCGCCAATTGCAGCAGGTCACGACAAAGATCCACGACACCGAGAATATCGACCAGATCATGCTGGAGGCCAGCCAGGACATCTGCAGGCTTTTCAATGCGGATCGGCTGACCCTGTACGCGGTCAATGAAGACCGCAGCGCGATCATCTCCAAGGTCAAGATCGGGCTGAACACCAGTCGCGACCTGAAGCTGCCCATCAGCGCTCAAAGTCTGGCTGGATTCGCGGCTCTGAGCAAGCAGATGCTCAACATAGCGGACGCCTACGATGAAGAAGCGCTCAAGCGGATTGACCCGGCGCTGAGCTTTCTGACCGCCAAGGAAGTTGACCGGCGCTCAGGCTACCGCACCAAGCAGATGCTGGTCGTTCCTATCCTGGACGGGCCCGATCTGCACGGGGTGCTGCAAGTCATCAACAACAAGAGCGACCAGCCCTTTGGCGAACTGGAAATCGAAGGCGCCACCCAGCTTTGCAAGACGCTGGCCACCGCGATTCGACAACGCATGCAGCGCGCCGATGACAGCATGCGCCGCAGAGCTACCAAGTACGACGGGCTGGTGGCCGATGGCGTCATGACGGCCCAAGAGCTGCAAGCCTGCATGCAGCAGGCGCGCGAAGACGGCATGCCACTGGAACACACGCTGATGGCTCGCTTTCAGGTTCGTCCTGCGCAGATCGGGCCATCTCTGTCCAAGTTCTTTGGTGTGCCGTATGAGCCCTTCAGCCCCAGCCGCATTCGGGTCGAGGCGCTGCAAGGCCCGCTCAAGCGCGAGTTCATCGAAGAGCAAGGATGGATTCCGCTGGAAGAGTCGCCCGAAGGTCTGGTCATCATGTGTACGGACCCAGAAGCCGTGCGCGGCTCGCGTGTGGTGCCCCAGGTGTTCCCGCGATTTTCCAAGTACGCCTACCGGGTCACCACTCAGACAGAATTCGAGGAGACCATCGCGCAGTTGTACGGCGAGGGCGAAGGCGCGTCCATCGACGAACTGCTGGCCGATCTGGGCGGCCCGATGGACGACGAGGGCGGCGACGACTCGGGCTTGGAGTCCGCCGCTGCCGACAACGAGTTGGTGAAATTCGTCAACAAGGTCATTGTGGACGCCTACAACCAGAAGGTCTCGGACATCCACATCGAGCCGCTGCCAGGCAAGGCCAAGACCGGCATCCGCTTTCGCATCGATGGCAGCTTGCAGCCCTACATCGAAGTGCCGTCGCATTTTCGCCAGGCCATGATCACGCGCCTGAAGATCATGTGCGACCTGGATATTTCCGAGAAGCGCAGGCCGCAGGACGGCAAGATCAAATTCAAGAAGTTCGGTCCTCTGGACATTGAGCTTCGCGTGGCCACCATCCCCTCGGCCGGCGGGGTCGAAGACGTTGTTATGCGTATTTTGGCCGCCGGCGAGCCAATACCGCTTGAAAAACTGGGCCTGACTCCGCACAACAAAGAACGCCTGGAAAAGACCGTGAGCAAGCCCTATGGCTTGTTCTACGTCTGCGGCCCGACCGGTTCGGGCAAGACCACCACGCTGCACTCGATCCTCAAGTTTCTCAACACGCCAGACACCAAGATCTGGACTGCTGAAGACCCGGTCGAAATCACGCAAAAAGGTTTGCGGCAGGTGCAAATCAACAGAAAGGCTGGAATCGATTTTGCGTTGGTGATGCGGGCCTTTCTGCGGGCTGACCCAGACATCATCATGGTGGGCGAGTCGCGCGACAAGGAGACCGTGGCCATGGGCGTGGAGGCCTCGCTCACCGGCCACCTGGTGTTCTCCACCTTGCACACCAACTCAGCGCCTGAGTCCATCATCCGCCTGCTGGACATGGGCATGGACCCATTCAATTTTGCCGATGCCTTGCTGGGCATCCTGGCGCAACGGCTGGCCAAGAAGCTGTGCGACTGCAAGCACGAATATTTGCCCGATGCCGATGAAGTCAAACTGTTCGTGGCCGAATATGCCGAAGAACTGCGACACAGCTCAGCCTGGAAGGCCGACCATGCGGGCGAGGCCAAGAAGCTCTATGAGAGCTGGGTAAAGGCGTATGGCCAGGACGGGCGGCTGAAGTTCTACAAGGCAGTCGGTTGCGACAAATGCAACAAAACCGGCTACAAGGGCCGGATCGGCCTGCATGAACTGCTGGTGGCAGATGACCACATCAAGCGGCTGATCCAGGAGCGGGCGCGGGTGGCCGAGCTCTTTGCGGCGTCGGTGGAAACCGGCATGCGAACTCTCAAAATGGATGGCATGGAGAAAGTCATGCTCGGCCTGACCGATCTGAAAATGGTCCGGTCTGTCTGCATCAAGTAACCCATTGCGCTACGCCACCGACAAAATTGTCGTTTCGCGCGCAGAGTGGCCGAATTTCGGCACATGGGCAGGTAGCAAAGGCCGTGAAATTGCTTACTTTAGTCAGGAAATGTTCTTGGCACAGCAATTGCAGATCACCCTTGCTTCTTCTTAACTTAATTAACTCCGGAGGTTCAATGAAGCGTCAACTCCAAAAGGGTTTCACCCTTATCGAACTGATGATCGTGGTTGCGATCATTGGTATTTTGGCCGCAGTGGCTCTGCCTGCTTATCAGGACTACACCAAACGGGCAAAAATGTCCGAAGTGATCCTGGCTGCATCGGCATGCCGCACGACCATCACTGAAATCATTCAGTCCGCCTCTACGCTGCCCGCCGGCGGCAGCTGGGGTTGTGAGAGCAGCACAAGCTCCTCCAAGTACGTTTTGTCCATCGCTACCTCCGATGCTGGTTTGGTCACTGTGACCTCGCAGGCAATCGGCACGGGTGCGGACGGAGCCGTCACGCTGAAGCCATGTTCTGACGACACTACGACATGCAGCGCGCCGGCAGCCGGTGGTACGGTCAAAGGCTGGCGTTGTGGCTCCTCGGGCGACGGCACCACGGTGGAAGCCAAGTTCCTGCCTGGATCTTGCCGCGGCAACTGATGTAGCCTGCGACGAAAAGAGGGGCTGCGGCCCCTCTTTTTTTAACTTCTTTTTCTTGAAATCTATGTGCGAAGCGAGACGCTGATGTTCGTGGCGGATGTGATGGAGCCAGCCCATGGGCACAGTCAGTCGGATGCGACTGCGGCTGAAGACGCCCTTGAGCTGACGATTCTGATGCCGTGTCTGAACGAGGCGCGCACTGTGCAAGCGTGTGTGGCCATGGCGCGCAGCTATCTCGACAGCGCTGGTGTGCGGGGCGAAGTGCTGGTGGCCGACAACGGCTCCACTGACGGCTCGGTCGAACTGGCGCAGCAAGCAGGCGCGCGGGTGGTCAATGTACCGACCCGGGGCTATGGCGCGGCGCTCATGGCGGGCATACAGGCCGCGCATGGGCGCTTTGTCATCATGGGCGACGCTGACTGCAGTTACGATTTTTCCAATCTCGACGCGTTTGTTGTGCAATTGCGCAAGGGCTGCGAGCTTGTAATGGGTAATCGGTTCAAAGGGGGCATTGCGCCTGGCGCGATGCCAGCCCTGCATCGTTATCTAGGCAACCCAGTTTTGTCGGGTCTGGGGCGCTTGTTCTTCCGCACCCCCATCCGGGATTTTCACTGCGGTCTGCGCGGCTTCAATCGGGAAAGCATCCTCGCGCTAGACCTCAAGACAAGCGGAATGGAATTTGCAAGCGAAATGGTGGTCAAGGCCACCATACGTCACCTGCGCATTTTCGAAGTTCCCACGACACTCAAGCCCGACGGCCGCGACCGCCCTCCCCACCTGCGCAGTTGGCGTGACGGTTGGAGGCATCTGAGGTTCCTTCTTCTCTTTAGTCCGACCTGGCTCTTTCTTTATCCCGGCGCGTTCCTTTTGACGCTGGGCATGGCGCTTCAATTGGCCCTGTACGCGGGCGACATCAATCTGGGGCGCATCTTCTTGGGCGTGCACACGGTGCTTTATGCTGGTGCCATGTCGATGGTGGGGCTGCAAATGTGCCTGTTCGCGATATTCGGCAAGGTCTTTGCGGTTCAGCAGGGCTTGCTTCCCAAGAGCGCCAGGCTGGAGCGTTTGCTTGGCCGGTTTACGCTAGAGCGGGGCCTGATATTGGGGCTGGTGGTTTTCTGCATCGGCTTCGGATTGGCCGTGTCCTCGCTCGAACTATGGATACAACAGGGCCTGGGCCCCCTGCAGCCCGAAAGAACCATGCGCATTGCCATTCCATCCGTGTGGTTGATGGTGGCTGGGATCGAGGTCATGCTTTCATCATTCTTCCTGGGTCTGCTTCAGCTAGGCGCCGAAATGGGCAGCTCCAAGCTGCCGGGAGCCTGATGTGAGCTCGCCACTTGCCGATGCACCCCAGACGGGCACGTCGGCGCGTTTGATAAAACTTCACCAGAAGTATTCCCATAGGCACCGCATCTCTGTTCTGGCGACAACTCTCGCCAGGACCATGAGCGTCTTGCAGCAACAGCCCAGATGCATAGACATCGGTTGTGGCGACATGCAAATTGCGGAGGCCATCGCCCAGGCGTTGCCCGGGTCCGCATGGCGTTGCCTCGACGTTTATCCCTTGCCAGCAGAGCTATCGCAGGAGCCCCGATGGGCCAAGTACATGCAGATTGATGGCGCGCTCCTGCCATTTGAAGATCAGTCCCAGGACGTGGCGCTGTTCTGCGATGTACTTCATCACATGCCCGATCGCCTTCCTGTGCAGATGATGAAGGAGGCGGGCCGGGTAGCGCGGTATGTGGTAATCAAGGACCACTTCGAATACGGCCTGTGGTCACGCACTTGGCTGCGCGCCATGGATTTTGTAGGCAACTGGGCCTACGGTGTGTCGGTGCCCCGTAGGTATTTCGATCAGGCCGGTTTCGAAAAGGCGGTGGCGGACGCAGGCCTGCGCATCGAGTCGATGCAAATCGGAGTTGACCTTTACGCACACCTGCCCCTGGTTCGCAATGTTCTGCGCAAGCACTGGCAGTTCATCGCCGTGCTCAGCCGCTAAGGCGCCATGCCGCTGTACCAGTATTTCAGGTTTTGCGTGGTCGGAGGCATTGTGGGCTTGCTGGCCCTGGGCGCCATGGCCCTGGCGGAACTCTTGCTGCCGGCCACCCGTGTGGTGTATGTGGGCGAGGTGCTGGTGGTGTATGCCGTAGGCCTTGTTCTGAGCTACCTGCTGCAAAAGCGCTTCATATTCGCTGTGCCCCGGTCGGAGCGAAAGGTGGCGCAGTTTCAACGTTTTGTCGCCATCGCATTGCTGGGCGCCGCATCGACCACCGGCCTTTCGTTCGCGTTCAAATATTACTTTCGCTGGCCGGAGTCGCTCGCGGGCTTGTCAGGCAGTCTTTCATTCGCGCTCGCCTGTTTGCTCACGTCTTTGCTCACTTTCTTTCTTAATCGCCAATGGGTGTTCTCGCCACACCGGCCGTAGTTGCCATCCCGGCTACCTCCAGGCGCTGGGATCGAGAGGCCTGGATGGTCTTGCTTGTCAGTGCGCTGACGTGCTTAGCCTGGAACTGGTACGCAGGCAAGGACCTGAACTGGGACCAGAGCAACTATCACCTTTATCTGCCGCACAGCTTGCTGCAGCATCGTCTTTCGCAGGATTTTTTCCCCGCCAGCATCCAGAGCTACTTGAACCCGCTGGCCTACCTGCCCTTCTACGGCATGGTGATGGCAGGCTGGCACAGTCTGGTGATTGCCAGTCTGCTGGCCATGTTTCACGCGTTGAACCTGTTCCTGGTCTACAAGATTTGTCGACGGGTGCTCGCCGCAGAAGCGTTGGCCACTCCATTGAATGTCACGATGGCGCTTGTGATGGGCGCCCTGTCTCCGGTGTTTTGGGTGGAGGTCGGCTCGTCCTTCAACGACATTACCGTCAGCGTGTTGACGCTGCTGGCGCTGCATATTGGTTTGGGAATACGAGGGGACAGTGCCCCCCGACAGGTGCGCACTGCCTTGATCGGTAGTGCCTTGCTCATGGGGTTCACCGTTGGCTTGAAGTTGACTGCCGCGACTTATGCCTTAGCCGGCCTTGTGTTTTGCTTTGCTGCGGACATCCGCGAAACCCTGCGGCGCATCGGCTGGTACTGCGCTGCTGGGTTCGCAGGATTCATGACCACGGGTGGCTGGTGGGCGGCCATGGTCTACGCTGAGTTCGGCAACCCGATCTTCCCGCTGTACAACGCGGTGTTCAAGTCGCCCCTTTTCGTGGCGGACAATCTGACCCTGGTGCGGTTCATCCCCGGATCGTTTTGGGACCTGATCAAGCTGCCCTTCGAGATGATGGACCCGGTGGGCTGGGTGTACACCGAGACCATCGCTCCAGACCTACGCTTCGCATTGATCGCCGTGGGGTTGCCCGCGGTCGGTGTGCTGGGCTTGCTGAGTCGATGGAGGGCTCGGGGGCCATCCCACCCCGCAGGTGCCCGCCCAGTCAGCGAGATGCCCGGGGTGCGGTTTCGATTCGTGGCTTTCTTGCTGCTGTCCTTGGCCTTGTGGGCGCTGACCTCAGCCAATGGACGCTATGGCCTGCCAATCGCGCTGCTGACCGGCTTGCCCATCTTCTGGATCATGCGGGCGCTCATTCCCGCGTCCAGAATCGCGTTCGCGTTTGCGATTCTGGCCCTACTGCAGGGATTTCACGTGTTGTGGAATCTGGACGAACGTTGGACGGCGGAGCAATGGACGCCCACCTGGTTCGAGCTCAACGTGCCGAAAGACGCAATCCTGAAGCCTAGCCTATATTTGGGCGTAGGCATGCAGAGCAATGCCTACCTCGCTCCGTTTGTGCATCCGCAGTCCAGTTTTGTGAACATCGTCGGTCAGACTTCGATCGAACTGGACACAGCCGCGGGCCTGCGGCTTCAGAAGCTGATTCGTCAATACGATGGCCGGGTGCGTGTGCTGACCGGGGCGAATCTGCACATCGTCAATGAGCCGGCAGAGCGAGCCAAATTCATACGTCAGATCAACGTGCCTTTGCAGCGGTTCGGCTTGGCGGCGAATCCGGCCCAGTGTCAGGTGTTTACCTCAACGCGCGCCAAAGGCATTTTTGTTGACAAGACGGGCCGCTTGCCAATTCGCGACTACTTCGTGATGGGGTGTGAAATCAACCCTGTTCCCATCGACCCACAGCAGGAGCAACGCCGCCGCGATGCGGGCAGGATCATGGATGCTGTCGTAGCGACCTGCCCCCATCTGTTCAAGCCGCGTACTTCGTCTGTGGATCGTGTGCCCGAAGGTTTCGTCAGACGGTATCTCGGCACGGAGTACGAACTGGTAATTAATGCAGACGAGCAGGTTTATGGAGCCCAGGTTCGCATGCCCATTCATGTTGACTTCGGCGTCGTCGAGGACTGGAAGCGTGGCACGCGTACTGATTTTCCCTGCCCTGCCCGCCGCCGCAGCTCTCCATGGTTCGATGGACGACCCATCCAATGACCGGTTTGCATTGCCCCATTGCGTCCGTACGCCGTGACAAGGCAATTCCCGTGTATCGGTTGTCTGTCTCCCAATGGAATTCCATGCAACTGTCGCTGGGGCTGCGGGCGTCCGCACCGCCCGTGTGTTTGGTTCTGCCGGCGAGCGGGCGTGCCTGCATCGGCCGGGCAGTGCAATGAAACTCGAACTTCGCTTCACAGGCATCGGGCGTAACGGCTGGCAGGACGCCTTCAGTGTGCCGGCGAGCTTCGAGTCGAGCGGCATCGAGTGAGGCCGTTCAACGAAGGGTCAACTGCCATTTCTAGTGTGACAATGCCGCGGTCATGAGCTCTGAACAATCCGACACATCGCCCGCTCCCGCTAACGATTCGGGCCTGCCCCACTGGGAGATGCACCTGTGTTTCGTCTGCATGCTGCTGCCATGGCTCAACCCCTTCGCAGGCGGCCCTTCTTCGTGGGTGCAGCCCTGGCTTTTTAGCGCCGCATGCTGCGCGCTCTCCATCATGCTGCTGCGCCCGGGGTTTGCTAATCCCACCGTGGCTCTTGGCTTGGCCACAATGGCCGCACTGGCCCTTGTGCGCACGGGCTGGACTGGCGAGGCCGTGGCGCTGGTTGGTGCCTGCCTGCTGATCTACCTGTGGGCTGGCCTGGCCGGCATGGCGGGTGGGCGCGCGGCGCTGATCGATGCCGTTGCCATGGCCTGGCTGGTAGCTGCAGCGGCCAGCGCGGCGATGGGGCTCATTCAGTACTTCGGCGTGGCCGAACGCTTCGCCCCTTGGGTCAGCCTGTCCTCGGCGGGCGAGGCCATTGGCAACCTGCGCCAGCGCAACCAGTTCGCCACACTCACCGTCATCGGCATGGCGGCAAGCCTTTGGCTGGTGCCGCGCAGGCTTAGCCCGCGAGCTGCGTTGGTGCTCATGGCCTGGTTGGCCATCGGTAATGCCGCTACAACCTCGCGCACCGGTCTGGCCGAGATCATTCTCTTGGCGCTGCTGGCCTTTGTGTGGCCAGGCGCGCGGCGCCAGCGGGCACTGCTCTGGCTGGGCGCTTTGTGCGCGTACGCGCTCGCGGCCCTTGCCCTGCCAATGTTGCTGGAAGCTGCTACAGGCATCGACGGCAACGCCTTGTGGCAGCGGGTGGCCGCAGCCGACAGTTGCAGCTCGCGCCGCGTGCTGTGGACCAATGTGTTGCACCTGATCGCGCAGCAACCCTGGCTGGGCTGGGGCTGGGGCGAACTGGACTACGCGCATTTCATCACCCTGTATGAAGGGCCGCGGTTTTGCGACATCCTTGACAACGCCCATAGCCTGCCGCTGCATCTGGCCGTTGAGTTGGGCATCCCCGCAGCGCTGCTAGCCTGTGCTGCGTTGCTTTGGGCCGTGTTGTGCACTCGCCCCTGGCGCGAGTGCGAGCCGGCCCGTCAGATGGCCTGGGCGGTGCTGGTGGTGATCGGTGTGCACAGCCTGCTCGAATACCCTTTGTGGTACGGGCCGTTCCAGATGGCTGCCGGCTTGTGTCTGGGTATTTTGTGGCCCCGCAGAGGCGCACAGACCGACGGGCTTCTGGGGCGCGCCACTGCGGGCGCCTTGGCAGTGAGCTTGGCCGCAGTTTGCGCCTACGCCGCGTGGGACTATCACCGTGTCAGCCAGATCTATTTGCCAGTCGAGTCCCGCGCTGCGGCCTTCCAGGACGACCCGCTTCCCATGATCCGCAAGTCCTGGCTGTTTCGCAACCAGGCGCGCTTTGCCGAACTCACCATCACGTCGGTCAGCCGCGCCAATGCCCCATGGGTGCACGACACGGCGCTTGCATTGCTGCACTACTCGCCCGAGCCGCGCGTGATCGAAAAACTCATCGAGAGCGAAACCTTGCTCGGCCTGGACCAAGAAGCCACGGGCCACCTGCAGCGCTTGCGCGCCGCATTCCCCGAGGCCTACGACGCGTGGTCACAGGCGCAGCGCAAGCCCGCATTGGCGGCGTCGCAGGTCGATTGATCGGGGCCTTTGTTCTGTTTTCGCGTCGCTTGAGGATCGCCAGTACGGTCGCATCAAACATCGTCAACAGCCGAACTGGCAGGCGGTGCCGCTCTCCTGCGCCTCTTGATCGTATCTCAAAAGAGATACATAATCTACGGGAACGGAGAATCTGACCATGGCCCATTCGACAATGTTGCACGTCCGGGTGGACGACGAAATCAAGACGCAAGCCAGCGAGGCGCTGGCGGCCATGGGGCTGTCCGTGTCGGATGCTGTGCGCATCCTCCTCAAGCGCGTGGTCAATGACCAGGCGTTCCCTCTGGAACTGAAGGTCCCCAACGCGCAGACCCGTGCCGCGATGGAGGAGGCGCGCGTACTGGCGCAGGTTCGTGCCGCCCGTTTTGACTCTGCTGATGCATTGATCAATGACCTCGAAAAAGCCCGCCAGTAGTAAGCGGGCAGCGCCGCCAAGGGTGTGCGACTACACCAGGACATTTCTCAAAGACTGGGAGCGCCTCTCCCGCTCGGGCCGCTACGACCTGAAGCGGTTGAAGGAGGCGATGTTGTTGCTCATCGCCAACGATGCGCCGCTGGGGCCCGAGTGGCTGGATCATCCGCTCAAGGGTGACTGGGCCGACCACCGGGAGTGCCACATCGGCGGCGATTTTCTGCTGATCTACCGGCTGGAAGGTAACGCCATCATGTTCGTGCGTGCGGGCACACACTCTGAACTGTTCGAGGAATGAACAATTGACGATCACCAACTTCAGCGGAGCCCTCAAGGGCGGCGACTTGCTGCTGGTGGGCAAGTGTGCTGAGTGCCACGGCGACGTTGCGCGGATGATCGAGGCGGCATAAGCCTCGAGCGCGAGGATCATATGTCCACCTCGCCGCCCAGGTCCGCTACAGAAGAATTAATCCCATACGCTTGGCAGTGGACAAACGTTGGACAAGATCAAATAGATAAGTCTCCGAACGGGTCGAAACCGTCGGCCCCACCGACGTCGAAATGGAAGCACTCACCACCGTGCAGGTGCTCACCCCGCCACGTAATGCCCCGACTTACCGCCTTCTTTCTCCAGTAGCCGCACGCCCGTGATCACCATGCCGCGATCCACCGCCTTGCACATGTCGTAGATGGTCAGCAGGGCGATCTGGACTGCGGTGAGGGCTTCCATTTCGACGCCAGTGGGGCCTACAGTCTCGGCTGTGGCGGTGCAGGCGACCGCGCAGGGGCCGCCAGAGCCGGTTCTTTCGACCAAAAAATCGATGGCCACTCTGGTCAGGGCCAGCGGATGGCACAGGGGAATGAGTTCGCTTGTTCTCTTGGCGGCCTGGATGCCGGCAATTCGGGCGATGCCCAGCACGTCGCCTTTTTTGGCGGTGCCCGCTTCTATGATGGCGAGTGTTTCCGCGCGCATTTCGATGCGCCCACCGGCGACCGCGACACGGCGTGTGTGCGGCTTGGCGCCCACATCCACCATGTGGGCCTGGCCTTGTGCATCGAAGTGGGTCAGTGAGCTCATGCCGTTCGGGTCGTACGCGGGAAAGAAACCATTTACGCAGCGTTCATGTACTTGCAGCATCATACGGCCATGATCCAATGGAAAGAGCGGTTCTGGGCAAGCGGCATTCACTTGTGTATCAGCGCGCTGGTCGCGGCGCTGGCCGGCCTGCTGGTGTTCGCCGTCTGGTTCCCCTTCCCCTACCGGGAAGTTTCCGGCGGGCGCGAGCTGTTCCTGCTGGTGATCATGGTGGACGTGATGCTCGGGCCGCTGATCACGCTGGCGGTGTTCAATCGCGCCAAGCCCCGCGCTGAACTACGGCGTGATCTGACTGTGGTCGCGGTGCTTCAGATTGCGGGCCTGCTTTATGGCCTGTGGTCGGTGTCGCTGGCCAGACCGGTGCATCTGGTGTTCGAGATCGATCGCTTCCGGGTGGTGCATGCGGTGGATGTGCCCGAGCCTTTGCTCGGTCGCACACCTTCAGGAATAGATGCCTTGCCCTGGTTCGGTCCCACCCTGCTGGCTGTGCGGCCCTTCAATGATCAAAGCGAATCACTGGATGCCACCATGGCGGCGCTAGAGGGCACCCACATTGGCGCCAGGCCCGATCTGTGGCAGCCCTATGTGCAAGCGCGCGCGCGCGTGCAGCAGGCGGCCAAGCCGGTGGTGCAGCTCAAGCGACGGCTCAGCGGGCGGGCTGGCGAGATCGATGCGCTTCTCAAGGCCGCAGGACGTAGCGCTGAGCGCACCGCGTATCTTCCGCTGGTGGCGCGGCGCACGGTCTGGACCGTCTTTATCGACCCGGCCACCGCAGAGGTCGTCGCTTTCATGCCGCTGGATCCATTTTGAAAAGCAAGGCTTTCATGTCGCACATGTCCCACCCGCGCTGGTTGCGAGCAGCCGTGCTGGTGCTCGCCTGCGCCCTGCCCGCCCTGCAGGTACGGGCACAACTGCCCACGCTGGGCGACACCAGCGAGATGAATACCGGGGCCGAGCGCACGCTGGGCGAGCAGATTGCCCGAGAGCTTTATCGCGACCCCGATTACATGGATGACCCGGTGCTTGACGAGTATGTTCTGGGCATCTGGACGCGCCTGCTGGATGCGGCGCGTACACGCGGCGAGTTGACCGCCGAGCTTGATGATCGCTTCGCCTGGCGGGTGATGCTCGGCAAAGATCGAACCATCAATGCTTTCGCTTTGCCTGGCGGCTGGATGGGCCTGCACTTGGGCTTGATCAGCGTCACCGCGACACGCGACGAGCTGGCTGCCGTTCTAGGCCATGAGCTCAGCCATGTCACGCAGCGCCATATCTCGCGTCTGATGACGCAGCAAAATCGGCAGGCACCTTGGCTTGTCGCGGCAATGATCCTGGGCGCGCTGGCAATGAGCAAGAGTCCCGACGCAGGCAACGCGATGGTGGCCGGAGGCCAGGCGCTGGCTATGCAAAATCAGCTCAACTTCTCGCGCGAGATGGAGCGCGAGGCCGACCGAGTCGGCTTTGGCGTGATGACGCAGGCAGGTTTCGATCCGCGCGGCTCGGTCAACATGTTCGAAAAGTTGCAGCAGGCTTCGCGGCTTAACGACAGCGGCAGCTTTCCCTATTTGCGCACCCACCCCATGAACACCGAGCGCATGGCTGACATGCAAGCGCGCCAGCAGCTTGTCCCGCGCGGCGCCGCGCCGCCACCTGATCTGGTGCATGCCATGATGGTAGGGCGCGCGCGCGCTTTGTCCAACCCCGGTGTCGATGTGCTCAGGGGCTATGTTACCGACGCCGACTCGTTGCAGCCAAGCGCAGCGCCGCCGCGACTGGTGAGTGCGCTTTACGCGGCGGCGCTGGCAAGCAGCAAACTGCGCGACCCTGCTGCGGCCGCCCGCTATGCGCAAAGACTGGCGGGCGTCACTGCAGGCGATGCGCCTGCAGCGCGCCAGTCTGTTCTGCTGGCGGCCGAACTCGCGTTGCAGGCGGGGGACACCTCAAAGGCTGCCGTGCTGGCTCAGACCAGCGCCTCCGCACGGCCCGAGTTGATGCTCTCGTCTCAGGCGCGCATTGCCAGTGGCCGCGCGGGCGAGGCGGCACAAGCGCTTCAGACCTGGGTTGCTTTGCATCCGCAAGATGCGCAGGCATGGCAAATTTTGGCTTCAGCCTACACAGCACAGGGCCAGGCATTGCGCGCGATTCGCGCTGAAGCCGAAGCCCAAGTGGCAAGGTTAGACCTGAGCGCGGCGCTGGACCGCTTCAAGGCTGCACAAGAGTTGGCTCGAAGGGCCGGGCCAGGGCGCGGGGACCACATAGAGGCCTCCATCGTCGACACTCGCACCCGACAGGTCGAGTCACTTCTTAGAGAACAGGCGCTCAAGCGCTGAGTCTGTGACCAGGCCGATCAATGAATAGATCAGCGAGCCCACCAGCGCTGCCATGAAATCGCGCACGTGAAAGCCTTCCAGCATGCTGGCGGCAGCCCAGAACATGAGCGCGTTGATGACGAAGAGAAACAGCCCCAGCGTGACCACCGACACTGGCAGCGTGAGCACCACAAGAATGGGCCGCACCACTGTATTGAGCAGGCCGATGATGAAGGCCGCAAGCAATGCTGCGGGAAAACTCCTGACCTCCACCCCGTGGTAGACATAGGCCACAAACAGCAAGGCCGCAGCAGCGAGCAGCCATTTTACAATGAGCTTGAGCATGGCCGGCAGCATACCACCGGCCAGCTCAGGCCCTGACCGCAGCACAGCGCCTATTCGGCAGCCAGCACCAGCAAAGCGCCCATGCCGGCCACGGCGCCTGGCACTTCCCAGCGCGCGTCTCTGGCGGTCGGCTGATCGGCCGTGACGGGCGGCATCTCGTGGCCGAACTTGGGTCGGCGTGCGTCCAATACGCGAGTGGTGCCGTGCTGGGCGCTGAGCTTCTTGGTCAGCTCAGGCAGAGGACCCTTGGCCAGCACCAGGGTCACCCGGTCACCGTTCGCACGCAGCGCGGGTGCAAGCTGAGCGAACAGTTTTGCGGCCCACTTGGCGCGCCAGTTCTCGCGCGCGCTATGGCTCACCCACTTGCTGATGCGCTGGGTCAGGCGCGGCGCGCAGGCCACCAGCACCCAGTGGGTGGCGGGCTCCTGGCCTTGGGCCGGCGGGTTGTTGCCTCTCATGGGCGCGAGCTGTTGCTCGGCATAGGCGGCATCGTCTAGGTACACGAGGATATTGTCCATGAGGAACTCCTTTTCTATGGGTTGAAGGACGGGAGGAAACTCTGGTTTTCAGGCAGCGTGGCTTGCCGGCTTGTCGGTGCCAGGGCCGGTGCCACCGCCACCACTGCGGCGATGTGCCGTCCACCAACCGGCAGCCAGCACGCCCGCGATCGCAAGCGCATAGGTGGCCCAGCGGATCAGCTGGTCGTCGAAGATGTCAGCCAACAGCGGCTCGGCCACGATCATCTTGGCGGCCGTCAGTGCCAGTATGGCCGCGCCGGCCTGGATGATGACGGGAAAGCGTTGCACCAGTTTGAGCACCAAGGTGCTGCCAAACACAACGATGGGAATGCTGATGAGAAGCCCAAGCACGACCAGATCGAAGGAGCCGTGGGCGGCACCGGCCACGCCCAGCACGTTGTCGACGCCCATCAGCGCATCGGCCACCACGATGGTTTTCATCGCGCCCAAGAAGGTGCTTGCCACCGGGCCGTCGTGCTCGTCGCCGCCCTGGTCAGCCAACAGCTTGTAGGCGATCCAGACCAAGCCCAAGCCACCCACCAGCATGAGGCCGGGTACCTTCAGTAACCACACTACGCCGATGGTCATGACCGAGCGCACGACGATGGCGCCGACCGTGCCCCAGACGATGGCCTTGCGTTGCAGGTGTGGCGGCAAACTGCGTGCCGCGAGCGCGATGACAATGGCATTGTCGCCCGCTAGCACCAGGTCAATGAGAATGATGGCAAGCAATGCCGACCACCATCCGGTGGATAAAAACTCCATAGCGCTCTCCAAGTTGTGTCGATCAACAACCTGGCGCAGGTGCGGTCAGATAGGCCGTGATTGCCGTGAATCACAAGCGCGCTTCGACCGAACCCATTCCAGGTTCCAATCGAAGGTCTTGCTCGGCATGGAGTGATGCAGATGTCTGCCCGACAAGCCGGAAGTTGTTACTTCGTATTGACGACTTGCCGATACCTGCTGCAACAGTGCCCTGATTTTTCGGACACCTCCCTGTGCTGCAACAAGCGGGAGCTACTCCCCTTCGTGCCGCAATTAAAGCACAAGCAAGAACTTTTGCGCAACAGATATCATCAACGACCTTGCGGGCTCTTACATGGCTGCCATCCACATCACCGACATTGAAGCCGCCATCAATTTCTGGCGCGTCCGCAAGCCGTCACCGGATGGCGTGTCGCTGGGGCCCGAGTTGCGTGCGCTGGCCGAAGTCTATGCGTTGATGGTTTTTTACCACGATGATGAGGCCGATGAAAAGGGCTTTCCGCCAGCGGCTTACGCGGCATGGAAGAGTTGGTACGACACCACGCCCGATGCGCCTTGTATCGCGATCTGCTCCACTACCCAAGGCGATGCGATCTGCAAAGGGTGCGGTCGCAGTTTCGAGGAAGTTCAGCGCTGGACCGAAATGACGCCTGCGCAAAAACGCCAGACCTGGCGGCGCATCACCATGATCGGGCAGGCCTGGCGCTTCAACCGCTATTCCGAGCGCGCCGCGCAAGGGCCGGTGCCCGAAGCCGGTTCGTGAAAGCTGGGCGCTATTTCCAGCGCAGAGTTTCCAGCTCGACTGTCGATGCGCCGTCGCTGAGCATCAAGGCGCCTTCCTGGATGGTGGCCTGAAGCTGCATGCTGCGCTGAGCCAGCGTGCACAGACCCTGGGAGGCCGTGCTGGGAATTCTGAACACCGAGAGGTTTTGCAAGCGCGCCAGCTTGTTCTCCATGGATTTCCACCACACTTCGGCCGCGTGATGAAAGCAATACACATGCACTTCATCGGCTTTGCCGCAGGCCTTGGCGATGGGCTTTTCTTCGGGTTGGCCGACCTCGATCCACAGCCGGGTGCGGCCGGTGAAGTCGCGCAGCCAGACGTCGGGATCCTCCGGGTTGGATAAGCCAGCGCCGAAAGACAGCGTCGCATCACCCTGGCACAGGCTCTGAATCTTGTACGCATTGAGTGCGAGTGCGGCCAGCCGCACCATCATGCGTTCGTCGGTTTCGCTGGGGTGGCGCGCCAGCATCAGCGCATGGTCGGCGTAATAGGCGTGGTCGATATCGGCAATCGCCAGGCTGGCCTTGAAGATGGTGGATTTCAACGCCACGTCGTGCGCCCCAATGCTGCAAGCGCGAGGGCCGAGTTGCAACGGCTGCGCGTGGCGTTGGGCAGGCCCTTGCTTGCGGCCCTCATGCGCGCCTGGCGAGCTCAGCGGCCTTGCCGATGTAGGACGCCGGCGTGAGCGCCAGCAAGCGTTGCTTTTCTGCCAGTGGAATTTCAAGCGATTCGATCAGTGCGCGAAGATCTTCAGCCCGCACCGTCTTTCCACGCGTGACTTCCTTGAGCTTTTCGTAAGCGCCCTGCACGCCAAAGCGCCGCATCACCGTCTGTATGGGCTCGGCCAATACTTCCCAGGCCGCGTCCAGATCGGCAGCCAGCGCCTCCTGGTTGAGCTCAAGTTTGCCGAGGCCGGCACTCATGGAGTGATAGCCCAGCGCCGTGTAGCCCAGCGCCACGCCCATGTTGCGCAATACGGTGGAGTCGGTCAGGTCGCGCTGCCAGCGGGAGATCGGCAGCTTCTCCGACAGATGGCGCAGCACCGCATTGGCCAAGCCGAGATTGCCTTCGGCGTTTTCGAAATCGATCGGGTTGACTTTGTGGGGCATGGTGGACGAGCCGATCTCGCCCTCGCGCAGTCGCTGCTTGAAGTAGCCAAGGCTGACATAGCCCCACACGTCACGCGCCCAGTCGATGAGGATGGTGTTGGTGCGCGCCAGCGCGTCGAACAGTTCAGCCATGTAGTCGTGCGGCTCGATCTGGATGCTGTACGGCTGGAAGGTCAGTCCCAGGCCCAGCGGCTCGGGTGTCTCCACCACCTTGCGGCTGAAGGCCTCCCAGTCGAAGTCGGGCCAGGCCGACAGGTGGGCGTTGTAGTTGCCCACGGCGCCGTTCATTTTGCCAAGCAGTTTCACGCTGGCGATTCGGGCGCGCGCAGTCACCAGGCGCACCACGACATTGGCCACCTCTTTGCCCACGGTGGTGGGGCTGGCGGTCTGCCCGTGCGTGCGGCTGAGCATGGGTACATCGGCATAGGCGTGCGCCATTTCGCGCAGTTTGCCGATCAGCCCGTCCAGAGTCGGCAGGATGATCTGGTCGCGCCCACCCTTGAGCTGAAGTGCATGGCTGGTGTTGTTGATGTCTTCGCTGGTACAGGCGAAATGCACGAATTCGCTGGCACTGCGCAGCTCGGGCCGAGCCTCGAACTTCGATTTGATCCAGTACTCCACCGCCTTGACATCGTGGTTGGTGGTTTTTTCGATCTCCTTGATCGCCAGCCCATCGGCTTCGGAAAAATTCTTGACCAACCCGAGCAAATAGGTGCGCGCGCCTGGGCTGAGGGGCTTGAACTCGGCGAAGCCGGCGTCCGACAGCGCGATGAACCAGCAGACTTCCACCTGCACCCGCTTGTGCATGTAGCCCTGCTCGCTCATCAATGGCCGAAGCGGCGCGAGCCGGCCCGCATACCGGCCATCCAGTGGAGACAGTGCGGAGATCGTCGAAAGCGTCATGTCGGGCGTTGCCGTGAAGTGGTAAAGCAGGGAAACATTGTCAACCGGCGATTGTAGGCGGGGCGGCTGAGTGGCCCGTGGTGAGGGCTGCATCGCGCGCTGGCTAAAATGAACGAACTGCAAAAATTCGAAAACCAAGAGAGCTTGAATGAAACTGATCGGATCCGCCACCAGCCCTTACGTGCGCAAGGTACGCGTCGTCATGTCCGAGAAGAAGCTGGACTATGACTTTGTGACCGAAGATGTATGGGGTGCCGACACCACGATGTCCCAGTCCAATCCGCTGGGCAAGGTGCCATGCCTGGTCATGGAAGGCGGCGAAGCCCTGTTTGATTCGCGGGTCATCGTCGAATACCTCGATACGCTCTCGCCGGTGGGCAAGCTCATCCCAGCCGTGGGCCGCGAACGCGCCGAGGTCAAGACCTGGGAGGCGCTGGCCGACGGGGTGCTTGACGCATCCATCCTGGCCCGTCTGGAGGCCACCTGGGCCGGGCGCGCCAAGACGCAGCGCAGCCAGGCCTGGATTGATCGGCAGCTCTCCAAGGTGCATTCGAGCCTCAAGGCAATGAGCCAGGGCCTGGGTGACAAGCCCTATTGCGCTGGCATTTACCTGAGCCTGGCCGACATCGCCGTGGGTTGTACATTGGGGTATCTTGAGTTTCGCTTCAGCGAAATTGACTGGCGCACGCCCTACCCCAACCTAGCGAAGCTGCATGACAAACTCATCCAGCGCCAAAGCTTCACCGACACTGATCTTGCCCCCGAAAAACGTACTCCATAGCTGATGTGAAAATTCAGCAATTGGAGATCGAAGATGAGCAAGAGAAAAGACGGACAGGCCCGGGGCAAATACACCCTGGAATTCAAGCTGGAGG
>CANJPU010000071.1 GCA_947476285.1 Comamonadaceae bacterium | reverse complement strand
GATGTTGCCTTCCTGGATCAGATCGAGGAACTGCAGGCCACGGTTGGTGTACTTCTTGGCGATGGAGATCACCAGCCGCAGGTTGGCCTCGATCATCTCCTTCTTGGCTTCACGCGAAGAAGCTTCGCCTTCGTTCATGCGCTTGTTGATGTCTTTCAACTGGGCCAGCGGCACGACCACACGTGACTGCACATCAGCGAGCTTTTGTTGCAGTTCTTGAATCGGCGGGATGTTGCGGGCGATGATGATCGACCAGGGCTTGCCGGCGGCAGCCTGCTTTTCCACCCACTTCTGGTTCAAGAGGTTCGGTGGGAAATCCTTGATGAAGACTTCCTGTGGCATGCCGCACTTGTCCACAATGATGCGGCGCAGCTCGCGTTCTTTCTTGCGCACGTCGTCGACCTGCCCGCGCACCATGTCGCACAGCTTTTCAATGGTCTTGGCGGTAAAGCGGATGGTCATCAGCTCTTCGGACAGAGAGTGCTGCGCCTTCACATAGGAAGGCGTGCCGTAGCCTTCCTTGTCGTAGATCTTGTGGACCTTTTCGAAGATTTGCTGGATGCGGTCAAAGCGCTCCAGCGCCTGGGTCTTGAGCTCTTCGAGTTTCTTGGTCAGTGCCTTGGAGCCGCCATTGCCGTCGTCGTCATCGTCGGCATCGAACTCGTCGAAATCTTCTTCGGCCACATAGTCGTCGGCCTCATTGGGGTTGGAGAAACCATCCACCACGGTGGAGATGACGACCTTGCCGTCGCGGATTTCCTTGGCTAGACGCAGGATTTCGGCGATGGTGGCGGGTGATGCCGAGATGGCTTCCATCATGGCCATCAGGCCGCCTTCGATGCGTTTGGCGATTTCGATTTCGCCTTCGCGGGTGAGCAGCTCGACGGTGCCCATCTCGCGCATGTACATGCGCACGGGGTCGGTTGTGCGGCCGAACTCACTGTCCACGGTGGACAAGGCGGCTTCGGCTTCTTCCTCGGCTTCTTCCTCGGTCGCGGCGGTGGGGCCGGTGTTGGTCAGCAGCAGGGTTTCGGCATCAGGGGTTTGCTCATACACCGCCACGCCCATGTCGTTGAGCATGGAGACCACGACTTCCAGCGTCTCGGCATCCACCAGCTTCTCGGGCAGGTGGTCGGTGATTTCGGAGTGTGTGAGGTAGCCGCGGGTCTTGCCCAGCTTGATCAGGGTCTTCAAGCGCTGGCGGCGCTTGAGCATTTCTTCTTCGGTCAGGACGGCTTCGTCCAGGCCGAATTCCTTCATCAAGGCGCGTTCCTTGGCCTTGCTGATCTTCATGCGCAGAGGCTTGACCTTCTCGGTTGCCTCGGGGATAGGCTCGCCCACCAGATCGGCTTCGATGTCCGACAGATCCAGGTCTTCGCCGGTCTTGGCTTCGGCTGCGTTCTTGGGCTTGCGGCCGCGCTTGGCGCCGGTCTTGAGGGGGGCCTCTGGCACTGCCGCCGGGGCCGCCTGGGCCTTGGGCGGGCGACCCGGCTTCTTCTTTACTACTTCTTCTGCAGCCTCAACTTTGACGGGTTTCTTGGCTTGCGCCTTGGGCTCGATTTTTTCGGGTGACTTGACGGGAGACTTCGTTGCGGGCACTGACTTGACTTTCGTTGCGGGCTTGGCGACTACCTTGGCCTTTGGCGTGGGCACGGTCTTGATGACCTTTGCCTTTGCCTTTGCCACTGGCTTGGCAGCAGGGGGGGCGACTTTCTTGGCGACAGGTTTCGCGACGGACTTGACGGGCTTTCCGGACTTTTGAGCGGGCATGAAAGATACCTCGGGGCTGCAAAGAAAACAGAAACACAAAGCGCCATGACGAACCGGCGCGGGCGGACAGGAGGCCGACGGTTCCGCCAAGGCGGCCTATCGGTCCTTCAATGGGCAAGATGTGTGGGCGAACATTTGGTGTGCAGTCCTTGCGGTATGTTGGCCGATCGCGCGCAATTGGCGTCGGTTGGCCGGGTCCGGAGGTGCTGCTGTCGCTCTTGCCGCTAGCAAACCCTACATTATACGTTCAGGGTGAAATTTCAAGTCAAACTTAGGTGGTGGGGCGAGATTTTTGTTCGCTCCAAAGCTGCTTGAGCCGCTCGTAGGCGGCAGGGTCGGTGGCTGCGCGCGCGGAGAGTTCCTTGCGCTCCTCATCGAGTGCTCGCTCGCGTTCCTTGGTCAAAATCTGCCGCAGCTCGCTAAGGTCATGCTCGATTTCGGGCAACACCCGGGAGGTTTGGTCCAGCAGGAAGGCTTCGTATTCGTGCCCATGGATTGCGGTTTTGAGGGTGTCCCAGACGGCTTGACCATGCTCGTGCACATAGCTGTCGAGCCAAACGAACAGCGGGCCATGGGGTGGGGCCAGTTCGCACAGCAGGTGGTGGTCGTCATTGCTGAGCGTGCTCCATGCGCCTTCGTCCAGGAAGACGATCTGCAGCGCGCGGTCGGCGCGCCCGGGCGGCAGGGTGCGTCCGCCTCTGCGCAGCGGCCTGGCTTGTTCACGCCGTGGCCTGGCCCGCTCGCCCTGGGCCGAACGCGCGCCCCACAAGCTGGAGAGTTCGGTCACGTCCAGTTGGGTCAGAACCGCAATTTCACCCAGGAGCTGTCGCTTGAGTGCGCCATCGGGCAGCGCTGTCCACAAGGGCCTGGCGTTGGCGGCCATGTGCGCGCGCCCCTCGGCCGTAGCTGGGTCGCAGCCTTCGCGGGCCGAATCGATGAGAAAGCGGCTCAGCGGAGTGGCTTCACTGACGTAACGCGAAAATGCGTCGGCACCAAACTCGCGGATGAAGCTGTCGGGGTCGTGTTCGGTGGGTAAAAACAAGAACTTGATCGAACGGATGTCAGTGGCAAAGGGCAGGGCGGCATCCAGTGCCTTACGTGCAGCCCGGCGGCCGGCTTCGTCGCCGTCGAAGCTGAAGACGACCGAGTCGGTGAAGCGAAACAGCTTTTGCACATGCTCGTTCGTGCATGCGGTGCCCAGCGTCGCCACCGCATTGGGAAAGCCAAGCTGAGCCAGCGCGACCACGTCCATGTAGCCTTCGGTCACCAGTGCATAGCCATGCTCGCGCAGGGCGTTGCGCGCCTCAAACAGGCCATAGAGCTCGCGGCCTTTGCTGAAGACCGGCGTTTCGGGCGAGTTCAGGTACTTGGGCTTCTCGTCGCCCAGCACACGCCCGCCAAAGCCGATGCACTCGCCCTTGACATTGCGGATCGGGAACATGATGCGGTCGCGAAAACGGTCGTAGCGCTTGTCTTCGTCTTCGTTGACGATGACCAAGCCGCTTTCGGTCAGCAATGGGTCGTCATAGCTGGGGAAGACGCTTGCCAGGCTACGCCAGCCCTCTGGCGCATAGCCCAGCCCGAATGTTCGGGCGACCTCGCCGGACAGCCCGCGCCCTTTGAGATAGGCAACTGCCTTGGGCGACACCTTGAGTTGTTTGCGGTAGGCTTCGCCGGCTTTTTCGAGTACATCGCTGAGGGTGGCTTGCTTTTCGCGCTGCTCCTGGGCCCGCGCCCGATCTTCTGGTGAGCTGTCTTCTTCAGGCACCTGCATGCCGTATTGCCCGGCCAGGTCTTTGACCGCTTCCACGAAGTTCATCCCGACATGCTCCATCAGAAAGCTGATGGCATTGCCATTCTTGCCGCAGCCAAAGCAGTGATAGAACTGCTTGCTGGGGCTGACGCTGAACGAAGGTGATTTTTCCCCATGAAACGGGCAAAGGCCCATGAAGTTCGCGCCTGCTTTCTTGAGCTGCACATGGCGCCCGACAATTTCCACCACGTCGGTGCGCGCGAGCAGTTCCTGAATGAAAGTCTGGGGGATGGACATTGGCTTGTAGCTTGTATTCTCCACCGAATGCGCAACGCGCACCCGCCTGCGCTCAGTGGTCGAGAATGGTCGCCAGAAAATTGCGGCCGCGATCGGTGCGTGGCTCGCGAAAGAACGCCTCTGGCGTGCCCTGCTCGACGATCTGTCCTTCGTCCATGAAGACGATGCGGTCAGCGACCCGACGGGCAAAGCCCATCTCATGTGTGATGCACAGCATGGTCATGCCTTGCGCCGCCAGTTCGGTCATCACGTCCAGCACTTCCTTGATCATCTCGGGGTCGAGCGCAGAGGTGGGCTCGTCAAACAGCATGATGCGCGGCGTCAGGCACAAGGCGCGAGCAATGGCCACGCGCTGCTGCTGACCACCCGAGAGCTGCAGCGGAAATTTGTTGGCCTGCTCCGGAATGCGCACCCGTTCGAGTTGCGCCATTGCGCGCTCAACAGCCTGGGCGCGCGGCAGCCCAGTTACCCACATGGGCGCGAGGATCAGGTTGTCCAGCACGCTGAGGTGCGGGAATAGATTGAATTGCTGGAACACCATGCCGACCTGCCTGCGCACTGCATCTACCGCGCGCAGGTCGTCGCCAAGCAAATGGCCCGCTACGGTGAGCCTTCCCTCCTGGTAGTCTTCCAGTGCGTTGACGCAGCGCACCAGGGTAGATTTGCCTGAGCCCGAAGGGCCGCAGATCACGATTCGCTCGCCCGCTGCCACAGACAAATCGATGTCGCGCAGCACGTGGAAGTCGTCGCCATACCATTTATTGACGCGATCGAACTGGATCAGGGCCTGGTTCATGTGTTTTCGTTCGAGGTTTAGGCAGAGCGCTGTGCGCCGCGGGCGAGACTGCGCTCGATGCGAAGGCTGTAGCGCGACATCAGGAAGCAGAAGACAAAATAGATGGCGGCAATGAAGAGGTAGGCCTCGATCTTGAAGGGCCGCCAGTTGGGGTCAGAGCCCACGGCCAGCGTCAGCGCCCCGGACAACTCATAGAGCGAAACGATTGTGACCAGGGAGGTGTCTTTGAACAAGGCGATGAAGTTGTTCATGATGCCCGGCACCACAGCCGCCAGCGCTTGCGGCAGCACGATCTTGCGCTGGGTCTGCCAGTAGCCCAGGCCGATGCTGGCTGCTGCCTCGATCTGCCCGCGGCCCAGCGTCTGCAGACCACCGCGCACGATTTCGGCCATGTAGGCGGCAGCAAACAGCGTGATACCCGCCATCACACGCAGCAGCACGTCGGGCGACTTGCCCACTGGCAGGAAGAGCGGAAACATGAACGAGGCCATGAACAGCACAGATATCAGTGGCACGCCGCGCACCAATTCGATGTAGATCACGCACAGCGATCTGATGGCTGGCATATTGGAGCGCCGACCCAGCGCGACAAGCACCGCCAGCGGGAATGCAAGGGCCAGGCACACCACACTGAGCAGCAGCGTCAAGGGCAGGCCACCCCAAAGATCTGTTGGCACCCGCGACAGCCCGAGTACGCCGCCGCTCATGAGCACCATGAATGCGGCCAGCCCCGCGAACCACAAGGCCGCAAGCCAGGGCTTCCAGAACCACCGGGCGCAGCTTGCCAGCACCAGCCCCAGCAGAATCAGCATGGCGACCAGGGCGCGCCAGTGCTCGGCGTGCGGATAGCGGCCCATCACGATGAAACGGCCCTTCTCGGCGATCACGCCCCAGCAGGCGCCAATGCCTCGGGCGGCCTGGCACAGGTCGGCATCCGCCATGAAGACCGCATCGATCACACCCCAGCTCAGGCCAGCCATGGCCAGGTAAGCCAGCAGGCCAAACAAGAGCAGGGTCGCCACCGTGTTGCCCACGCTGGAAAACAAATTGCGCCGCAGCCACGGCAGCAAGCCAGCAACCCGCTTTGGCGCGGGGCGGGCTGCAATGGGCCGGAATGTATCCATGCTCAGCGCTCCTTGATGGCAGCGCGCCGGTTGAACCAGTTCATCAGCGCGGAGGTGGCCAGGGAGGTGGACAGATAGACCAGCATGATGATGGAGATGCACTCCACCGCCCGGCCAGTCTGGTTGAGGGAAGTGTTGGCGATGGACACCAGCTCCGGGTAGCCCACTGCCACCGCGAGCGACGAATTCTTCGTCAGGTTCAGGTACTGGTTGGTCAGCGGCGGCACGATCAGTCGCAAAGCCTGAGGCAGAACCACCAGGCGCAAAGTGCGCGCACGCGGCAGCCCCAGCGAGGCGCTGGCTTCGATCTGGCCCACAGGTACCGAGGCGATGCCCGCTCGCACCACTTCGGCAATGAAGGCCGCTGTGTACAGCACCAGGCCCAGCATCACCGCCATGTATTCAGGGCTGAGCGAGCCGCCGCCTTGCACCTGGAGCTCGCCCATGCGGGGCAACTCCCATTGCGCACTCGCACCTGCCGCCAGCCAGCCAAGAATGGGTGGCAGCACGAGCAGAGCTGCAGTGACGATGGCCACCGGTTGCGGCCTGCCGGTGCGCTCGAAGCGCGCCCGCGCCGCGCGGATCCAGAGTGCACTCGCGCCCATTCCCAGCACCAGGCCCATCAGCGCAAGGCTGTGCGCAGGCTCCCAGATGAGAAGCGGAAAGGCGATGCCATTCTTGCTCAGAAACAAGTGGCCCAAGTGCAGGGGCTGCGCCGCATCGGGCAGGTATTCGCTAAGGAGCAGATACCACATCAGCAGTTGCAGCAGCACCGGGATGTTGCGCAGCAGTTCCACATAGCAGTAGCAAAGCGCGCGCACGAGCGCGTTGCGCGAGAAGCGGCCCACGCCGAGCAAGGTGCCCAGCACGGTGGCCAGCACAATGCCCGCAACCGCCACGCGCAAGGTGTTGACCAGCCCAACCAGAAACGCTTTCCAGTAGGGATCCTGTGAGTCATAGTTCAGCCAGGACTCGCCGATGTCGAAGCCCGCAGGCTGGCCCAGAAAATCGTAGCCGCTCTGGATGCCGCGCTGGCGCATGTTGTCCAGCGTATTGCCCAGCAGCAGCCAGGCGAGCAGGCCGATCAGAGCGACGGCCACCACCTGGTACACCAGGCCGCGCGCGGTGCGGCTGCGCCACGAGAACGCCGCCCGCTTGCGGGCAGGTGCCCGGCGCGGGGGAGTCAGCGGGTAGGTCATCGCGCGGCGCGCACAATGGATGCGGACGCGTCAGCGCACTGGCGGTGCGTAGACTAGGCCTCCTTTGGACCACAGGTTGTTGCTGCCGCGCGGCAGTGCCAGGGCTGACTTGGGGCCCACGTTGCGCTCGAAGATTTCGCCGTAATTGCCAACGGCCTTGACCGCGCGGGTCAGCCAGTCTTTGTCCAGGCCCAGTAGCTTGCCGATGTCCTCATTGGTGCCCAGTAGACGTGAGATGACTGGGTCTTTGCTGTCGCGCTGCAGGCTCTCGACATTCGCCTTGGTGATGCCGGCTTCCTCGGCCTCAATCAAGCCGAAAACCACCCAGCGCACGATGGCGAACCATTCGTCGTCGCCGCGTCGCACCGCAGGGCCCAGGGGCTCTTTGGAGATCAGCTCCGGCAGGATCAAGTGGTCAGCAGGCTTCTTTGCTTCCTTGTTGCGAATGGACGCCAAGCCCGATACGTCGGTTGTGTAGGCCTGGCATCGGCCGGCGAAGTAGGCGGCATTGGTTGCTTCGAATTTGTCGAACACCACTGGCTTGATGTTGAGATTGTTGGCGCGAGAAAAATCAGTCAGGTTTTTCTCGGTGGTGGTGCCAGATTGCACGCAGACAGTTGCGTTCTTCAATTGTTTGGCGCTCTTGATCTTGCCCTTGACCGGCGCCATGAAGCCCTGGCCGTCGTAATAGGTCACCGCCGGAAAACTCAGGCCCAGCGACGCATCGCGGGTGAGCGTCCAGGTGGTGTTGCGCGAGAGGATGTCGATCTCGCCCGATTGCAGTGCGGTGAAGCGCTGCTGCGCAGTGAGCGGCACCCATTTGACTTTGTTGGCGTCGCCCAGTGTGGATGCGGCAATGGCGCGGCAGACATCCACATCAAGCCCGGACCAATTGCCGCTGCTGTCGGCTTGGGCAAAGCCCGCCAGGCCGGCGTTGACGCCGCAAACCACCTGGCCGCGCGACTTGATGGCTTCCAGCGTCTTGCCGGCATGCGCGGGCATGGCAGCGACTGCCAGGGCAGACATCGCAAAGGCAGCGAGGCAGCGTTTTACAGTTTGATCGATCATGACTTGTCTCCGGTTAAGTCGGTGCGAATAAGTTGAATAGAGGCCAATCGGCCAGCGCCCGGATGTTCGCACAAAATTCTTCAGTCGCCACGCACAACCCCCTCGCGGCGAGGGTCTGCACCGCCGAAAAGTCCGCTGGGCGTGATCTCTATGGCCTGGGTGCCGCTGGCCATGGACTGTTCGCGCACCGTCGCGCCGCGTGAGCGCAAGCCCTCCAGCGTTGCAGTGGGGAAGCGCCCCGCTTCGATCAGGCTGGGGCCGTTGAGCGATCCGAAATTGGGCAGGTCGATGGCGCGTTGTGCGTCCATTTCCCAGTAGAGCATGCCGTAAAGGGTTTTCGCGGTGAAATGAATCAGCATGGGGCCGCCCGAACTACCTACGGTCAGCCTCAGTTTGCCCGAGTCTTTTTCAAACACCAATGTCGGTGCCATGGACGAGCGCGGGCGCTTGCCTGGTTCCACCCGGTTGGCCACTGCTTCGCCGGTGGTCCCGGTGGGTGCGAAACTGAAGTCGGTAAGTTCGTTGTTCAGCAGGAAGCCGCCGTCGCGGTTTGCGTCGGTGCTGACCATTTGCCGCGAACCGAATTGATTTTCGACGGTGGTGGTCATGGCAAGTGCGTTGCCATCACCGTCGACGATGCTGATGTGGGAGGTGCCGTATTCGGGTTGCTCAGCCATCGGTGCATAGCTGGTCTTCACCGGGCCGGGCTGCCCTGCTCGGGCGGTTCGCATGCTGCTGTCTTGTATAAGGCCCGCGCGCTCGGCAAGATAGCCCGGCGCCAGCAGGCTCATCCAGTCGCCAGCGGGCGGCTGCACAAATTCGGGGTCGGCAAGATATTGCGCGCGGTCAGCAAAGGCCAGGCGGGAAGCTTCGGTGTAGAGGTGCAGCCACTCGGCGCTGGGCAGACCGTTTTGCAGTGGCAAGGTGCCGGCCCGCGTGTGCGCCAGGATGCCCAGGATCTGGCCAATCGCGAGGGCACCGGAGCTGGGCGGCGGAAAGCCGCAGATGCGAAACGCGCGGGCTTGCGCAGAGTAGTCGTGGCACAGGGCGGCACGCTTGACGGGCTTGTAATTGCGTAGGTCGTCTAGTGTGAGCAGTCCGGGGTTGGCGGGGTGGCTTCGAACCTTGTCAACGATGGCCTGCGCCACCTCGCCTTGCATCAAACCCTTGCTGCCCTGCGCGGCGATCTTGCGCAACACGGCGGCAAGCTCGGGGTTGCGCAGGCGCGAACCCACCTCGCGCGGGCTGCCATCGGGTCGATAGAAGTAGCGTGCTGCTACCGGGTCTTGACGCAGGTATCGGTCACGAGAGAGTTGCAGATGAAGCCGGGCACTGATTTGAAAACCTTCTTCGGCCAGCATGATGGCCGGATCGAACAACTTGCTCCAGGGCAACTTTCCGTACTCTTTGTGAGCCAGCTCCAGCATGCTGATCGCACCGGGCGTGCCGACGCTGCGTCCGCTCACAACAGCCTCGAAGAACGGCATGGGCTTGCCGTCGGCCGCGAGGAAGAGCTTTTCATCAGCAGTACTCGGCGCGGTCTCGCGGCCGTCGTAGGCCTCGACCAAGACACCATTGAAATGCAGCAACAGCGCGCCGCCGCCCAGCCCGCTCGATTGCGGCTCCACAAGCGCAAGCACCATCTGCGTGGCGATTGCAGCGTCGATCGCTGATCCTCCCGCTCTGAGCATTTGCAGCCCCGCCTGCGCGGCCAGCGGATTGGCGGCCGCGACCGCATGGCGCTTGCTGCTCCAGCCGGGCTTGGGGGTGAAGCCAGAGTTGTCCTCCGGCATGTCCGGCGCGAACTGAGCGCGGCAGACCAGGGACAGCGCGCAGCCAATCACCAGCGCGCATGCGTTTCGCATTGGAGTGTGAAGGCGCGGGAGCGTCATGGCGACCCGCAGGGGCAAGCGCAAGTTAGCGCGGGGCCAGTCGGATCGCGCCGTCCAGCCGGATTACCTCGCCATTGAGCATGTCGTTCTCAAAGATGTGCTTGGCAAGCTTGGCATAGTCTTGCGGCGTTCCCAAACGAGACGGGAACGGCACGCTGGCGGCCAGGGAATCCTGCACGCTCTGCGGCATGCCAAACATCATGGGTGTGCCGAAGATGCCGGGCGCGATGGTCATATTGCGAATGCCATTGCGCGAAAGGTCACGGGCGATGGGCAGCGTCATGCCGACCACGCCGCCTTTGGACGCACTGTAGGCAGCCTGGCCGATCTGCCCGTCATAGGCCGCCACCGATGCAGTGGACACGATGCAGCCGCGCTCGCCGGTGCTTTCGGGTTCGTTCTTGCACATGGCATCGGCTGCCAGGCGGATCATGTTGAATGTGCCCACCAGGTTGACCATGATGGTCTTGGTGTACACCGCCAGCGAATGCGGCCCGGTTTTGCCAACCGTCTTCTCAGCCGGCGCAATGCCCGCGCAATTGATCAGACCCATCAGTTTTCCCATGGAGACGGCCTTGTTGACTACAGCCTGCCCATCGGCTTCCTGGCTGACATCGCACTTGACGAAAGCGCCACCGAGTTCCTTGGCGATGGCCTCGCCTTTTTCGATCTGTAGATCGGCGATGACGACTGTGCCGCCGCTGGCCGTGAGCAGGCGCGCGGCGCCTTCTCCCAAGCCCGACGCGCCACCCGTGACGATGAATACCTTGCCCTTGATCTCCATGAAAACTCCTTGATTGCCACTGACCTTAACGTTCACGTCAATTATGGCGCAAGCATCACGGGAATCACTTGAACCCCACGCGGTCCAGCATCTGCTGCACGCGCGCCTGCTGAGCGGCCACTGCACTGAGCGGGATGGTCTCAGCCTTGAAGTCGTCGCCCCCGCTCATGCTCTGGAGCGCGGGATTGTTGACTTTGATGCCGCGCACGGTGGGCCACTCATTGTTGCCATCAGCGAAATGATTCTGCGCCGGGGCACTTGCCAGGTACTCCAGGAACTTGACTGCATTGGCCGGGTTCTTTGAATTCCGGGCCACCGCGCCGCCGGCGATGTTCACATGGGTTCCCCATGAGTTCTGATTGGGAAACACCACGCCCAGGCGATCCATCATGGCTTTGTCCTGCGCATCGTTCGATCGCATCAGGCGTGCGATGTAATAGGTGTTGCTCACCGCGATCTGACACTCGCCCGAGCCAACGCCTTTGACTTGGTCGGTGTCGCCGCCCTTGGGGTCGCGCGCCAGATTGCCGACAAGGCCCTTGAGCCAGCTCTCTGCTTTCTGCTCACCCAGATGCTGTGTGACCGCGCCGAACAGAGACAGGTTGTAGGGATGCGAGCCCGAGCGAATGCAAATCTTGCCCTTGTTCTTTGGGTCGGCCAACTCCTCGTAGGTGTCCACATCCTCACGCTTGACCTTGGCCTTGTCGTAGACAATGACACGGGCGCGAGTGGAAAACCCGAACCAGGCCGTGCCTTGCGCGTCGGACTTGGCGCGTAACTGCGCAGGAATCGCGTCTTCGAGCAGCTTGGAGTGAATCGGCTTGAAAAGGCCGTCCACCTCGCCCTTGTAGAGCCGTGCCGCATCAACCAGCAAAATCACATCCGCAGGCGAAGCGCTACCCTCGGCCTTTAGGCGAGCCAAAATTCCGGCATCATCCGCATCCACCCGATTGATTCGAATGCCCGTCGCCTTGGTGAAGTTCGAATAAAGCGCTTCGTCCGTTGGGTAGTGCCTGGCCGAATACAGGTTCACAAACTGTTCCTGTGCCCATACGCTTCCACATGCGAGCAGCACAATGCAGGACAGGCCAATCGCCTTTTTAATCATGAAACCCCCGAAAGATGGAATGCCGAAAGATGGTGTCATCATAGCCCAAATAGGAATTATTCTTAATTGGCCGGGCTTGATCCGCATCAAGAACCCGATGATTTTTTGCCTGGCTTGCCTGTGCGCAGTGCTTCTGACGGGCTGCTCTACAGGGCCGGTCAGACCAGAGCCGCCAGTGATTGGAAGCGCGCCCATACCTGCCCGCATGCCCAGAATCGGCTTGGCATTGGGCGGTGGGGCAGCCCGGGGCTTTGCACACGTGGGCGTGATACAGGTGCTGGAAGAAGCCGGCCTGCGCCCTAGCCTGGTAGTGGGCACCTCGGCGGGCAGTCTGGTCGCCGCGATGTACGCCAGCGGCCTGGGCGGCTCACGGCTGCAGGAGGTCGCGCTGACCATGGAGGAGGCCACGTTCACCGACTGGACGCTGCCAATCTTTAGCCGCGGCATGCTTCGAGGAGAGGCCCTGGGCCGATACGTTAACGCCCAGGTCAACGGCAAGCTGATCGAGCAGATGCCCATGCCGCTGGGTATCGTGGCCACTGATTTGAACAGCGGGCAAGGCGTGCTCTTCCAGCGCGGCGACACCGGCACAGCGGTGCGCGCGTCCAGTGCGGTGCCGGCCTTGTTTGTTCCGGTGCGCATTGGCAGCCAGGAATATGTGGACGGAGGCCTGGTCTCGCCAGTGCCAGTGCGCTATGCGCGCCAGATGGGCGCCGAGCTGGTGGTCGCGGTGGACATCTCAAGCGCACCAGAGAGTAACCCCGCGAGCGACACCTTGCAGATTCTTCTGCAGACCTTCGCCATCATGGGCAAAAGCATCAACAGCTTTGAGTTGCGTGAGGCCGAGATCGTTGTGCGGCCCGCGCTGGCTGGCATGGGTGGAGCGGACTTCTCGGCACGGCGCAGAGCAGTGGAGGCAGGCCGCCAGGCGATGCTGCGGGCTTTGCCGCAGTTGAAGTTGGCCATGGAAGCAAGGGCCAGAGAGCTGGCGCAATAAAAAAACCCCCAGTCTTGCAACTGGGGGTTGAAGGATCCCTGAACCTGTGAGGTTTCGAAAGGATCCGAGGAGACAACCTGAAGAACTCTCGTTCGCTCACGGCATTACCTGATAGACAGGCCGTGCCGGCCAGAGTTCCCGCCTTGTTTTGTAGATGGAGGCGGGGTCCGGCGATTCAAGGTCTGATTAGCGCTTCTTGGCGGTGGTGGCCTTGGCTGCATTCACAGCCTGGCTTGCCACTGCGTTGAAGTTGGCTTCAGCGACGTCGGACGCTTGCTTGACAGCCTTCTGCACCGATTCAAGGGCGTTGTTGCCAGCGGCAATGGCGCTCTTGAAAACTGCCACAGCTGTTTCGCTGCCGGCGGGGGCGTTCTTGGCTGCATTGTCAACGACGGACATGAACTTCTTCTGTGCTTCGGTGGCTTGGCCTTCGAAGGCTTTGCCGAACTCGGCGCCAGTGCCCGAAGCGATGTCATACAGATGACGGCTGTAGGCGGCGGTCTTCTCGGCCAGAGGCTGGAACAAAGAAGCTTGCAGAGCCAGCAGCTCTTGTGCGTCCTTGACGCCCAGGATGGCCTGGGTGGTGCCTGAGGCTTCGGCCAGTGCGGCCTTGGATGCGGTCACGTTCAGTTCAACCAGCTTTTCCACGCCTTCGAAGGCCTTGGTGGTCAAACCAAACAGGGTTTCAACGGTGGCTTTCTGGGAGGCCAGGACTTGTTCAGCGGTCAGCATGAGGAATTCTCCAATGGTTAAGGTGAGGGTGTCTATCTGCGCTCAACCCTGGTTTGTGACCAGATGGTGCAGTGCAGCATGGATAGAAGTATAGGGGCGGCAGCGATCATTGCAAGCATTTTTCTGTTGCGGCGCACCATTTTTAGAACCGGCCGCCTAAAACAGGCCGCTACCCAGCGAGCCGCACAATGCAGCAGATGCGGGTTTTCTACGCCACCCAATTTGTGCTGCCCCTGCCGCCTGGCCACCGCTTTCCAATGGCAAAGTATCAGATTCTGCGCGACAGGTTGGTCGCCGAAATGCCGGGTATCTCGCTTGCTCAGGCGGCTGCGGCCTCAGAAGGCGAGTTGGCCTTGGCGCACAGCCCGTCCTACATTGCGTCCATTTTGCAAGGCACGATAGAGCCCAGGCACATGCGGGAGATTGGTTTTCCGTGGAGTCCGGCCATGGCTGAACGGGCATGCCGATCGGTGGGGGCAAGCATCGCAGCCTGTCGCCATGCGTTTGCACAAGGCGTGGCCGGCAACATCGCCGGAGGCACCCACCATGCAATGGCCGAGCGGGGTGGCGGTTTTTGTGTCTTCAACGATGCAGCCGTGGCGGCGCGCCTGATGCAGGCGCAGTGGCCTCGCACCCATGCGCTGCCCCTGCAGGTGGCGGTCATCGACCTGGACGTGCACCAGGGCAATGGCACAGCCAGCATCTTTCGGCGTGACGCAAGTGTGTTCACCCTGTCCATGCATGGGCAAAAGAATTTCCCCTTTCGCAAGGAAGCGGGTGACCTGGATGTAGACCTGCCAGACGGCTGTGGCGACGACGAATACCTTCGCGCCCTTGAGTTGGCCCTGGATGAACTGGCTCATCGCTTCGAGCCAGGCCTGGTCATCTATCTCGCTGGTGCAGATCCCCATGAGGGCGATCGATTGGGGCGCTTGAAGCTGACCTGGGACGGCCTGGAGGCACGGGACCGCCGCGTCTTCGACTGGTGCTGGCAGCGGCGCATTCCTGTGGCTTTTGCAATGGCAGGCGGATACGGCTTGCGCATCGAGGACACGGTTCAGGCCCAGGTCAATACTTTTCGAGTTGCAGCGCAGTATCACGCCCGCTGGCAAAATTGCAGCCGATGACTCACGCACCCCTGGAAAAACCCCAGCCTGAACCGCGCAGCGCCTACCGAGTCTTTCGCACCATCGGCACCCGCTGGATGGACAACGACGCTTACGGGCATGTGAACAATGTCGTCTACTACAGTTGGTTCGACACAGTGGTCAATGCCCACTTGATCGAGCACGGGGCCCTGGATATTCAAAATGGCAGCACGATCGGCCTGGTGATCGAGACGCAGTGCAATTACTTTTCTGCAATTGAGTTCCCTCAGACCGTGGACGCGGGCCTTCGCGTTGCGCACATGGGCCGATCCAGCGTGCGCTATGAAGTGGGCCTGTTCGTCCAGGGTGCGCCGCTCACTGCAGCCAAGGGGCATTTCATTCATGTGTACGTGGATCGCCAGACTCGGCGGCCCGCCCAGATTTCCGACAAACTCAAACAAGTACTGGAGACCCTGAAGTGACCTCATCTCAAGTCAGCACGGTGGTGCAAGACCCCGCCAGCGTGGACGCCGCCATCGAGAGCCGTTTTTCCGCGCGCGCGTATCTGCCTCGGCCCGTGCCCCGCGGCATGATTGCCGACATCCTGCGCGTGGCATCCCGCGCGGCATCGGGAACCAATTGCCAGCCATGGAAGGTCTATGTGCTGCAGGGCCATAGCCGAGACGGCCTGGTGGAAAAAGTCTGCGCCGCACATGACGCCTTATACAAAGATCCGGAACTCGCGGCCAAGTACCCCAACGACTACGACTACTACCCGGAGAAATGGACATCTCCGTATATTGATCGCCGGCGCGAAAACGGTTGGAGCCTCTACGGCTTGTTGAACATCGTGCGAGGCGAGAAGGAGAAGATGAATGCCCAACACCGGCGCAACTACTGTTTCTTTGATGCGCCAGTCGGGCTGATTTTCACGGTGGACCGCGCCTTGGGCCGCGGCGCGCTGCTGGACATCGGCATGTTCGTCGAGAACATCATGATCGCTGCGCGCGCACGCGGGCTTCACACCTGCCCGCAGGCCGCGTGGAACCATTTCGGCCGGGTGGTGAGAGACCATATCGGTGCCGGATCGAATGAAATGCTGGTGTGCGCAATGTGCATGGGCTATGCCGACGAAACGGATAAGATCAACAGCTTTCACACGCCCAGGGCACCCCTGGAAGAATTCGTCCACTGGCTGGATTGAGCGCAAAAAGGGGTGGCTAGGCGAGCGTAGGGCCGCACGGCAGGACGCACTTAACCATCACCATTTTCGGAGAAGCTTCATGTCGATTGCGGGCATACCGGTCGATTTTCTATTGTTTGGCCTGACCTTGCTTGGGGTTGCGCTTTTCCATCACCACACCTTGCGCGTGGCGCTGACCGGCTTGGCGGTCATCACCTTGAACAAGCTCCTGTTCTCTGATTTCGCGGGTGTGGCGGGCGCAGACGGCTTGGTACGGCTGCTGTCGCATGAGTGGGTGACGCTTGCGAACCTGCTCGGTCTGTTGCTGGGCTTTGCCCTTCTGGCGGATCATTTCGAACGCAGCGGCGTGCCCGCGCTGCTGCCCAAGTACCTGCCCGACGATTGGAAAGGCGGGTTCTGCCTTTTGTTGCTGGTGTTTTTCATTTCCAGCTTTCTCGACAACATCGCCGCAGCCATGATTGGCGGCACCATGGCTTCCGTGCTGTACAAAAAACGGGTGCACATCGGCTTTCTTGCCGGCATCGTGGCCGCCAGCAACGCCGGGGGCTCGGGCAGCGTGGTCGGCGACACCACCACCACCATGATGTGGATCGCGGGCGTCAAGCCCGGGCAGGTGTTTGAGGCCTATGTCGCTGCAGGTACGGCAATGCTGATCTTCGGCGTGCTTGCGGCGCGCCAGCAGCACGCCTACCAGCCCATCATGAAAGACAAGCCCGAAGGCGCAAGGCTGCACGGATCACGCTTGGCGATTGTGGCCATCATCCTTGCCAGCGCCATCGCTGGCAATGTTTTCTTTAACCTCACCAACCCAGCCGTGCTTGATCGGGTGCCCGTGATCGGCCTGGCTGTGTGGGTTGCGATTGCTCTGACCTCCATGTGGCGCCGTCCCACCTGGAGCTTGCTACCCGAGGCATTCAAGGGCAGTGTGTTCCTGCTGTCATTGGTCATGTGCGCCGCGATGATGCCGGTGCAGCACTTGCCAGCCGCATCCTGGCAGACCGCGCTGGGGCTTGGTTTTGTGAGCGCTGTCTTTGACAACATTCCGCTCACCGCGCTCGCCTTGCGCCAGGGCGGCTACGACTGGGGCTTTCTGGCCTACGCGGTGGGATTCGGCGGCTCGATGATCTGGTTTGGCTCTTCAGCAGGGGTGGCGCTGTCCAACATGTATCCTGAGGCACGATCGGTTGGAGCCTGGCTCAAAGCCGGCTGGCATATCGCGCTGTCCTATGTGGTCGGCTTTTTTGTGTTGTTGCTGGTGCTGGGCTGGCACCCCGACACGCTTGATAAACGCAAGGATGCAAGCAGCCCCGCAGCGGCTGGCCAAACACAGAGCACTCCACCCGCGCTGAGCAAACCCTGACACCCTCCCTGACACACCCCCTGACACACCCATGAGCAAGCCAAAGATCCTCATCGCCCGCGAGATTTTTCCCGCGGTACTCGCCAAGCTGCGTCAGCACTTCGAGGTTGAAGACAACCAGGCTGATGTGTGCTGGTCGGTTGAACAATTGAGCCAACGGCTTGCCGACAAATCCGGTGTGTTCGCCATGACGACTGAGCGCATTGATGCGCAGGTGCTCAGTGCGGCGGCACAATTGAAGATCTGCGCCAACATGGCGGTCGGCTACAACAACATTGACGTGCCGGCCCTGACGCAGCGTGGCATTCTCGTCACGAACACACCCGATGTGCTCACCGAGACCACGGCAGACTTTGGCTTCGCGCTGCTGATGGCCACTGCCCGGCGCATCACGGAGGGCGAACATTTCTTGCGATCTGGCAAATGGGACCGCTGGAAGTACGACATGTTTGCCGGGGTCGATATTCATTCCACCACCCTGGGCATTCTGGGCATGGGTCGCATCGGCCAGGGCATTGCCCGGCGCGGTGCGCATGGCTTTGGCATGAAAGTCATCTATCACAACCGTTCACGCCTCGCGCCCGAGCAAGAGGCGCTATGCGCGGCGCGCTATGTGAGCAAAGACGAATTGCTTGCCCAGTCGGATCATCTGGTGCTGGTGCTGCCATATTCCAGCGCATCTCACCACGCAGTCGGCGCGCCCGAGCTGGCGCTGATGAAACCCACGGCCACGCTGGTGAACATCGCCCGCGGCGGCATCGTTGACGACGCCGCCCTTGCGCAGGCATTGCGCGACAAGAAGCTCGCGGGTGCGGGGCTTGATGTATTCGAAGGCGAGCCTCAAGTTCACCCGGGGCTGCTCGGCGTGTCCAACGTGGTCCTCACGCCGCATGTGGGCAGCTCCAGCGTGCCCACGCGCAGGGCGATGGCCGATTTGACAGCCGACAACCTGATCGGCTTTCTGGTGCATGGCAAAGCCCTCACGCCAGTCAACCCCGAAGTGCTGAGGTAGGCGGTGGAAAGCTGGCTCCTCATCGCACTTGCGGTTGTCAATCTGGTGTTGGTGATGGTCGTGTTGCTGCGCAGGCCGCAGTCCAATGACACGGCACGGGTCGAGTTGCTTGCAGCCAATGAGCGGCTCGAGCGCGAGCTGCGCCGCGAAATCAGCGAATCCTCGCGCGGCGCGCGAACTGAGCTGACCCACACGCTGGCGAGCTTTCAGGACGCGTTGGTCAAGCAGGGCGCGGAGGCCACGCGCACACAGAACACCCAGATCGATGCATTTGCTTCGCAGCTCACGCTCTTGCAAAAGACTTTGTCGGACACGCTCTCGCAGCAACTGCAAAGCCTGGGTGAGTCCAACGCCCGGCGCCTGGGCGAAGTGCGCGCGACGCTCGACGCCCAACTGGCGCAGCTTCAGCAGTCCAACGCAGCCAAGCTCGATGAGATGCGCAAGACCGTGGATGAAAAACTTCAGTCCACACTGGAGACTCGGCTGGGCGAGAGCTTCAAGCAAGTGGCCGACAGGCTTGAGCAGGTGCACAAGGGATTGGGCGAGATGCAAACTCTGGCCCAGGGTGTGGGAGACTTGCAGCGGGTGCTGACCAATGTGAAATCACGCGGCATGTTCGGAGAGGTGCAATTGGAAGCGCTGCTCGAACAAGTGCTCACGCAGGAGCAATACGCCAAGCAGGTGGAGACCAAGCCGCGCAGCAACCAGCGGGTTGATTTCGCGATCCGCTTTCCTGGGCGAAGCAGCGATGGCACGCCGGTGTGGCTGCCCATCGATGCAAAGTTTCCACGTGACGACTACGAGCGCCTGCTCGACGCGCAAGACCGCGCCGATCCTGCCGCTGCCGAGGCGGCAGCGCGCGCCCTGGAAACCCGCATCCGCACTGAAGCAAAATCGATCAGCGACTTCTACCTCAGCCCCCCGCAGACCACCGATTTCGCCATCCTCTTCCTGCCCATTGAAAGCCTTTACGCCGAAGTCCTTCGCCGGCCTGGTCTGATGGACAGCTTGCAGCGCGACTACCGTGTCACACTGGCTGGGCCGACCACTTTGCTGGCCATGCTCAACAGCCTGCACATGGGTTTTCGCACCCTGGCGCTTGAGCAACAAGCGTCTGAAGTCTGGAAAGTACTGGGCGCGGTCAAGACCGAATTCGAACGCTACGGCAATTGGGTGGACAAGATTCGTGAGCAGGTGCGCAAAGCATCCGACACCCTCGATACCGCGCAGACTCGCACCAATCAGATGCGCCGCGCGCTCAAGGTGGTCGAGGCTCTACCCGAGGAGCAGGCTCAGGTCCTGCTGCCGCCAGCGAACCTGGAAGACGAAGGGGGAGAGGCCGAGGGATGAGCCTGGAAATGACCGGCGTCTTGCGCATTCGCCTCGCATGGCTCGCAGTGCGACGAGACTGCGCGCGAACCCGGGCGTGCTCACGGTGATCGGCGGCCTCGAACCCGCCTTGATGCGGATCATCGCCGGCAGCATCATGCTGCATGGCGGCATGGCCGGCCTGCGTATGGCAGCACCGCTGGCTGCGCTGGACCAAGGCTACGGCGCGGCAGCCGTGGGCTTTCTGCTGGCGATGTTCGCCCTCAGCCAGATCTTGCTTGCTCTTCCGGCGGGGCGTTATGCCGACAAGCATGGGCTCAGGAGGCCAGCGGCCCTGAGCGCCATCGCGATCTCGGTCGGCGGTTTGCTTGCAGTTGCATTGCCGGTGTTCCCGGTGCTGTGCGTTACCGCTCTGCTCGCGGGTGCCGGCGCAGGCGTGTCCTCCATCGCCTTGCAGCGCCACGTCGGCCGGGCGGCGCAGGGCTCGGCCCAACTGCGCCAGGCGTTCTCGTGGTTTTCAATTGGCCCGGCCATCTCCAACTTTGTTGGGCCATTTCTCGCGGGGCTGGTGATTGACCACGCCGGCTTTCGCGCCGCGTTTCTGGTGATGGCGATCCTGCCCTTGCTGTCATGGTTCTGGCTGCGCAAGACCCAAGAGCTAGCGCCAATTTTCAAGCCCGGTCAACGCGCGGGCGGCGGCGCATGGGAGCTATTGAAAGAGAGAAGCTTCCGGCGGCTCCTCATCATCAACTGGGTGGTGGCCTCTTGCTGGGACATTCACAGCTTTGTGGTTCCGCTAATTGGCCATGAGCGGGGCTTTTCCGCTTCGGTGATTGGCGCCATTCTGGGGGCATTCGCGGTGGCCGCAGCGATGGTGCGGGTGGTGCTTCCCATCGTTGCTGCGCATGTACAGGAGTGGGGGGTGCTTGCGATTTCCACCGTCGTGACGGCCATTCTGTTTGCAATCTATCCTTTGCTCGATTCGCCTCTGGCCATGGGCCTGGCCTCGGTGGGCCTTGGTATGGTGCTGGGCACCGGACAGCCGATGATCATGAGCATGCTGCACCAGATCACCCCGCATGAGCGCCACGGCCAGGCCGTGGCCGTGCGGATGATCACCATTCACGCCTCGGGCGTCCTGATGCCCATGTTGTTCGGGCTTGCGGGAGCCTACATCGGCATCTCCGGCGTCTTCTGGTGCACCGCAGGTATTGTTGCCGCAGCGACGCGGGTTCCTTTCCTGCTGCGCTCGGCTACTCGAGCCGATAAAACGTCTTGATGATGTCCCAGGCCACCTGAGGTTCGTCGGCATACTCGAACAAAGCAAGATCGGCCGGCGAGATCACCCCTTCTTCAATCAGCACGTCGAAATTGATCAGGCGCTTCCAGTAGTCTGAGCCGAACAGCACGATGGGCACTGGCTGCGACTTTCGGGTCTGCACCAGGGTGATGACCTCGAACAATTCGTCCAGCGTGCCAAAGCCGCCAGGAAATGCGACCAAGGCCTTGGCGCGCATCATGAAGTGCATCTTGCGCAGCGCGAAGTAGTGGAATTTGAAGGACAGCGCCGGTGTGACGTAAGGGTTGGCGCTCTCTTCCATGGGCAGTGCAATCGACAAGCCCACGCTGATGCCATCGCCCTCGTATGCGCCGCGATTGGCCGCCTGCATGATGCCGGGGCCGCCGCCGGTGCAGATGTACAGCATGTCCTGCGGGTTCTTGCCGGCGGTGTGCTGGGCGACCAACTTGCCAAAGGCCCGGGCCTTTTCGTAATAGTGGGCATTGCGGGCCAGCGCCTGCGCCCGGCGCAACTGTGCCGCGTCGCCAGTTGCCTGCGCGGCAGCCACCATCGCGACTGATTCTTCCTCGCTGCGAAAGCGGGCACTGCCAAACACGACGATGGTGTTTTCGATGCCGTGTGCCTGCTGCTCCAGGTCGGGCTTGAGCATTTCGAGCTGGAAGCGAATGCCGCGCGTTTCGCGGCGCAGAAGAAATTCCGGGTCGGCAAAGGCAAGCCTGCTGGCGTCGGGTTCGAGTGGCAGGCCTTTGTTTGAATGGGTTTGCAGCGTCGCCCAGGCGTCGGCAAGGCGTCGGTCATGAATATTGCGAGTAGATGGCATGGCGCTATTTTGCAGGTAATTTAGTTCGCTCTTTGGAGAGGCCGGGCTTGCGAATTGTGCGACACTAAAGTGACCTGCATGAGGCGCAAAGGGTGGGGCTTAGCGGCCCGCATCAATGCCTGATGCGCTACGCATTGACACTTGAGGCCCCAGACCTCGGGCCTTGATTTTTTTCAGGAGAACTAATTGAAATCTCGCATACGTCTGCTGGCCGTCGTTGCAGCATCGGTCTTGCTGGCCGCCTGTGGTGGCGGTGGATCCGATAGTGCTACCGCCTCGAAAACCTCGGTCAGTTCAGTGACAACGAGTCTGTTGGCTTACCGCAAGACGGCCACCATCACCATCGCTGGTCAGGGTCTGGATCAGAGCCTCACTGTGGCCAATGCAGGCTGCCTGACAATCACTGAATTGCCAGGCGCCAGCGCCACCCAGAGGGTCTTTTCCTGCAAGATGATCCGCCCCGGCACTGTGGCGATGAGCATCACTGCGACAGACGGCAGCAGCCTGTATGCGGGCACCATGACAGTACCGCTGCCTGCGCAGCCCCAGGTGACGATGGTGACATCGCTTGGCACCATGGTCTTCGAATTGGACCCAGCCAAGGCCCCCGTCACGGTGGACAACTTCCTGCAATACACGGAAACCGGTTTCTACTCGAACAAAATATTTCATCGAGTCGAACCGACCTTCGTGATCCAAGGCGGAGGCCTAACCGCCGACTTCCAGGCCGGCACAACGCTTCCTCCCATCAAGCTTGAAGTTGGCACAGGCCTGAGCAATCTTCGCGGCAGCCTGGCCATGGCAATGTCCCGATCACTGTTGAACGCTGCCGGGTGACGGCTCCTCTGACGTGATACTACGCGGCTTTTCTTTCGCTGGCCTGCACGGCGGTTTGCCGAGCCTCCAAGACCGTCATCAGGAAGTTCATATCCCGATGCCCGCGCAGCT
>CANJPU010000070.1 GCA_947476285.1 Comamonadaceae bacterium | reverse complement strand
GGACTTTGTGAGAGACTTCATTTCGGTGGTTCCTTTCTTTGCTTGCTAGGCACCCGCATGTTCACATGCGGGCGAAAGGAGCCGCCACCCTCAGCTCATCTGTTCAACAAGTTCTGGGACATCGCCGGTAGATGTGGGGTAGATGTTTAACGACGGCCGCTCTGCAGTTGGCCTCCGACTTCTCGATCTTAGTTAATCCTATGGATGGGCCTTATGAAAAAGACAGCATTTCGACTTCTTGCAATGCTTCTTCTCTCGACGATCGGCCTAGCGCATGGTCAGGCCTTTCCAAATCGGCCCATCGTCATCATCGTGCCTTTCGGAGCTGGAGGCGGGTCTGACAATATATTTCGCCCCCTGGCCGAAAAGCTCACCCAGCTTCTGGGCCAACAAGTGCTTGTGGAGAACAAGACGGGGGCCGGTGGAAATATCGGGGCGACTGCAGCGGCACGCGCCGCTCCCGATGGCTACACATTGTTCAATTGCAATATTGCCTCTCATGGCATTGGTCCGGCTGTCTACAAAAAGCTACCCTACGATCCAGCTCGGGACTTCGTACCCGTGTCGATGGTCGCGACTGTGCCTAACGTCTTGGTCGTCAATCCATCGGTGCCAGCGAGGAATCTTCCTGAATTCATTGCTTGGGCAAAGGCCGGAGCGGGCAGGCATAGTTACGCATCGCCTGGCCTGGGTACATCTCCCGATATGGCCATGGAGCTTTTGAAGATCTCTGCCAACTTCGATTTGACGCGCGTGCCCTATAAAGGCCGCGGCCTGCTAGACGTGATCGCTGGACACGTGCCCACGATGTTCGGCAGCCTGGGAGAAAACATCGGCCCGATAGGCTCAGGACAAACGCGTGCCATCGCGGTCACATCACGTAAGCGCCACCCCGCACTTCCCAATGTGCCTACGATTGATGAGTCCGGCGTTCCCGGCTATGAGGTCATCTCCTGGAATCATCTCTGCGCGCCAACGGGCGTTCCGGAAAACATCCTGGACACCTTGAATGCTGCAGTCGTGAAGGCAGTCAATTCACCCGAGATTCATGAAAAGTTCGGCCGACTCGGATACGTGCCAGAGGCTTCTACGCGCGGTCAGATGGCAGAGTTCATAGAGCGCGAACGGGCCAAATGGGCAAACGTCGCTCAAACCGCAAAGATCTCGCTCGATTGAGTTTTTTGCGCGACGGGTGGCTGGGGCAACTGGGCCAAAGTGGCCGCCGTGCGAGCGCCAGCATCTTCACTCGCTCGGGATGCCCGCCTGCACGAACGCCTTCTTGTAGTACGCAATATCGCGCTGCACCAGCTTCACCAGTTCCTCGGGCCCGCCGGATTTGGGTTCAATCCCCAGGGTTCGGAACTGCTCCGCCACGTCAGGTCTGGCCATGATCTTCAAAATCTCCGCGGACAGCTTATTGAGAATCGGTGCGGGAACACCTGCCGGCGCATGGATCGATATGAAGGCATAGAACTCGTAGCCTGGAACCCCCGACTCGGCCACGGTCGGCAACTCTGCATACCGGGCAATGCGTTCCGGGCTGGTGATGCCGATGGCCTTGACCTTGCCTGAGCGGACCTGCGGTATGGCGGTCGGGGTCGATTCGAAAATTAAGTCCACACGCCCGCCAATCAGATCCATCAGCGCCTGGGTATTGCTCTTGTAGGGAATGTGCTTGATATCGATGTCGGCACCCGCCATGAAAATGCCGATGTTCGCATGGGCGCCGGTGCCGCCTGCGCCGTAGTTGAGCGCGCCTGGTTTGCTCTTGGCCAGTGCGATAAATTCTTTGACCGAATTGGCAGGCGAGGTGGTCGGCACCAGCACCGCGTAGTAGGTCGAGCCGAGCAAGGCCACGTGCGAAAAGTCGGTCACCGGGTCGTAGGGAAGCTTCTTGTACAAAGCGGGATTGATCGCAAGGTAGGGTGTGGCTCCCAGGAAGAGTGTGTAGCCGTCAGGCGGGGCCTTGACCACCGTATCGACTGCGATGAGCCCGTTTGCGCCGGGGCGATGGTCCACCAGCACAGGCTGGCCCAATGCTTCAGCAAGCCTTTGCGACAGCAGTCTGGCCACGACGTCGGACGACCCGCCCGGCCCCTGCGCCAACACCAGGCGAATGGGTTTGTTGGGGTAGTCCTGCGCCTGGGCCGTTGCGCTCGTTCCCAGTGCCCCAAGCAGCCCAACCAGCGCAATGCAAGCGCTGAAAAATCTCAATCGATCGATTCGCATCGTGTCTCCTTTTGATCCAGTCTCCGGCCTCATGCCTTCACCTCGACACCTGCCCGCCGTTCCAGCATCTTGACGATTTCGCTGTAGTCAGAGTCTGCGCCCTGCTCCTGCGCCACCTGCCCCCACAAGTCCAGCATGGGCTGGGCCAGGCTCAACTTCAGCCCCAGGCGCGCTGCATGCTCCATGCACAGCGAGACATCCTTGATCATCACACTGGTGGCCGCGCCAATGTGGAAAGTGCGCGAAAGGATGGCATGCGGGAATTTGTCCTGGGTTGCGCTGTTGCGCCCGGTGCCGGTGTTGAGCACTTCGATCATCTGCGATGCATCGAGGCCCGCTTTCACTCCCATCACCATCGCCTCGGCCGTGGCTGTGAAGGCCGCGGCCGACAGCAGGTTGTTGATCAGCTTCATCACTTGGGCGCTGCCGGGCCGTTCCCCGAGATGATGCACCGGCCCGATCGCGTCGAGCAATGCACGCACCTCGCTCAGCGTTTGTGCCGCACCGGACACCATGACCGTCAGGGTGCCAGCCTGCGCGCGCAGCACGCCGCCAGACACCGGACTGTCGAGCATGGCGATGGAAGATTCGGCCAGGCGCTGTGCGATGGCCTGCGCCCGCTCGGGGTCCGAAGTGGAAAGGTCGATGAAGATGCGCACAGCCGCGCCGCCGGCTACGCCCGATTCACCGCAAGCGACTTCCTCTACGGCATCAGTCGATGGCAGGCAGACGAACACCACCTGCGCCACATCTGCCACCTCGCGCGGCGTGCGCGCCGCTAGCGCGCCCTGCGCGACGAAAGGGCTCATCGCATCGCTGCGGGAGTCGAGCACCACGAGCTCGTGGCCACGGGACATCAAGCGACGCGCAATGGGCGCGCCCAGATTGCCCAGACCGATGAAACCGATCTTCATACTGCCCCCACGAACAGATCGCCGGCAATGGAGAATCGCTGATGCGCTTGAAACAATGTATTCATTTTTAGACCATCAATACACGATGGAGCGGCATGCGCCTCCATCGATGGCGATCGACTGGCCGGTGATCGCGCTTGCAAGGGGAGACGCTAGAAATATCACCAGCGCCGCCACATCTTCCACCTCGATCACGCGGCCAATCGGCAGCATCGAATCGATGGCGGCTTCGGCTTCGTCCTCACTCACACCCAAGCGCTCGGCAACGCCCTTCAAGCGGGACTTGTGACGCTCCGTGCGTGCGATGTGAGGATGAACAATGTTCACCATGATTCGATCGTGTGCAAGCTCATTGGCCAGGTGCTTGGAGAAATTGGCCAGGGCAGCATTGCCCATGCCCTGCGGCATCATCGAGCCGTCCACGGGCACTTCCTCAGGGCGAAAAATGCTGCGCACGGCGGTGCCCCCGATGTTGACGATGCGCCCGCCGCCCGATCGACGCAAATGCGGTATTGCGGCGCGGCTGATGCGCACAGCCGGAAGCAACTTTCCTTCGACCCGGCCCATGATCTGGGCATCGGTGCTGTCCTGCAGGAAGCGCGGCGCCTTGTCGGCGCTGACCGCCGCATTGTTGACGACGATTTGCAATCCACCGAGCTGGGTGGCGGCCTCTTGCACGAGCCGGGTGCAGTCAGCTGCGTTCGACAAGTCAGCCCTGATCGCCACGCCTTGTCCACCTTCATCGTGAAGCTGTTTCAAGGTGTCGTCGAGCGCCTGCTGGTCTCTGCCGCAGATGGCGACCTTCGCCCCCTCTTGGGCAAATGCCATGGCGATGCCACGTCCTATTCCGCGACTGCTCCCAGTGACCAGCACTGGAATGTCTCGAAGCATCAATTGCATCATCTTGCGTGCTTGATCGCGTTTGGCATCGACGGCGGCTGCGGGGATCGAAAGGCCAGGCAACCGACACCGAGTCCATCACGCCATCGCAGATTCCAGGTTCTTCACGACCGTTCGCCTGAGCGTGCGCACTTCTCTGTCCATATCGAAGTTACCTACCGCCCGGTGCATGAGGGACCGGTTGTCCCACATCATCAGATCGCCTGGCTCCCACACATGGGTGTATCGAAACTCGGGCTGAATCGAATGCTCATGTAATTCGGCCAGGAGCTTTCTGGCTTCTTCATCGGGCATGCCGAGAATGCGCACAGCGTACATGCCCAGATACAGGGCGCGCTGTTCGGTGCCTTCTATCGTTCGGATCATCGGGTGGATAACTGGCGGGGCGTCTCGCACTTCGTCCATGGTTCCGGCGCGCGCGCCACTGACGAGATTTTTCTCGGCATGGCTGTGCACGACCTGCAAGCCATCCAGCGCCTGCTTCTGTGCCTGTGGCAGTGCGTCATACGCAGCGCGCATATCGACGAACTCGGTATCACCGCCCCCGGAAGGCGGAAGCTTGACGGCGTAAAGGGTGGTGTAGAGCGGCGGCACAGGGAAATACGCGCCGTCGGTGTGCCAAAAGGCTGTTGCCCCCAAGTACTGGTCGTTGCTGATGCCGCCTTCCTTGGCAGCGTTGGTTATTTCGTGCGTTTGGGGCAGGCGGATGCCGTCGGGTCTGCGAGTGACCGGATGCAAGAGCTCACCAAAGCATTCGGAGAAAGCTTCTTGCGCATCGCTGTCCAGAGTTTGATTCTTGACAACGAGGATGCGATGCGCGGCAATCGTCTCCCTCAATGTGTTCTTGAGTTCGGCCGAAATCGGCTTGGACAGATCGACGCCTGTCATGGCGGCCGCCAAGTTCTTTGTCAACTTCTTGATCTGCATGCTGCTTGCTCCAGATTTGTCAGTTACTTGCCCGCGCCCTGCGCTGCGGGCTGCTCGGATTTATCCTTCGTTGATTCGGCCTTGGTGAAATAGGTCTTGGCGCCAACGTCGTAGTACTCTCGTGTGGGCGCGAAGCTTCCCCCCGTAATGACCAGCATGTACGATTCGGCCAGCGTCCTGTTCTCGTGAATGTCGTGAGGTGGCGGCGGCGTGATCGCCACATCACCGGGCCTCAAGATGCGCGCATCAGCGACCTTCAGATCCGCGTGGCCCGCGCGGCTCTGGTCATCCATCCTTCGATAGTCCGCATACTGAACTTCCCCTTGCTTGTAAACCGCAGTGGCAAGCCAGGCGCCATGGTTGTGCGGCGGATCGTACAGGCCCGCGCGCCCTCGCCCAAGCGTCATCTGCACCTGGGTGTCGTAGTACAGAATTCGGGTGCTCTCCAGATGCTGGGCCACCCTTGGCAGCCCAATGCCAATCAGGTCCGGGCATTCAAGCAGCCGCTTGATGCTGGCAATCACCAGATCGCGCGCCTTGCTGGGATCACCGCCATTGGCCTGCGCGTACTCACTCAATTCCCTTGCGCATTCGCGCAAGGCTTCATCAGCACGGCTCATGCAGGCTCTCCTTGGTCAGTCGATTGATCATCCCTGCGATCACTCCTCTTGCGGAATTCCTGCGTCCTTGAATGCCTTCTTGTAGCTGAGCACGTCGGACTTCAGCAAGGCAGTCAACTGCTCGGGGCTTCCATAGTTTGGCTCCAATCCCATCGATCGAAATCGGTCGACCACTTCGGGGTTGGCCATGATCTTCATGATTTCGTTCGAGAGCTTTTGGATGATGGCTGGCGCAATGCCGGCCGGCCCATTGATGGAAACCCATTGCGACCATTCGTAGCCCGGCACACCGGACTCGGCGACAGTTGGAACATCGGAATACAAGGCAAGGCGTTTGGGGCTGGTGATCGCCAGGACCTTTGCCTTTCCGGATCGGGCTGTTGGCATGGCGGTGGCGGTGGACTCAAAGAGAAGGTCTACACGCCCGCCCATCAGGTCTGTCATGGCCTGCGTATTGCTCTTGTAGGGAATGTGGGTGAGCGAGATCTTGGCGCCATTGCTGAAGATCTCAGTCTGCGCGCGCTGCGAACTGCTGCCAGAGCCGTAATTGAGTTGGCCCGGTTTAGCCCGCGCCAGAGCTATGAATTCCCCCAGATTTTTGGCGGGAGATGTCGCGGGAACCAGAAGAGAGTAATAGGTCTTGCCGATCAAGGCGATGTGCGACAACTCGCTCACCGGCTCGTAGGGCAGCCGCTTGTACAGGGCCGCATTGACGGCCAGATTGGCTGCGGTGCCCAGAACGATGGTGTAGCCGTCTGGTGCAGATTTGGCAACAGAGTCGATGCCGATGATGCCGTTGGCACCGGGCCGGTTGTCGATGAGCACCGGCTGACCCATGCTATCGGTCAGCTTTTGCCCAATGAGGCGGGCCAGTATGTCCGCCGTGCCCCCGGCGGCTTGGCTCGTCACGAAGCGAATGGGCTTGTTTGGATAATCCTGGGCGGCAACGCTTGCTGCAAAACACAGCAACCCAAGCACCGTGAACAAAGCGGCGCGCACCGCTGTTTCGCATCTGCTATTCACATTTGTCTCCTGGATACAGCCTTCCTCTCGAATCTCGCTCTAAGGGACGGTCTGAATAAGACCCTGCATCATACGCAGTGATCCTTGGCTTGTGCAAAGGAATTTGAACGGCCGATTTGTGCTTGACACTGCTGGGGAAGTCCTTGTAGCCTATGACGGCCTCCACGGAGACTGAAACATGCGACGAAGCCAGTTCATTCGCTCCAGCATCTTGGCTGCCGTCGCCGGTCCAGTCGGTTGGTGCGCGCCTGCATGCGCAGACGACACCTATCCGTCCAAGCCCGTCCGGATTGTCATCGGTTTCGCACCAGGTAGCGGAACCGATGTGACTACACGCATGGTGGCGCAGGAGCTGCAAAAATCGTTCAACCAGGCCTTCGTGGTGGAAAATCGCCCTGGGGCTGCGGTTCAGATCGCTGCCAACTTGGTGAAGTCTGCTGCACCGGACGGATACACGCTCCTTCTGACATCCAACTCGTCTCATTCGGTCAATCCACACCTCTTCAAGACACTCTCGTACGATCCGATAGCAGATTTCACTCCCATCGGGGGCGTTGCTCTTCTTCCGTGGGTAGTAGTGGTCAACTCAGATCACCCCGCCAAGACAATGCCAGAGTTGATTAGCTGGTTGCGTGCGAACAAGGGTAAATCGTTTTTCGGCTATAGCGGAAGTGTGTTCCGTGTGCCTGCCGAACTGCTCAACAGAACTCTGCAACTCGGCGCCACTGGAGTGCCTTTCAAGAGCAGTCCCGATGCAATGACGGAGCTGATGGCGGGGCGCATCCACTTCATGGTAGTGGACCTCGCTGCAAGCCAGCCGCACCTGTTGTCCAAGCGCCTTCGGCCGCTGGCTGTGGCAAGCAGCAAGCGCTCGGCGCTGGCACCGCAGCTTCCCACGGTAGCGGAAACGCTGGCCTTACCGGATTTCGACATGGCCTCCTGGACCGGCTTGTTTGGTCCTGCCAACATGCCAAAGCCAATCGTCGACAAGCTCAGTGCCGCGCTAGTCACGATCTTGGAGCGGCCCGATATGCGGCAGCGCATGCTGGCTGCCAATCTCGAGCCAATGCCTTCAGATCCAACCGCGTTTGGAAACATGGTGAAGGTCCAACTTAAGTCCTGGGGCATCAAGGTGAAGGACGCTGGCATCGAGCCGGAATGAGTGCCGCCACGCTAACTTGTGCTCGCAATGCTGAATAGGGCTGCACTCTCAACCCTCGATTCGATCGAGGAGTTCATCGAGTTGGCATACAAGGAAGAATGGACGGATGGGCTCCCCGTCTATCCGGCTACGCCGAAGCTGTTGGATGAGATGCTCGGTTATTTGGGTCGTGACCCACAGGAAATCATCGGCGTCGTTCATCCTGGAGACGGCGAAGCAACCGTGGAAAAGATCGCTATCAACTGCATCATGGCGGGGTGTCGTCCTGAGTATGCGCCGGTCGTTATCGCCGCCGTCGAGGCGATGACCGATCCTTCTTTCATGCTGAGCCCCTTGCAGTCCACCGGTAGCCCGGCGCTCCTGTGCATGGTGAGCGGGCCCGCGGTGAAGCAGCTGGGATTCAACACCCGCGAATGGGTTTTCGGCGGCAACGGCGGCAGGGCGAACGCCACAATTGGCAGGGCACTTCGACTGGTCCACTGGAACATCGGTCGCGCCAGGGCCGGGGCGCTAATGAAAGGGACCATGGGTCATCCGGCGGCGTGGAGCTACTGCATCGGGGAGGAAAGCGAGCTGAATCCGTGGCCGCCCTTTACAACCGACCTTGGCCTTGCTGCTGACGTCAGCGCTGTTACTTTATTCAAGGCGGGCACCCATCTGCCCGTCTGGTCGGCTTCCGAGCTGGTGGACATATCACAGTCGATCAGCCTTCTAGCCGATGAGCTTGGTGCGTTGCGGCCAGTTCCGGACTATATGAGAGGCCAGCGCAATATCATTCTCGTCATTAACCCCAGCTATGCACAGCTTTTGGCGAAAGCTGGAATCACGAAGCAGGAATTTAAGCAGGCGCTTGCGAAACAGGCATATTCCTGGGCGTCTCCGGTCGACTTTGTGAGCGGGCAGTATTTGAAGACCGACATAGAGCAAGCTCCGGAAGGCCCCGCCAATCCTCTGCGTCTTCCAGTGATACCAGAGGTCAATGACCTCATCGTCGTTGTCAGCGGCGCGCCGGGAGCTGCAAGAAGCCAGTGCACCGCAATTGCGGGATTCAGCCACGTCGGCAAGGGATTCATCTCGAAGCCGGTTCATTTTCCAAAGGGAGCGTCACATGCTTCAAGCCTATAGCCCGGTTGGCTTTCCGGCCGCCGGGTCCAGTAAAGTGCGCCGGCACCTTGAAAGCCTTCGTGGCAAGAAGATTGGCTTCTTATGGAACCAATACAACACCACGCAGCGCTTCTGGCCTCGTTTCGAGGAGGCTGTTGTGGCTAAGAACGAACCGGGCGCGATTGTTCGGGCGTACAAGGAGAACACATGGACGCCACTGGCTGGCGAAAAGCTCCTTGAGTTTCTCCTTAACGTTGATTGCGCCGTTGTAGGTGTAGGCGCCTGAGGCTCCTGTACAGGCGGCGCCGTGCGCGACGCAGCTACAGTGCATCGTGAAGGTTTGCCGGTGGTCGTACTGGTGCATACGCCGTTTGCGGCCTTTGCCCGTGCGCAGGCCGCGGCGGTTGGGCTTCCTGAAAGCATGATTCTGGTTTATGCGCAGGATTCACTCTCACGGGATTCAGACGAAGAAATTCTGACGCGTTCCGAAGATGTCGCTAAGAGCGTCCAACGGATACTTTTAGGCATCTAATGGCCAACTCTTTGGTGATGTCGATTTATCAGAACCTATTGGCAACGCAGTCCACGGTTCACCTTGAAATACCGTCCACGATCAGCCTGAGGAAGGCGTCCACGACCGATGAAATTTGCAGCAGCCAAGATGGCGCGCGTTTTCGCTGATTAGGGGGTGAAGCACCGTCCTTACGATACGCCTATGTACGACGGAGTACAAATAGAAAATCAAACTTTTCGCGCGCTCGAAATATACAAGACGATTTCTTCAGGTTCTCGAAATCACTACATTCGCAAGACCACAATCAAGCATGAGTTGGCACTTCAATCTGTCACGCGCCATCACATGCGATGCAGTCTGAAAATTTGTCGATTGAGGAGTTCTCACTGGCTGTCAGCATGGGCACACACCTGCCAGTGCAAGTCCAGTCACATGTTGATCGGCTGCTCACAGCGAGTGAAATGAAGCACCACTGCGTGAGGGCGACCGAACTCAGGAAAGAAGCGCGAGATTGACAGATCGAAATCCAACTTCACGCACCGCATCAAATCAAGCAAGAGACCCTCCCTACTGCGCCTCCGGCTTCGCTTCCTTGGCCCACTCACGTGCCCGCGTGTGCTCTTCTTTCATGAACGCGGTGAATTGCTGCCGGGTGACCACTGCGGGCTCGATCGCGGAGACGCGCAGCTTGTCAACCAGCTCAGGTTGACGCAAGGCTTTTTCGACCTCCGCGCTGAGTCGGTCCAAAACCGCTTCGGGTGTGTTGGCCGGTGCGAGCAAACAGTACCAGACTTCCGACTCCACCTTGGTGCCCTGCTCTTCCAGCGTGGGCACTTCGGGAAACAGTGCGCTGCGCTTGGAGCTTGCAGCACCTACCACCAGCACGCGGCCGGAACCGCGAAACGGCAGCACGGTGGCCGCCGGCACGATGAAGAACGGTACATGGCCGGCAGCCACATCATTCATCGCAGGGCCAGTGCCCTTGAAGTTGACCAGCAGCGCATCCTTCATCCGCATGGCAGACAAGAATACCGAAGTGGCCATCCAGGTCGTCGGATCAGCCACCGCAAAGGAGACCTTGTCGGGGGTGCGCGCAACATAGGCTTTGAAATCAACCAGCGTCTTGACGCCCGTTCCTGCCGAGGCCATTAGATAGAAAGGTGCGCCGCCTATTTTGGCGATCGGCACGAAATCTTTCTGCGCATCGTAGGGAAGCTTCTTGTGCAAGTAGGGATGCACCGGGTGTCCACTGGTGGCCAGGAATATCGTGTAGCCGTCGGGGGCAGATTTGGCGACGAAATCGTGCGCGATCACGCCGCCCCCACCGGGCTTGTTGACCACGATCACCGGCTGGGCAAGGCCAACAGACAGGGCCTGTGCCATCTGCCTGGCCACAAGGTCGCTGCCACCACCGGGCGGGCCGGTCACGATCATCTGGATCTGGCGGTTGGGGTAAGCCTGTGCCGTGGCTTGCGCTTGTACGTGCGCGGCGGTCAGCCCCAACGCAGCAACGCAAACGCCCAGCAAGGGCCTGAAGAATCGCTCCATCATGCCTCCTATTGATGCGCATCCCATGTCTGTTCGGCACTGCCCCCGCGTCAAGGCTTGAAGCCCAGTGAGTCCTGGTACTTGCGCTGGACATCTTGCTTGGGAAGATACTCGTCTTCGAGTTTGCGGATGGCTGGGAATCCAGCAAATGCATGGAAGTCGCCGATGGGGTGGGTTTTGATCGCGTCCTTCAGCCGCGCCTCCAGGCCGGCGTCTTCGCGGGCGAAGGCTTGGTAGTAGTCCCACATGGCCCGGGCTGCGGCGCGCATGGGCCCGCCGGCATTCATGACCAAAAAGATTCGCATCTCGCGCATTTCAGCGAGCGTCATGTTGGGGGATACGCCGGTGCGGTTGTACACCACGGGGCAGTCCACGGCGCGGACCACCTGCTCTAGTTCATCGCGCGATATCACTGCCTCGGGGAAGACCACGTCCGCCCCCGCGTCACGATAGGCCTTGCACCGCTCCACGGTGTCCAAGATGGTGCCGCCGGTGACGCCGCGTGCATCGCAGCGCGCGACGAGCACAACGTCGGGGTTCATCTCGTCTCGCACCTTCACCGCAGCGCGGTACTTGCCAACCGCCTCTTCGCGGGAGACTACTTCTTTGCCTGCCACATGGCCGCAGCGCTTGGGCGTTACCTGGTCTTCAATGAACAGGCCGCCAACACCGGCCTTGATCAGCACATCCACCGTGCGCATTGCGTTGATCGCGTTGCCGTACCCGGTGTCGCCGTCCGCCAGCACCGGTATGCCCACCGCATCGCATATGTACCCGATGACTTGCGCCGCCTCGGTCAGTGTGACCAGACCCACATCGGGCTTGCCCAGCAGCGTGCTGGAAATACCATAGCCCGACGCAACAACGGTCTTGAAGCCGGCCGCCTGCGCCATCTGGGCTGATTGCGCATTGAAGACGCCAGGCTGCACGAAAGTTTCGCCGGTGCGCAGCATCTCGCGAAAGCGCCGCGGCATGGATGCTCTAGTGGTCATACAAATACCTCTTGCATCATGTGGGGATGGTCATGCTGCCTCGGCAGGTGGCTGCCACACCTGCGGGTGCAGATACCCATCGGCCTCAAGTTTCTGAATCAGCCCGCCGGCGTGCAAGCATCGACGCATCATCTCGGGCCAAGGCGATCCCACCAGGGTGCTGCCGGTGCGAAGATTCTTGGCAGTGGCTGCATCGAAATCGACCTCGGCCTCGTCGCCCTCTTCAAACGCGGCATGCACACCTGGGATCTTCAGGGCGGGCAGCGCAAAATTGACGCAATTGCGCATGAACAGGCCGTTGAACGACTCGGCCAGCACGCAGGATAGGCCAAGGTCTTTCATCGCCTGCGAGGCCGGTCGGCCCGAACCCATGCCGAAGTTCTTTCCGCCAATCAGTATGTCGCCAGGCTTGACCTGCTGCGCCCAGCCCGGCCGGTTGGCACGGAAGATGTGCTTTGGCCGCTCCATGCGCGCCATGGGAAGCACCTCAATGGGCATCAATAAATCGGTGTTGATGTCATCGCCCACACACCAGACGCGGGCACGGAAAATCAGGCTCATAGTGTTTGCCTCCTGTATCTGTTTATGCCGTGGCCGGCAAGTCGCGCGGATGGGTGATGTAGCCTGTGACGGCCGATGCCGCCACAGTGGCCGGGGACGCGATGTGAATGCGCGCGTCTGAATTTCCCATGCGCCCCTTGTAGTTGCGGGTGGTCGCTGTGAGGCAGACTTCGCCCGGCGCCAGCGCACCGAAATCTTGCGCCGCGCAGGCACCGCATGCCGCAGGCGTGATCAGTGCACCCGCCTCGGCGATCGTCGCCAGCAGGCCCAACTTTGCGGCCTCGCGGTAGATGGCCTGCGAACCGGGCGTGACGAAGAAGCGCACCCATGGTGCCACTTGGCGCCCTTTGAGCGTCTGGGCAACGGCCGTCAAATCATCAATCGTTCCATTGGCGCAGGAGCCGACCACGCACTGGTCAAGCCTGATCTTCTCGTGAAAGTCCTGCAGCGGCACCGCGTTGTGAATCACCGTGTCGATTCCCGACACATAGGGCACCATCTCGCTCAGGTTGATGGTGCGCACGTCCACATACTGCGCATCGGCGTCGGGCCAGGTGGGGAAGAACGGCCGTTGCGTGCGTGCTTTCACGTGGTTCAGCAGCAGATCATCGGGCTCCCAGAGCGCGAACTCGGCCGATAGCTCGGCGCACATCGTGGACAGCGTCCGCCGCGCATTGAGGCTGAGGCCGGCCTGCGCCGGGCCGCCAAACTCGAGGTTCAGGTTGTCGTGCGAACCCCAGCGCGCCGCGAGGTACAAAAACGCATCCTTGGCGGTCACGCCTTCGGGCAACTCGCCCGTCAACTCATAACGCACTGTGGGCGCGCACTGGTACCAGGTTTCTCCGGTGCAAATCACCTGCAAAAGCTCAGGTCGGCCCAATCCTCGGGCCACGCAATTGAATGCACCGGCGCTCAGGGTATGAGAGTCCGCATTGACCAGTATGGTGCCGGGCAGGGCGTAAGCCTTGTCGGCAATCACCTGGTGGCTGATGCCCTGGTTCATGCCGGCGTCGTCAACCCGCTTGATGCCGTAGTAGCGCGCTGCTCGGCGCATGGTCTTCAGTGCAATTGCGCTGTCGGGGTTGGCGGCCATCACGATGTGATCGGCGATCAGCGCCACTGCGTCGGGATCATGCAGCTTCTTGGGCCATCGCCAACCGGCGTGCCTGTTGAAGTGGGTGTCCAGCAATATGCAGGTCTCGATTTTTGCGACCACCAGATCGCCCGGCCGCACCACATCGCAGCCCGATTGGCGTGCCAGTATTTTCTCCGCGATCGTCATTCCCATTTCATGTGCCTCCGCAAAGACTACGCATACATTGGTACGCAGCCCGATTGTTATTGGACTGCAGTGTGGAACAAACCGCTCATCATGAAGTGAATCATTGCATAAGGCAATGCCTATTTAGGTTTCCTGAGAAGCCTTGTTTTGCACATGGCATGTGCGGTGTTAAAACACATGCCTCACTTGCCAAACCGCAAAAACCATGTCCTTCGCCATCCTGACTGCATTGAAAGCTGTCCCATGGACAGAAGTGATGGCGGCCGCGCCTGCAATCGCCGAGGGTGCGAAGAAACTTTGGGGGATGGTCTCGTCCAGCAAGCGTCAAGATAAGGCGCGCCACGCCGATGCTGGCGCCGGCGAACTTGACACGTCCAAACTCTCCGACTTGGCCAGGCTCTCGCTGCGCGTCGCCGAGCTCGAGACTCAAACGGCGCAACTGCATGCGCAGATGCAAGAAACCGTGAAGCTCGTCAGAGAGTTGGCGCAGCAGAACACGGCACTGGTGGCGCGAGTTGAGCTCCATCGCATACGACTGAGGAAACTATCTGTCTTGAGTGGCGTGACAATTTTGATTTTGGCGAGCCTGCTACTGGCATGGATCGCCAGGTCAACGTGACCTGACGGTCTCACCTGAATTGTTTTCGACCCTAAAGCATCTCGTCAGGTGCGAATGGGCCAATCAACCAGACCAGCAGCTTCAAGGTGGCACTGGCCTCGGGCTCTGACCGGGCGTCCTTGAATGCAGCGCCTGGCGGTGCGCGCCACACCAGGTGATCTTTTTCAAGCACAAGCCGATACGCGCCCTGATCGAGGGTGGCCTGCGCCTGGCGCGTCGCCTCCCGCACAATCGCGCTACTACGGATGACCAGAGCGACTTCGCTGTTCTTGAGTTGCGATCGCAGATCAAGGTTCATCGATCCGATCACTGCCAGACCTTGATCGACGATGACCAACTTGGTGTGAAGGCTGGCACGCGACGCACCTGGCGCGGAGCCCACGGCGCTGCGCGAGCCCAGCAGCCGACCCGAGCCCATCCCGCCCACTGTGCCTTTCTGATCGGCACGCATCTCAAATAGCTCCACCCCCATCGCCAGCAGCGCATGTCGGTAGCGGGCATAGCCGGCGTGGGCGGCCGGCGCATCGTTGGAGGCCAACGAATTGGTCAGCACCCGAATGCGAACACCCTTGGACCGCATCCGCTCGAACAGGCCCATGATGGCATCGCCCGGCACGAAATATGGCGAGATGATCAGCACATCACGGCGGGCCTGCTCCATCAAATGCAAGAGGCCATCAACCACGGTGTCGCCGGCTTGCACCTCGTCGTCATCGGGCTCAATCTTGCCGGGCTTGTCCTCCAGCAGCAGAGACGGTGCCCATATCACGGGCACCGTGCTCAAGTCCATGGGTGCCGGCCCGACACTCAGCGCCACGGTGCTGGTCAGGTCAGGCAGGATGGCCGCACTCGCGGTGGCCTGCGGCGCTGTGGGCTTGAGCGATTGGCGCGCCACATCACCGGCGGTACTTGGCTTCGTGCGCAGGGCGTCGAGCTCTTTGGCCGAAACGAGCGACTCCACCGGATAGGCAAGGTCGTTGTTCCAGTACCGATCAAAGCTGGCTGACATGTCCTTCACCACGCGCCCCACGGCCAGCACGTCCAGATCGACAAAGTTGCTCAGCTCACCGGTGCCAAAATACGCATCGCCAAGGTTGCGGCTGCCAACGATGCCCATTGCACTGTCAGCGATGAACAGTTTGTTGTGCATGCGTTTCTGAATGCGGTCGATGTCGTGGATCGACGTGAAGAGTCGCCCGAGCATGGAGCTGCGTGAGCCCGGCAGAGGATTGAAGAGACGAATTTCCACATTGGGCTCAACCGCCAGTCGCAGCACCTGCGCGTCCTTGCCAACGATATTGAAGTCATCAATGAGCAAGCGCACCCGCACACCCCGCCGTGCCGCGTCGCGCAAGCCCTGCAGCAAAGTCTCTGTGCTTGCATCGGCATGGATGGCGTAATACTGAAGGTCCAGGCTGCGCTGGGCCGACGCCATCAGGGCAAGGCGGCTGGAATATGCGGTGCCCACGGTGTCGAGCAGCACAAAGCCTGAATCACTGCGTGCGCGGGCCTGCGCTCTGCGCTGCTGCACGAGTTGGCCCAGCTTTGTCTGCTCTGGCGCACTGAACGCCTTTGACGCAATGCGTTCACCCTGGGCTGGCAGACTGGCGCACGCGGCAGTGGAACCGGACAGAAGAATGATGAGGAGCCAACTCCAGACGAGACCGATGAACGGCGCCGGATTCGGATGGCCCTGACAAATGGAAGCGCTTTGGGATGTCATGGCGATGCCGCCACTGTACGCCTTTATATGGCTCCAGCGTGCATGATCGAGACCATGGCCTTCATTCTCACAAGTCCAACTTCAGCTCCATCACATAGCTGCGCTTCGGATAGGGATGAAAATTCCAGAACTTGTCGTTGTTGAGCTTGTCGATTCCCACGGCTGCGGTGACGATTTGTTGAACTGGCATGCGCACTGCTCGCCCAGCACCGTCTTGCACCTCTGCGCACAGGATCAGGCGTGCCGCGCGTACAGGCTTTACATCCGGGCCTTGCCACCGATCATGCTGGTCATGCTCCCGGCCGGATCAGCGTCCAGTGGGTCACCGTGTTCGATGTGAGGTACTTGAGCCGGTTGCTGTCTTGACGATCAGCTTGACCACACCAGCACGAGTCGTGAGAGGAAATGGGCGTTGCGCAGGGTGGGCATGGGGTGGATTATCACTCGAACGACTGTTGACGAAGCGTTCTGTCAACCCATGTAATGCAGCACGTGCAAGAGGAACCTCCCAGCCAGGGAACACAAGGACGGCGGGATGACACTGAAGGGCCCGAGCAAACACCTTCGCGCGCTCCACACCCAAGTTCACCCTGCCATTCTCGATGGCGGAAATAGTAGCTTGAGGGATGCCCGTCAATTCAGAAAGCTGGCTTTGGCTCAGTTCCTGGAGTTCGCGCAAAATGCGAACAGACTCACCCGCTGAGACTTCTACCCGATTTTTTGCGGCGCGGAACTCTTTCATTTCATGGCCTCCTGTAATCGTGGGCTGTAATTTGAACAACTTGAATCATCCGGTTTATAGCAAGTAATCTGTCCGGTCCGTGGAAAGTCCATCCCGGCACCCCTTGCCTCGTCCATGGGAAAATCCCCCCATGTCCCCGCTTTCCCCCACTCCCACCGCCCTGCTCCACACCGCGTTCTATCAGTTCACGCCGCTGCCGCAGCCTGAGCAAGTGGCTGCCTTGCTGCGTGCGCTGTTGGCGCAGCCAAAGGTGCAAGGGATCACTGGCAGCATTCTGGTGGCCACCGAAGGTATCAACGGCATGCTGGCAGGTACGACACAGGCGGTGACTTGCATTGAAGAGTCCCTTGTGAATGACCCTCTCTTCGCCGGCGCCTTCAGTGGCATGATCTTCAAGCGCAGTGCCTGCAACACGCCGCCCTTTGGCAAGCTGAAGGTGCATGTCAAGAAAGAGATTGTGCCGCTGGGCATTGACGGCGTCGATGCCCGCAAGACCGGCATCAATGTCAGCCCGCAAGATTGGCGCGAGCTGATCAAAGACCCCGATCTGGTGCTGCTGGACAACCGCAACAGCTTTGAATTTCGCTTGGGGCATTTTGCAGGGGCCATCGATCCGCAGGTGGTGAACTTCCGTGATTTTCCCGCCTATGTGCGGGCCCACGCCGCGCAGTGGAAAGCCCAGGGCAAGCGCGTCGCGATGTACTGCACCGGCGGCATTCGGTGCGAGAAGACCAGCGCCTGGATGCTGGAGATGGATCTGCCGGTGTACCAACTCGAAGGCGGCATCCTCAACTACTTCCAGCAGATGCCCGATGCGCAGCATGACTGGCTGGGCGAATGCTTCGTGTTCGACAACCGTGTGGCGCTCAATACCTCGCTGCAGGAAACCGGCACCACACTGGACGATGTGTACCGCGCCGAGCCAGACGGTGCCTGGCGGCTGGCTCGGGCCCAGCGCCTGGCGCAAGCCGTGGGCGACAGGGCCGACACGTCGGAAGACTGACGCATGCTGCCCGTGCGCGACGGCGTCGGTCCCAGCCAGGTGTCACTGCCGGTTGGCGGCTGGGTCTGCATGCTTGACTTCCTGGTGCAACGATTCCCGGCGATCTCCGGCGCCGAGTGGTGTGCACGCATGGCGAACGGCGATGTGCTTGACAGCGCCGGCCTTCGTGTCGCGCCGGGGCAGCCCTACCTGCCCCACGGCAAGCTGTACTACTACCGCACGGTTGCCAACGAGATTCCTAACCCGGCGCAGGCCTGCGTGCTGTTCGAGGACGATCTTCTGGTGGTGGCCGACAAGCCGCACTTCTTGCCGGTGACGCCGTCTGGCGACTACCTGCAAGAGACACTGCTGGTGCGCCTGCGCCGCAAGCTCGGCCTGCCGGCCTTGACGCCGCTGCACCGGATCGACCGTGAAACCGCTGGCATCGTGCTGCTGGCCAAACAGCCCACGACCTGCGGGCTCTATCACACCCTGTTCGCCAGCCGTGAAGTCACCAAAACCTACGAGGCCATCGCACCCACCCGTGCGCTGCTGCAATTTCCGCTGGTGCGCACCAGCCGGCTGGTGACGGCCGATCATTTCATGCAGATGCGCGAGGCACCTGAAGAAGTGGCAATGGGGCGCAAGGCAAATGCCCACACTGAGATCGACTTGATGGAGACACGCGGTGCCCTCGGTCGCTACCGCCTGCGCCCACTCACCGGTAACCGCCATCAGTTGCGGGTGCACATGGCGGCCCTGGGCCTACCCATCCTGGGCGACCGCATCTACCCGCACCTGCTGGCGCAAGGCGGTGACGAAGCCGCCAACCCGCTGCGGCTGCTGGCGCAGAGCATCGCCTTTCGCGACCCCGTGACTGGGCAGGAGCGCGGTTTTGCCAGCCGGCAAGAGTTGCATTTCCCGCCTGAGTAACCGGACAGGCGAAAAAAAGAGGTGCCGGCTTGACCGGCACCTCTTCTTTGTTGACGCTTTGTGTTTACCTGGCGGCTGATGCGCCTTACTTAGCCGCAGTGGACTTCTTGGCCTTGGCACCAGCCTGCTTCTTGGCCTTTTGTTTTTTTGCCTTCTTCGCCTTGGTGGCTTTGGCCGGGGCGGAAGCTGCGGCGCCCGGGGTGCTTGGCGAGGCCGGGGCCTGCGCAAACGAAACAGCCGCCATGGAAGACAAAATGGCAGCGGCGATCAGGGTCTTGATTTTCAACATAGTTATTTTTCACTCATGACACGGAGGTCGTTGCAGCTCCGACCCTTTTGAGCGAGCCAGAACGTCGTTTCGGCTTGATCCTATAACGCAGGGTTTCCCCGTGGGTTGACAAGTTCAAATCAAATATCGCTGCCTCGCAGACTGCAAATTCGAGAGTCATTCCCCAAGGGTGACATGGCTCAATACGAGCGCCTCAATTTCTGCGTCGCTGTAGCCCACCTCGCGCAAGAGCGCGTGGCCGTGCTGCCCCAGCCTGGGCGGCTGCAGGCGCAGGCCGGGCCGCTCGCCGCCCAGCGTCAGTGGCAGGAGTGGAACATGCGTCTCGCGCCCATCTGGCAGCACCATGGGGGCAAGGCCACCGGTGGCCTTTAGGTGGGGATCGTCGAACAAATCTTGCGGGCGAGTAATGGGCGCGAAGGGCAGCCCATGCTTTTCAAACAGCTCGCTCAACTGCGCTGCGGAAAACGGCGCCATCCGATCGCGCAGAATCGGCATCATCCATTCGCGCGCCTTGACGCGGTCGTTGTTGGTCTTCAGGCGCACATCTGCGCGCAAGTCGGTAAAGCCAAAGGCCTCGCAGAAGGCGGCCCACTGCGTGTCGCTGACGGCGGCCAGGAAGATCTGATCACCATCCTTCACGGTGAACACGTCGTACACCGCCCAGGCCGAGATGCGGCTGGGCATGGGGTCGGGGGCCTTGCCTGTGACCGCGTATTGCATCATGTGCTGGGCCACTAGAAACACATTGTTCTCGAACAGCGCGCTCTGCACTTCCTGGCCTTTGCCGGTCTTCTCGCGCGCGGCCAGGGCCGCCATTGCGCCAATGGCGCCGAACATGCCGCCCATGATGTCGTTCACACTGGTGCCTGCGCGCAGCGGGTCGCCGGTGCGGCCAGTCATGTAGGCCAGGCCGCCCATCATCTGCACCACTTCATCCAGCGCGGTGCGGTGGTCGTAGGGGCCGGGCAGGAAACCCTTGTGGCTGACGTAGATCAAGCGCTCATTGAGTTTGCGCAGCGACGCGTAGTCAAGACCCAGCTTCTTCATGGTGCTGGGCTTGAAGTTTTCACTGACGATGTCGGCGGTGGCAATCAGCCGCAGCGCGGCTTGCTTGCCTTCGGGCTTGTGCAGGTCCAGCGCGATGCTCTTCTTGTTGCGGTTGAACATGGGGAAGAAGCCAGACCCGGAGCCCAGCAGATTGCGCGTGTTGTCGCCGGCAATTGGCTCGATCTTGATGACCTCGGCGCCCAGGTCGGCCAGCACCATGCCGCAGGTCGGGCCCATGACCATGTGGGTGAATTCGATAACGCGGATGCCTTGGTATGGCAGTGGATGATCAGACATAGGGGGGCTTCCTGGACACAATTTCAGGGCCGGCGATCAAGCCCTCATGGGCGGCACTTTGCAATGAGTTCACGCACATCGGCCAGCGCAGCCAAGCGCCAGCAGGCGGCGGTGATGTCCTGCGCCTTCGCCTGCCCCAGCTGCGGCACGACCAAGTCATTGAATTTGCTTTCTAGCTGCGCGTCAGACAACGGGCGTTCGAGTGAGCCGATGGCGTGGTCCACCCGCACATGCACGCGCCGGCCATCTATGAGCACGGCTGTTGCATCGACTGCGGCCTCGGCAATCGTGTCGTCCACGCTCGCCTGCACCTTGTTGCGCAGCGCCACCACCTGAGGATCGTTCACCACCGCGTCGGAAAATTCCTCTTCACCGGCGCGCCCGTAGATCAGGCCAGCCGCGCAGCCATGGTAGACGCTGAACTTGCCTTGCAGGCCATCGCGCGGCTCTTTCTTGCCGGTCAGCTCCAGCACCAGGGAGTGCACCCGCAGCTCGATGCTGCGCACCTGCTCGGGCACCACGCCTTGTGCGCGCAGTTGCACGCAGGCGTCGATGCTGGGGTGAATCACGATGCCGCAGGCAAAGGGCTTGTAGGTGTTGAAAGAGATCTCGAAGCGCTCACCGAGTTCATCGGTGACCTCATGCCAGGCCCGCTTGTCCGACACCACTTGCACGAAGCCACGTGGCGCTTCCAGTGCGCGCGGGCTGGCGGTGAAGCCGTGGTGTGCGAGCAAGGCCGATGTGAGGCCCGCCCGTGCTGCCGCGCCCGGATGAAACGGCTTGGTCATGGTGCCGAATTGTTCGCGCAAGCCCACTGGCTGAGACGCGGCGATGCCCAGGGCCATCGCCGTCTTTTGTTCGCTCAGCCGCAGCAGCCGCGCACAGCCGGCTGCTGCGCCCAGCATGCCAGTGGAGCCGGTGATGTGCCACCCACGGTCGTAGTGGTCGGGATAGATGGTATTGCCGATGCGGCAGGCCACATCGATGCCCAGCACCAGTGCATCGATCACTTCGCGCCCTGACGCGCCGCGCTGCTCGGCCAGCGCCAGCACCGCCGATGCCACCGGCCCGGCCGGATGGATGATGGTTTTGAGATGCGTGTCGTCAAAGTCAAAAGTGTGCGAAGTGATGCCGTTGAGCAAGGCCGCGCTGGCCATGTCAACGCGCTCGGTGCGCCCCAGCACGCTCGCCTGCGGCGCGGGTTCGAGCATGGCAACAGCTGCCAGCGCCGCGTCGGCGGCCTCATGGTGGGCAGCGCCGATGGCGCAGCCCAGCCAGTTGTAGAAGGTGCGGTGCGCCTCATGCTCGACCGCGTCGCTCCAGCCGCGCGATGCATGCGTGCTGACGAAGCGGGCAAGGATGCTGGTGATCGGCGGCGCCTGCGTATCGGCGGGAACGTGTGTGTTGTGTGCCATGTTGCTTGCTTATTCTTCGAGATGAATGTTGCGGGCCTTGGCCAGTGCGGTCCAGCGGGTGATCTCGGCGCGGATGAATTCGCCAAACTCCTGCGGCGACATGGGCCAGGGCTCGACCGCTTCGCCCGCCAGCTTCTCGCGCAGGTCGGGTGATTTAAGCACCGCAACCTGAGCGTCATTGAGGCGTTTGACGATGTCGGGCGGCACGCCGGCCGGGCCGACCGAGCCATACCACTGCATGGCGTCGAAGCCCTTGAAGCCGACTTCCTCCATGCTGGGAACATCCTTGAGCTGCGGGCTGCGCGCCTTGCCGGTAACGGCCAGCGCGCGCATGCGGCCTGAGCGCAGGTGGGGCAGTGCAGCGGCCAAGCCAGGGAACATCGCCTGGGTCTGGCCGCCCAGCAAGTCGTTGATGGCCGGCGCGATGCCCCGGTAGGGAATGTGCAGCATGAACAAGCCGGTCTCTTGCTTGAACAACTCCATGGTCAGATGCGTGAGCGATCCCTGCCCGGCCGAGCCATAGCTCACGCGGCCGGGGTTGCGCTTGACGTAGTCAATGAACTCCTGGACGCTCTTGGCCGGCACATTGGCGTTGACCACCAGCACATTGGGTGTGGCACCGATCATGCCGATGGGCGTGAACTGCTTGATCGGGTCGTAGCTGATGCGGCGCGTGGCGGGCGTGGTGCCGTGCGTGGCCACATAGCCTTGCATCAGTGTGTAGCCATCGGGCGCGGCACGCGCGGTGATCTGGCTGGCCACCACGCCGCCACCGCCACTCTGGTTGTCCACAACGAAGGTCTGGCCCAGCGCCGCGCCCCAGCGCTCGGTGACCACGCGGGCGATCATGTCACTGCCGCCCCCTGCGGCAACGGGCACGATGTAACGGATCGGCTTGGAGGGATAGGTCTGTGCGTCAGCCAAGCCAGGCAACACGGCGACGCCAGACGCAAACAGCAGCAGTTGACGGCGTTTCATGGTGTGTCTCCAGATGGCCAGTTTACCTGCCGGCATTAGGCCTTCGGCGACCACGTCAGTCCAAATGGGAAATCTCCCATCGCATCAGTCGTCCGGCTGGGCCTCGCGTGGGCAAGGCTGCGGTTGCATGCCTGCTTGGTCTGCGCGTCGCGTCAGGCGATGCCCGGCAGGCGCTCATACTGTGGCGGTCTACGCTTCGCTTCGACTTCGCTGGGATTTGCGGCCTGAGGTCGGCGGCGCAGAACT
>CANJPU010000069.1 GCA_947476285.1 Comamonadaceae bacterium | reverse complement strand
TGGGTGTCTGGCAAGCCCGATGGCAAGGCGTGACGACGCCGCAGGCTAATGCCTGCAAGGAGGAGCAACGCCGCCAGCGGGCTTGCCAGACACCCACTCGAGTGCGTAGCGCTCTCACCCAATGGGCAAGGAACTTCAAGGCCAAAAAACTCAATGTCCACGGGTACTTCCTGCAGAAAACAAGCGGTCAACTGCCGTTTCTAGGTTCAGGGCCTGATGGCTTGTGCAGACGCCATCTTGCGTATCCAGACCCTGTCTGCAATTGCCTTTGCCAAGGCAGCCGCCAGCGCGCCTGTGGCGGCTGCGGCCAAATGCAAGGCCCAGCTCAGATCCGCCGCTGACTGGCGCACCCCCACACTTTGGGGTACCGAGATTGGCGCCAGCGCGCGCAGGCTGTCCCAACTGAAGTAGGCCGGGGTGCGTGCATCCCAGGCTTCGATCACCAGGCGCTGGCCGGCCCGCAAGTGCAAACGCGCGCCAGCATCGAACACATGGTCGCCCAAATCATTTGCAGGGCCCTGGTGCGGACCGTCCAGCGTCACCCACATGCGCCCGAGCGCCACCCGAAAGACGCCCGCTTCACGGGGCTGCAGCGTGAGTGCGCGGCCGGGTGCGAGCTTCCAGGCGCCGGGCGGGCTGGTTGATTGATGCGTTTGTGAGAGCGTTTGCGTGGTCATGGCGTGTTCGCTTTCCATGTGGAGATAGGTGCCTTGTGCCTGCATGATCGTGCACGCGGGCCTTGGCAGTCCAATGAATTCCCGCTACGCTATTGATTCCCAAACCGCATCAATGGCGCAAGCGCCGCTTTGGCATTCCCATGCAGCATTCACAAACTCACCTGCGCACCCGGCCCATTTCTGCAGGCTATCTGCGTGCATTCGAGGCCGTGGCCCGGCATCTGAATTTCCGGGCCGCGTCTGAAGAGATGGCGCTCACCCAGTCGGCCGTCAGCCGCCAGATACAGTCCCTGGAAGGTGAGGTGGGGGTGAGTCTCTTCTTGCGCCACACGCGCGCGGTGGAGTTGACCAGCGCCGGCGCGCAGTTGCTGCTGGCCGTGACGCAGGCCTTGCCACGCATCGACGGCGCGGTGCGCCAGATCAGGCAGACCGCCGGACGGCGCGCGGTGGCAATCACCACCTTTGCCTCGTTTGCGTCGATGTGGATCATTCCCCGGCTGGAGCAATTCCAGCGCGAGCACCCGGACATCGATATCCGCATTGATGCAACCGACACCCCGCTGGACCTGGAAGTCTCCGATGTAGACCTTGCCTTGCGTTACGGCCCGCGCGCCAGCATGCCCGCCAACGCCATACGCATGTTCGGCGAGCAACTCACGCCGGTGGCCAGCCCCTGGCTACTGAAGAGCGGCGTGCCATTGAAGAAGCCGGCCGATCTGGCGCAGTTCACTTTGATCGAAGCGGGTGACGCGCACCAGAGCCATCTCGAATGGCTGACATGGCGGCGCTGGTTTGACGAGCATCGCCTGCCCAAGCTGCAGCCCAAGCGCTGGCTCTACTTCAATTACGCCTACCAGATGGTGCAGGCGGCGCTCACCGGGCAGGGCGTGGTGCTGGCTCGCCTGCCCATGGTGGCCGAAAGCCTGGCCAACGGCGATCTGGTCGAGCCTTTGCCCCACCACCGCATGGATTCGCCCATGGCCTACTGGTTGATCGTGGGACCACGCAGCATCGAACGGCCAGAGATCAAGGCCTTCAGTTCATGGCTGCAAGGCCAGAGCAAATTGACCCGCGAGACCATAGGCGAAGCACCCGACCCGGACACCATCGACCATATGGATTGACGCAGCGTCGCATGTGATCAGCCTATGGGCCAGACCACGCCGTTGTCGTTGAGTATGGCGTCCAGCGGCACGTCATGCGGCTCGGGCTCCATCTCCTCAATAAAAGCGTTGGTGAAGCCCAGGCCCACGGTGTATGGCTTTGGCTGCAGCTCGGCCAGGGTGCGGTCGTAGAAGCCGCCGCCGTAGCCCAGGCGAAAACCGCCCGTGCCATAACCCACGCAGGGCACGAACAGCAAGGTGGGCACGATCACCTCCGTTTCCTTGGGCTTGGGAATGCCGTAGGCGTCCTCTTGCATCGGGCAGCCGGGATACCAAGCGTGGAACTTGAGCGTCTTGTGCAATTTGTCCACCACCGGCAGCCCGATGCGGCGCGGCTGCGGCTGGTCCAGCAACTCGCCGTCTTCCTTCCAGCGGTGCAGGGCTGGTAGCGGATCGAACTCGCCCTTGATCGGCCAGTAGGCGCCAATCACGATATCGGGCCGGTTGATCAGCCAGATGCGCATGACCCGCTGCAGCAGATCGCTGCGCAGTTCGCGGTCAGGCATGCACAGTCTTTGCAGAACGAGTTGCTTGCGCAATGCCTTTTTCTCTTGTGACGTGTCCATAATCCGCCCATGAAGTTGTTAAGAATTCTGACATTGATTGCAGCGGCACTGTCCAGCGCGGCTTACGGCCAGTCCAAAGGGGATGACCTGGTGCTTGAAATGCAGCAGGCTTTTGCCCAGGCCAACCGGCAAAAACTGACGCAACTGCTGCCAAGGGTGCGAGGCCATGTGCTGGAGCCTTGGGCCGCGTATTGGGAGCTAAGAGCCCGGCTTGACACAGCCAGCACGCAGGAGGTGCAGGAATTTTTCTCCCGCTATTCAGGCAGCTACCAGGAAGACCGGCTTCGAAATGACTGGCTCTTGCTGCTGGGTCAGCGGCGCGACTGGACCAACTTTGCCGCCGAGCATCCGCGCTATCGCATGAACGACGACCGAGAGGTGCGTTGCTACGCTTTGTTGGTGGAGCACCTGCGCCAAGGCCCTGCCGAGCCCGCAGCCCTGGCTAACGAAGTCAGGCGCTTGTGGTTCGCGCAGCGCGATGCAGATGATGGCTGCACGCAGGCCGCTTCGCGTTTGATCGGCGACACCCAAGGGCCGGGGCGCATGACAGCCATTGACGCTTGGCGCAAGGCTCGATTGGCGATGGAGGCCAATCGTCCGCGCGCGCTTGCTGCTGCGGTGGGCATGGTCGCACCCCAGGCGCTTGCCCAGTTGGCCGAAATCAACAAAAGCCCCACGCGCTTTCTGGCCGGCCGGGTGACGGCTGTATTGCAGACCCGCCGCGAGATGACGGTGCTGGCGCTGATCAAACTGGCCATCAGCGATGTGGATGGCGCAGCCCAACTGCTGGAGGACAAGTGGGGGCCGCAGCTTTCCAGCGAAGAACGCGACTGGGTGTGGGGCGTGATCGGCAAGCAGGCTGCGCAGCGGCCCGGCAACGAGGCGCTGACATATTACGCAAAGGTCACTCGCGACCAGGATCTCACCGATGACATGCTGGCCTGGAAGGTGCGCGCAGCCTTGCGTACGGCCCGTGGCCCGCAGTGGGCTGCGGTGCTGCAGGCGGTCAACGCCATGAGCGATGAAGCGCGCGGCAATCCGGCCTGGGTTTACTGGAAGGCGCGGGCCATGCTCGCCCAGGGCGGCGATACGCGGCGCAGCGAAGCCCAGCGCCTGTTCGAATCAATTGCCTCAGTGCGCGGCTTTTATGAACAACTGGCGCTGGAAGAGCTGGGCCAGAAGATCAGCGTGCCGCAGCGCCCGGCGCCCTTGACGGCCGAAGAAATGCAGGCCGCGCGAGCTAATCCCAACCTGACGCGTGCGCTCTATGCCATTGCAATAGGCCTGCGCCCTGAAGGCGTTCGCGAGTGGAACTACGGCACCAATCTGGCCCAAGCCGGCGGTATGGCCGAGCGCGAGTTGCTGGCTGCCGCGCAGTGGGCCTGCGAGCGCGAAGTGTGGGACCGCTGTATCAACACCAGCGAACGCACCAAGTCGCAGTTTGATGTGGAGCAGCGCTTTCCCATGCCTTTTCGCGAGTCGGTGGTGCGGCGCAGTCGCGAGATCAACCTCGACCCAGCCTATGTCTATGGGCTGATCCGGCAAGAGAGTCGCTTCATTATGAACGCGCGCTCGCACGTGGGCGCATCGGGCCTGATGCAGGTGATGCCGGCCACCGCGCGCTGGACTGCCCGCAAGATCGGGCTGAACGGCTTCAGCATCGATCAGCTCAATGACCGCGACACCAACATCGCCATCGGCACCGGCTACCTCAAGCTGGTGCTGGACGACTTCGAGGGCTCGATGGCACTGGCTGCGGCGGCTTACAACGCCGGCCCAGGACGGCCGCGCAACTGGCGCAACGGCACTGCGGTGGAGGCGGCGGCCTGGGCCGAGAACGTGCCCTTCAACGAAACGCGCGACTACGTCAAGAAGGTGCTGTCCAACACCACCATGTACGCCGCCATCCTGACGGGTGAGCCGCAGTCGCTCAAGGCGCGTCTGGGCACCATAGGCCCGCGCGAGGCCAACCGGCCCGAGCCCAGTCGTGAACTTCCCTGAGGAGTGAAGGCGCCATGCCCATCCAACTCTACATCGGCAACAAGAATTATTCGTCATGGTCCATGCGGCCCTGGGTGTTGCTCAAGCAAGCTGGCATTGCCTTTGATGAAGTCATGGTGCGCTTTGACGCTTTCAACGCTGACTCCACCTTCAAGCAGACCATCTGTGCGCTCAGCCCCGCGGGCCGGGTGCCGGTGCTGCTTGATGAAGGGCTGGCGGTGTGGGACACCTTGGCCATCACGGAATATGTGGCGGAGAGATTCCCCGATCACGGGATCTGGCCTCGCGATGCGAGGGCACGCGCCCGGGCCCGCAGCGTGTGCGCCGAAATGCATTCGGGCTTTTCTGCGCTGCGCAACCACTGCGCGATGAACATCGAGGCATCATTGCCGCAGATCGGCGCGCTGATCTGGCGCGACCAGCCCGCCGTGCGCGCAGACCTTGAGCGCATCGTGGCCATGTGGACCGAGTTGCTGAACACGCACAAGGGGCCGATGCTGTTTGGTGAGTTCTGCGCGGCCGATGCCTTTTATGCGCCGGTGGTTATGCGCCTGAAGACCTACGCCCTGCCGGTGCCGCAACACATCGCGCAGTACCTGGATCGCCTGTGCGCATTGCCCGCCGTGCGCGCCTGGATGGACGACGCGTTGGCGGAGCATGACTTCGTGGTGTTCGACGAGCCCTATCGTACCCAGGCCTGAAGCCGCCCTTGGTTAAACTGCCGCCATGCAAATCTACATGGTCGGTGGCGCGGTGCGCGATACCCTGCTGGGACTGCCTGTCAGCGACCACGACTGGGTGGTCGTTGGCGCGACCCCGCAAGAGTTGGTCGACTTGGGCTACTTGCCGGTGGGCCGGGACTTTCCGGTGTTCCTGCATCCGCAGACCAAGGAGGAGTACGCCCTGGCCCGTACCGAGCGCAAGACCGCGCGCGGCTACCGCGGCTTCGTTGTTCATTCGGAGTCCAGCGTCACGCTGGAAGAAGACTTGGCCCGCAGAGACCTGACGATCAACGCGATGGCGCGGGACGAATCGGGCCGCATCATCGACCCGTTTGGTGGCCAGGCCGATCTGCAGCAACGGGTGTTTCGCCATGTGACCGATTCATTTCGCGAAGACCCGGTGCGCATCTTGCGCGTGGCTCGCTTGTCGGCGCGCTTTGCTGATTTCACGGTTGCTCCCGAAACCCTGGAGCTGATGCGCCACATGGTGCATGAAGGCGAGGTAGACGCCTTGGTAGCCGAGCGCGTGTGGCAGGAAATCGCGCGCGGCCTCATGGAGCGGCAACCTTCGCGCATGTTCGAGACGCTGCGCCAGTGTGGCGCGCTGACGCGTTTGCTGCCCGAGGTTCAATGTCTCTGGGGTGTGCCCCAACGGGCCGATTACCACCCCGAGGTGGACACCGGCGTGCACTTGATGATGGTGCTGGACATGTGCGCCCGCCTGGATGCGCCCTTGCCGGTGCGCTTTGCCTGCCTCACGCATGACCTGGGCAAGGGCACGACGCCAGCGGCGACGCTGCCTCGGCACATCGGCCATGAAGAGCGCAGCGTGCAACTGCTCAGGCCAGTTTGCGAGCGCCTGCGCGTGCCTACCGAGTGCAGGGAGATGGCCGAAGTGGTGGCGCGCGAACACGGCAACATCCACCGCAGCACGCAGTTCGGCGCTGCCGCCATCGTCAGGCTGCTGGAGCGTTGCGATGCATTCCGCAAGCCCGAACGCTTCGAGGGCATCCTGCTGGCCTGCGAGTGCGACGCCCGCGGTCGCCTGGGCATGGAGCAAGACCCCTATCCCCAGCGTCAGCGGCTGCTGTCGGCACTGGCAGCGGCGCGCGCGGTAGCCACGCACGAGGTGGCGCAGCGCGCCCAGCAGCAAGGCATCAGCGGCCCGCGCGTGGGCGAGATGATCCACCAGGTCCGGGCCGAGGCGGTCGATGAGCGGCTGCGGATGATGTGAGGTACGTAATCAATTGACGTGGCGTAGACGTCTGTGATCTTTTGATAGAACCTGCGCTCCGACAGGCGAATCTCCCGGATACGCTGCAACTGCTCTTCGAAATACTGCCTGGTGAGTACTGATCCATCATTCTTGAGCCGCTCGTCGTCCATCGCGAATCCCTTGATGGTGAACGACTCAATGATGTTGGTGGCCCACTTGCGAAATTGCACCGCACGTTCGGAATTCACCTTGTAGCCCACGGCAATGATCGCTGCCAGGTTGTAATGCTTGGTGTTGTAGTCCTTCCCGTCTGCGGCAGTTATTCGAAAACTTCGAATAACTGAATCTTCTTCCAGCTCATTGTCTGCAAATACCTTTTTCAGGTGGTAGTTGATGGTGTGAGTTTGTACGTCATAGAGCAGCCCCATCATCCTCTGGGTAAGCCAGACGTTTTCGTCAGAGTACACCGCCTCCACCCCACCTTGGCCTACAGCTGCGACAAATGTCAGGTACTCCGCCGCCGAGGACCGAACGATGGAGACCTCATTTTTCTGGTGGAACTTCAGTGGCTTCTGTTTGTTCATTTCTGACTCACCTAAAGGGACTGGCGGATTGTCATCCATGGCCTGTAAGTTCAAGCTGATCAGCCTGCGTCCAGCACAGCCAGCGCCGCGTAATCCCCCACTCGTTCGCCCAGGCCGGCCGCCACCAGCTCGCAGCCGGTGGTGAGGGCGCCGCACCGGCCCGTGACGTGCGAGCGCAGTTGCGGCAGCAAATTGTGCCGGTGGTTCCAGAACACTCCCCCGCCCAGGCTGATGCGCTGCAGATCGAGGGTGACCACCAAGTTGTACAAGGCGCGGCCGAGCACACGGCACAGGTCGCCCACCCGGGCCGCTGCCACCGTGTCGCCGGCCTGGGCCCGCCCCAGCAAGGTGGCCGCATCGACGCCGAACCGCCGCGCGATCGCATTACCCGCCACCAGCGATTCAACGTCACCGATGTTGCCGCAGCCGCACAGCGCGTCATCGTTGTCGGACACGAACATGTGGCCCGCATGGCCGGCGTTGCCGTTCTTGCCCTGCAGCACATGCCCATCGACACACAGACCCACGCCGATGCCGGTGCTCCAGGTGACGTAGGCGCAATGGTCGACGCCTTGCAAGGCGCCCCAGCGGCGCTCGGCCTGCAGTGCGGCAACGCAATCGTTGGCCACGCACACCCGCACGAAGCGTTGGCGCAGCAAGGCTTCCAGCGGAACGCTGCGCCAGTCGTTGGGCAGGCCCCGGGCCGGGCCGGCAATGCCGCCGCAGATGTTGGGCGCGGCGATTTCCACCATGCCGGCGACCCGAACGAAGGGGCCGCAGGACGCCACGCCCGCCTGCTCGATCGACGCGGGCGAGACGCCGATTTCGGCACAGGCTTGATCGACCATGCGCATCACCTGCACGGCCAAGGCCTCGGGCGGCCCGGTCCTGACAGTCGGCTCGCTACGGCGCGCCAGCAGCTCAAGGCCGTCGCCGCGCGCCAGACTGACGGCCACCTTGGTGCCACCGATGTCGATGCAGGCTTTGAGGTTAGTGGCCGTCATAGCAGTTTGGCGATCAGCCCGGCCACCAGGCTGAGAATGATGGTGGTGGTCAGGGGGATGAACCACTCGCGTCCGAAAAGCCTGAAGCGCAGGTCCCCCGGCAACCTGCCAAAGCCCATGCGCTGCAGCAGTGGGCTGAACCAGTTGATCAGCATCAGCGCCAGGAAGATGACGATGATCCAGCGGATCATGTGCTTGCCGCCGTTTCAGAGGACATGCGTGCGGTCCCCCTCGCGAAAACCCACCGCGTCCCAGAAAGCGCCGCGATGCAACGCGATGACCTTGAACAATTCACCCATTTCATGTTCAGCGATCAGGCGCTGGCCAGCCACGCGCTGCGCCAGCGGCGCCTGTGCCAGCATGGGCACCAGGCCGCAGTTCATCAGAAACCGGGCCTGGGTGGTGTAGCCCAGTACGCCCAGGCCGGCCTCTTGCGCGGCCAGGGCCAGGCCGGTGAAGTCGACATGCGCGGTGATGTCCTTGTGCCCCAGTTGCGCCAGCGGATCGGTGTCAGCCATGTGGCCATGGTGGCACATCAGGGTGCCCATGTGCCGCTGCTCATGGTAGTACTCACTCTCGGAGAATCCATAGTCGATGAAGAAAGCGGCGCCCCGCACAAGACGGTCGGCCAGGGTGCGGATGAAGGCTTGCGCTTGCGGATGGATCTCCGTCAGGTAGTCGTGGGGCCCGGCAATATCGACCGGCGGTCGCAGTTCGGTGGGCCAGTCCTGCCAGGCCAGCGCGCCTTGCGCGTTGACGACAATGCCGCGCTCGTGCCAGATGCCACCCTTGCGCGCGAGCAGCTTGACCGGCATGGCATCGAGCACTTCATTGCCTACCACCACACCGCACAAGGTTTCGGGAAGCTCGCTCACCCAGTTCACCCGCTCGCCGTAGGCCGCCAGCGCCTGCTGCTGGCGCGCGCGCAGGCTGCCCGAAAGATCGACGATGATGTAGCGGTCGATGGCATCGGATAGTGCATCGAGCAGTTGCAAAGCCAGTGCGCCCGAGCCGGCGCCAAACTCCCAGACTTCGCGGGTGCCGCTGGCCCGCAGCGCATCAGCCACCTGCGCCGCCAGGGCCTGGCCGAACAGCGGCGTCATCTCTGGCGCGGTGACAAAATCGCTGCCCGAAGATGGCATGGCGCCGAACTTACGCGAGTCATTGGCGTAATAGCCCAGCCCTGGCGCATACAAGGCCAGCGCCATGAAACGATCAAAGGGCAGCCAGCCGTCGGCACGACGGATTGATTTTTCCACCAAGGAGTGCAAGGCCCTCGTTAAACTCATTGCTTGTGTAGTCACACCCGGATTGTCCCCGAATGAGCGAATCGCCCCCACTGCGCACCGTGCTGGTCACTGGCTCCGCCAAGCGGCTGGGGCGGGAGATCGCGTTGGCGCTGGCCGCCGGCGGCTGGCAGGTGGCGCTGCATTTCCGCGGATCGGCCGATGCGGTCGAACAGACCGCAGCCGACTGCCGACGCTTGGCTCCCGCCGGCGCGGCGATCGAAACCTTCCAGGCCGACCTGTCCGATGAAGCACAGACCCAGGCCCTGGTGCCGCAGGTGGTGCAGCGGCTGGGCCAACTCGACGCGGTGGTCAACAATGCGTCGCTGTTCGAGCACGACAATGTGGGCAGCTTCAGCTACGAGGCACTGCTTTCGCATTTGAAAACCAACACTGGCGCACCGGTGCTGCTGGCTCAGGCGCTGCACCAGCATGTGTGTGCACGCGCCGGCGCTGGCGTGGTGGTCAATCTGCTCGACCAAAAGTTGTGGAACCAGAACCCCGACTTTCTCAGCTACACCTTGTCCAAGGCCGCGCTGGAAGCGGCCAACACAGTGCTGGCCATTGCCCTGGCGCCGCAATTGCGAGTGGTGGGCGTGGCCCCGGGCCTGACGCTTACCAGCCACATGCTGCCTGATGAAAAATTCGATCAGTTGCATCGCCTGTCACCCCTGGGCCGGTCTTCCACCGCGCAGGATGTCGCGTCCACCGTGCGCTTCGCGCTGGAAAACCAGTCCATCACCGGCACCACCTTGCTGGTCGATGGTGGCCAGCACCTGATGAAATTCGACCGCGATTTTTCGTTGATGTAGATATAACATGAGCGCAGCGCAGAACCGCTTCAAGCAAGCGAAGGCCCCCTCGGGGGGCAGTGCAGCCGCCTTGGCGGCAAACGTGGGGGCGCCGGGATGATAAAAGCTGGCATCCAATCCTTGACCCTCACCGGCCTTCGCTTCAACGCGAACCTGGGCATCCTCGACCACGAGAAAGAGAGTCCCCAGCCCATCATGGTCGATGCCGAACTCAACCTGGGTACGCAGCCGCTGATGCCGCGCGACGACGACATCGGCCATGTGCTCGATTACCGCAAGGTGCGCAAGATCATCATCGATGAATGCACCGCCGAGCATGTCAACTTGCTCGAAAGCCTGATCGGCAAGCTCGCGCACCGCCTGATGCAACTGCCCGGCGTGCTGGGCGTGCGCGTGCGCATCGCCAAGCTGGAGATCTTCGACGATTGCGAAGTGGCGATACGGGTAGAGACGGGGCTTTGGTAGACGGGCGACAATACGCGTATGAGTGCTGTATGGATCGAAACCGAAGCCGCTCCCATCGACAGGGTGCGCAAGATCGAGCGTGAAACCCACAAGCTCGAAAAGCGCCTGTGCCGCCAAGTAGGTCAGGCGATTGGTGACTACAACATGATCGAAGAAGGCGACAAGATCATGGTGTGCCTCTCAGGCGGCAAGGACAGCTATGGCATGCTGGACATTCTGCAGAAGATGCAGCAGCGCGCGCCAGTGAGCTTTGAGTTGATCGCGGTCAACCTGGACCAGAAGCAGCCGGGCTTTCCCGAGCATGTGCTGCCCGAGTACCTGGCAAAGACCGGTGTGCCGTTTCACATCGAGAACCAGGACACCTATTCCATCGTCAAGGACAAGATCCCCGAGGGCAAGACGATGTGCAGCCTGTGCTCGCGTTTGCGCCGGGGCATTCTGTACCGCGTGGCTGATGAGTTGGGTGCGACCAAGATCGCGCTGGGGCACCATCGCGACGACATCTTGCAGACCTTCTTTCTCAACATGTTCTTCGGCGGCAAGTTAAAAGGCATGCCGCCCAAGTTGGTGAGCGATGATGGCCGGCACATGGTGATACGCCCAATGGCCTATGTGGCCGAGAAAGACTTGGTGCGTTGGGCGCAGCATCGCCAGTTCCCCATCATTCCCTGCACCTTGTGCGGCAGCCAGGAGAACCTGCAACGCAAGCAGGTGGCAGCCATGCTGCAAGAGTGGGACCGCAAGCATCCAGGGCGGGTGGACACCATGTTTACCGCTTTGCAAAATGTCGTGCCCTCTCATCTGGCGGATGCAACGCTGCATGATTTCAAGGGTCTTACGCTGACCGGCATAGCCAGCAGCGAAGGTGACCGCGCCTTCGATCCTGACGAATTTGAGTCGCCATCCACACTGCTTGGCCTGCAAGTCATCAAGCTCTGAGGCCCCGCGCCTCTTGGAGAGGTCGTATGAAGCTGCATCTGTTTCACTTGTTCGCCCGATGGAGTCTGGCGCTGGCGGCCGCGCTGTCTTTGTCGGCCTGCGCAGTAGGCTATCTGCTGGACAATGAAGTCCAGACCTTCTCTGGCCTGACTGCGCTGCCTGCCGAGCCGACTTACCGGTTCGAGCGCCTGCCGTCGCACCTGGAGGCCACCCAGGCTCAAATGGAAGCCATGGCCGAGGGCGCGCTAGCCAAGGTTGGGCTGCGCAGGGACGACGCCAATGCGCGCCTGAGTGTGCTGATCAGCGGGCAGGTTCAGCGGGTGCTGTCGCCATGGGCGCAGTCCTGGGGCGGCTGGGCCGGCGTTGGCTGGGGCTATCGCAGCGCCCGCATTGGGTTGGGCATGCCATTCGGACGCATGGAGTCGCCCTGGTACCAGCGCGATGTCTCCATCATCATTCGCGAGTTGCCTTCTCACCGTGTCGTCTATGAAACGCGGGCCACCAATGCAGGCCCCTGGATGGACAGCGGCACGGTTTTCCCGGTCATTTTTGACGCGGCCATGGAGGGGTTTCCAGCGCCGCCGCCAGGCCCACGTCGGGTGGACATACGGGTGGGTCATTAGCGGCCGACTTGGCCCCGATTCTCGCCACGACCGCTTCCCCACCTAAAATGCCTGGAATGCAAGCCACCCGCATCATTGCTGTTCGCCATGGCGAGACCTCCTGGAACGTGGAGGCACGCATCCAGGGTCAGCTCGACATCGGATTGAATGAGAACGGCAAATGGCAGGCGCAACGAGTAGGTGAAGCGCTCTCCAGCGAAGAGGTCTGTGCGCTCTACACCAGCGATCTGGCGCGCGCCCACCAGACGGCCCTGTCCATCGCGCAGGCCACCGGCGTGCAGGCCGTGCCAGAACAAGGTCTGCGCGAGCGAAGCTTCGGTTTGTTCGAAGGCAAGACCTTCGATGAGATCCAGGAAACATGGCCCGACCATGCCCACAATTGGCGCAAGCGCATGCCCGAATGGCAGCCTCCGCAGGGCGGCGAATCGCTGCTGCAGCTTCGTGAACGTGTGACCCGCACTTTGCAGGAACTGGCCGCGCGGCATCCGGGCGAGCAAATCGTGGTGGTGGCGCACGGCGGCGTGCTCGATGCGCTTTATCGTGTGGCCACCGGCCAAGAGGTCAATTCCCCACGCACCTGGGAGCTGCCCAACGCGGCGATCAACCGTTTGCTCTGGACGCCCGAGGGCTTCACTTTGGTTGGCTGGTCAGACACCCAGCACCTGGCCGATGACAGCATCGACGAAAACCCCAATGTCTGAGGCTCTGGCCCACTTGGTGGGCCAGAGCGTCGCGGACATTGACACGCCGGCACTGGTGGTGGATTTGGACGCCATGCAGCGCAACTTGACCCGCATGGCCGAGTTTGCGCGCAAGCACAATGTGCGCTGGCGCCCGCATGCCAAGATGCACAAGAGCGCGGCCCTGGCGCGGCTGCAGATTCAGGCCGGCGCGGTTGGCGTGTGCGTGCAAAAGACGGCCGAGGCGCAGGCCATGGTCGATGGCGGTGTGCATGACGTGTACATCAGCAATGAGGTGATCGCCCCGAAGAAGCTCGCTCGCGTGGCCGAGCTCGCTCACCGGCTTGACGCACAACGCGGTCGCATGGCTATTGCAGTGGACAGCATCGAGGGCATCAACCGGCTCGCGCAGGCCATGAGCGATGCCAACGCGCGCCATGGTGCGGATGCACGCATCGATGTGTTTGTCGAGATTGACGTTGGTCAGGGACGCTGCGGTGTGCAGCCCGGGCCGCAGGCCTTGGAGCTGGCGCAGGCAGTTGCGGGCCATTCGGCCTTGCATTTCGCGGGGCTACAGGCCTACCACGGCAAGGCGCAGCACCTGCGCAGCCCGCGCGAGCGGCGCGATGCCATTGCCGTTGCAACCGATGACGTGCGCTTTACCCGCAAGCTGATCGAAGAGCAGGGCATTGCGGTGGACCTGGTCACTGGCGCTGGCACAGGCGCCATGGTTTGCGAGGCGGCCAGCGGCATGTACGGCGAATTGCAGGCGGGCTCATTCATGTTCATGGATGCGGACTATGCCGCCAATGAGCGTGATCCCGCGCAGCCGGTGTTTGAGCATGCGCTGTTCATCAAGACGCAGGTCATCAGCCAAAGCGCGGACCATGCAGTGTGCGATGCGGGCCACAAGAGCCATGCCATCGATTCAGGCATGCCCAGGGTGCTGACACAAGAGGCCGGCAACGAGCTGGACTACTTCAATGGGGGCGATGAGCACGGCATCTTGCGGCCGTCGGTCTCGGGCGGCCGCATTCCCACCATAGGCCGCATGATGTGGCTGATTCCCGGCCATTGCGACCCCACGGTGAACCTGCATGACTTCATGATCGGCGTGACTGGCGGGCTGCGCGAGGGCGTCGTGGAGCGGATCATCAGGGTCGATGCCAGGGGCGCATTGACCTGAGGCCAGCGTGGGTTTGCGTGCGGGGGTGTATGGGCTGTTCAGCCCTCGTCAGCGCATGGTCACTGATGCGCCGCCAGCTCCCGCAAGTCTCGCTGGTAGGCGCGCAGCCTTCTGGCTGCGGCTTCACGCTGCGCCGCGCTGGTGCTGTTGTGAAGCGCGGAGAAGTCGCGGCAGCTTTCATCCTGCAAGGCCTTCTGATAAGTGCGATAAGCCGAATCAGGGGAATTTTCGAAGCGATCGATGTAGCCGCGCAGCAAGGTGGTGGCCTCGCTGGTGGTGGTGCCTGAGAGCTTGCGCAGTGTTTGCAGCAAGTCGCCCTGGCGGCGCTGGCGCTCGGCAAGATTGCGGGCAGGGTCGAACACCGATATTTCCATCTGCTTGCGCAGCGCCTGGCGCTGACTGTCTTGCAGCGTGCCGTACACCATTTCGCTGCGGTCAATGAATTGCTCTGTTCGCTTGTCCCGTTGTGCGGTCTTGTCCAGCATGACCCACTCCTTGCGGTAGGTGGCGTTGATCTTGTCGTATTTGTGTTCCAGATGCGCAAGCTGTTCGGGCGCAAGGCGCATGGCCAGCGCGGTGACCTGGGACTCGGCCCGGTCTGCCACGGCCCTGATGCGCTCGCGCACCAGCGGGATGAAATCGCAGGCCCGTGCGGCGCTGACATCGCGCGGTGCGAGTTCCTCCATGCTGCGCAGCATCGCGACAAACCGGGGCAGCTCTTGCGTTCGGTGCCACAGGTGCAAGCGGGCCAGATCGTCGCGCACCTGGGTGGTCTGTGGGTCGGTGAAATCAATGTAGCTGTCGAGCCACCAGTAGGCCACGCTGTTCAGGTTGTTGTAGCCCAGCTTGATGGCGCTGCAGGCGCCCAGCGCCAGCGACAATGCCAGCAGACCGATAATCCGTACAAGTCTTGGTGCGACAGCGTTTAACGAAGAAGGAATGTGCATGGCAGCAATCGATGTGGTCATCATGGCAGCGGGCAAGGGCACGCGGATGAAGAGTCGCCTGCCCAAGGTATTGCACCGCCTTGCCGGAAGTGCATTGTTGCAGCATGTGATCGATTGCGTGTCGCAATTGCGGGTTCGCCGTGTGGTCATCATCACCGGCAGCGGGGCTGAGCAGGTCGAGTTGGCAGTGGCCGGCTGGCCGCTTGGCGCGGGCTGCCCGGCGCCGGTGTTCGTTCGGCAAGAGCCACAGCTTGGCACCGGCCACGCGGTCCAGCAGGCCCTGCCACTCTTGCCCGACGACGGGCTCACCCTCATCCTCAACGGCGATGTGCCCTTGGTCGAGCCGGCCACCCTGCAACGCCTGGTGCAACGCTGTGAAGGCCGCCACCTGGCCCTGCTGACAGTGGACATGCCCGACCCCACCGGATATGGCCGCATTGTGCGCAAGGCAGACGCGGTGCTGGGCATCGTGGAGCACAAGGATGCGAGCCAAGCGCAGCGCCAGATTCGCGAGGTGTACACCGGCTTCATGGCCGTGCCCAATCACTTGCTCAAGCCCTGGCTCGCGGGCCTGAAGAATGACAATGCCCAAGGTGAGTACTACCTGACCGGCATCGTCGCCCAGGCCGTGCGTGAGGGCGCCAGCGTGCTGGCGGTGCAGGCGGCTGACACGTTGCAAGTAGAGGGAGTGAACAGTCCCCAGCAACTGGCGCAGCTGGAGCGCGCCTTTCAATTGCGACAAGCGAGCGCACTGATGGCATCTGGCGTGCGCCTGGCTGACCCGGCGCGCATTGACGTGCGCGGCCAGCTCGAATGCGCACAGGATGTGGAGATTGACGTCAACTGCATTTTTGAAGGCAAGGTGTCGCTGGGCGAAGGCGTGAAGATCGGCGCCAACTGCGTGATCGCCAACGCCCGCATCGAGGACGGTGCGGTGATTCACCCCTTCACCCATATCGACGGCGAGAAGGCCGGGGTGCGGGTGGGTCCGGGTGCGTTGGTCGGGCCTTTTGCGCGCTTGCGGCCGGGCGCTGATCTGGGGCCCGAGGTGCATGTGGGCAATTTCGTGGAGGTCAAGAACAGCACGCTCGCGCGCGGCGCCAAGGCCAATCACCTGGCCTACCTGGGCGACGCCACCGTGGGTGAGCGGGTCAACTACGGGGCGGGGGCCATCACAGCCAATTACGACGGCGCCAACAAGCATCGCACGGTCATTGAGGCCGATGTGCACATCGGCAGCAACAGCGTACTGGTGGCGCCCGTCACCATCGGTCGCGGCGGCACGGTGGGCGGTGGCTCCACCGTCAGCAAGAGCACACCGCCCGACGCGCTGACGGTGACGCGCGCCAAGCAAGTGAGCATCGCCAATTGGCAGCGGCCCAAGAAGGGCGGCGCTTAGCCCCCTCCGTTAGCCGGCCTTCTTGAGCGCCACCCGAGGCTGAAACTTCGCCCGGCGCAAACTGAAGAAAGCCTTGACGTTGCGCACATTGGCGTCGCTGGTGAACAGGCGTTGGGCCAGGGCAAGGTAGCCCGGCATGTCGGCTGCCTGCACAATGAGGATGAAATCCGGGCCGGGCGAGACGCGGTAGCACTGCTGCACCGCCTCATCGGCCGCAACGCGCGTCTCGAAGGCCTCTTGCTCCTGGTTGCCCTGGCGTTCCAGCGTGATCTCTACCACTGCCTGCAGACCGTGACCGAGCAAGGCCGCAAGACGGTCGGGGCTGAGGATGGCGACTTGCCGCTCGATCAAGCCAGCCTCGTGCAGGCGCTTGACCCGGCGCAGGCATGTGGGCGGCGACACATGCACCCGTGCCGCCAGATCCTGATTGCTCAGCGATGCATCGGCCTGAAGTTGCTCTAGCACGGCCAGGTCAGTGGCATCCAGAGAGGTTAAAACTTCCAATTTCTTGTTCATTTAGCAATTTTATTTCTGAAAATGAATTTCAAGAAATATTACTTCATTTATGGTTTATAAAAGTAGGCATATTTCTCTGATGAGAGTCTAAAGTCCTGCTCTGCGTAATCAAAGGAACTCTCATGTGTGGCATCGTCGGCGCCGTCTCTTCTCGCAACATCGTCCCTATCTTGGTCCAGGGCCTTCAGCGTCTGGAATACCGGGGCTATGACTCATGCGGCGTGGCTGTCTATGCCAATGGCCTCAAGCGCGCCCGCAGCACCGAGCGGGTGGCCGAGCTTTTGAGCCAGGTGGACAAAGAGCATTTGGAAGGCAGCACCGGCATTGCCCACACGCGCTGGGCCACACACGGCGCACCGGCGGTGCGCAATGCCCATCCGCATTTCAGCCACGGTCCAGGTAAAGACGCAGCCAGCAAGCCCGGGCGGGTCGCACTGGTTCACAACGGCATCATTGAGAACTATGAAGAGTTGCGGACCCGCTTGCAGGCGCGCGGCTATGTTTTTGTCAGCCAGACTGATACGGAGGTCATCTGCCATCTGGTGGACAGCCTCTATGAAGGCGATCTGTTCGAGGCTGTCAAGAACGCAGTGGTGCAACTGCAAGGCGCCTATGCCATCGCGGTGTTCTGCAAGGATGAGCCGCATCGCGTGATAGGTGCGCGTGCTGGCTCACCGCTTATTCTGGGGGTGGGCCGTGATGGCGCAGAACACTTCCTGGCCAGCGATGCGATGGCCCTGGCCGGCGTGACCGACCAGATCGTCTACCTGGAAGAAGGCGACGTGGTCGACATGCAACTGGGCCGCTACTGGATTGTGGACAAGGCGCACAAGCCAGTGCAACGCGCTGTGAAGACGGTGCAGGCCCACAGCGGAGCGGCTGAACTGGGGCCGTACCGCCACTACATGCAGAAAGAAATTTTCGAGCAGCCGCGTGCAGTGGCCGACACGCTCGAAGGCGTGCAAGGCATCGTGCCTGAGTTGTTTGAAGCGTCGGGCAAACACGGCCCCGGCGCGGGCGCCTACCAGGTGTTCAAGGAAATCGATTCGGTGCTGATACTGGCCTGCGGCACCAGCTACTACAGTGGCTGCACAGCCAAGTATTGGCTGGAGAGCATCGCGAAAATTCCTACGCAGGTGGAGATCGCCAGCGAATACCGTTACCGCGACAGCGTGCCCAACCCGCGCAGCCTGGTGGTCACCATCAGCCAATCGGGCGAGACTGCCGACACCCTGGCGGCGTTGCGCCATGCGCAAGCGCAAGGCATGCAGCACACGCTGACAGTGTGCAACGTGGCGACCTCGGCCATGGTGCGCGAATGCAAGCTGGCCTATATCACGCGCGCCGGGGTGGAGATCGGCGTGGCCTCGACCAAAGCCTTCACGACCCAGTTGGCCGGCTTGTTCCTGCTGACCCTGGCCCTGGCGCAGGCCAAGGGGCGGCTGACGCAATCAGAAGAAGCCGCTCACCTCAAGGCCATGCGCCACCTGCCCGCAGCGCTTTCAGCCGTGCTGGCACTTGAGCCCCAGGTGATCAGCTGGGCTGAAGATTTTGCCGGCAAGCACAACGCGCTGTTCCTGGGCCGCGGGCTGCACTACCCCATCGCGCAAGAGGGGGCGCTCAAGCTCAAGGAGATCACCTACATTCACGCCGAGGCCTACGCTGCCGGTGAACTCAAGCACGGTCCATTGGCCTTGGTCACCAGTGAAATGCCAGTGGTCACCGTCGCGCCAAATGACGCACTGCTGGAAAAGCTAAAGAGCAACATGCAGGAAGTGCGCGCCCGAGGCGGCGTGCTCTATGTGCTGGCCGACGCCGACTCGCACATCGAAAGCAGTGAAGGCATTCACGTCATTCGCTTGCCCGAACATTACGGCCCTTTGAGCCCCTTGCTGCATGTGGTGCCGCTGCAGTTGCTGGCCTATCACACCGCCTGTGCACGGGGAACGGATGTGGATAAGCCGAGGAACCTGGCCAAGAGTGTGACGGTGGAATAAGTTTCCATGTCAGTGCGGCCGGCCTGAATCCAGTCAGTGGTCACTTGTGGGCGCAACCGATGGCGCGCGCAGTTGTAGTCTTCCAGGGCTCCCAATTCGTCTTCCAGCATTTTGTGGAACCTATGCGCATCTTCGTCGGGTAGGCCAAGGGCTTGCACGTGAGTTCGGGTGGATATATCAGCTCAAATAGGGGGGCTGATTTTTCGCGATCGGGCTTATTTTGCAGTATCAGCCCAGATCGGGAGGAATCTACCCGCATCGCCTGACCGCCCCGACTCACTTGTGGCGGGTCATCGGCTTCCAGCCCACAAACTGCGGAGTGAGCCGCTGCACGATCGGCCCGTTGGTGTCGTAGGTCATGCACTTGCCGTAGAAGGGCGGGGGCTGTTCCAGCGGGCGCGGCACCACGCCACGCTGTCTGCGCAGGTGATCTCGGTAGGGCGCTATGGTCTGGAAGGCGGCGGTCGCCATGGTGCCCAGCAACTCTCGCACATGGGTGCAACCGCCGGTGCCGCCCACGAGCTTGTCGATGGTGCTGCGCCAGCCGGGTCCGATGCTCAGCCCGATGAATTGTTTCATCGGTGATTCGGCAGCCGCGCAATCGACGAAGGGGGCGCTGTCGATCGATGTGGCGACGTCCAGAATCTTCATGCGGTTGTCCATGGTCAGGCGAATGTGCATGTCATGCACCGCCACGCCGGGCGGCACGGTGTCGCCGCCCGAACTCAGATGGTCATAGGCTTTGCGATCGGTGATCTGCCCCTCGATGTCCCACAGCCCATCTTCGCGATGGTAGCCATTGAGTGTCAGTTTGCGGGTGTGCACCGCTGTGCGCGCAACAGGCGGCGCAAGCTTCGGGTGAGTGTTGATTTGCGTCATGACATGAGTATGCAGCAGCACCTGCGCGGCGATGCAAATCGACTCCAGGTCATCGAAGATGTGCACCAGTCTTGTGCGTCAGCGACTACGAACGCTCGCATGAAAGGCGCAAGTAAGAAAAACGTCGGAACGTGAGTCAAGAATGCGACCTGATTTACCTACTCATTACAAGGTCGTCCACCAGCACATGCCACTATCAGCAACTGACTTTCACACCTTTACCGACGAATTTCGCAATCGACTGCTGGATGCATACAGAGAGAGGCTGCAGGGCACCAGCCTAGACACTTTCAATAGGGCCAGAAGTTACGTGGACGATCTCGCCGCAGAGCTTGAGCCCTCTCAACTTGGGGGCGCGCAAGCCGAGTTTGCGCGCCACCTTGCGTTGCTGCATGAGCTGCGCAACTTGGCGCTGGTGGTCGCCAAGGATGCCTGGACTGAGGCAACGCACCGGAGCGGACGCGCGCCGGATGCACCAGTTGATTCGGCCACCAGGTCATACCGCTCGGTTTTCACCACCCACCCGACACATTCGCGCACGGCGACCATGCGCAGTGCCTACCGGGATACGCGCAGCTTGTTCGAGGGCTATGTGCAGGCGAGATCGCGCGGTGAGCCGACTGATGCGATCACGTTGCCGGCGTCAACGGCCTTGGATGCACTGCTGCCGCCATCCACACTGGACGATTGGCAAAAGCCCAGCCTGGCGCGCGATGAAATTCCGATGGTGGCGCAGGCTGTGGCCAGCCATGCCCGGGGCATGTACCGGCTGCTGCTGGGCAGCAGAGAAAATGAAGCCGCCACAGGTGGGTCCACGCAGGCCTCCAGAGACTTGATGCTGGCGCAGGTGGAGGCACCGGGCGTGTGGGGCGCCTACGACCAGGATGGTCACCCCGACGCCTACCCCGGTGCGATGCTGTTGCAGCGCGCTCACCTGCGCCATGCGATGTGGAGCGTGTATCACGACGCGCTGCGCGAGTTGGGCATGGAGTCTGACAAACTCGCGCGCGTTACGGCGACGCGGGACCACTGGAGTGACGTGGTTCGCTATTTCCAGAGCCCGCCGAACGGTGTCGGCCGCAGGCCGATGGCGGCGCTGCTCAAAGCGCAATTCGTCAAGACAGCGGATGCGCCCGAAGCCAGAGAGCGGCTACTGGCACACCCCAACTTCGCCCAGTTCTTCAGTCATGACGATTGCCCATGCAAAGGCAGCAGTGCACTTGGCGAGGGTCGGTCCGCAGCATCTGAGCAGGACGCGCTGCTGGCACTCATGGGGGATGAACCCAGGTATGAGGACTTGCGCGCCGTGGTCGCGAAATACGGAACCCGAGGGGCTGTGGGCGACTACCGCTTCACCTCTACTGCAGTGCTACCCGCAGGCGCGCAGATCACCGACAAGACCCGCGGCGTCTGGATACGGCAAGAGGGCCAAGAGGACTACGAGCTCAATCAGTCGCAATGGTTCGATCTGCTGCTCGCCCTCAAGGAAGTCCAGGCTCTCGATTCGGACGTGGGCCGTGTCATCCTGTCTGAATTCGAGAGTGGCGAGCACCTGCAAGCCACGATCAGGGCCATGCGGCATTTGGGTGTTCTCAGCTGGCTCGACCGATCCGATGGTGTCGTCGTGATGCCCTTGCTCGAAACCGGCGGCACCAGTGAAGAGTTTGCGCGCACGGCAAGGGAAATGCTGGGCTCACTGGCCCCAGACAAGCGACCGAAGGAGCTTCACGTCATGCTGGCCGGTAGCGACCTGGTCAACCGAGAGGGCAGTGCCGGTCAAATGCTGGAGCAGTTCAAGGTGGTGCGCGAGCTGATCCGCCTGCAGCAGGAGTTTCCCGAAGTGGCCATTCGCATCATGGAGGGAGTGGGCGGCAGCACGGCGCGTACCCGTGGGCCGGACGTGCTGGTCAAGCTGCGCTCGCAGCTGCGGGTGGTGCCACCGGCGCTGGGCACGGGCGTGCGCATGTGCGAAGCCACGTCGCAGGGCATACAGCTTGACCGCGGCTTTATCACGCCCATGGCCGCAGCCGCACGGCTGGTCAACATGGGTGAGCGGGTCAGGGAGGGGATTGCGCCCGATGAACTGGGCCGCATCATCGAATTTCTCCAAGCATTCCAGCAAGGGGTAGCGAGGCACGACAGTCGCTCTTTGCGCGATCACCCCGACTATCTGGTCCTGTTCAGAGGCAACCCCTTGATCGACGCCATGAAGCCCTGGTACGGTGGTTCGCGCACGGCGGCCAAGGGCACGCCCTTCAAGGGCCTGGGGGCAGAGGGCGAGCGCACCATCACTGCGGTCAACATGTGGAACCAGGTCGGCCGCTGGGATCAGAACTGGCAACATGTGCCTCAGGCCCAGCTTGATGATCTGGCCGGGCATTACGACGCCAGTGCGCATGGGGCGCGGGCGGACACTTCAATGCGGCGCCTGGCAGTGCTGATGGTGACCCAGGCTGCGTTGGAGCTCAGCCTGGGTGATCCCTGGGTCACTGAGCAGGTTCTGGGCTACCCCGATTCCAAGAAGATCACGGCAGAGCGTTGCGCGGTGCTGAACTTCATGCGCGAAGGGCGCGAGCACATGGCCGAATTTCTGCAAGCGCGCGGCGTGCTTCGGTATGAGCCGGACAGCAAACTGTGGATGCCTGTAGAAGGCACCCCGGTCTTTGAGGCAATGAAGAGTTCGCTCGGCTTGCCATCGGGCAGCGACTTGCGCACCGTGCGCAGCGAGATGCTCAAGCGCCGCGCGGAGGGCCGGGCCTTCGTGGGGTTGTGCGAGTCGGCCCTGGCTTTGCCGCTGGGGCCGCAGCGAGACGCTGCGCTGCACGCTGCGCACACCCTGGCCTATGCGCAGCAGCGCAGGGAGGCATTCACTGGGGTGGGCGCGTCGGACATCGAGCCGGGTTTGCTGCATGAAAAGTTTGGCTTGCTCGAACGAACATTGACCGAGCGGCCGTTGACAACAGAAGGTTTGACACAGCGCTTGGGCTACGAGAGGTCTTTGCATGGAATTAGCTTTGCCCTGGCTGCGCCGGGGCAGCGGTCCGAGTTGTCGCCGGGTGCGCCCATCTCCATCTCCGTCAGAGATTTCTCCTTACTGGGCCCCAGGCTGTTTGCGCATGAGGCCTTTCACTGGCATGACGATGTGCAGAAGGCGCAGTTTCGGCAAGGGTTTGGAGACGCCTATGCTGGGCCTCGCCAGCGTCGCCGCGAGATGCTGTCAAGCGTCTCCGATGGCAGCGTGCACTTGATGCGCTCATGGGTGGACGAGGTAAGGACAAATCCCGAGGGACTCCAGTCGTCGCACGCAGCAGCCTTTCAGCGCGAACGAGCCTTGCGTGAGTGGGGGATCGCCTTCGAGCAGATCAAGATGGGGCGGGCCAAGCTGGCGGCCCTGGATCGCCTTGGAAAGGAACGCCCACGGGACCCACACCTGCAGGCTGAACAAGCCCGCCAGCGTGAAAAGCTGGCACTCGCGACGCTGAGCGCGCGCACCATCCACGCTCTGTCGAAACCGAGTTCGAGATGGGGGGCGCGTTTGCGCACCCAGGCGCGCAACCCAGGCTTGTCCAACGAAGCCCGCTTCCTGCTGTTCAACATCTCAGGCGGCCTGCTGGGCGTGCCCAGTCACTACCAAAGCGGCAAGGTGACGGCGGAGTCGCGTGCCTATCTCAGCCAGTTGCCGGAGCACGAAGCCAAGCGCTTGGGCCTGCAGGGTCTGTGGCGCCAGCATCAGCAAAGCGCCAAAGCCCGCCGCTCGGCCGCCCCAAGCGATGGCAAGCCATTGCCGCCAGGCCACAGGCGGTTTCAGGCAAGAAGTGCGCGGCTGTGATACCGCGCTGGCGTTCTTACCTCAGGCCCGCCGCTGCCCGCAGCGTCGCCGCCTTGTCGGTGCGCTCCCAGGTGAACTCCGGCTCTTCGCGGCCGAAGTGCCCGTAGGCGGCGGTCTTCTCGTAGATGGGGCGCAGCAGATCCAGCATTTGGATGATGCCCTTGGGGCGTAGGTCAAAGTGCTCGTTGATCAGCGCGGCGATCTTGTCGTCGGAGATCACGCCGGTGCCTTCGGTGTACACCGTCACGTTCATGGGCCGGGCCACGCCAATCGCGTAGGCCACCTGGATCTGGCACTGGCGCGCCAGCCCGGCGGCCACGATGTTCTTGGCCACGTAGCGCGCCGCATAGGCGGCTGAGCGGTCCACTTTGCTTGGGTCTTTGCCCGAGAACGCGCCACCACCGTGCGGGCAGGCGCCGCCATAGGTGTCAACGATGATCTTGCGGCCGGTCAGGCCGCAGTCGCCCTGCGGGCCGCCACTGACGCAGCGGCCGGTGGGGTTGCTCAGGTAACGGGTGTCCTTGAGCCACTCCTTGGGCAGCACCGGCTTGATGATCTCTTCGATCACCGCCTCGATGAAGCTGGCCTTCATCTTGGTGGGC
>CANJPU010000068.1 GCA_947476285.1 Comamonadaceae bacterium | reverse complement strand
GTTGTCATGCTCGGTGTGCCTGTTTGAGTGGAGCGGCCGAAGGGCGCGCAACGAGTTGCACACCGCCGACCCCAGAGCACAAATCACAGCGGAGTCTGCGCGCAGCGCAGACCGCCACAGCATGAGCCCTGGCCGCCTTGCGCCTGACGCGACACGCGACACATACCGCGTGAAACGACGAGCGATACATGAACGCAGCGTAGGAGCCAAAATGCCAATTGCATTCCATGTAAGGTGGCTTGCAAGCCCTGCCCAGAGGACATTTCTAACTTGCACGAAAAGCGGACATTTCTAACGTGTGCTGACACCTTTGACACCCACCCGGCGCATGACCTAACATGGAGAAGACCTAAAACCAGCGCGTTCTAGGTCATTTTGTTGTTCCAAGATCACTTCCAGGTGCCGCCTTGTCCACTTCGCCGCCCGTAAACACCCCGCCACTTCGCATCGGAGGCGCCAGCGGTTTCTGGGGCGACAGCAATGCCGGTGTCGGGCAACTCATTCACGCTGGCGAGGTGGATGTGCTGGTGTTCGACTATCTGGCCGAATTGACAATGTCTTTGCTGCAGCGCGCGCGCAGCAAAAATCCGCAGGCCGGTTATGCGGGGGATTTCATCGACGCAGTGAGCCCGCACCTGGCGCAGATTGCGCAGCGCAAGATCAAGCTGCTGAGCAATGCCGGCGGCATGAATCCGCAGGCCTGCGCCGATGCCCTGCAAAAAGCCGCCGCAGCCGCCAATGTGAAGCTACGCATCGCGGTGGTGTTGGGCGATGACTTGATGGCGATGAAAGACGAAGTGATGGCTGCGGGCACCACCGAGATGTCCAGCGGCGCGCCATTCCCGGCCAAAGTCGCCAGCATGAATGCCTACCTGGGCGCACTGCCGATCGTTGAGGCGCTTCGCATGGGCGCGGACGTCGTGATCACCGGCCGCTGCGTGGACAGCGCCGTGACGCTGGCCGCCCTGATTCATCATTTCAACTGGCCCGAGACCGACTACGACCTGCTCGCCGCAGGCAGTCTGGTTGGGCATATTCTGGAATGCTCCACGCAAGCCACCGGCGGTCTGCACACCGACTGGTGGCATGTGGCGCAGGGCTGGGACAACATGGGTTTTCCGGTGGCGCAGTGTGATGCCGACGGCAGCTTCGTGCTCTGCAAACCGCCCGGCACCGGCGGCTGGATCACACCGGCATCGGTGACCGAGCAAATGCTCTACGAAGTCGGCGATCCGGGCCGCTACGTTCTTCCCGACGTGGTTTGCGATCTGACCGGCGTCACCATGACGCAGGCCGGTGACAACCAAGTGCGCATCCGCGGCGCACGCGGCAGCGCACCGACTGGCACCTACAAAGTCAGCGCAACCGCTGCCAACGGATTTCGCCTGAGCTCCACACTGACGGTGGTGGGCGACCAGGCGGTGCAACGCGCAGACCAAATGGGCAAGGCCATCTTCTCGCGCACCCGCAAGATGATCATGGCTGCCGGCCACGGCGACTACACCGACACCCTGGCCGAAGTGCTGGGCAGTGAAGGCCCATCGTATGGCGCCAATGCCCGCGCACTCGCATCGCGTGAAGTGGTGCTGCGCATTGCAGCCCAGCACCCTGTGGCCGCGGCGCTGGATGTGCTGGCCAGAGAGCTTGCCCCCTTCGGCGTTTCAGGCCCGGCAGGCACCACCGGCTTTAGCGGCCGGCCCAGGCCTCAGCCGGTGTTCAGCCTCTTCTCCTTCCTGTGGCCCAAGCAGAAAGTGCCAGTCTCGATTGGCTTGGACGGGCACACCCTCAGCGCGTCCATTCCTGTGCCCACAGACACAGGCGCGCCTGCAGCACAGCCAGACCTGTACACCCACCAAGCCCTGCCCGATGGCGATCGCATCACCGTGCCCCTGTCGGCACTGGCCGTGGCCCGCAGCGGCGACAAGGGCGACATGGCGAACATCGCTGTCATCGCACGTCATCCCAAGTTCTTGCCAGCCATCGCGCAAGACCTGAGCACACAAGCTGTGCGCGATCATTTCGCCCACCTGGTGTCTGGCCGCGTCACCCGCTTTGATGTGCCGGGCGTGCATGCATTCAACTTCCTGCTGGAGCAGGCGCTCGCCGGCGGCGGCGCATCGTCGCTGCGCAACGATGCCCTGGGCAAATCGTTCGCCCAGATTTTGCTGTCGCACCCCATCCGCATCCCGGCCGCATGGCGCGATGACATTGAGCCGGGCTACCTGGGCAGCGCAAGCTAATGGGTTCGAGTGGGCCCCGCCCAGGGCAGGGCAATTCGCAGCAGGCCAGTCGCCTGGGATGGGCTCTGCTCACGCTCACGCCGATCGTCTTCCTGATCCTGCTGTTTGTTGTGCCCATCATCCACATGGGCATGCTGAGCTTTGCCGACTCGCGCGGGCCGCTGGGTGCCTATCAGGAGTTGTGGGAAGACAAGGTGTATTGGTTTGTGTTGTTGCGCACCTTCAAGACAGCGTTTTTTGTTGCCGTGCTGTGCGTGCTGATTGCCTACCCCACAGCCTATGTGCTGACGCGACTGACTGGCACCCTGCGCCAGATCGCTTTCTGGTGTGTGTTGTTTCCGTTGTGGATGAGCGCGCTCACCCGCACATTCAGTTGGATGCTGCTGCTTGACCGCAGCGGGCCGGTCAGCGTCGTCATCCAGGCCTTGGGCCTGACCGATGGCGCGCCGCAGCTTCTCTACACCACGCTGGCTGTTTACCTGGGCATGGTGCATGTGATGCTGCCCTTCGCGATCTTTCCGATCTATGCATCCATGTTGGGAATCGATCCCCGTCTGATCCAGGCATCCGAAGGCCTTGGGGCCAGCCCGTGGCGCACCTTCTGGCGGGTGCAATTGCCATTGTCGCTGCCCGGCGTGATGTCGGCGGGCACACTGGTCTTCCTGGTCTCGCTGGGCTTCTTCGTCACGCCTGCCATGCTCGGCGGCCTGGAGAACAGCACCCTGGCATCGCTGATCGAGATGCTCATTCATGAGCGGCTTTCCACCTCTACCGCATCCGCAGTGGCCATGGTGCTGCTGGTGGTGACGCTGCTGGTGGTGATGCTGTGCTCGCGCATGCTGCGCGGCGCCAACCCGATCAAATCCTGAGGCGACACGCATGAGCCAGTGGCGCCGCACCCTCCTCTACTGCTTCACCGCGCTCGTTCTGGCCTTTCTGGTGCTGCCGGTGCTCACGCTGGTGCCGGCTTCCTTCAGCCCCACGTCTTACATCCAGTTGGCACCAGCGCACTACTCGCTGCGCTGGTATGAGATTTTTCTGCAAGACCGCGGCTGGCTCAGCGCCTTGACCAATAGCTTGCTCATCGCCCTGATGGCCACGCCGATGGCGGTGGTGATCGGCACCATGGCAGCTTTCGCTGTGGAAAGACAAAGCGGCTGGAAGCGAAGCCTCAGCACCGCCCTGTTTCTGGCACCGATGATTGTTCCTTTCGTGATCACCGGCCTGGCGCTGTACTACGCCATGCGCTGGAGCGGCCTGCTGGGCACCTTGTTCTCGATTGCAGTCGGCCACGCCGTGATTGCCATGCCCTTTGTGATGCTCAACGTGGGCGTCGCGCTCAAGAGCGTGAACCCCAGCCTGGCCAAGGCCGCGGCCGGCCTCGGGGCCAGCCCCTTGCGCGTGCTGTGGACCGTGGTGCTGCCAGGCATTTACCCGGGCCTGGCCAGCGGCGCCTTGTTCTCCTTCATCATCTCTTTTGACGAAGTGGTGGTCTCCATCTTTCTGGCCTCGTTCCAGAACAAGCCGCTGCCGGTGCGGTTGTTCGAGGCCGTGCGGGTGGATCTGTCGCCCACTGCAGCGGTGGCCGCCACGGTGACTCTGGTTTTGACGCTGCTGGTGGTGCCGCTCATACGCATGCTGGAGAGTCGGCAAACCCGCAAAGGGGAGAAAGCTTGAAAGACTTTGTGTTCAAGGGCGTCGCAAAGGCCTACGGTTCGGTGCAGGCGCTGCACCCCATCGATCTGGCAGTGCGCCCGGGTGAGTTCCTGACCCTGCTGGGGCCCAGTGGATCGGGCAAGTCAACGCTGCTGAACATCGCGGCAGGCCATCTGGCGCCCGATGCCGGTCAGGTACTGTGCGGTGGCGTGGACATCACCCACCTGCCGCCGCGCCTGCGCAACATCGGCATGGTGTTTCAGAATTTCGCACTGTTCCCACACATGACGGTGTTCGACAACGTGGCCTATGGGCTGCGCGCACGCGGCGTGGCCAAGACCGAGACCACCCGGCGCGTGAACGAGATGCTGGAGATGGTGCAACTCGATGGCTACGCCGACCGGCGCATCGCCCAGCTCTCGGGCGGCCAGCAGCAGCGCGTGGCTCTGGCCCGCTCACTGGTGATAGAGCCCGATGTGCTGCTGCTCGATGAGCCCATGGGAGCACTCGACCGGCAGTTGCGCAAGCACTTGCAGCTTGAGATTCGCCGGCTGCATCAACGCATCGGGCGCACCATGATCTATGTGACGCACGACCAGGAAGAAGCCCTGGTCATGTCCGACCGAATCGCTGTGTTCAGGGACGGCCAGCTTGAGCAGATCGGCACCGCACGCGAGGTGTATGACGAGCCGCACAACAGCTTCGTCGCTTCCTTCCTTGGCGAATCCAATCTCTTGTCAGGCACGGTGACGGCCATCGAGGGCGATAGCGCACGCCTGCGTTTGGCATCGTTGCCGCTCGAATTGTCGGCCACCGCCGCGCAGGGTTTGGTGGTGGGATCCAGCGCCTGCCTGCTGGTGCGCCCCGAGGCGGTGGAGATCGTCGCACCGGCCGATGGTTTTCCTGCGCAGGTGACCGAAATCGTCTACCTCGGCGAGATGCAATCGCTGCGCGTGCGGCTGGCCGATGGCAGCGAGATGTGCGCGCGCACGGTGGGCAATATGCAAAAGCAAGTGCGAGTGGGCGATGCGCTGGGGCTTCGCTGGCAGCCGCAGCAGAGCCGCGTGCTGCCACAGTCAGGCGAGAAGTCTGCTGCGCAAGATGAACAACATGGGAGATAGCGTGGAAGAAAAGAAGACTGGCATCCTCACCGGGCTGAAGGTGCTGGATGTCGCGCATGCCTACTCGGCCGCACTCACCGCGTCCATGCTGGCTGACCTGGGCGCCGAGGTCTTGTGCATCGAGCACCCCACGGGCTGCCCGGTGCGCCAGACCACACCCAAGAGCCAGGGCCAGGCCCTGTGGTGGAAAAACATGGCCCGCGGCAAGCGCTGCATCACCTTGAACCTCAGCTCGCCGCAGGGGCGCGAACTGTTTCTTGAACTCGTGCCGCAGTTTGACTTGATGGTGGAGAATTTTCGTCCTGGTACGCTGGAGCGCTGGAAGCTCGGGCCCGCTGATCTGGAGGCAGCGGGCGCCAATCTTTCGCTTCTGCGCATCAGCGGTTATGGCCAGACCGGGCCGAAGAAAGATCGGCCGGGCTTTGGCACCACGGCCGAGGCCTTCAGCGGTTTTGCCCACCTCAACGGGTTTCCCGACGGCCCGCCGGTGTTTCCTTCGATCGCGCTGGCCGATGGCGTTGCAGCCACCTTCGGCGCATTCGGCCTGATGGCGGCCTTGAACCATCGGCTGCGCACGGGCAGCAAAGGCGTGGACGTGGTGGACGTGGCGCTGTTCGAAGCCTTGTTCAGGCTCAGTCCGATTCAGGTCATGGCCTACGACCAATTGGGCATGGACCTCAAGCGCCCCGGCAATTCGCTCGCCTCGCTGGGCCTGGTGCGCAATCTCTACACCTGCCAGGATGGCGTGCACTTCGTGGTGAGCACTGTCGGCCCAGCCACCATCCGCCGCCTGCTGGAGAGCGCTGGCGCACCGCAAGATCTCATCGCGCGCCTGGACGCCGGCGTGATGGACGCAAGCAACGATGCCATACAGTCTTTCATCCTCGATTGCGATGGCCATATCGCCAACTGGGCGCGCGGTCTTGACTGGGCACAGGTCAAGCAATGCCTGGTCGCTGCCGACGCCATTCATGAGCAGGTGTACAGCACGCATGACATCGTCCACGACGAACAGTACCTGGCGCGCGGCGACGTGGTGAAGGTGCAGGACCCCGATCTGGGTGAGGTGAGAATGTCCGGTGTGGTGCCGAAGTTTCCCGGATACTCGCACAGCGTGAGCCACCCCGGCCCGACGCTGGGCCAACACAACCTGGAAGTCTATGCCGAGTATTTCGGCTTTGATGCGCAGCGCCTGGACGCGCTGCGCGATGAAGGAGTGATCTGACATGGCCGAGCCAGCCACGGACAAACCGGCACTGCTGATTGAAGACATCGGCCGCGTGCGCAAACTCACGCTCAACACGCCCGAGCGACGCAACCCGCTCAGCTTTTCTCTGTGCAAAGACTTGCTGGCTGCCCTGCGCGAAGCCGAGGCCTCGGACGCTGTCACCGCAGTGATCATCACTGGCGCTGGCAAGACCTTTTGCGTGGGCGGCGACCAGAAGGATTTTCAAGGCGCCTTCAGCAAGCGCCCGCCAGAAGTGCTCAAGGATTACCCGCCCTTGGAGATCTTTCGCCTGGCGCAAAACTACCGCAAGCCATTGATCGCCGCCATCAACGGCCCGGCCCTGGGCGGCGGGCTTGGCATCACCTGCCTGTCGCACATCGCGATCGCTGCGCAGAGCGCGACCTTCGGCATGCCAGAGATTCGTCTTGGCATTTTTCCGCTGACGGTGGTGCCAGTGGTGCGCCGCTATCTGGGCGAGCGCCTGACCTACGACCTGTCATTGACCGGCCGCAGCCTGACGGCCAGCGAAGCACTGGCCGCCGGCGTGCTCACCCGCGTGGTGCCCGACGATGAGTTGCAGGCGGTGGCCTTACAGGTGGCCAGCAGCATCGGCGAGTTCAGCCCGCTGGCGCTACGGCTGGGGCTGGAGGTGCTGCAGACTTCGGCTGACATGAACTTCGAGCAATCCATCCAGTACATGAACTCCATGCGAGCCATCATCTTCGCCAGCGAGGACATGTACGAAGGTGCCAGCGCGTTCCTTGAAAAGCGCAAACCCGTGTGGCGCGGACGGTAGTGCAAATCAGCCACGCTTGGACAGATCAGATTCATCTTGAAAAGGAAGAGACATCATGACCCTACGCCGCGACTTCATGAAAATGGCAGGCAGCGCCAGCGCGCTTTCGCTGCTGTACCCGCACTTAAGCCTGGCGCAATCGCGCCGGCCCATGGTGTACGCATGCACCGGCGGCTCCACCGGCAAGATGGAGCAAGACATATTCGTCGATCCAGCGGCCAAGGCGCTCAACATGGACATCCGGCTCGACGGCACCATGTCGCCGGCCAAGGTGGAAGCCATGGTCAAGGCCAATGCGGTGGAATGGGATGTGGTGTCCTACACCGGCGGCTTCATGCATGCGGGCGCTGAGAAAGGCTTGCTCATGCCGGTGGACCGCAGCATCGTCGACCAGACCGTGCTGGAGCCCGCGCTTCGCTCCGACTACGGCACCAACATCTCCAGCGGCGCGATCGTGATCGCCTGGAACACCAAGAAGTATGGCCCGAACGCCGGCCCGCAATCATGGGCTGAGTTCTGGGACATCAAGCGCTTCCCCGGCTCGCGCGCGATGTACAAATCAAGCGACTATCTTTGCGAGAGCGCGCTGCGCGCTGCCGGCTTGCGCTTCGATGAAATCTATCCGCTGACTGACGAAAAACTCAAAATCGTTTTTGGCAAGCTGCGCGAGCTCAAGCCCCATGTATCGCTGTGGTACACGCAAGGCGCGGTACCGGCGCAGGCCCTGGCCACCGGGCAAATCGATCTGGCCCTGACCACCACAGGGCGCATCATGATCGTGAAGGGCGAAGGCGCGCCGGTGGCCTGGACGATGAAGGATGGCTTCATCAACGTCTTCTCGCTCACCGTGCCCAAGGGCACGCCCTATGCGAAGGAAGCCATGCAGTTGATGTCCTACGCCATCGGCGAGGCGGCACAGACCAAGCTGCTGAGTTCGGGCTCTTATGGGCCGGTGCGCGCATCGGTCATCAGCAAGGCAACACCCGAGCAAAGAAAATACCTTTCCTTCGCGCCGGAGAACCGCAGCGCCATGCTGCTGATCAACTACCAAGAGCTGGCCAAGGTGGGCATCAAGTACGCCAAGGAGTGGACCAACTTCTTTGCCGGCTAAGAGACGCGGTTGAGGCCGCGCCGCATCAAGCCGCGAGCGCCCTCATCTGCTCGATCAGATCGGCCTTAGCTTCAAAGCCGATGCCCGGCAGCGGCGGCAGATTGACGTAGCCGTTTTGCACCTTCACGCCGTCGGGGAAGCCGCCGTAGGGTTGGAACAAGTCGGGGTAGCTCTCGTTGCCGCCCAGGCCCAGGCCGGCCGCGATGGCCAGTGACATCTGGTGGCCACCGTGCGGAATGCAGCGGCTGGGTGACCAGCCGTATTCGCGCAGCATGCTCAGTGTGCGCAGGTACTCGACCAGGCCGTAGCTGAGCGCGCAGTCAAACTGCAGCCAGTCGCGGTCGGGCCGCATGCCACCGTGGCGAATCAAATTGCGCGCATCCTGCATGGAGAATAAATTCTCGCCGGTGGCCATGGAGCCGGCATAAACCTCGCCCAGCTTGGCCTGCAACTCGTAGTCAAGCGGGTCGCCCGCTTCTTCGTACCAAAAGAGCGGGTATTGCGACAAGGCGTGGCCGTACTCGATGGCGGTGCGCAAATCAAAGCGGCCGTTCGCATCCACGGCAAGATGCTGGCCCGGCCCCAGTAGCTGCAGCACCGACTCAATGCGCTTGCAATCCTCGGCCAGGGTCGCGCCGCCTATTTTCATCTTCACCACCGAGTAGCCCCGCTCCAGGTAGCTGCTCATCTCGCGCTGCAGACCTTCAAGGCTTTTGCCGGGGTAGTAGTAGCCACCAGCCGCGTAAACAAAGACGCGCGGCTGCGCTGTGCCGGTGCCGTAGCGCTGCGCGAGCAGTTCGTACAAAGGCTGGTCGGCGATCTTGGCCACGGCATCCCACACCGCCATGTCGATGGTGCCCACCGCAACCGATCGTTCGCCATGGCCGCCAGGCTTCTCGTTGATCATCATCTGGGCCCAGACCTTGGGCGCATTGAGGTTCTCGCCGGTCTCGTCCAGCAAGGCGGCGGGCTCGGCCTCCAGAATGCGCGGCGCAAAGCGCTCACGTATCAGGCCACCCTGACCGTAGCGGCCATTGGAGTTGAAGCCATAGCCGATCACCGGCTTGCCATCGCGCATCACGTCGGTCACGACGGCCACGAGGCTGAGCGTCATCTTGGAAAAATCGATGTAGGCGTTGCGGATGTCCGACTTGATCGGGCGGGTGGATTCGAGAATGTGGGTGATCTTCATTTTGTACGCTTGCAAATTGCTTATCGAGGCAGCGAGGCGCCGCCGCACACAGCGATGTCCTGCCCGGTGATGGCGGCGGCACTGGGCGAGAGCAGAAAGGCCACCGTGGCTGCTATCTCTTCGGGCTGAATCAGGCGGCCAATGGGTGGCAGGCGCGGCGCGCTGGCGGCGCGCGATGGGTCGTCCAGCATCGATGTCTGCGTGGCTGCGGGCGACACCACATTCACGGTGACGCCCTGCGGCGCAACTTCCGATGCCCAACTGCGTGCCAAGGCGATGACCGCCGCCTTGCTTGCCGCATACTGCCCCCGACCGGGCATGCCCTGCGCCACACGGCTGCCGATCAACACCACACGGCCCGCGCGGCGCTGCGCCATGGCGGGCACCAAGCCATTGGCAAGTGCCACAGCGGCCTGCACATGCACCCGCCACATCAAGTCACCAGCGGCCAGATCCGACTCGCCCAGCACGCCCACCCGCAGCAGACCGGCCGCATGCACCAAGGCCTGCGCACCTTGCAGTGCGGGCAATGCGTGAGCGATGGCGGATGCATCGGACAAGTCCACACGAATCGCTTCAAAGCCCTCGCCCTGCAAGGTGGCCGGCGCCAGGTCCAGGCCCTGCACGCGCCAGCCTTGCCCCATCAGGTGCTGCGCAATGCTGCGCCCGATGCCGCTGCTGCTACCGGTGACAACCACCGTGCGGGCTGCGGCGTCATGCCCTTCACTCGACACGGATGTTCCCTTCGGTCACGATCTTTTGCGCCTTGGCCATGTCCTCACGCTGGAACTTCACGAAGTCTTCCACGCTGCCAGGCGTGAACTGCAAGCCTTGCGGCACAAACTTGTCACGCATGTCGCTGGCCAGTGCCTTGTTCACTTCGGTGTTCAGGCGTTGGGCAATGTCGGTGGGCAGCCTGGCCGGGCCCCACAGGCCGTACCAGCTATAGAACTCAAAGCCGGGAATGGTTTCGCCCACGGTGGGAACATCGGGCAGGCTGGGCAAGCGCGCGGCCGAAGTGACGGCAATGACACGCAGCATGCCGTTGCGATGAAATTGCAGCGAACCCAAAATAGGATCGATGAAGCCATCGATCTGCCCGCCGATCAAATCTTGAAACGCCGGCGCCGTACCCTTGTAGGGAACGACCAGGTAATCCACCGGGCCACCGCGCTTGAGAAGCTCGGTGGAGAGATGCCCGGCCGAACCAATTGAGCCGACAGCGAATGTCATCTTCGTTGCGTTGGCCTTGGCATAGGCCACCAGCGAGCGGATGTCGGTCACCGGCAGATTCTTGTTGATGGCCACAGACAGCGGGGCCTTGGCCACCAGTGCCACCGGGGTGAAGTCTTTCACCACACTGTATGGCACTGACTTCATGGTCATGGGGGCGGTGACGAATGTGGACGCATTGAACAGCAGCGTGTAGCCATCGGCCGGCGCCTTGGCCACTGCGTCGGCACCGATGGTGCCGTTGCCGCCAGGCCTGTTCTCCACAATGATGGGCTGTCCCATTTGCTCACTGAGCTTTTGCGCAAGCGAGCGCCCCAGCGCATCAAGCGTGCCGCCCGGCGGGAAGGGAATGAGAACGCGGACAGTCTTGCTTGGGTAGCTCTGGGCGTGGCCCAGGGGCGCAGCAGCCAGCACCAGGGCGGCCAGGCCGATGTGACACAGGTTCTTGAGTTTCATGCTGAAGTTCATCTGGGGTCTCCGTTGTGTTGTGTCCATGCGCAGTGGGTTCAGTGCGCTAGCAGGCCGGCATGCCGCACCGCGGCGACCAGCTCGTCCATCTCGCGCGGGTTGGGTGCCTCGGTGGGCGGGCGCACCGTCGGGTCGGCGATCACACCGGCCAGATACATGCCGGCCTTCATTCGCGCATGGGCCTCGCCAGTGGGCTCACCGCCGCCGTACACCGCGTCCTTCAAGGGTGTGATGACGTCCTGGATCGCCATGGCCTTCTTCAGGTCGCCGGCTTTGACGGCGTTCCACAAATCAATGATCAACTGCGGAATGAAGGTGGCAAATCCGACCAGCGCACCATCGACGCCTTGCACCATGGAGGCGAGCAAGTATTCGTCGTGGCAGGTCAGGATGGACTTGGACGCATCGGCTTCGCGGATGGCCTTGATGTCACGGGCGTACTTGTTCATGTCGCGCTGGCCCACCTTGAAGGCCTGCAAATAGGGTAGGCGCGCCAGATCGGCCAGCAACTGCGACGAGTAGGAGGCGCGCGTCCAGGCCGGGTACACGTGGCACACCAGATCCAGATCGGGCACTGCCTTGTGAATGGCGTCGAAGTACTGCAAGGCGTGGCCAGGCGTGAAGCCAAAGCGCAACCAATGGTGCGGCGGCATCACGTCCAGCGCGACGGCGCCCGCCTCCTTGGCGGCGCGTGCGTGCTCGGCCGCTTCGGCCAGGCCTTCGCAGACGATGGATGAAATCACCGGCATCCGGCCCTTGAGCTCATGGGCGACGATGCGGGTCACCTCGGCGCGCTCCAGCGCTGTCAGTGAAAACACTTCACCAGTGTGGCCGTTGGTCATGACGGCAACCACGCCATCGTGACTCGCCAGCCAGGAAGCCAGCTTGCGAAGTGACGGCTCGTCGATCTTGTGGTCGGGGGTGAAGGGGCAGGAAATGGCGGGGATAATGCCGCGATAGTTCTGTATTCTGGCCATGAGATGTCTCCTGTGGGCGTACCTGTGAATTGCAGACCGAATGGTCGGCCAGCCTTGCCCGCAGGTCCAATACTCGAAACGCATAAATCTAGAACGGCAACAGATGGGACCAGGTAACCGCCCCTTGGACATGGATTGGCTGGAGGACTTCATGGTCCTGGCCGCCACTGGCAACTTTTCCCGTGCGGCCGAGGCGCGCGCCATTGCACAGCCGGCATTGAGCCGCCACATCCGATCGCTTGAAGAATGGGTGGGCGCCGAGCTGATCGACCGCAGCGCCCACTCGGGCGGGCTCACTGCCGCGGGCAAGCGTTTTCAGTCGCTGCTGGTGGACGTGCTGTCGGGCCTGGAAGCCGCACGCATCAAGGCGCGGGCAGCACAGGACGAAGCCTCGGCCAGCCTTCGCTTTGCGTGCACCCATGTGCTGTCGCTGTATTTCTTTCCGCGCTGGCTGGCCCAACTTGAAGAGAAACTTCAGTTGGGGCCGGTGCAAACCATGTCAGACTCATCCTCTGGTTGCGAAGAAATGCTCTTGCAGCGCAAGGTGCAGTTCGTGCTGTGCTACAGCGCCATCGGCAGCCCGAGCCGGCTCGATGAAGGCAAGTATCCGATGATGCAACTGGGCGGCGATACGCTGGTGCCGGTGTCGGTGCCGGGCCAGGGGGGCAAACCGCTGCATACCGTGGGTGGTGGCGACATGCTGCCAGTGCTTGCCTACAGCGATGCATCCGGCGCAGGGCGCATCATGCGCGCCCACCTCGGCGACATCTTCAATCCCTCAGGGAGCAGCCGCGCGGTGCAACCCATCTCAGTGGTGTTCACCGCGCACAGCGCCATTTTGCTCAAGACCATGGCCCTGGCCGGGCGCGGCTTGGCCTGGTTGCCACTGGCACTTATCAGCGATGAGTTGAGCTCAGGCAAGCTGCTGGATGCCGGCGGCGGCGACTGGCGCGTACCGCTGGAGATTCGTCTCTACCGTCAGCGGGCGGAGCTGGCGCCCCTGGCTGAGGCCTTGTGGACATTGGTCGGCGGCGCAAACAAGTAAGGTCTTGCGCCTAAAGATTGGCCGCGAATTCAACTCGCGTTTCTTCTGATTGACTCCCTTGGCCCATGAAGCGATGCTTGGGAACAAGCACAAGCCGGAGTAAGCATTGCCTGATGTCGATCTAAACCCAGTCTCTAAGCAATTGTCACCACCTCCGGCGCGCAATGTGGCATGGAGACCATGAAGATGAGCGTTCAATCCACCGTGCCCAGCGAATTCATGGGCGACCTTGGCTACCTGCAGCCGCAAGATATCAGCCGCCTGATGTCCACTGTGGTGGCTCTGGGTGCTGAAGTATTTATGCTCAAAGCTGAGCTCAAACGACTGCAAATGACACTCGCCCAATCGGGCGCGGCCGATGACAAGGCCCTGCAGCTCACCGGCGAAGGCGCTGCCTTCAATGCCTGGCTGGCACAGGAGCAGGCCGCATTTGCCCGCAACCTGCTTGAGCCCATTGCGGCGGGAAGCAATACCCAATGAATACCCAATGAGGGCAAGTGCCCGGCAGGCCGCAGGCCCTGCGGATGTCGATGTATTGGTGGTGGGTGCCGGTACTGCCGGCATCCCTGCTGCAGTTTTTGCTGGCCGAAGAGGCGCCAAGGTCTTGCTGCTGGAGGCAGACCATCGTGCAGGAGGCACGCTTCATGTGTCCTCGGGGCACATGAGTGGTGCCGCCAGCCAGTTGCAGGCGCAACGCGGCATTGCCGACGATGCGCAAGCCCATTACGACGACGTGATGCGCATCTCCAAAGGCACCGCCACACCCGATCTGCTGCGCCTGGCCACCCGCCATGCAGGCAGCACCATCGACTGGCTGATGGCCAGCGGCTTCGAGATGGGGCCCGAGTGCCCGGTGATCGCCTACAGCCATGAGCCTTATCGCGTGGCACGCACCTACTGGGGCACGCACAAGGGTTTGTCGATTTTGAAAGTGCTGCAGCCGCTGCTGGATGATGCGGTGAAAGACGGGCTTGTCGATCTGCGCCTGAACACCCGGCTGGTCGATCTGCAGCCAGGCAGCCAGGGCCAGGGCTGGACAGCCACCTGCGGCGGCGCGGCGGACCAGTACGAAGTGAACGCGAAGAATGTGGTGCTGGCCACTGGCGGCTACGGTGGCAACCCACAATTGTTTTCGCGCTTGACGGGCGGCTACCCCTTGCTGAGCCCGGCACCGGCGTGTGCCGATGGCAGCGGCCTGGAGCTGGGCCTTGCGCTGGGCGGGCAGGTGCGCAACAGCGATGTCTATCTGCCCACGGTGGCCGGCGTGCCCGATCAAGCTGGCGGCCATTATGTGAACTGGGACCGCCGGTCCAATCTCACCCCACAGCACCGCAAGCCGTGGGAGATCTATGTCACTGTGCAAGGCGAACGCTTCGTCGCCGAAGACGACCCCAGCCCCGACGCCCGCGAGCGCGCACTCAAGCGCCAGCCGCAGCTCGCCTTCTGGGTGGTGTTCGATGAGGCCATCTTCGCGCAGGCACCCTGCCTGTTCACCGGCACCGACAAGAGCGAGGTGCTGGCACGGTTCGGCACGCATCTGGCTTACCAGCGCGCCGACACACTGGACGGCCTGGCCGCCGCCTGCGGCATGGATGCGCCGACACTGCAGCGCACGGTGGCGCAGTACAACACCGCAGTGGCCCAGGGCAAGGATCTGCTGGGCCGAACCCACCTGCCCGCCCCCATCGCACAAGGCCCCTTCTACGCCATCCGCCATCAGGGCGTGACCCTGCGTTGCTGGGCGGGCCTGGAAGTCGATGCATCGCTCAGAGTCGTCGGGCGCAACGGCGAGCCGATGAAGGGGCTCTATGCAGTGGGTGAGATTCTGGGTGGCGCGGCGATGTCGGGCGATTCATTTGCCAGCGGCATGAGCATCACGCCCGCGCTCACCTTCGGCCGGCTGCTGGGCAGCGATTGGCTCAACTGGCAAAACGCATGATTCAAGCAGGAATGAACAAGATGAACCCATTCACGCCCGAGATCGGTTTCGCAGACCATGTCTACCAAAGCTATCTGCAAGGCCTGAAACTGCACTGGAAGAATGAACTGTATGCCAGCGTCATCGCCAAGGCAGCGCAGAGCGGCCAGCCAACGCCACAGGCGCTGGAGACCGAGATGCGCAAGGCGCCCGACTATCGGCTTTACGGCTGGCTAGAGCGCCACCTGCAACAGTTCAAGTACCAGGGCCGACACGGCATGCTGCCGGTGATGCAAGGCCAATCGGAAGCCCTGATCGCCGCACTCGATGAAGCTGCCCGCAGGCACCCGGAGCGCCTGCAACTCGACCCCGCGTTGGTGCTGCCCCATTACTACACCGCACCTGATTTCCACCAGCACCCCGGCGGTGTCTGGTCGGACGACATCGATGCATTTGCCTATGAGTGGGGCGCCAATGCCTTCTCGTTCTCCATGGCTGCGGCCGACCGCCCCTACCGGTGGATGGCGCAGTATCTGACCCAACGCTTTGCGCCGGCTTCGCTGGTGGACATGGGCTGCGGCTTTGGCAAGCTGTGCATTCCGGTCAAGCAGATCAGCCCATCGACTGAAGTGGTGGGTGTCGATCTGGCCGCCCCGCTGCTTCGCTTGGCCCACCTGCGCAGCCTGGAAGCGGGGCTGGACATCCGCTATGTGCAGGCCAACGCGGAACACACGCCACTGGCCGCGCGCAGTTTCGACGCGGTGGTGAGCTACTGGCTGCTGCATGAGTTGCCTGCCGAGGCAACTGCCAATGTCTTGACCGAAGCCATGCGCCTGCTGCGCCCGGGTGGCGTGGTGGCCCACTTCGACATGCACACAGCCCCCGGCGGTGTGGTTGGCGAATTTCTTCACATGGGCCACGCCGCACGCAACAACGAACCCTTCCTGCCCGGCCTGGTCGGTGCCGACATGAAGAAGGCCTTGGCCGATGCCGGGTTTGTCGATATTGAACTGGTCGAAGCCATGACAGGCGATGCCGCCCAGCACGACGATGCCCCCATTGCGCCCACCCGGACACACACCTTCACCGTCGTCATCGGCCGCAAACCCGCCTGAGCAAGCGCGCATGCATCATTTCAACTTTCAGACAAGCACGCAATGAGCAAGGAATCCGGCACAGGCGGCATTCAGATCTCCCACCTGTCCAAAACATATTTGACACGCGGCCGGCGAACCGAAGCGCTGCGCGACATCACGCTGGACATCAAGTCGGGCGAATTCATCGTGCTGCTGGGCCGATCGGGCTGCGGCAAATCCACGCTGCTGCGCATGCTGGGCGGCCTGCTATCTCCGAGCAGCGGCTCCATCACCTTTGATGGCAAGCCGCTTTACGACGCCCAGCAAAAGCCTGACGACGGGGTACTGGGAAGCCTTGGCTTTGTGTTCCAGGATGCCAACCTGCTGCCTTGGCGCACTGTGTCGCGCAACATCTCGCTGGCGCTTGAAGTGCAAGGTGTGTCCGCCGCGCAGCAGCGCGAACGTGCCGCGCAACTGGCGCAGTCGGTGGGGCTGCAGGCGTTCCTCGACCATCTGCCCAAGGCGCTCTCGGGCGGCATGCAGCAGCGCGCTGCCATCGCCCGCGCACTGGCCGGCAACCCCGATGTGCTGCTGATGGACGAGCCCTTTGGCGCGCTCGATGCCCTGACGCGAGACGACATGAACCTGATGCTGCAAGACATCTGGCTGCGCGAGAAAAAGACTGTGGTGTTGGTCACGCACTCAATCACCGAGGCGGCTTTTCTCGCCGACCGGGTCATCGTGCTCTCGCCCCACCCTGGGCAGATTCAGCGCATCGTTGCCAACCCCAGTCCACGCCCCCGCTCCATGGCCGACATCAAAAATACCGACTATCAGTCGCTCATCTCATTGCTGCGCAAAGAAATCGGAGAACCCTGATGAGCCAAGACACCGTGCAAGCCAACTCTGGCGCGGCAACTGCGGCGCCCGACGATCTGCCAGCGCCATCCAGGAACCGAGTCGCCTGGATCACCACGCCCATCATCATCGCCCTGTTCCTTGGTGCCTGGACTTTGTATGTGAACTACGCGGGCGTCAGCCGCTTTCTGCTGCCCTCACCCCTGGCGATTGGCAAGGCCTTGGTGCAACTGCTGCAGGAAGACTATTTTTATGTGGCCTTCTACATCACCGTCACCGAGATACTCGTTGGCTTTGCGCTGGCGATCGTCGTGGGCAGTGTGCTGGGTGTGGTGCTGGGCAGCTCACGCCTGATGGATCAGATCGCAGCGCCCTTCATCATCGCCTCGCAGGTCACGCCCAAAGTCGCGCTGATGCCGCTCTTTATTCTGTGGCTGGGCTTTGGTGTGGAATCAAAGATCGCTCTGGTGGTGCTCTTGTCTTTCTTTCCGGTGATGAAGTCCACCATCCTGGGCGTGCGCTCCATTCATCCAGACCAGCGCGCCTTGTTTCGGGTGATCCGCGCGCCCTGGTGGAAGCGGCTGATCTCGCTGGAGATTCCAGCCATGCTGCCTTACTTGCTGACCGGGGTGGAAACGGCCAGCGTGCTGGCGGTCACTGGCGCCATTGTGGGCGAGTATCTGGGTGGTGGCGAAGGACTCGGCGGGCTGGTGGTCAAAACGCTGAACGCGCTGATGGTCGAGGCGATGTTCGCCACCATCATCGCCTTGGCTGCATTCGGCTTTGTCTCTTATGGCAGCATCGCTTCCTTGCGCAAACTGCTGGTGGGCTGGCACGATTCGGCTGGCGACGAATGACGAACGATTCAAGGAGACCCAGAATGGACGACTATCTCTCAGGCATTGGCAAGACCGGCGGCGTATGGCGCGGCACTTACAGACGCATGCGGCCCGATGGCAGCCTGCTGGAGGAATTCTCCAGCAAGCAGGTCTCGCGCGCCGAAGGCGACACCTGGCACGAGCAGATCACCTACATGTGGGCGGACGGGCGAAGCAAGACCATGGATTTTGTCGCCAAGCTTCGCCCCGATGGCGTGCATGTGTACGACCAGGATTCTCTGCTGCAGGGCCGCACCTACCTCACCGGCGCTGGCCAGGTGATTTTTCCCTACAGTTGGCATGACAAGCCCAATGTGAAAGTGCTGGAGGTACAAAACTACATCCGGGCTGACAAGCGCACCCGCATCTGGCAGCGCTTCGAAGACGAAGAACTCACCGAGATGATGATCATCCAGGAACAAAAGCAGGCTGACTGAACAGACCGGCCTTCAAATCGCACCCACCATTCACTAAAAGGACTCACCATGGACCGCAGAAATTTTCTCAGACAGGGCACCGTCTTCTTCGGCAGCAATGCAGGCGCCACGGTCGCGCTGTCTCTGGGCGGCAACTGCTTCATCGCCAGCGCGCAGGCTGCCACCCTGCGCAAGGAGACCTGGGTGTCGCCATCGAACATCACGCCGCTGCAGTGCTATGTGGCGGTGGCCAAGGAGAAAGGTTTCTTCGAAGCGGAGGGCCTGGACATCACCATCCACGCTACCTCAGGCACGGCCAGCGCGGTGATTCAGGCGGCCGCCGGCAGCGCCAAGTTTTCACAAGGCGCGGCCATCACCACCGTGCCCGCCATTGCCAACCGCAACGCGGAAATCATCACCGTGGGCCAGGTGATCTACCGCAGCGTGTTTGAGCTGGCCTCGCCGGCCGACAAGCCTTTGCGCGCCGGTGCCGACCTGTCGGGCAAGACAATCGGCCTGATGTCAGTGGGCGGCTCGACCGACTACCTGCTCAACGCCATGGCAGCAGCGCGCGGCGGCAACCCCAAAGACATCAAGCGGGTGGTCACCGGCCTGTCGTCGGGCGCCTATGCCTTCTTGCAGCGCGGGCAAGTCGATGGTTTCTTCTCGTACTACCCGATGCGCATTGCGTTTGAGGCCCAGGGGATTCCGCTGCACTACGTCAACACCGACGAAGTGGCACCGGTGCCGCCCGACAGCATCGTGGTCTCGCGCACGGTGCTCACCAACGAGGCCGACCGCGCGGCGGTGGTGTCTTATCTGCGCGCGTGCTCCAAGGGCATGCGCTTTTTGCTCGACGCGCAGAACTACGATGCCGCCACCGCCATCCTTGCCAAGTACAACCCGGTGGAGGCCCAAGACCGCGCGCTCGCACGCAAGAAGTTCGAAGCCGTGGCCAGCCTGGCCCGCCGCCCCGAGGGCGTGAAGTTCATGCATTGCGACGACAACGCCTGGCGCAAGGGCGTGGAGCTGATGGAGAAAATCGGCCTGATCAAACCCAACGCCAAGCCGCTGTCCGACTACTACACCAATGAGCTGGTGCAGAAGATCTGAACGCGCACCGGCGCCCTCATCATGAGCAAAGGCTTCTCCACGCCCCTCACTGCATCGGGGCGATCGTCGCTGGTGCAGCCGCTGCCGCACCACATCAGCCTGGACGCGATGCACGTGAGCTTTCGCTGCGGCGACACCGCAGCCGCCAATTTTCTGCCGCCCGGCCTGACGCCCGTGGACGGCGGCCTGGGCTGGCTGATGATTGGCGAGCTGAGCAAGTACAGCGCACAAGACACCGATCAATCCTGGCGCAGCCCCGACCGCTGCAACTACAACGAATGCGTGCTGGGTTTTTACGCCCGGCATGGCAACCAGGTAGGCCGCTACAGCGCCCTGGTCTGGGTGGACCGCGACTGGTCGGTGGTGATGGGCCAGATCTTTGGCTGGGGCAAGAAGCTGGCCCACGTCAACCGCACCCGCTACAACCCCTACAACCCGGCGTTTCGCAATGGCATGGCCAAGGTCGGCGGCACGGTCGACCGCAATGGCGTGCGCATCATCCGCGCATCGGTGGAAGTGGGCAGCACGCCCACCATCATCGAGAAGTTGCCAGATTTCGGCACCACCACTTTCCTGCGCCGCTACCTGCCCAGCGTGGGGCCGGGCGTGGCCACGGTGGATGAATTGCTCGAACTGAAGCTGTCCAACGTAGCAACATCGCCCGTGACCGTGGGCAAAGGTGAGATCCAGTTTTGCGGATCAGAAGACGAAGAGCTCGATTTGTTGGGCGATGTGGAAATTGTCGGCGGGTATTTGTACCAGCGCGGCTGGACCACCGATGCGGTGGCCACGCCGGTGGCGAACGCGGGCTGAACTTACCTCAGATCGACTTCTTCAGGACAATCCGTCTTGTAGATCAAACCAAAATAATCGCCCGCCGCGAACGTGTACCAGCACTTCCAGGCCGCCTGGCCGTCGGCGGCGGTGACTGCGTCTCTCTTGCCTGTGTATTTGCCTTTGAATGCGCAGGCAGAACTCATCACCGACACCAGCAGGACGACAGCGAAGCAGCGTTTCATATGCGGGCTAGTCTACCCACTCGGGATAGCGCTTCTTAATGTCATGAACGAACGAAAGCGTGCCGGCAAGATGGCCGCGCAGCGCCGCCTCGGCAGCGGCGGGGTTTTTTCTTGCGAGCGCCCGCAAGATGGCGCGGTGGTCGTTGACGATGGCCTGGGCCTTGCCCTTTTGGGGCAGGTGCAGATGGCGCAGGCGATCCACATGGCCGCTTTGCTTGCGCACCAGGTCCCACAGCGATGACACGCCGACGGCTTCGTACATTTCTCTGTGGAACGCACGGTCGGCCATCGCCAGTTTGACAAAATCCAGGGGCTTCAAGGCGCTCTCTTGCGCTTGGATGTGCTTGCGCAAATAGCGCATGAGCGCACTGTGCGCCGCATCGTCCAGCGCGCACACTGCCTTCAAAATCTCAATCTCGACTGATCGCCGCAGGAAATGCGCTTGCAGCGCGGCCGCCAGGTCGATGCGGCTGACCACCGTGGCGTGCTGGGGAAAGATATCAACCAGGTGTTCTTCACCCAGGCGCTGCAGTGCGTCTCTCACTGGCGTCTGGCTCACGCCGAAATGTTCAGCCAAGTCTGCGCGCTGTAACACCGCCCCAGGTTCCAACTGCACCGTGAGGATGGATTCGCGCAGCGCCTCGAACACCTGAGGCGCTGACTGGCGAGTGCGATCGAGCTTGCGTGCGGCAACTTTCTGCAGGACGTTCATACGGCGGGAGAGGGCTGAGTCTGCATTGAAAACGAAGTGGGAAACACTGCGGATGATAGCATTGACATGCTAATATATTAGCGTTTTAATCCAGCCCATTCAACCCAGGTTCAATGGCCGACACAGCACCATGACACGAAAAACCTACGACGAACTGCGCAGCGCGCGCTGGATGGCACCTGACGACCTGCGCTCTTTTGGTCATCGCTCGCGCGTGATGCAACTGGGCTACGGGCCGCAAGACTGGGTGGGCAAGCCCATGATCGCCATCCTCAACACCTGGAGCGACATCGGCACCTGCCACGGCCACTTCAAGCAGCGCGTCGAAGACGTCAAGCGCGGCATTCTGCAAGCTGGCGGGTTCCCGATCGAGCTGCCGGCCATCTCGCTGTCCGAGTCCATCGTCAAACCCACCACGATGTTCTATCGCAACCTGCTGGCCATCGAAACCGAAGAGTTGCTGCGCAGCCACCCCATCGATGGGGCGGTGCTGATGGGCGGCTGCGACAAGACCACGCCCGGCCTCATCATGGGCGCCCTGAGTGCGGGCTACCCGTTCATCTTCATGCCCGCCGGCCCCATGCAAAGCGGCAACTGGAAAGGCCAGCAGCTCGGCTCTGGCTCTGACGCCTGGAAGTACTGGGACGAGCGGCGCGCCGGCAAGATCAGCGCCACGCAGTGGATAGAAGTTGAAGGCGGTATCGCGCGCAGCCACGGCCACTGCATGACCATGGGCACGGCCAGCACCATGACCGGCATTGCCGAGGCCTGCGGCTTCACGCTGCCGGGCGCGTCGTCGATTCCCGCCACTGATTCCAACCATGTGCGCATGGCCGCCGACTGCGGCCGCCGCGTGGTTGACATGGTGTGGGAAGACCTCACCCCCGCACGCATGCTCTCGCGCGATTCGTTCAAGAACGCCATCAATGTGGCCATGGCCATGGGCTGCTCGACCAACGCCATCATTCACCTGGTAGCTATGTCGCGCCGCGCGGGCGAGCACTGCGCGGTAGGCCTGGACGACTTTGACGCAGCCAGCCGCAAGGTACCGGTGATCGCCAACATCAAGCCCAGCGGCAGCACCTACCTGATGGCTGATTTCTATTTTGCCGGCGGCATGCGCGCGATGATGAACGTGATGCGCGAGCACCTGAATCTGGACGCACTGACGGTAACCGGCCAGACCATGGGCGAGAACCTGCAGGGCGCAGAGGTTTACAACGACGACGTGATTCGCCCGCTCTCCAACCCGATCTACGCCGAGGGCGCGCTCGCCGTGCTCAAGGGCAATCTGGCGCCCGATGGCTGCGTCATCAAGCCCAGCGCCTGTCCGGCGCATTTGTTCAAGCACAGCGGCCCGGCCCTGGTGTTTGACGACTACCCCAGCATGAAGGCCGCAGTGGACGACCCCGACCTGGACGTGACGCCCGGCCACATCATGGTTTTGCGCAACGCTGGCCCGCAAGGCGGCCCCGGCATGCCCGAGTGGGGCATGCTGCCGATACCCACCAAACTGGTCAAGCAAGGCGTGAGGGACATGCTGCGCATTTCCGATGCGCGCATGAGCGGCACCAGCTACGGCGCCTGCATTCTGCATGTGGCGCCCGAGGCTTACATCGGCGGCACGCTGGCGCTGGTCAAGACCGGCGACATCATCAGTGTGGACGTGGCCGCGCGCAGCATTCACCTGGAAGTGAGCGACGAAGAACTCGCCCGGCGCAAGGCCGCATGGGTTGCACCGCCCAAGCGCTTCGCCCGTGGCTACGGATGGATGTTCAGCCAGCACATCATGCAGGCCGACCAGGGCTGCGACTTCGACTACCTGGAAACTTCATTTGGCGCACCGGTGGGCGAGCCCGACATCTTCTGACCACCCCGCCTCATCGCCTCAAGGAAACAGACATGGCTCTGCACCCCGCCACCCGAGAAAAGCTCAAGAGCGTGAGCACCGCCACGCTGTGCAGTGCGCTGTTCAAGCGCGGTATGCGCAATCAATTCATACAAGACGTGCGTCCGCTCAACCCCAGCCTGCCCAACATGGTGGGCGAGGCCTTCACGCTGCGCTACATCCCGGCGCGCGAAGACCTCAACCCCATGACGGTGTTCCAGAACCCGCAGCATCCGCAGCGCGTCGCGATTGAGACTTGCCCGCCCGGTGCGGTGATGGTGTTTGACAGCCGCAAGAATGCGCGCGCCGCATCGGCAGGCTCTATCCTTATCTCGCGCCTGATGGTGCGTGGCGCGGCCGGTGCCGTCACCGACGGCGGCTTTCGTGATTCGCCCGAGATCGCCGCCCTGCCCTTCCCCACCTATCATCAGCGGCCCTCGGCGCCCACCAACTTAACGCTGCACCAGGCGATGGACATCAACGTGCCGATTGGCTGCGGCGATGTGGCCGTGTTTCCGGGCGATGTGATCGTGGGTGACAAGGAAGGCGTGTTCGTGATCCCCGCGCATCTGGCAGACGAAGTAGCCGAAGAAGCCGTGGAGATGACGGCCTTCGAGGACTTCGTCACCGAAGAGGTGCTAAAGGGCCGCCCCACCATCGGCCTGTACCCACCAACGCTGCAGCAGTCCAAGGAAGACTATGCAGTCTGGCGCAAGGCCCGCGGCCGCTGAACACTCATCACAGGAGAACACATCATGAACCACAAACGCATGGCCTTCATCCGCATGGCATGCTTTGCGCTGGCCTGCATCGCCGGTGGCGGCACCGCATGGGCGCAGTCCGATTACCCCAACAAGCCGGTGAAGATCATCGTGCCATTCCCGCCGGGCGGCACCAGTGATGTGATGGCCCGCATGGTGGCCGATGAGCTCACCCGGATTCTCAAGCAGCCTTTCGTCGTGGACAACGTAGGCGGCGCGGGCGGCGTCATCGGCACTGAGCGCGCGACCAAGCTGCCCGCTGACGGCTACACCATCATCCAGACCGGCATTGGCCAGAACGTGGTTGCACACGGGCTGGACCCAAACCTGAAGTACAACTCACTCACCGACTTCATCCACATCTCGCAGGTCCACTCCGGCCCCAATGTGTTGGTGGTTCACCCCTCCACACCCTTCAAGACCCTCAAGGAACTGGTGGACTATGCCAAGGCCAACCCGGGCAAGCTGGACTACGGCTTCACCCATGCGGCATCGGGCCACATGGCCATGGAGTTGTTCAAGCAGACCACTCGCATCTTCATGACCGGCATTCCCTACCGCGGCGGCGGCCCGATGATGATCGACATCCTGGGTGGCACCATCCCGCTGATGTTCATCAACCAGGACGTGGCGCTACCGCATGTCAAGTCAGGCAAACTGCGGCGATGTCCCAGAACTTGTTGAACAGATGAGCTGAGGGTGGCGGCTCCTTTCGCCCGCATGTGAACATGCGGGTGCCTAGCAAGCAAAGAAAGGAACCACCGAAATGAAGTCTCTCACAAAGTCCGCACTGCGGGCGATCCC
>CANJPU010000067.1 GCA_947476285.1 Comamonadaceae bacterium | reverse complement strand
GCTGCGCGGGCATCGGGATATGAACTTCCTGATGACGGTCTTGGAGGCTCGGCAAACCGCCGTGCAGGCCAGCGAAAGAAAAGCCGCGTAGTATCACGTCAGAGGAGCCGTCACCCGGCAGCGTTCAACAGTGATCGGGACATTGCCCAGCAGATAGTGAGAGTTGATACCCACCAGGCTACGCCCAGCCAGCACTTCAGCAGCATCGACCACACCCGGGTCTTTGTCTGCGATGGCGGCCCAGCGGCCCCACACCGCAATAGGCGGCTCAATTGGAGGAGTCGGCTTTTCCACCTGAGCGGTCGCCACCAGAACCGAGCTGCGCGATTCCGCGAGGTTCAGGTCGGCGCTGGCCTTGGGCTGCGCCACTGGCTCGCCAATGCTGGCCGGCCGCGCCTTGTCGGGGCTGACGGATGTTTCGTCGACCAGCTCGGGGCGCCGCTCGCCAAGACGCAACTGAACCAGCTTGTCCTTGGCGCTGGCAAAAAGCTCGACTGCAGAGGCGCCCTCACAGGGGCCCAGGCCATCAGCACGGCAGCCATTTCCCAGGCTGTTGACGATGACCCCGCCGGACTGGACCGAGACCCGCGTGACCGCAGGCTCGGCCAACACGGTGAAATCGGTGCCTCGAACGCCTATGGCGGCCATGGGTGTATTGAAGCGAAAACCGTCGCGCGCCGCCTTGGCGCCCTGCCCCGACACATGACGGGCGACGCCGCTGTCCAGGGTGTATTTGATCTTGGAAGCCTGTGGCTGCCCGGCATCAAAGCGCCATAGATCCACATGCAATTCGGATGAGGGACGCACCACCAGCAAACCGCCGTCGCGCATGCGCACATAAACATGGCTGTCGGCACGGGTGCGGATGCGATCGCCTTCAAGAAGCTGCATGCCCTTTGACACGGCTTGGCCTGCCCCGTCACTCTTGATGCGCTCAGCCTGACCGGAGATGAACATGACCTCGCCGCCTACTGGAGGCGAGCCGCTCTGGGCAAGCGCGGACAAGGGCACGCCTGCTGAGAGCAGGGCGGAAACGACAAGGAGCTGGGCGAAAAACCTCATGAACAACAAACTAACACCTATGCGACTGAGAAGAAGTGATGATCAGCACACTTTTGATATGAATCTTGGGTTGAACTCGCACACTTGTGCGCAGATCAAGTGCCGGTTGTATCGTAACAACGAGAAACCCTGGCATGGCCCGGGACCGAGACTGTATCGATTGTGCGGCAAAATCGCTGGTTCCGTCCATATCGACAAAATCAACAATCCGGGATATCTAGATGAGGAAAACCGCAGTCGTCACCGGCGTCACCGGTCAAGACGGCGCATATTTGGCCGCCCTTCTGCTTGAGAAGGGCTATACGGTCCATGGAACCTATCGCCGCACCAGTTCCGTCAATTTCTGGAGGCTGGAAGAGCTGGGCGTTGCGTCGCATGAACACCTGCATCTGGTCGAATACGACCTAACCGACCTAGGGGCCAGCATTTCCCTGCTCAACCGAGCCCAACCCACAGAGGTTTACAACCTGGCGGCGCAAAGCTTCGTGGGCGTGAGTTTCGAGCAGCCAACCACCACTGCCCAGATCACTGGCCTGGGCGCGCTGAACCTGCTGGAGGCCGTGCGACTGGTCAACCCCAAGATCCGCTTCTATCAGGCCTCCACCTCCGAGATGTTCGGCAAGGTCCAGGCTGTGCCGCAAAAGGAAGACACGCCCTTCTACCCGCGCAGCCCCTACGGTGTGGCCAAGCTGTTTGCACACTGGATGACGGTGAACTACCGCGAGAGCTACGACATCTTCGCCAGCAGCGGCATCCTCTTCAACCATGAGTCACCGCTGCGCGGGCGTGAGTTCGTCACTCGCAAAATCACCGACTGCGTCGCCAAGATCAAATTGGGCAGCGCGCAGGCGCTTGAGCTTGGCAACATCGATGCCAGGCGGGACTGGGGCTATGCCAAGGAATATGTCGACGGCATGTGGCGCATGCTGCAGGCCGACCAGCCTGACACTTTCGTGCTGGCGACCAACCGCACCGAGACCGTTCGCGATTTCGTGCGCATGGCCTTCAAGGCGGCGGGTATGGCGATTGAGTTCGAGGGCAGCAATGAAAACGAGATCGCTGTGGACAGCGCCAGCGGACGCACGGTGATGAAGGTCAACCCCCGTTTCTACCGGCCAGCGGAAGTTGATCTCCTGATTGGCGATGCCTCGCACGCACACAACAAGCTAGGCTGGCAAGCCCAGACCACGCTAGAGGCGCTGTGCCAGATGATGGTGCAGGCCGATCTGCGGCGATGCGAGCGGGGAATCTCGTTTTGAGAATCCTGGTCACTGGGGCGGACGGGTTCACCGGCCGCCATTTCACCCAGAGTGCCACGAAGGCAGGGCACGAAGCAATCGCCCTGCGAGCCGACCTGACCAGTCCGGCTGCGCTGGCACAGGAGTTGACCGCCACGCAGTTCGATGCGGTCGTTCACATGGGAGCGATCAGTTTTGTCGGCCATGCCGGAGACCGTGCGTTTTACGACGTCAACCTGTTCGGCACGCTCAACCTGCTGGACGCACTCAAGGTCTTGCGACGACCGCTGCGCAAGGTGCTTCTGGCCAGCAGCGCCAACGTCTATGGCAACTGCGAGCACTCTCCCATATCCGAGGTGCAGCCGCCCGCCCCAGTCAATCACTACGCCATGAGCAAGTTGTCGATGGAGTGCATGGCACGCGCGATGGCGCCTGAGCTTCCCATTGTGGTGACCCGGCCGTTCAACTACACAGGGCCGGGCCAGGCGCCGCAGTTCGTCGTGCCCAAGCTGGTAGATCATTTCCGCCGCCGCGCGAAGTACATCGCAATGGGTAACCTGCATGTGCACCGCGAGTACAACGATGTTCGCCTGGTCTGCGAAGCCTACCTGCGCCTGCTGCAGGCGCAGACCCCGCAAGACTGTTTCAACATTTGTACCGGCATCACCTACGACTTCAATGCCTTGATCTCCACGTTGGAGAGCCTGACGGGACACAAGATGGAAGTTCAGGTTGACCCGGCCTTGGTGCGCAACAATGAAGTGCACCGGCTGTGCGGTGACCCGACTCGGCTGCGCGCCGCAGTGGGAGACCTGCAAGACTACACGCTTGTGGACACACTCGCCTGGATGCTCCGCAGCGCCTCTTGAAGAAGCTGATTCGATCAGATGCCTGCGCATAGTTCATCCGACCCTTCGACCTGGGTCCACGTCTCGACATTGATGGGCTGGACGCGACCTCCGGTGGGCGTCGTCCGCGTCGAACAAGAGTACTGCAGGTGGCTGCTGGCGCGCCCCCTTCAATCGGACGGCGACAGAGTTAGATTTTGCGTCTTCAGTCCCCATCAAGGGCGTTTCATCGAGGTCGCCAGCGATGCAGTGGCGACGAAGCTGCGAGACAGCGGGCGGGGCCATGCCAGCGGACAGATGCCGCTTCGCAGCCGCGTCAAGGATAGGCTGCGCAAGTTCGCGGTTCATCTTCCTCCTGTCCTGGGCTCCTGGCTGAACATAGGTATGCGCCGCTTTTTGCAAGTGGTCTCAACGGCGGTGAAGGCGCTATCGAGAATTGGCCTGAACCGCGACAGCCCAGAAAGCATCTTCCAGCCAGGCGACCGCTGGGTTTCGCTTGGCTTGGACTGGGTGAACCTCGATCAAAAAACGTTCTCGTCCATTCGTGAGAAATTTCAGCTTAAGACCACGCTGATATGCTACGACGTCATCCCCGTGTTGTTTCCAAATCTGGTGTCGAGGGCGGCGAGTGATTTTGAAAACTACCTCGTTGCCATGGCGGGATACGCAGACAAGGTGTTGTGCATTTCGCAGTGCACCCGCCTGGATTTTGAACAGGTTCTGCGGCAGCGTGGCATTCCTTGCCCAGCAACCCACGTCATTTTGCTGGGTGCAGACTTGCAGAACCTCGAAGCAGATGTTCAGCTTGCGCCGCCCGCCTTTCCGATTGCCAGCGATCGCCAGTTTGTCCTTTACGTCTCGACCATCGAGCCGCGAAAAAACCATGTGCTGCTGTACGACGCGTGGGTGACGTTGCGCCAACAAGGCATCGTTCCGTATCGGCTGGTGTTTGTCGGCATGCAGACATGGGGAAGCGGCGAGCTCGTGAACAAGATGCGGTCCGACGCCCGCATTCGTGACGACATCCTGATGCTTGACCAGGTAACAGATGGTCAATTGGCTTGGCTCTACCGTCATTCGGCGTTTACGGTTTATCCCTCCATCTACGAGGGCTGGGGACTTCCGGTTGTTGAAAGTCTGGCGTTCGGAAAGCTCTGCTTGGCCTCGAATGCAGCTTCTTTGCCTGAGGCTGGCGGTGCGTGGGCCCAATACCTCGATCCCACCGACCTGACTGCCTGGGTCGAACGGCTCGGCCACCTGATGGCAAACCCCCAAGAGCTCGTATTGCACAACGAACACATCGTTCGAGAATTTCAAGCCCCGACCTGGGCTGACACTGCCAAGGCTGTTCACGATGTGGTGCTGGATCAGTTCGTTTTGAGTGACGGGCGCCCACGCGCTCGCGCGTCCAAGACTTCCCTGTAAACGCTGGCGTAGGCTCTGGCCATGTGCTGGGCAGTGAACATCGCCTCATGGCGACTTCGCGCTGCCACGCCCATCGCCCGCGCCAGCTCGGGTTGATCCATTAGTTTGTGCATGGCGTCGCGCAGGGCCTGGGCATCCTCGGGCGGCACCGTCAACCCGGTCACACCATTGAGGTTGATGTAGCTTGTGCCGGTAGTGATCTCACAGCTGACCATGGGCTTTTCGCACATGGCAGCCTCTACCAGCGACATGCCAAAGGCCTCAGAGCGCAGGTGAGAAGGAAACACGAAGCCAAGCGACAGCTCAAGCAGGCACATTTTGTCTTCGTCGCTGACAGCGCCCAGTAGCTGAACATTTCCCAGCCCTTGGCGTGCCGCCTGCTGCTGCAGGCTGGCCTCTTCCGGACCGGCACCCGCGATCACGATCTTGCCCCGAAAACCTTTGGCAGCTTCAAGCAGGACTGCCAGGCCCTTGTAATAGCGCAGCATGCCGATGAAGAGAAAGAAGCCCTCGCCCACGACGGATCGCCAATGCGCGAGACGCTCGGGCGACGGCTGCGGATAGGTCGCCTTATCCACTCCATTGGGGATGAGGCGCACTTTCGAAGCCAGTCCTGCAAGCACCGGGCTGCTCGCAACATATTGCGGCGATGTCGCCACCACCAGATCAACCGACGCCAGGAAGCGGTTCATGAGTGGCTTGTAGGCGTGCAGCAACCATTTTTGTCGCACGACGTCTGACTGATAGGAGACGATGCTGGGTTTGTCAGCGGCCCACAACAGATGCAACAGATCGGCAAAGGGCCAAGGAAACTGATAGTGCACGACATCGGCCCATTCCAGCTGCCGTCGAAACTCTGTCAGGGCAGCCAGCGAGACGGGGGTGGATGCGATTTCAAACGTGGACCTGCTGCGGTGGACCTGCGCTTCGGGCCGCTCCACGATGCGAGGCACCGGATGCCTGCTGAGCGTATAGACGCGGCTCTCGTCACCCAGAGCTGCCAAGCCCGTGGCCAGTTGACAGATCACTTGCTCAATGCCGCCCACGGTATCGGGGAAATAGCTTTTGAAGACGTGCAGAACTTTCATCCTAGAAACGGCAGTTGGACGCGCTCGAGTGGGTGTCTGGCAAGCCCGATGGCAAGGCGTGACGACGCAGCAGGCTGATGCCTGCAAGGCAGGAGCAACGCCGCCAGCGGGTTTGCCAGGCGCCCAATCGAGTGCGTAGCGCTCTCAACCAATAGGGGAGGAACTTCAAAGCCAAAAACTCAACGTCCACGGGCACTTCCTGCTGAAAACAAGCGGTCAACTGCCGTTTCTAGGTTCATGGGGCCAAAGGGGTGGCCGGCAAGGTGCACGCGGCCGGAGCGCAGCGCAATTGTAAGCGCGACGAACTGAACGCGGACTGCCCCGCACACGCCGTTCGATTTGGAGGCTGGCACCTACGCCAGGACGCGGTGCGGGCTGCTACAGTTCCAACACGCACTGGCTCGAAGGGCGGGCCACTTTTTTGGAAACCTCATCTGGAGTCAAGCATGGTCACAGGCACCCGAAAAACCAGCAGCCAGGAAAGCGCTGAGCAATTCTCCGGCACGGTGAAAGAGTCTGCCCACCAAATCTGGTTGGCAGGACTGGGCGCGTTTGCCAAGGCTCAGGAAGAAGGCGGCAAGGTGTTCGAAACGCTGGTCAAGGAAGGCACCGCCATCCAGCGCAAGACGCAGGAAACAGCCCAGGAAAAAATCGCACAAGCCAGCGGAAAAATGGCCAGCCTGGCCAGCGACATGGGCTCGCGCGCCTCTGGACAATGGGACAAGCTGGAAAACATTTTCGAGGAGCGCGTGTCCAAGGCGCTGGGCAAACTGGGCGTTCCATCGACACACGACATCGAGGCACTGACCGCCCGTATTGACGAACTCAGCCGCAAAGTCGACACGCTCGGCAAGTCACCAAAAACCGCTTCGGCGAAAAAGCCCGCCGTCCGCAAGTCCGCGCCCGCCAGCAAGCGCAAGCCGGCATGAACTGAGCCCATGGCAAAGAAAGCCCCGCGTCGTACAGCCGAGCGGATCCTGGAGATGAGCCTGGATTTGTTCAATCGTTTCGGTGAGCCCAATGTCTCCACCACGCTGATTTCAGCCGAGCTCAACATCAGCCCGGGCAATCTCTACTACCACTTCCCAGCCAAGGATGAACTGATCAACGCGCTGTTCGATCGCTACGAGCGCGCGCTCAACGAATTGCTTGGCGCCAGCGAGGGCGTGCACGATGTGGAAGATGCCTGGTTTTTCCTGCACACCTTGTTCGAGCTAATCTGGCAGCACCGCTTTCTGTATCGCGATCTCAATGATCTGCTGTCCAAGAACCGGCGCCTGGAGACGCACTTCCAGACTGTGCTCAAGAACAAATCAAGCTCGATCAAGACCATGCTCAAGGCCATGGGCCGCAGTGGCGCGGTTCACATCGACGCGAGCGAGCTTGAGGCGACTTCGCATTGCATGGTCGTGGTGCTGACCTACTGGCTCAGCTACGAATACGTGCGCGATCCGCGCCACGCGCTGGAGCCTCAGAGCGCACAAGTGGCGCTGCTGCGCGGCGCGCATCATGTGCTCAACTTGCTGGCGCCCTATCTTGAGCCGAACCAGCGGACGCATCTGCAGCGGCTGGTCCAGTCCTACGGCAAACCCAAGTGACCGGCTTCAAAGGAACACATCATGGCAAACATTCAGGCTGATTTCCTGACCGCTGTCGCCAACTCACGGCTGCTGACCCAACGGCCGGACAATGCCACGCTTTTGAAAATCTACTCGCTCTACAAGCAGGCAACTACGGGCGACAACGCTGAGCCCAAACCCGGCTTTGGCGATCTGGTTGGCCGCGCCAAATGGGATGCATGGACGGCCCTGAAAGGCACATCGGCCGAGCCGGCCATGCAGCAGTACATAGCCCTTATCGATTCGCTGGAGTGAGCCTCGGGTGGCCGGTGTCGTCTTGCGCGCTATGCCTCACCGACCACGATGCCTCTGCGCCGCAGGTCAGCGGTCTGCTCGTCTGTGAGCCCCAGCTCGCGCAGCACCTGGTCGCTGTCCTGTCCCAGACGCGGCGCATTGCGCCGGTGGCCGCCCGGCGTCGCCGAGAGTTTGGGCACAAAACCCGAAACCGACAGGCTGCTGCCGTCGTCCATGGTGACCTGCTGCAACATGCCGCGTGCCAAATAGTGCGGATCGGCCGCGATGTCCGCCACCGTGTAGATGCGGCCAGCAGGTACCGACGCCGCATCCAGCGCAAGCAGCACTTCGTCCACCGTGTGTTGCGCGGTCCACTGACCAATGGCCTGGTCCAGCTCGGTCACCCTGGCCACCCGGCCAGTGTTGTTGGCCAATGAGGGATCGACAGCCATGTCATGGCGCCCTATCACCCCCATGAGCCGCTTGAAGATGCTGTCGCCGTTGCCGGCCACCAAGGCATAGCCGCCGTCCTTGCACTGATAGGCGTTGGTCGGTACGATGCCGGGCAATGCGCTGCCGCCGGGCTCACGCACTGCGCCAAAGGCGCTGTATTCGGGCAGCAGGCTTTCCATGCAATTGAACACTGCCTCGTACAAGGCCACATCGATCACCTGGCCGCGCCCGCTGGCGTGGCGGTGATGCAGAGCCATGAGAATACCGATGACACCGTGCAATGCTGCCAGCGTGTCGCCTATGCTCACCCCCACCCGAACTGGCACGCGGCCGGGCTCGGCCGTGAGGTGGCGCAAGCCCCCCATGGCCTCGGCGACCACGCCAAAGCCCGGCCGGTCTCGGTACGGGCCGCTCTGGCCATAGCCGCTGACGCGCAGCATGATCAGGCGCGGATTGATCGCCTGCAGCACTTCGGGGCCCAGGCCCCAGCCTTCCATTGCGCCGGGTCGGAAATTCTCGATCAGTACATCGGCGTCGCTGACCAGGCGGCGCACGATGTCCTGCGCCTGTGCGTCCTTGAGATCCAGGCCGAGCGAGCGCTTGTTGCGCGACTGCACCTGCCACCAAACCGAGGTGCCATCCTTCATGAGGCGCCACTGGCGCAAGGGGTCACCGCCGGGCGGCGCTTCGATCTTGATGACATCGGCCCCGAAGTCGGCCAAGGTTTTGGCGGCAAAGGGGCCGGCGATCAACTGGCCCAGTTCAATCACCTTGATTCCCTGCAGTGGCCCTGCATTCATTCGATCGCCCTTTCTTTCACAACTTCAATTCGCGCGCTTGCTGTCTGCGGCAGGAACCCGCCCGGGCTCTGTCTGCAGCCCCAGGAACGCGCGCCGCTCGCTCCTTGGCATGGCAGCCAGGCGCTTGACCTCATCATAGAACCGCTGCCAGTCGCGGCCCTGCCGCTCAAACAATCCTTCGAACGCGGGCACCAATTCGTCATATGCGGCCTGGGCGGCGAAGGACGCGTTGTTGGCCCGCTCAACCCACAGGTCATAGCCCCGGTAGCGCGATGCACCAGCCCCCCAGCCGTCGCGCAAGCGCGCATAGCTCTCGCGAAACTCGCGCAATGCCTGCTGCTTCTGCACCTCTCGTTGCCCATCAGAGGTTTGCAGATAGATCTGCTCCAGGCGTTTGCGCGTCTGTCGGGCCAGGGCGCGAAACCGCTGCCTGCGTTCATTGAATTGCATGTACTCCAGGCGCGCCGCCTCACTGCCATGCGTGCCCAGCCAGCGCGCGCCGCCCAGTCGCTCGACCGCAGTGGCAAATGATTCGTTGAACATGGTGTCATCGCGGGCGTAAGCCACCTGATGAGACAGCTCATGAAAGACCAGCCGCGCCAACTCACCTTCAGGATAGTGAATGAAGGTGTTGAGCAGCGGATCGCCTCCGGCCCAATTCATCCAGCCCAGCGTGGAATAGGCCGGCACCGGATAAACGCTGGACTCCAGCCCCTGGCCGGCCAGATCAGCTGCTTCGGCGCGGGCCTGGCCTTCGTCGAAGTAACCACGGTACGTCACGCAACCGACAATGGAAAAACACCACTGCTTCAATTCCAGCGAATAGCCGGGCGCCGCCACCACATTCCACACGACGGCGCTGCGCTGCAGATCCGCGTACCGGTGGTAACTGGCATTGTCAGGAAGCTTGAGTTCGCTGACCGCGAAACTGCGGATGCGTTGGCTCAGTGCCAGACGTGCCTTGAGTTGCTCAGGCGTTTGCGTGTCGGTCAACCAATCGTCCACCGGCCGGGCGGCGCTCATCACTTTCAAGTGCCCGGCGGCAGACTGCCAGTAGTAGCCCAAGTTGCCACAGCCAGACAGAAGCAGCACGGTAGCCACCCAACCCACCAGGCACCGCGCGCGAGCCATGACAGGTGACAAGCTCACACTGCTTGGACCTCGACCAGACAGTCGTAGAACACCGGGCCACGGCCCATGTCGGTGAGATGCTGACTGGTGAGTTGGTTGACATTGGTGCCAGCCAGGCCGAGCTTGCGCCACCAGATGCCCAAACCATGTACGACACCCGGCCGCGCGCGATCGCAGACCTTCGCACGGCAGCGGTAGTCGCCTCGGTCATTGAAGACCCGCACCACAGCGCCATCGACAATGCTGCGAGCCGTCGCGTCGGCTGCGCTGATCTCCAGCAAAGGCTCACCTTCGATGTCGCGCAGGCTCTTCAAGTTGACGAAACTCGAGTTGAGAAAGTTGCGCGCCGGAGGCGAGATCATGGCCAACGGGTAGCTGGCAGACGACCCAGCCACTTCGTAGTTTGGCAGATGATCTGGCAGACCATCCATACCGGCCTTGTCCAGCGCTGCACTGAAAAACTCGCACTTGCCCGATGCAGTGGGGAACCCACCTTGCGCGAAAGGCGCGTCGGGTAGGGCAAGCGATGCAAACCCTTGATCAAGCAGCAAATCGAAGTCAACCTGATCCCCATAGGCGGCACGGCACAAGGTGAGGTCATCGTCTGCAAAACACGGATCGGTCAAGCCCATGTGGCGAGCCAAGTCCCGGAATATCTGCGCGTTGGGGCGGCTCTCTCCCAGGGGCGCGATGGCCGGCCGATTCAAGAGCACGTCGGTGTGCCCGTAGGAGTAGTGCACATCCCAGTGTTCCAGTTGCGTCGTTGCTGGAAGAATGTAGTCAGCGTAGTCGGCCGTGTCGGTCTGAAAATGCTCCAGCACCACGGTGAACAAATTTTCTCGCGCAAAACCCGCCGCCACCTTGGCCGACTCTGGCGCAACGGCCAGCGGGTTGCTGTTGTAGACAACAAGCGCCTCGATGCGTGGTCCGAATTCGGTTGACGCAGGCCGCAGCAGATCGTCGCCTATGGTGCTCATGTTGATGGTGCGAGGCGCGGGGCTGCGCATCAGATCGCGCCGCTGCAATGCCTGCCACTGCACCGGGAATTGACCCGAGCTAGAAAGCAGCAGGCCACCGGCCCGGTGCCGCCAGGCTCCGGTGAGCGCAGGCAGGCAGGCGATTGCGCGCACCGCATTGCCGCCACCGCGCACCCGCTGCATGCCGTAGTTGAGCCTGATCGCCGCTGGTTGCGTGGTGCCCCAGTCGCGCGCCAGAGAGCGAATCTGCGCGGGCGCCAGACCGCATATTTCGCCCGCGCGCTCAGGGCTCCACTGCAAGGCACGCTCACGCAGGCCATCCCAGCCCAGGGTGTGCTGCGCGATGTAGTCGTGATCGAGCCAATCGTTGACGATCAGCTCGTGCATGATGGCCAGTGCCAGCGCCGCATCGGTACCCGGGCGAAGCTGGACATGCTCATGGCATTTCTCTGCGGTCTCGCTTCGGCGTGGATCAATGCACACCAACCTCGCACCGGCCCGTTTGGCCTCTTGCGCCAGCCGCCAGAAGTGCAGATTGCTCCCCACTGAATTGCTGCCCCAGATCAGGATCAGCCTTGCCTGTGCGAAGAACTCCACCTTCATGCCGACTTTGCCGCCCAGGGTGCGGAGCAAGCCCTCGCCGCCCGCGCTGGCGCAAATCGTGCGATCCAACTGGGACGCGCCAATGCTGCTGAAAAAACGCGCCGCCATACCCTCGCTTTGCACCAGGCCCATGGTGCCGCCGTAGCTGTACGGCAAGATGGCCTGCGGGTCGCGGGTGGCAATCTGCGTCAGGCGCGCAGCAATGTCCTCCAAGGCTTCGGACCAAGCGACCTGCTCGAAGCGGCCCGAGCCCTTCGGCCCGATGCGCCGCAGCGGATGCAGGATGCGCTCCGAATGGTAGGTGCGCTCGGTGTAGCGCGAGACCTTGGTGCACAGCACGCCCTGGGTGTGCTTGTGATCGGGATTGCCCTGCACTTTCGTCGCCACGCCGTCACTCACCGTGGTCAGCAGGGCACAGGTGTCGGGGCAATCATGGGGGCAGGCTCCGCGCACGGTCACCCGCGCAGGCGCATTGGCTGCGAGCATGGCGTCTTCCTGATCGGGATTCATCTGCGCATTCTCCTGGATATCCCCTGATGGCGCATGGGCACCGGAGAGGGCTAGACTTGCAACTTACGCGTTCACAAACAGCAAGCATGAACATTCTGGACTCAGTGGTCGCTCAGGCGGCCACCATTGCCTCCATTCGGCGCGACATCCATGCTCATCCGGAACTGCGCTTCGAGGAGAACCGCACCGCCGACCTGGTGGCAGAGAAACTCACCGAATGGGGCATTGCCTTGCATCGCGGCCTGGGCACGACGGGGGTCGTGGGCATTTTGCAAAACGGCACGGGCAAGCGCTCCGTGGGCCTTCGCGCCGACATGGACGCCCTGCCCATCCAGGAATTCAACAAGTTCAGCCACGCCAGCAGGCACAAGGGCAAGATGCACGCCTGCGGCCATGACGGCCATGTGGCAATGCTCTTGGCAGCGGCCCAGCACTTGGCAAAGCACCGCGACTTCGACGGCACGATCTATCTGATCTTCCAGCCCGCCGAGGAAGGCGGCGGTGGTGCGCGCGAGATGATCAAAGACGGTCTGTTCGAAAAATTCCCGATGGATGCGGTCTTCGGCATGCACAACTGGCCAGGCGGCGCGGTCGGTCGTTTTGCGGTGAGCCCGGGGCCGGTGATGGCGTCAAGCAACGAATTTAAGATCACCATCCGCGGCAAGGCCAGCCACGCGGCCATGCCGCACAATGGGATCGACCCGGTTCCTGTGGCCTGCCAACTGGTGCAGGCTTTCCAGACCATCATCACTCGCAACAAGAAGCCCATTGACGCCGGGGTGATTTCGGTCACGATGATTCATGCAGGTGAAGCCACCAACGTGGTGCCCGACAGTTGCGAATTGCAGGGCACAGTGCGCACATTCACACTGGAGGTGCTGGACATGATCGAGCGGCGAATGGAGCAGATAACCCGCCATGTCTGCGCAGCGCACGACGCCACCTGCGAGTTTGAGTTCCGCCGCAACTATCCACCCACCATCAACTCGGCCTCAGAGGCGCAGTTTGCACGCGACGTGATGGCGACCATTGTCGGGGCGGACAATGTGGAGGTGCAAGAACCCACCATGGGCGCTGAGGATTTCTCTTACATGCTGCTGGCCAGGCCCGGCGCCTACTGCTTCATCTACAACGGCGATGGCAGTCACCGCGAGATGGGGCATGGCGGGGGCCCTTGCATGCTGCACAACCCCAGCTACGATTTCAATGACGATCTGATCCCGCTGGGGGCGACCTACTGGGTCAGGTTGGCACAAGCCTGGCTTGGACAGGACTCCAAGGCCTGAGCGGGATCTGGCTAAGCCGAGAAACGCCGCTGGGCGATTTCCAGCAGCCCATCGAAGATCAGGCTTTCCACCAGCTCGAACGGGACCGACATGTGCGGCGCCATCTTCCAGCCAGCCCCGCCGGTCATGAAGCACGCGGGCTGCACGCCGCAATGCTGTCGCACATGCTGCACCATGCGTTCGATGGCGCCGGCGATGGCGTAGGTGCCGCCACTGGTCAGGGCATCGCTGGTGTTGGTCGGGAACTCGCGCACGTCGCCAGTGGGGACATGCAGGCCCGCAGTGCCCGATTCGAGCGCGCGCAGCATGATGCCATGCCCCGGAAGGATCAGGCCGCCCAGGAACCTTCCGTGCCCATCCACAGCTTCCACCGTCACCGCTGTTCCCACCATCACCACCACCATCGGCCTCACACCTGTCTGGGACAGCGTGCGGTGCCATGCGCCGATCATGGCGACCCAGCGGTCAGAGCCCAAACGGGTGGGATGGTCATACCCGTTGGTGACACCCGCCTCCATCAGGCTGGGCACCACCCACTGGGCCGAGACGTCCCACAACTCTTCCATCTGCTGCTCAGCCCTTCGCTTGACCGCATCGGCCGCAACTGCGCAGCCAAGCATGCGGGTGGGTGGGGGCAGCGCAGCCCACTCGCCCTCGGCCAACCGGTCGATGTTCTCCAGGAACTCGGCGCCTTGCGCCAGCAATTTGGCGCCCTTGTGAGGTGCAGCATATAAGGCCCATTTGAGCCTTGTGTTGCCGATATCGATTGCAAGGAATGACATGAAAAACCAATCTTCACTTGAACCGCACACCTGAGTCAGCTCGTCCAACCGGAGCAGCGGAGACTGCCGCAATATAACCCTTGCTTCAGCAGGCCCTCAAAGCGCGGTCAAATCGCCCCTAACCAACAGGCACGCTGAATGGCGGCCAACTTGTTTTCCACTTTGAGTTTACCCATCGCGTTGGCCAGATGGTAGTTGACGGTGCGCTCGCTGCAGCGCAGACGGGCTGAGCTCTCTCTGGCGGTGAGGCCCTGGAAAGCCAGGACCAGGCACTCGCGCTCGCGCGGGCTCAGGGTGGAGCGGGCCTGCGCGATCGAGCGCTTGACCAGCGGCCAGATGTTCAGAGCGGACCAGACCAGCGAAGCCGCGTCGGATCGATCGGTGAACTCGCGCGAACTGAACATGAAGCATTCGAATGCCCTGCCCGCCGGCAGGGAGAATTCCACCCTCACCAGGGTCTGAAGACCGTGGGTCAGCCACAACAGGCGCCACCGGCTGGCGCTGTGGTGATCGGACTTGGCAATGTGCTGCCAGGCCACCAGCGGTGCATCGGAATCGCGCCAGGTTGCGCCGAACTCGCGGCTCTCTGCCAGCGCCTTGGCGGCGTCGGCCACCAATGGTGGATGCACCGCCACTACTTGACGGTCTTCACTGGTGCCAAAGGGGTCGGGCCCGAGAATGGCAACTGCCTCGACCGAGAATTCGCGCAGCGCGCCAATCCAGTCGACCAGCAGGCCGTCCAGGCTCAAACTGTCAAAGTTAACAGGTACCCCCATGAGTTTGATTTTTCCAATCGGGTGGGGCTGAGACAATAGCATCATTCCACACCGCGCCATCAGCGTCAGAGTGCATACGGTAGCATCCTCGTGAGCTCAGCCTTGGACCCTACATGAAACTATCACTGTTCCATCGCCCTGGCACGGTCGTCTTCCTGGACGACGATCCGGACTATCTGGAAATGCTTGCCCTGGTGTTGCCGCGCCAATGGCATGTCAAGTTGTTCCTGCGGCCCACCGAATGCGTCAACTACCTCCAACAGGAGCCGCCCTTCTGGGAAGCCGACGCATGGAACCAGCAGCAATTGATCGACCAATGGAGAGATGGCAAGCCGCTGATTCCCCAGATCCTTGACTATTGGTCAAGGTACACCGAACGATTCGCCCTGACTCGGGTGTGCGTCTTTGACTATTCCATGCCGGGCATGGACGGACTTCAAGCGCTTGGTGAGCTGGTTGAATGGCCTGGCTCGCGCGTGCTTCTCACCGGACAGGCCGACGAGCAGGTCGCGGTCCGCGCATTCAATCGTGGCCTGATCGACCAATTCATTACCAAACAGGCGCCCGACATTTCGCGACGCCTGATCGAGGCTGTCGAGAACCTGCTGGCGATGCCCAACGATCGCCATGCCCAAACTTGGCGGGTCACGCTGGGGCCTCAACACAACGCCTTGTTGCGCACGCCTTCAGTCGCACGCGATCTGGCCCACTTCGCGGCCAAGCAATGGGTAGAACATGTCGTGATCGGCGACCCGTTCGGCATATTGGGCATGGACGCAGCAGGCGATGTGAGTTGGCTGCAACTGGAAACCACCTCGGCGATAAAGGCGCTTGCCGAACTGGCCGAGGTCGAAGGCATACCCGTAGGGCACCTGGAAGACATTCGGCAGGGCCGAAGGCTGGTCAATCTGGAGTTGCGTCAGGCTCTGGACCCCAACTCACCAGTGGAGTACAGCCCGACTTTCCCGATCGGTCAGGACGCCGGGCTGGTCGGGGCACTGTTTTCGGTGCGCGGCGCGCTCTGCCCCAACCCAAGCAGCAGTTACGGCGCCTGGCTAGCTCGACAAGGCAAGCGGCATATTCAGGAGTAACTTACGACGGGGCGGCTGCGTCCCAGCGGCTTTGGTCGGCCACGACGCTTTCTGTCACGAAAAATCCGTGCGCCCTTTTACTGAGGCTTCAGGCCCAGCAGTACCACTACGCGACGATAGTAGTCCATCCTGTCCGACATCGTCGCACCCAGCTTGCCCGGTGGGCTGTCGTACTCAAGGGTGCTGCCTCTGGCTTTCATGAAGTCGCCCAGTTGCGGCTCCTTGAGAAGCTGATTGAGATGTCGGTTCAAAAGCCTGACTGTTTCTGGCGGTGTCCCGGCAGGTGCGAAGACGCCGAGAAAACCAATCACTGTGAAGCCAGGCCATGTGTCCATCAGTAGAGGCAGCCGATCAAAAGGCGCCATTGACGGTTTGTTGCCAGTACTTGCCAGCGGCACTATACGGTCGCCCGGCAATTGGGCCAGCACCGCGTCATAGGGCGCCAGCATGATGTCAACCTGGCCACCGATCAGTGCATTCATGGCAGGTGCGACCCCCGGGTAAGGTACCACCACCAGTTGACCGCCGAGCAGTTGTTTGAGCTGCTCGCAGGCCAGGGCCATCTCTCCGGGTGGAGCTGCACAATTGAGTCCTCCGGCCTGGCGCTTGGCCAGATTGGGCAAGTCCGCCGGATGGCGCGCATCCAAACCCTGGCGCACCACCATGATCATTCCGGCCTGCGACAGTTCGACGACTGGCACCAGATCGCGAAGGGGATCGAACGCCAGCTTGTTCAACACAGAATTGGTCGCTAGAAAGCCCGAAGCCAGCAGCAGCGTGCGCCCATCCGCAGGAGCCTTGACAACAAATTCGGTTCCGATGATGGCTCCGGCACCGGGCCGGTTCTCCACGATGACCGAATGATCAACACGACGAGCCAGCCCGGAAGCCAGCGCCCGACCCACAACATCCAAGGGCCCCCCGGCGGTGGTCGGCACAACGATGCGCATTTGTCTGTCGACCTGAGCGTGCACTGAAGGCGACGCCAGGGCACTCGCAGCCAAGGTCAAGAAAGAGCACAGGACACTGGAAATCTTCATGAAATCTTGCTTACTTCGGTTCAATCAGGTGATGACTTCTACGGTCGGGCCTGATTGCGCTTCAAAGCCATGGCACTCAACGTCAATGCGATTTGCATTTTGAAGCAAACCTCAGGGACGCCCCCCCATCAGCTGCAGGCGGGGATAGCTAAGCCAGCTTGCCGTGACACTGCTTGTACTTCTTGCCGCTGCCGCAAGGACAAGGGTCGTTGCGGCCGACCCTTGGCACAGAGGCCATGCTCGATGCCAATAGCTGTCGCGCGGTGCTCTCATCCAGTCTGGTTTCGGCTTCACCGGTTTCGGTGGGCGCCGTGTAGGTGACATTGGAAATGCTCTCGGCACGCACCTCCATGTCTTGGGCTGCTTGTTCCAATTGCTCACCCGACTGAACCGACACTGTCATGAGGATCTTGGTCACCTCGTTCTTGACGGAGTCAAGCAACTGGCCAAAGAGCTCAAAGGCTTCGCGCTTGTATTCCTGCTTGGGCTGCTTTTGTGCGTAACCGCGCAAGTGGATGCCCTGGCGCAGATAGTCCAGCGCGGACAAATGCTCACGCCAATGCGAGTCGATGCTTTGCAGCAAGACAATGCGCTCGAACTGGGTGAAATTAGCAGCGCCGACCTGCTGCACTTTTGCTTCGAAGGCCGCATTGGCCGCTGCAAGCACTTGCTCCTGCACATCCTCATCGGTGATGCTGGTGGCCGCCTGCACCTGACTTTGCAGCTCAATGCGAATACTCCACTCATCGGCCAGCACTTTCTCCAAGGCTGGCAAATCCCATTGCTCTTCGACCGATTCGGCCGGAACATGCTGGCGCGTCAGGTCGGCAAAGCAGCCTTCACGCAATGACGCGATCTGTGCTGAAAGATCCTGGGCGTCGAGGATATCGTTGCGCTGCTGGTAAATGACCTTGCGCTGGTCGTTGGCCACGTCATCGTATTCGAGCAGTTGCTTGCGGATGTCGAAGTTGCGCGCTTCGACCTTGCGCTGCGCGCTTTCAATGCTGCGCGTGACGATGCCCGCTTCGATGGCTTCGCCATCGGGCATTTTCAGCCGCTCCATGATGGCCTTGACGCGTTCGCCCGCGAAAATGCGCATCAGCGGGTCGTCCAGGCTGAGATAGAAGCGTGACGAACCCGGGTCGCCCTGGCGGCCAGAGCGGCCCCGAAGCTGATTGTCAATGCGGCGAGACTCATGGCGCTCGGTTGCGATGATGCGCAGGCCGCCTTGCTGCACGACGAACTCATGGTCCTTGGTCCAGTCGGCGCGAAGCTGGGCGATGCGCGCCTCTTTGGTGGCCGGGTCCAGTGTCTCGTCGGCCTCAACCGCTTCCACTGCTTTTTCCGCATTGCCGCCCAGCACGATGTCGGTACCGCGACCGGCCATGTTGGTGGCAATGGTGATCATCTTGGGCCGGCCAGCCTGCGCGACTATCTCGGCCTCGCGGGCATGCTGCTTGGCATTGAGCACCTGGTGGGGGAGTTTCTCCTTGTTGAGCAACTCGTCGATGATTTCGGAATTCTCGATCGAGGTGGTGCCCACCAGCACCGGTTGCCCACGCTCGTAGCATTCGCGGATGTCCTTGATGGCTGCTTCGTATTTCTCGCGCGTGGTCTTGTACACGCGATCGAGTTGGTCCTCGCGGCGGCTGGGCTTGTTGTTCGGAATCACCATGGTTTCCAGGCCATAGATTTCCTGGAACTCATAGGCCTCGGTGTCGGCGGTGCCGGTCATGCCGGCCAGCTTGGAATAGAGGCGGAAATAATTCTGGAAGGTGATGGAAGCCAGGGTCTGGTTTTCGGCCTGAATGGCAACGCCTTCCTTGGCTTCCACCGCCTGGTGCAGCCCATCACTCCAGCGGCGGCCGGACATCAGACGGCCGGTGAACTCGTCCACGATGATCACTTCGCCCTGTTGCACCACATAGTGCTGGTCGCGGTGATACAGGTGGTTGCCCCGCAGCGCCGCATACAGGTGATGCATCAGCGTGATGTTGGCCGGGTCGTAAAGCGTCGCGCCTTCTGGAATGAGCTTCAGATTGAACAGAATGCGCTCGGCGTTCTCGTGTCCCTGCTCGGTCAGGAAGACTTGATGCGTTTTCTCGTCAAGCGTGAAATCGCCTGGCTTGGTGATGCCCTCGCCGGTGCGCGGATCAGCCTCGCCCTCCTGCTTGGCGAGCAGCGGCACCACCCGGTTCATGGCGATGTACAAGTCGGTGTGGTCTTCGGCCTGCCCGCTGATGATCAGCGGCGTGCGTGCCTCATCGATGAGGATGGAATCGACTTCGTCAACGATGGCGTAGTGCAGCCCGCGCTGCACGCGGTCGGCCACTTCGTAAACCATGTTGTCGCGCAGGTAGTCGAAGCCGAACTCGTTGTTGGTTCCGTAGGTGATGTCGGCGCGGTAGGCGGCCTGCTTTTCCTCGCGCGACATTTGCGGCAGGTTCACGCCCACGCTCATGCCCAGGAAGTTGTAGAGCTTGCCCATCCACTGGGCGTCGCGATTGGCAAGGTAGTCGTTGACTGTCACGACATGCACGCCCTTGCCTTGCAAGGCGTTCAGATAGACAGGCAGCGTGGCAGTGAGCGTCTTGCCCTCGCCCGTGCCCATCTCGGCGATCTTGCGGTTGTGCAAGGCCATGCCCCCTTGAAGCTGCACATCGAAGTGCCGCATCTTCATGACGCGCTTGGAACCCTCGCGCACCACGGCAAAGGCGTCTACCAGCAGATCATCGATGCACTCGCCATTGGCGATGCGGTCCTTGAACTCCTGTGTCTTGGCCCGCAGAGCGTTGTCGTCGAGTTGTTCGAATTGCGCTTCAATCGCGTTGATCCGTGCAGCCGTCTTGCGGTATTGCTTGAGCAAACGGTCGTTGCGCGATCCGAAGATTTTTGTGAGGAAGTTGGTGGCCATGAATGCAATGCCACCCTGCCAGGCCAGAGGGGCCAGCAGGGCAGCGCAAATCCTTGTGTCGTCCGGATGAAGTGGGCGCTACAGCCGTCCATGCAGTCGGCGGGCAGCGGTAAACCCGTGCATTTTACCTGCGGGCGGCCGCCTGCACTTGTGGGAGCTTGCGGCCAGCGGAAAGGAACTTCTGCGGGTCCTGGGGAATGCCCTGTACAGCAACCTCAAAATGCAGGTGTGGCCCAGTGGAGCGCCCGGTATTGCCCACCTCTGCGATCTTCTGGCCGCGCCGGACCAGATCGCCTTTCTTGACCCACAGTCGGGAGGTATGCGCATACCGGGTGACCAACTGGTTGCCGTGGTCAATCTCGATCATGTTGCCATAAGCGGGATGAACCTCCTGGGTGACCACGACACCGCCTGCGGCCGCCAGGATGGGTGTCCCGGGCTCTGCTTGAAAGTCAAGCCCGGTGTGCAAGGCCGAACGGCCTGTGAACGGATCAATGCGCCAGCCGAAGGAAGAGCCCAGGTGCCCCTCAAGGACCGGCTGCTGCGTGGGCACCATCAACTGGCGGATCTTCTGGTCGAACAGGCGCGATTCCACCACGGTCATGAGGTCGGTGCGCTCGCCGGTGAGCCGTTCCAGATCGGCCAGGGTTTGTTGGAGCTCTTCCATTGAGAGCGAGCGACCCGAAACCAGCGCACCGCCTCGGCCTGGTGGCGTGCGGATATCGCTGACAGCGAGGCCGGCCAGGCTCGAGACGCGATCGCCCAGCGATTCGAGCTGCATCATCTTGGCCTGCATGTCACCGAGCTTGCGCGCGATGGCGTCGAGGTTCTCGCGCATGAAGCGGTCACGCTGCTCAGTTTCGTCCTTGACCACCAGCTTGACCAATGCCCCGATCACTGGCCAGCCTTCGCGCGCACCCTTGAGGAACACCCAGTGGTAGAGCCCTGCCGCCGACAACATCAGCACGAAAGACAGGCAAATTAGCGCTGCCACCAGCCCTGTACCGCTGAGGTGAATGGCCCGGCTCTTGGCGAGCCACGCATCCGTGATAATGAAATGCACCGCTATTTCCTCATGGCCACACCTACTTCGACCCGTCGTCTGCACCCTGTCACCTTGCAGCAAGCAGCGCAGGACTCGCCAACACTGGCGAGACTGACGCAGCTAGCCCAGGAATCGGGCGAACGTCTCAAAGCAGTTGAATTGTTGATCCCTGCCGCATTGCGCTCCTGCGTCAAGCCCGGGCCCATCGATGGACCTGCTTGGTGCCTGCTGGTGGAAGGCAATGCCGCAGCCGCAAAGCTCAGGCAACTTGTCCCCGCACTTCTCGACCGCTTGCGAGACCGGGGATGGGAGGTTACATCAATTCGGCTGAAGGTCCAACTAGCCCAAAAGTAGCCATTAACATCTCAAAATGCAGCTTGCCCTACCCCGATAAGTACCCTCATTACCCGATCCAGCCTAGGTTTGGCCCAAGCCTTCGAAGCACCTCCTGGCGCGAGCGCAGAGGCATCTATTGCCAGTGCCTTTGCGCGGTGCCTTCGGCTTGATCGGGTTGGCCGGAACGATTGTTTCTTTGACCTGGGCGGTGATTCCCTGGCAGCCGTGGAGCTTGCGTTGAGCATTGAGCGTGACCTGGGCATTCCATGCCCCGTGTCGCTGCTGGCCGATACGAGTACACCACGCCTGCTTGCGGCTGCGTTGAAGATGGGCGCCAAAGCCCCGCCCGCAAGTTCGATAGCGATCGACAGCCGACCGCCGATATTCGCAGTGCACGGCATGCAGGGCTTCATGCTACCGCGCAAGGACTTCATGCTCGGACTGCACCCCGAGCAAGAGTTGCACATGTTCGAGCTACCCGGAATTCGCGACAAAACCACTCGCCTCAAGAGTGTTGAGGCCATCGCCGAGAGATATTGCCAGCAAATGACCGAGAAGTGCCCCGTGGGCCCGCTCCACCTCGCAGGATTTTGCATGGGCGCGTTCATTGCAATTGAGATGGCGGCCCGTCTTGCCGACCTCGGACGGCCGGTCAGCAAACTGGTTCTGATCGAGCCGAACGTTCCATCCATGCTGGGCGACTTGTACAGGAAAGGGCAGTGGGACAACGCTGGAGCGATTGCCGCTTATGGAAGCGAGAGCCGCAGGGCTGCGGGGGACGCCTACACAAGGAGGCTGTTGCTCCGACAGAAAGAAAATGGCGGAGATCATTTGCAAAAAAGATACCCAGGCTACGAATTTTCGATTGATGCGCGCGCCAAACTTCTGGGTGCGTTTCACACATACCATCCACGCCTTCTGTCATCGCCCGTGCATGTGATCCTGTCGAAAGATCGGCAACTTATATTGAAGGAATTGGTCGACCTCTCGGTTCCATCCGTGTGGGACAAATTCATCCCGAATCGCAAGATCCACATCGCTGGCGAATCCCATACAGCAGTACTGGACTCGTCGAGCGGGAAAACAGCCGCTTTGATCCAGAAGATTTTCGATGGTCAAGACCCGACCGAAATGTGAAGACTGGCACGGCCGGAAAATAGTCAAGGCCCACCTCAGGCGTACCGCTTGAGGATGCCCAACTTGACCATCCAAACCAGGGATCTGAGCACGAACGGCTGCCGCTGCCGGGGCAATGCCTCGATCAGTGCCGAGGCCCGTTGCGGCCCGCTGGCCGCGATGCGCAAGACATGGGCTATCTCCTCCTGCACTGGCCACACAATCTTGGCGTATTCCACCATGGACAGGCGCTGATACTGCGCCAGCCGACTGGACGCGGCCTCGAAATCGCCGTCGCACAAGCCCAGCACCGTCTCGCGGCTCAGTGTGTGGGTTGGGTAACTGGCAAACGCATGGAATGTGTCCATTCGAGCAGGCCAAGGATGCTGCAAAGCCTGCATTCGGGGTGCCTGCGCAGCACGGATTTCGGCAAGCTGCGCCTACAGCGACTCGTACTGGCCGATGATGCCTTTCCAGTCATAGACCTGTCTGGCCCGCTCCATGCCGGCCTGGCCCATCTGCCGACGCAATTCTTCGGAGCCGAAGAGTTTTGCGAATGCCTGCGCTGCGGCCTCGACATCAACCGCGATCATCGAGCAGGTCAGCCCGCAGTACATGTCGTAGGTATCGATCGCCAATGCATGGCGTTGTGCGAGGTCGCCGGCCAAACCGGCCTGTGGCATCAAGGTAGGGATGCGAAAACCATCGACACCATCGCGCACCGTGTCCTTGTAGCCGTCCCAGTCGGACACCACCACCGGGATGCCCGCCGCCATGGCCTCGATCGGAACAATCCCGAAGGTCTCCTGAATGTTGTCGGACAGACTGCAGAAAACATCCGCGCTGGCCCAAGCCGTCTCACGCGCCTGGGCCTGCCGTCCATCCAAAGTAAGCACACGCACGCTGGGGCAGGCCAGGGCAGCCGCCTGCGCGTAGGCCTGTGCAATGTGCTCATTGGCATGCCAGCCGCATTCGACCAGCATGACTTTTCTGCCGCTGGCCTGGGCTGCTTTCTCCAGGGCCCGGTACATGGCCAGTGGATGCGCCTTGGCATGATAGGAAAGCCGCCCCATGTAGAGCACCACAAGCTGGTCTTTCTCGGCGCCGATATTCAGTCTGGCCTGCGCCTTCTGCTGCTCCGTGTAGGCAAAGTCCTGAGTGTGAATGCCAAGTGGAATGACGGGAAGCTGCGGCAGGATCGTCCTGGTGGCACCCAGCCGATCGCTCAGGTAGTGCGCCTGCGCCTGCAGCACACGCTTGACGTTGTCCTGCACCGCATTGCTGGTGCAGATCACCGCATCCCAGGGCTGCACCGGCGCAGTCAGAAGATCGGCCAGTGCGTCCATGGCGGTGGCGCTGCTGGTTGTGTGTGTGATGCCGCACAGGCTCCATCCGCCATGCCCAAAGCCGGAGCGGGCAAACGCACTTGCGCCAATGTCCGGGCCCGGATAATAAAGCGTGCCAACCTGGGACAGACTTCCCATGGAGCCCCTGCCAACGAGCTTGACGGGTTCTGGCCGGCCATTGGCCTGCGCGGCACTGGCAAACTGCTGCCCGTGCTCCTGGCTTTGGACATAGGCCCAGAATTCGGTCGCCTTGGCATGGCGGAGGTATCCGCGAAGAAATGACTCGCCGGCGGCATTTCGCCCCATGAGCTTGGGGCCACCGGTTGAGTAAGCCTCCGGGACGTAATAAATGGCTGCGTTCAAGGCTGGGAGTGACACTTTCTTGACGTTACTTTGATTTCGGTGCGCACGACTCTACCCATCACACGAGGCGTGCACCCAGGTTGCGTCAAGCCGCATCCATGCCCCCTCTGTCACTTTACAATGCCGTGGAAACTTTTGCAGCGATTTCTAAAGCCCTTTGCGATCCTGGCTCAGCTTGAAGGGTCCGCCAGAGCCAAGGGCTCACGTACCACGACTCCAGTTTTTCATTATCCATCGTGGGCCCTGCAAGTGAGGTCTCGATTTCGACTTACTTACTCCAGATATGCCCAACCTACTCGACCATCTTGTGTTCAGGGCAAAGCTCGAACCCAATTCTGTTGCCTTGCAGGGCGTAGGCCGGCAACTGACGTTTGATCAACTTCTGGATATTGCCAAAAAAATCGGCAGCAAGCTGAGGCAAACCGGCATTCGGCCGGGGCAGATTGTCATCACATCTATTCCCGATAAATTCATGGACTGGATCGTGACGCTCGCTCTGTTTCATGAGGCGACCATCACCTGCTCAAACCACGGATACGCACCAATCGATCCGGCGTTTGAATGCGACTGGGTGATCACAAACCGCGAAGTCGATCATTTCCCTGCAGAAAGAACAATTCGGATCGACCGAAAATGGATGGACGAAGCGCGTGAGCTTTCGTCCGGCATCGACCAGATGGACTATCCGTCGGGGGAAAGTCCAGTGCGCCTGTACTTGACCAGCGGCACAACAGGGCAGCGAAAAGCGGTGGCCTTCGGCCTGGATCGCCTTGTGGCACGAGTTAAGCAAGGAGCGGCCCTGGGCGGCCTACCCAAACGCATCGGACTTCTGAAGTTGTCTGCCCAGGTTGATTTCGCCGCCTGTGCGACCTGCCTGCTGAACGGCGCACCAATTTACTGCACACGCACCAGCAAAGAGACTGTCGATCTGATACGACAGTTTTCGCTTGAAACTTTGCACGGATCGCCCGACCAGATTGCGGGCTTGATCGAGCACCTTGTGGCCCAGGGGGCAATGTCCCGATCACTGTTGAACGCTGCCGGGTGACGGCTCCTCTGACGTGATACTACGCGGCTTTTCTTTCGCTGGCCTGCACGGCGGTTTGCCGAGCCTCCAAGACCGTCATCAGGAAGTTCATATCCCGATGCCCGCGCAGCT